>MKTC01000016.1:0-909 GCA_001897535.1 Bacteroidetes bacterium 37-13 | reverse complement strand
ATCTTGTGTACATATTGCGCTCCATTAGAAAGTTTTAAATGCAAGAAATAAACACCTGCCGGAAAACTGCTAATGTCTATTTGGCTTTCTTTAGAATTGTTATTATCTATACCTATATTTTTTCTTTGCCCGTGCAAACTATAAAAATCAATTGTGGCTATATCAAAATACGGAGAGGCAATATTGATTTGTGAATGAGCAGGGTTGGGATAAATAAATAAACCAATCGTTTGCTTTTTGTTTATTTCGGTAACAGAAGTAGAATTATTTACATAAACTTCAAAAGGGTCTGGGTCTGTAACAGAGCAGCCCGTAGAATCTCTAATTGTAACAACATAGGCAGTATTCGAGTCGGGAGCAACCCAAGGTTGTGAAATATCAGGGTTGGAAATATTATATTCCGGTGTCCAATGATAAAAAAGAGGAGGTATGCCGCCACCAACACCCGAATATAATTGTATGCTATCTCCTTTATTTATTATGCGTGATTTATCCTCAAAAGTTGTTGAAAATTTTGAAAACTGAAGAGTTATACTATCAATACAAGTATTGCCATTATTATCTGCTACTGCTAAATAGAGTGTCAATTTATCAGCAGTATTATTTATTATCGTTGGATTAGGCAAAGTTGTATCATTTAAAAAATCCGATGCCGTAAAATGAAGTGTACCATTGCCCATATAATAATTACAAGACCAAGTATAAGTGTAAGGAGGAGTTCCTCCTTGTGCAGTAGGTGAACCACCAATAAGAACGCTGCCCATTCCGGTAAATTCCACACATATAACCCTATCACTTCCCGCATTGGCACTGCATTGGCTGTAAATGCTATTTATGGGCAATATAAAGAGTACGGCAGCTATAAAAAATATCAAAATCAATACCTTTTTCATAACGTATATTTTATGG
>MKTC01000015.1 GCA_001897535.1 Bacteroidetes bacterium 37-13 | reverse complement strand
CTTAAAAGGGTCTTTCAATGAGCCGTGGCAAATTTAACAAGAGTTGTTGTCGGGTGGCACTCCCGTTAGCACGAGAAATTATTTTCTTGCGGAAAAATGGGGAATTGCAGGTAACGGAAAGGGGCTTGGCGAGGTGCGGGATACTGCAAACCGAAAGTGGAGAGAAGAACCAATCTCTAGCAAAAAACTTTTTCCATTTTTTAAAATTACGAAAAAACTAAAAAATGGAAAAGTTTTTTGCGGGTATTTTCTAAAATATTTCTAAGATTTCCTTCAACCCCGCATCTTGCAAAACCCATGTTACCTGCAGTAGCAATTTAATAGCCAGATGTAATACTTTTATCTATGGGTAAGATATTTTTACTTCGTAATATCTCAAGAGTTGAAGTTAAGAGATTACGAATTTCTGGATGCGAATTTTTAGTTGGGGAACGGCACCATATATTTTTAGTTTTTTCTCCATCAGTTACAATTATTTTAACACTTGTTCCGTCGAAAACTACTCGATTTTTATTTTCTGTTCTTCTTTCAAAAAACTCAACGTTCTCTTTGTAAAATAAATTTACAAGATTATCATATTCTCGATAATCTTTCTTTGAAATTTCAGTTTTAAATGTAGAGTACAGAGTGTTTTTTTCGGTTAAAATGTTCATTTTATTTAAGATTGCTTTTACAGAGTCGTTTGTAAATGAGGTGTCTTCTATAGCAAAATATTCTTTTCGTAATATTTCCATTTCGTTTTGAAAACTTTTATTTTTTGAAATGCTATCACGTATTTGCAGATTAATAAAATACTTCTCAGAATTTTTATTTATTTCAACTTTAAATTTTTGTCCAGTAACTGAAGTTCTCGCTTCAATATTAATTTGAGCATTAAAATTTGAGAAAATTAGAACTAAAAAGATGAAAAAAGTGTTATTTACTTTCATTTTGGACGTGATTTTTGGCGCTATTGCAGGTAACGGTTTGCGGCTTTGCGAAGTGGCGGAAATCGAGGCACAAATGTTCAGTTTTGCACTAAAGTTCATTAGAATTACTGCTGTTGATTTTAGCACTAAACCCGCCATTTTGCAAAACCGTTGTTAGCCGATCGCCCTTTTTGTTTTCAAGGTTTAGTTCTGTTTTATATTCAGTTTTTGGTTCTTCAACAAGGAATAATTCAAGTTCTCTTTTGTCGTTAAAACCTCCGATTTTTTGTCTATAAGTTGCAGATATTTTTGGGTTTTCAATTTCGATTTTTCGGTTTTTGCTTATTATCAAAAATTCTTCTTCTTGGTCAATTCCTAAAAATCGTCTGTTTGCCAAATTAGCTGCAATTCCCGTTGTCGAGCTACCTGTAAATGGGTCTAAAATCCAAGCGTTTGGCTTTGTTGATGCCAAAATAAGTCTTGTCAGAACTGATAGCGGTTTTTGTGTCGGATGTTTTCCGCACGATTTTTCCCAAGGTGCAATTGCAGGAAGTTTCCAAACATCTTTCATTTGCTTGTCACCGTTTAGTTGCTTCATTAATTCGTAATTGAAATAATGAGGAACTTTTTCGGACTTTCTTGCCCAAATAATTTGTTCTGTCGAGTAAGTAAAATAGCGACAAGAAAAATTCGGTGGGGGATTGGTCTTTTCCCAAGTAATTATGTTCAAAATCTTAAAACCTAATTCTGTCAAGATTTGTCCAACTGAAAAAATGTTGTGCATTGTTCCGCTGATCCAAATAGTTGCATCATCTTTCATTTTATCACGAACTAATGAAAGCCATTTGCGATTGAACTCGTTTATGTATTCAAAGCCGTGAGATTTATCCCAATTTCCTTTATTTACGCTTACGATTTGTCCGTTTTGAATTGATAGTCCGTTATTTGATAAGAAATAAGGTGGGTCTGCAAAAGCCATATCAAATTTGTGATCAAATTGAGACAAAAGTTCCATTGTATCTCCTTTTAGAAGATAGAAATTTTTGTCGTCAGATTTGAAATAGGGCTTAAGCATTTGTAATTTTTTCAAGAAATTTTTTAACCTCTGGATACTTTGAATCAAGTTCTCTTATTTGATTTATAAGATTTATATTTCCTTCAATATTAAACGCTTTACATATATCCTTTTTAAAGTTTTCACTCTCACAATATAGTTCTAAACCACGTTCATCATTTTTACCATTTTTTAAATCATTAAATATTTTTAAAACACCATCGTGTCTTACAGATTTATTTGAATGCATTTTAAAAAAATCTTTATCTGAAACTTTTTTAAGTTTCATTTGAGTTAAAATGTTATTGGAGATGTTTAAAATAATTTCGGGGTATATAAAATCTTCTATTTCAATATTTGGTTTATTATCAGAATAGTCAGTATTATAACAATCAATAATGAATGTTTTGTAAATCTTTATATTTGGATACTTGTCTTCTTTAACTTTATCAAAGGCATCTCTTCCTTCTACATCATTGTCAAATATTATTTTGAAGTATGGCTTTGTTATATAATCTTTTGCTTTAAAATTAAAATGCTGTAGTTGATTTTTAATGTTTTGTGCTCCACCTGCTGGAATAAAGTTATGATCTTCAAATCCAAATACTTTAAATAGTGAAGAAAGGTATTTTACATCTTCCCTTCCTTCAACTATTATATTTACAGGAGAAATTGACAAGTAGTCATCATCTTGAATGCCAAGTGAATTTTTAACTTTTTGCTGACCGCTAACCTCTGTATAATCAATTAAATAAGTAGATAAGTCATTGCTGTATTTTTCCTTTCTTTTAGAATATTTCTTCTCTACATCTAAGTCTAAAAGAAAAACATTTTTCATTGTATATGTGTCAATGAATAGTTTACTATGGGTTGTAATAAAAATCTGAACATTACTAGAAAGTTCATTTATTTTTTGCTTTAATATTTTTTGGAGTCCTGAATGAAGATAAATATCTGGCTCGTCAATTAATAATATACAATTCTTTCCATTTTCAGAAAGTTTTTGAATTATTCGAAGGTTGATTAAAATATGAGCCAATCTTTGTAGTCCTGAACCTTTAGATTGGATTGGGGTTTGAGTATCATCAATTAATCTGAAATTAATATCGTTAGATAATAGCTCTCTAAATCTATTATAATCTTTTGGCACATCAAAGTCAATTCCCCAGTTATTCTCAAACTCCTTGAAAATAGGATTAATCTCTTTAACTAAATCATTTAATACTTTTTGAATTCCAATTTGAGCTTTAACAAGATTGTCTTTTATTTTCTTCTTTTCTTTTGATAGTCTCGTTTTACCAAATTCAATTTCAAAAAAATCTTCATTGATAAGTAATCCAATAGTTTTAGGAAAGGATATATTTATCGATTCCAAATAAAAAAACTCTATTTTTTTAAGAAATATTATTATTTCTTTTTCAGTTAAGTTAGTCCCATTCTTTATGCCATCAAACAAAAAGTCTTCCTTGCTTTCTTTTGGAGTGTCATAATTTTTTGAAATTTCGTATTTATCGCTTCCTTCTTCAAACCAAATCGTAATAACTGGAAATTTTGAACTCCCGCCAGTAAATTGTTTCCTTTCTGGCATATCAATTTTTTTGTCATATTCAATTTCATTAAAAAATAATGCGATTGCCCTTAACACATTTGTTTTCCCAACATTATTTCTTCCACAAATTGTTGAAATATTATATGATTCGTCAATGTTTAGAGTTAAGTCATTTATTGATCTGTATCGTTTAATTTGGATTTTTTTAATTCTAATCATACATTTAAAATTCAATTATCCCTTCTTTTTTCACTTTGTCAATGAATGTTTGAAGTGTGGTGAGGTTAAACATACTCGGAATAATGTTGTATGCTTCTTCCAATTTGTTCTTGGCTGAAAACCAACCTTGACCGTCTGTAATCCAAACAAACTCGTAATTTCTGTATTGATTTATTTTGGGAGCAACATCAGAATAAGACCTTGCTGTTTCGTTAAGTTTTGAACCTCCACCATTGTAATAATTGGTTTCAATTAAATAGGTTTTCTTTTTAGTCTTAATAACGAAATCAAATCTTTTAACATCTGCTCCCAAACTAATAATTTCAGGAAAAACAGTATTACTAACTTCTTTTTTGTAGTGTATTTCTGCTTTGTCAAAAAATAGCGAAACTGCTTTTGACATATTTTCGCCACCTCTGTTTTTTCTTGCATTTGTATCTAACCCAACTTCAATACCGAAAACATAATCCACAAGGTTTGTAATATTCTTATTTCTAAAAATATCTCCTAAACCTGTTTCCTCTATGTATTCCAATATTGATTTTGAGGTGTGAAAGTATGTGTCAAGCAAAACTATATCGCCATTGCTGTTAAAAGTTTTTGCTTTTTTGTTTTTTCTTACTGCAATTAGAATATCCAAAACTTCAAAAACCTTTGGATTTTCGTCAAAAAGTTCTTGAACTGCTTCACCTAAATTTTCTTTGCCAATCAAGTAATTTAATTGATTGAGTTTGATTGAAATTTTATTTACGTTGCTTATTATTTTCTTGAAATCAGTGAAATAATCAAGCGTTGCATTGGTTTCCGAAAGTTGAGATAAGAAGATTTTAAATTGCTCTGACATACTCTTGGTTAGCTGTTTGGTTTGTGATTAGTAATTCCGTTAATTTTCCTCTTTTGTCAGGATTTGCATTGATACTTCTTTTTGCTTCAACTCTTTGAATATTGAAGTCTGAATACAAATCATCAAAGAAATTATCATTTTCATTTTTCCCTTTAACGTCTGAATTACTTAAAATCCAAGTATGATTTAAAACGTTTAATTTTGAACAAAAATCTTTTAAGCGAACTTGCTCATTGTCATTAAATTCATCTTTCGCATACGAGTTAAAACTTGATGTTTCGCTTAATGGTTTGTAAGGTGGGTCAAAGTAGAAAAGTGTATTTTGTTTAGCAAAATCAAGTGTTTGCTCAAAATCTCCACATAAAATTTCAACCTTTCGCAAGGCTTCGCTTACAGCCAAAATGTTTTCTTTGTCGCAAATTGTTGCTTTTTTATAGCCTCCCATTGGAACATTATACTCATTCTTACGATTCACTCTATAAAGTCCATTAAAACAAGTACGATTCAGAAAAATAAACAAAGCGGCTTGTCCGCTTTGTTCTTCTTTTCTTGTGTTGTACAATGATCTTTTTTGGTAATAATAGAGTTTTTTGTTTTCTTCATTTCCTTCCAAAGCGTGAAATTCGTTTTGTAATATTTCAAGAATTGAAATTAATTCTGTCGGTCGTGAAGCAATAGTTTTATAAGTGTTTATTAGGTCTTCGTTTATGTCGTTGATTACTGCTTTTTCAAGATTTGGAAAGTTGTTAAGCATCCAAAACAAAACTGCACCGCTACCTACAAATGGTTCAATGTATGTGAATTTGTCTTTGAAAATGTCTTTTGGCAATGCCTTTTCAATGTCATTTATGAGCTGTGTTTTACCACCTGCCCACTTCAAAAACGGTTTTGCTATTTTGTCTGTCATTACTCTTTTTATATTAATATTTTTAGTCAAGCAAATTTACGGTTTTTATCTCTTTTAATTTCCGTTTTGCTGTCCAAATTGTCAACCGTCTTTGTTTGCATTGTCGTTTTTTAGGGTGTCGGCTAACGTTTCGGGTATTGCCGAAGGCGGGGAATAGAAGCTGGAAGTTTCGATTTTGCACCGAGGCGAGCCAAAACGAATTTTTGTGAGTTAAATTTACAAAACAAAAACGAATAAAAATCGTTTTTGGCGGAGATAGAAGTAAAAACTTTGAATTTAGCACTTTAGCCCCGCTTTTGGCAATACCTTGTTAGCTGCTGCCAAATCTCACATCGAATATAATGTTTGCAAAAATGTCCCATAAATTCCGATGTCAATCAACTCGTCTTTGTCAGAATTTATTGCAAGTCCGAACATTTTAGTTTCTTCGTCAAAATAAATTTTGTAGCCATTTCCGTCTTCTGTTTCTTCAAGCACAGTCCATAATTCGTAAACGTCAGTAGAGTCATTAGCGTTTTTATATTTCTGTTTTGTAGGCTCGATCAAACACTTTGTTAAGTCCAGTCCAAATACATTATTTATATCAGGTTCGGCTATTATTTCACAATTTATTATGTCTCTAATATCCTCGGCTGTCATTCTGTGAGTTTTAAATGTTTGATAAGAATTTTTTCAACTTCTTCCGCAGACAAATTATCAAAGTCACCTCCGTGTGTATATAGAAATTCTTCTGTTGTTGGTGGGTTTTCCAGCGAAACATAAAACACATTGTCAGCTCTTCCGTTGTCAGTTATATAAACTCTATATTTTTTTGTTTTGTCTGTAAGTCCAATTGCTGTATTGTCAGCGTCCCAATAGTCCGTTACGAAAATATTTTCTGAACCATACTTTTCTAAAAGATGATCTGTCAATTGCTTTATTTGTTTAGTCTTTTGTTCCAAGTTCTAAATTTTTGTTATTAGGTTGTCGTCTCTATTGGTTGCAGCTAACGTTTTCGGGCTTTGCGTTCGGGCGGGGTTCGGAGCATAAAACTGTCAGCCAGCACTGAACTTGAATAGAAGTACAAAGCTCCAAAATTGCACGTCACCCCGCCTGACGCAAAACCCGTGTTATGCCCAGTTTTTTTATTCAACTGTCTGCAAAGATTTAGTTTCAAAATATGTCTCAATTGTTTTATTATACCGTTCTATGTTAGCCATAGTTGTCTCGAGTGAAATTATTTGAGCTGTCAATGCCTGATATTGCTCCTTTTTCTCTTTATGTTCAGGAACAAATTTTTCATACTCAGGGTTTTGTTCTTTAAATCTCTTTTCCAACTCTTCATAGTTAAAATTGAAGATTGTAAATTCCTTGTCAGCAATCATTTTGTCACGGAGTTTGCTTTTTAAGTTTTCATAAACAGTATTCCTTTTTTCAAGGTCTTCGTAAATAGGCTTCAAAACATCAAGTATTTTATACAACTCGACTAACTCTTGTTTAATTAACAGGTCTTCTTTTGTCAACATTGGTTGAACTTTCTCGTTGCACATTTCAATTCGCTTAACAAACTCTTTTATTTCAGCAATTTTGTCAAATTGAATAATTTTTTCGATGAAACCTAAGGCACCAGAAAGTTTTTCACCGCGAAATTCAATCAAATTGTGTCCTTCCTTGTGCACGTCAGTTGATATTTTCTCCCAATTGAGGAATTTGAATTTTTCACCATCGAGAAATTCTTCAAGTCCCGAAACCATTCGTTCACATTCGTCTATTACATATTTTCTTACAAATGCTATTTCATCGGTCAATGAAAGATTACAAGCGTCTCTTGAATATTCTAATGCTTCAATCCAACTCTCATTTTTGAGTTGATGTTTTGCAGAATACCTTATGATTTCAAAAAGGTGTGCCTTTTCATATAATATCCAATCAGAAAATGGAATAATGTCAAGTTCTTTGTATTTAATACGAGTATAGAAGTAACTTACATAACCATAACCGAAATTTGTTTTTAATTCGATTGAAAAATTGGGGTTTAGTTCATACTTTGGTGTCCCCCAGCCAACTTTTCTATGTGAGTATGCAAGAATTGATTTTTGAAGTCTTTTTTGCTCACAGATTTTATATGCTGATTCAAGATAATATGCTTGCAATCTCTCTTGAAGGTCAAACAATAGAGTTTCCTTTTCTTTTTTCTTTAATTCTTCTTTGGTAGTTTGATTTGGAAAGTTACTTGGATATTTAGCTTCAATGGCAGGAATGTCAGAATATAAACCTTGATAGGAGTCGTTTAGTTTGCCACAATAGTTATATTTTTCTAATAAAACTTTAAGTCTGAAGTGGTTTTTAACATAGGACAAAATGCTCTTAGCGTCCTTATAGTCTAAGCTAAACTGTGATTTTAATTGCTCAAAATCACTATCCAATGGTCTTGGAATAGTTTCATAGTCCACCATTACTAACTCTGAATTAGGAGCAAACTTTAAAACGCATAATGCGTCAACATTTATTTGAATTGCTTTTTCATTTTCCATATTTATTGTCTTGCAGGGTCGTCATTAAAATTGGGCATAACGGGTTGGGTATTGCCGAAGTGGCGGATTATTAGCACTAAAGTTCAATAGTAGCACAAATGTTGAACCTTGCACAATTGTTTCATAGAAGCACTTCTGCCGCCATTTTGGCAATACCTTGTTATAGCCAGTGGTTCTTGTCGTCCACCTTTGTAAACCATTGCCAGCATTGAGTTTCACTGTCTTTGTCGTGTCGGCTTGTGTGTCGGGTGTTTTAATTTTTTTTGAAGGGCAGGAAAAAATATTTTGAATTTTGTCTTGCGTTGTGGCAGGCATACTCTTTGGCAAGCTTTGGTCTGTGCGCTGGCTTGTGCGGCTTGCCAATGTGTATGACTGCTGTGCGTTGGCTGTATGTGTTAGTTGTCCTGTCATTACGCTGCTTTCTGTTTGTAAAGATGTTCTTGAAATTCTATAAACAGTCTGCTGATGTTTGCCACATCTCCTAAAAATTCTTTTGCATCTTCTAATGATTGATATTTGTTTGTCAGTAAAATTGGGAGTTTTTCTTGGTCGAGTTCGTCCACACCTGTTTCAATGTATTTGCTCAATACGAAAGTGATAAACTCTTTTTGTTTGTCGTTGAGCAAGGCAAATATTGTCGCTTCTGCTGCTTTGGCTCTGGCTTCTCTTGTCATTGCGATATAGTCGCCATTGAAAACGTATTCTAACACATCATACAAGTCGCTTTTTTCCATATCTACCAACTTTTGCAAAGTCAGTAAATCGTCTTTCGGGAAACCTGCTGCATCTAAATTTTCAAGTAATACTTTTCGGGTTATTGGATTACTCCAAAGTTTCCGTAATTCTTCTTCGTCTTTGAAAAGTTTGGGCAACTCGCCAAACAGATTATTCAAAAATTCTTCTGCCGAAATGGGTTTGCCGTCTGCACTCCAAAACGAAGTGGAAACCATATGTTTGATTTCTCTTTCCTTACCGTTTTTCAGTTTGATTTTTACTTTCTTCTTACACACACAAGGACGCTGTCCGCATTTCTCACAAGGTTGTGGCGGTTGTTTTTCGCAAACGCAAGGTCTTTCTCCGCAAACGGGGCAAGGTCTTGGCGGAACGTATTCACATTCACACGGATTTAGTCCGCACTTTTTGCAAGGTTCTTCTTCCAAAGGTTCTCCGTCCCATTCAGGGTCTGAAAAGTGTTTGTAAGCATCTACAAAGTCGTAAATGGTAAAAAATTCTTTGCCGTCAAACAAACGTGTGCCACGTCCAACGATTTGTTTAAACTCAATCATTGAATTAACAGGACGAAGCAAAACGATATTCCGAATGTTCCGTGCATCAACTCCCGTAGAAAGTTTTTGCGAAGTAGTCAGAATCGTTGGGATTGTTTTTTCATTGTCCTGAAATTCACGCAACAATCTTTCGCCTTCTTCTCCGTCATTGGCAGTAACACGAACACAATAAAACGGGTCTTTGCTCTTGGCATTTTGATTTACTAAATCTCTTATCAATGCTGCGTGTCCCTGATTGGCACAAAAGATAATTGACTTTTCGTTTTGATTGGCTTCATCTAAAAAGATGTTTACCCGCTTGGCTTCCCGTTCTACAATTTCAATGGTGCGGTTAAAGTCTTTTTCTTCATACAACTTGCCTTCTTCAATTTCTCCTTCTACAATCGTATCGTCCGAAGTATAGCGGTAATCGTCTAAAGTAGTTTTAATGCGTTTTACTTTGAATGGCGTTAGGAAACCGTCATTGATTCCTTCTTTCAGCGAATAGATGTAAACAGGTTCACCAAAGTATTTGTAAGTATCAACATTGTCTTTTCGCTTGGGTGTGGCGGTTAAACCCAATTGCACTGCCGGACTGAAATACTCCAGAATGCCCCGCCAATTGCTTTCATCATTCGCTCCACCACGGTGGCACTCGTCAATAATGATAAAATCAAAATAATCTTCTGGATATTCGCCAAAGTAGGGTGCAGGTTTTCCTTCAGCATCTGTGCCACTCATAAAGGTTTGAAAAATGGTAAAGAAAATACTGCCGTTGGTGGGCACTTTTCCGCTTTTCTTTATCTCGTTGGGTTTTATCCGCACCAAAGCATCTTCGGGAAATGCCGAAAAGGAGTTGTATGCCTGGTCGGCTAAGATGTTTCTATCGGCTAAAAATAAAATTCTTGGTCTTCTCGGAACGTAGTCTGAACCTGTTGCAGACAAGTTCCAACGGGTTTGAAAAAGTTTCCAAGCTATTTGAAAAGCGATTGCCGTTTTTCCTGTTCCTGTAGCAAGGGTGAGTAAAATTCTGTCTTTGCTTTGTGCAATGGCTTCAACGGTTCGCTGAACGGCTATTTCCTGATAATATCTTAACTGCCAACTTCCGCTTTTGTCTTCAAACGGAACATTGGCAAATTTTTCTCTCCAATCGTTTTGCTCCGCAAAGGTATTAGTCCAAAGTTGTTCGGGGCTTAGAAAATCTGTTACCAAACCTTCTTCGCCTGTTTTCATACAGATTTGGTAAATGGCTTTTCCGTTGGTGCTATATGTGGTTTCTAATTTTAATTTTTCTGCATATTTTTTGGCTTGCATTACACCTTCACCCACTTCCAATTCATCACTTTTGGCTTCTACAACTGCCAATTTGATGCCTTTGTAAACCAACACATAATCGGCAATTTCTCTTTTGCCCCTGCCACCACCGGTTTGAATTTTACCTGCGGTAATGTTGTATTCACGAAGGACTTTAGAGCCTTCCACAACGCCCCAACCACAAGCCTTTAGCTTTGGGTCTATGAGTTCTGCTCTTGTTTCTGCTTCGTTCATTTCTTAATCTTTCTTTTTAACAGTAGAAGTTTGGTCTATTCTAAGCTGTTCTTGAACGCTAATGCCTAACTTATTGCAAATTCTACTTTTAGTTTTATAGTCTGTGTCGAACATATACATATAATCAATTACAAGATTTTGAAGGACAACCAAGCTAAGTTTATTTTTCTCCATTTCTTCTTTGTAGCCTTCAATTAAATCTATATGTGAAGCAATGCTTGAATATCCTAATTTTATTGAGAGGTCAATTAGTTTAACTGAATTGTAGGGTTGAGCCTCCAATGCTTTTTCGAATGTGTTTTTTAGTTTGTCATAACCAATTGCATTTGAAACACGCTTTGTTATTCCAAATGAGGACATAAAGCAAAGTCGGAAAACAAAATTACGTGATGCTTCTTCAATTCCTTTTTCCAAACTGTGCTTGTCTTTGAAATGCTTTTCTTTAATTAATAAGCTAATGTGTTCTACGATTTCTTTTGAATTTTTTTGTAACAACTGCAAATAAAAGTCGAGCGTTTTCAATCCTACATTATAAGTTGTTGTTACTAAACTTAATTTTTGCTCACCGTCTAATTCTCCCCAATGCTTTTTAGCAACTTGTCCTAAAATGTCAATCGTCTTAAATGCTCTTGTAATTCTTGCGAAAAAATCAATCGTTGAAACATCATCATCAAGTGAGAAATTATCATAATTCGTTTTCTCTTCTTCAAGTTCCTTCTCCAATTTTTCCATTTCTTCTTCTTCCCGTAGTTCTTCATCTCTTTGGTCGTCCACATTTACGATTTCTAAAACTTGTTGTGGTATTTGTTCAACTAACTCATTGATTCCACTAATTTCATCTTGTAGTTGAGCAACATTTGTTTCAGGAAATAGAGAATTAGCAATTGAGATAAGTTCGCTGATGATGAAATTATCTTTTGAAAGGTGCGTTACAAACATAATAATACTTGCATATTCATCACGGAACACACGTAAACACATTTTTGTAACAAGTTCCTTTATCTCTTGCTTATTTGCAATTTCATTTGCAATGTATTTTGCGACAAAGAAATAGTAAACGTATTTTTCCTTTATATAAATCCGATTGTTTACATAAAGTAATTTGGCAGAATCAAATGTTTCAAGAATTGTTTCTTTACGGTAAGTCAAGTCGTGCTTCTCACAGTACATTTTATGAAAAGCATCAAATTCTTCAAGTGAAACATCTTTTGCACCTTGCTCAAATAGAAAAAAGCAAAATTGAGTGAGGTAATTGTAGTAAAGACTTATTTCTTTTCTATCCTTTATGGCTTTGCTAAAACATTCATTAATCAACACTTCATAATAAAATCCGTGAATGGAATAATTTGGGTTTTGAACATTTCCACTTTCAAGAGCTTGAAGAATAGATAGCAAATAAAATGGGTAAGAAGGAATATAGTTTTTACCAATAATTGCCTTTATGTGTGAAATATAAGCATCATTTTTTCGTAGAAGCTCGTTGTGGTCTAAAAATCGTGTTTCAATTCCTACCGTGTTCCATTTGTTTACTAATTCGTATCTGAACTTTGGTCCAAATTCTAAAATAGCATAAAGTTTAAAATTTTTAAAAGGGTCTTGTTTACTTAAGTTTTCAATTGGCATTAAAGAATTTCCCGTTACAATTATATGTTGAAACAGTTCTTCTAAATTATTCATTAACACTGACCAATATTTACCCTTGCTTTTAGTTGCTTTATGAAAATCGTCAATGATTACAATTACTCTCGCATTGTCAATTTCAGATAACTGAAAGGCTTCTTCATATTGTTCTGAAATTCGCTGTTCAACAATGTTTTGAAGTGTTTCAGGGCGAACATTTGAGCCAATATCTGTTCCATTTATTAAAACTGGATAAAGACCAAGTTCAAAATATTTTTGGAATAAATATTTACAATTAGCTGACTTCCCTGCTGAATCATTACCGAGAAATCCAAACTTTGTTCCATCAACGTCAATAGCATCTGTCAATTTTTCAAGGTTTTCTACCTTTATAGTAGCCGATTTTTTGCCGTTATTCAAATCTTTCAGGTCGGGGGCAATATAAATATCTTCAAGGCGTAAATTATCAACTTTACTATGGGCAAATCTTGCTTCAATATCATTTAAAAACTCTTTGAAACTTTCTTTTATTTCTGGAATTATTTGTCTTTTTTCTTGTTTTTTTATTGATGACGCAACTTCAATTTCTGCGTTTTCTTCTTTAATAAAATCCTTAACATAGCGTGTTAAATCCATTCTAAGTTTCTTTTCAAAATCGTTAGTTGAATCGAATGGCTTGTGATACGCTCCTAAATCTTCAATTTTCTTTTTAAAGTCTTTTACTTTTTGAGCTTGCATCAAATCTGCATCTTGTGGGATTGGTGCAGAATTAAAATAAAACATTATCTGAATATCCTTTTTGTTGGTATATCGTTCATAAGCAAGATTAAATTCTTCTTCTGTTCCAGAACCTGCTCTTTTAGTAGGAGAACCAAATTTCTTCCACATTATCCCTACAAAAATTTGATAATCACTACCAATTTGTTTATTGATAACATCTTGTCCATCTTCACCAACAGAAGGATAGGTGTCATTTTCCCATTTCAGTAATTCAAGTCTAAAATTATCTCTTGAGCCGATTGATTTATTGATTTCTTCAACTGCTTCTTCTGCTGCAAGTCTTTCTGCGTCTGTGTCGCCTGGTGAGGCTAAGAATATTTTAAAAAGTTTCATTCGTATTGTTATTACATTTCTATTTCTTTGAAAACCTGTTTTGTTTTATCAATCAATTCCCCAGCAAATGCCTTTTGCAAGATTGATTTTTTTAGCTCTTCCAAATCATCCAATTTCTTTTGATATACTGCTTCTAATTTTTGCGTTTCGGTTCGCAGAGCATCTAATTGGCGAACGATGGTTTGTTGTTCTTCTACTGATGGAATTCTAATCGGTAATTCAGAAAGAATTGTCTGATTTAAATTACTCATTGTTGCACCAATAGAAGATTTTTCAAGTTGTTGCTTTACAGAGTTTGAACTTAGAATTATATTTAAAAAATTGCTGTCTGCCTTTTTGGGATTCACTCTAATGACAAAACTACCTGTTCCGCATAACCAATTTATATTTTCTTTCCTGACAACAGCACATCTTCCCATTTCGCCCCTTCGTGCAATTACAATATCACCAAGTATCAATGCGTATTTTGCAAGTCTCGAGAATGTATCTTGATTAATCATTGTCTTTGACAATGGAATAATCTTACCATCAACTATATTCTGTGGATTTACAACAGGTATCCCTTCTTCAACATAATCTGATTGATGAAGCATACTACCAAATGGCCCTGTCATTATTTTGCTTACAACGTCACCCAATTTCTTCTCTTCCCACCCATAACCTTTTTTCTCAAACACCCCTTGCAAATAACTTTCAATAAGTTCTTTGGCATTTTTGAGATTTTGTTCAGCATTAGTTTTTGCCTTGGCAATGGCGTCAAAGGCTTCTTCTAAGATTGAAACTATATGCTTTTGTTCAGGGAGTGTTGGGATTGGGATTTCAATATCTTTAAAATCTTTCTTTTGTAAATGTTTAATTGTAGCTCCTTTGAAATACTTATCACCAATTAGTTTTTCATTGAGAAGTAAAAAATAGAATAGATATTTTATAGAAGTTGAAACATTAGTTCTCAATGACCAAGTATCAGTTGAATATGAAGCTTTTCCACTATAATAGTGAATGAAGAAATTGCCGCCTGTTGGCAAATAAATATTATTACCATCAATTATGCTTTTATCAATTGTTTTTATGTTTTTACCACTTATAAAGAAAGGAAACTCTCCTTCAAAATTCCCTTTTGATTTTAAAGTAGATTTTCTGTTTTCTACAATTACTTCACCCAACTTCTTTATTTCCCAACCCTGCTTCATATCAATTCCAAAATTGAGTTAAGGATTTCCGCACTTTCTTCATCCAATGCTTTCATTTCTTCCAAAATAGCTTTCGGTTGGCGTAGTGTAACTTCTTCTTTTTTGTTAGGGTTCTTTACGCTTAAATCAAAAGTGTTTTGGTCAATGTCTTTTACATTTATCGTCCAAGAATTTTCACTATCGGCAAATGTCTTTTGTAGTTCTACAAATTCAGCCAAGTCGTTTTCGTTGAGAGGATTGGTTTTGCCAAGGTTTCTATCTAAGTTCAATTGATAAAACCAAACTTTTTGCGTGGCTTTGCCTTTTTCAAAAAACAGCACTACGGTTTTTACACCTGCACCGGTAAATGTGCCGCCAGGCAAATCCAACACGGTATGCAGGTTGCAGCTTTCCAATAAGGTTTTGCGTATGGCAACCGTGGCATTGTCGGTATTGCTCAAAAAAGTGTTTTTAATAACCACACCTGCCTTGCCACCTGCTTTCAATATTTTAATGAAATGCTGTAAAAAGAGCGAAGCGGTTTCGCCTGTTTTAATCGGGAAGTTTTGTTGCACTTCGGCTCTCTCTTTTCCACCAAAAGGCGGATTGGCAAGCACCACATCATAGCGGTCTTTTTCCTGTATGTCGGCAAGGTTTTCGGCAAGCGTGTTGGTGTGTATAATGTTGGGAGCTTCCACACCGTGTAAAATCATATTCATCACACCCAAAATGTAAGCCAATGATTTTTTCTCTTTACCGTAAAAAGTCTTCTTTTGAAGTATTTCGGTTTCTTTTGTTGAAAGTGATTTGTGTGATTTCAGATAGTTGAACGCTTCGCACAAGAATCCCGCAGAACCGCAAGCACCGTCATAAATTTTATCGCCAATTTTTGGAGCAACCACTTTTACAATGGTTGTAATGAGCGGTCGGGGTGTATAGTATTCGCCACCGTTTCGCCCTGCGTTGCCCATATTTTTTATTTTGTCTTCATACAGGTGGCTCATTTCGTGCTTCTCTGCGTGGGTGCGGAAACGCAACTGGTCTATGAGGTTGATGACTTCCCGTAAGTTGTAGCCATTTTGTATGCGGTTTTTAAGTTCGCTGAAAATTTCGCCAATCTTGTATTCAATGGTGTCGGCACTTTCGGCACTTTGCTTAAACTTTTTGAGGTAGTTAAACAGTTTACCATTTACAAAGTCGGTAAGGTCATCACCAGTCAAAGCCTTGTGATGGTCGAGTTTTCCATCCTTGCCTTTGGGTGCAGCCCAAGTTGTCCAACGGTAATCTTTGTCAATGATAGGCGTGTAATTCTTGCCTGTGAGTTCGGCCGCTGTGGCACGGTCTTTCTCTAAGTCGTCCAAATATTTGAGGAACAAAATCCAAGAGGTTTGCTCCACATAGTCTAATTCACTGCCACAACCTGCGTCTTTGTGAAGTATATCGTCAATATTTTTAAAAGTCTGCTCGAACATTATTTATTTCTGTTTTTATCAATTTGTAAAGTTATCATTCTTGTCGGTGCGATGGCAAAAAATGGCTCTTTTGGTTTTGCTGAAGGGTCGGCTTGTGGGTGGGGCAAAACCAAATGTGCCATTTGCGGGCTGGCAATTCAAAATATTTTGTGCGGTGGGGAAAAAATTAAAACACAGAAGGGTAGGCAATGAGTGTCGGCTTACTCGTTGCCCGTTTGTTGTATCGTTTGTATGTCTGTATTCACCTGTCAAAATGGTTTGTCAATATTTTAAAGTTCAAATTTTAGTCGGTCTGTCGTCTTGTGAACGGTCGTCCTACCATTGGCTATAACGTTTTTCGGCTTTGCGTTCGGGCGGGCTTTTTAGCACTGCACTCAATACGAAGAACCGCACTTCAAGTATACACAAAATTGTCAATAGAAGCACGTCACCCCGCCTGACGCAAAACCGATGTTGGCGGCTGGTTTATTTTCTCACGTCATACTGAATTATGCCTTCTGGCTTACCATTTTTAAAAGTGATGTAATTCTCGGATTTTTTGATTGAAGCAATTTTCTTTTGAAACTCTTCTTCGCTAACTCCATAAAGTTTTACCAAGTTGTCTAACATTGATTTTATTTCTGCAAGATTTTGCATTGGTCTTTTTTCTGATTTCAAATTTTCAAGGTCTACAATCATTTTATTTGTCAAACCCTCAATTAAATCGGTTTTATCGGTTGAAAGTTTTAATGAAATAACTCCGTCCTTATCAATGCTACGAAATGTCTTGCAAGAAATTTTTTTTCCATATGGAACTAAATTGGAGTTGAAGCTAAGTCCGCGCGATGGATGTTTGGGGTTGCCTTTACTTGTAAGTTTATCGTAAAAGTGATATAGTCCGTTCATTTTTTCATTGCACAACAACCAAAGCAGTCTCTCTGCACTTTGTTGAAAACCAATGTTTTTGTCAATGTTGTCACCCCAAGCGCAAACGACATCATAGTTTTTTAACTTCGAGTTTACACAATTTGTAATCGCGCTGAAATTATCTTGAAATAATTTGTCGCTAAACTTCAGTTTGTGGGTCAACAAAGTATCACTGTTATCAGTTTTGAGTGGAACTATATTCAAAACTAAGAATCCATCGTATCCCTTGTTTTTAGCAAAACTCTCTATATTGTAAATTGTTTGGTCAGCGGTTTTGATATTTGCAATTGTTGTTGGATTTAAACAAATAGCCACAAGCATGTTTTCACCTTGTCTGCCTAAAGTATATCGGCACTTGCCATCTTTACTCTCATTGTATATATCAAAAGAGATATTTGTCTTAAATTGTCTTTTTATTTTACTCATAACTTTATTTTAATAATGAAAAAACGGAGTGAAGAAAGCACTTCACTCCGTTTTTATTTTTACTGTTTACGCCAATCATGAAAAGAGGCTTCTGTGCAGCCAGAGGATGATGGTGAGCTTTTGGTTTGAACCATTAAACCACATTTCTTGCATGAATAGTTGGTGTCACCAACCTCACCAAGTTTTTTCCAGTCATGGAAAGATGCTTTTGAGCAGCCACTTGAGCTTGGTGAACTATCCTTGCGAATTGCGTTGCCACATTTTGAGCAACAGTAAACATACATACCCATAGTTTGTATTTTTTTTGTTGTTGCCTACTCTATTCGGTTTTCGGCATTCCCGTTGTTTTGTCAAAGCTAAATTTTTGGTCTGATAAAAAGTATCTTATGTGTTAGTGTCGTTCAAAACTTGCCGC
>MKTC01000014.1 GCA_001897535.1 Bacteroidetes bacterium 37-13 | reverse complement strand
ATATTTTATGGTGATTTAATTTTTTATTCTTTCATTATCTTGTGTACATATTGCGCTCCATTAGAAAGTTTTAAATGCAAGAAATAAACACCTGCCGGAAAACTGCTAATGTCTATCTGGCTCTCTTTAGAATTGTTATTATCTATACCTATATTTTTTCTTTGCCCGTGCAAACTGTAAAAACCAACTGTGGCTATATCAAAATACGGAGAGGTAATATTGATTTGTGAATGAGCAGGATTAGGATAAATAGAGATGTTTAATTCACTGTTTTCACTAATGCCAACTTCTGTTTCGCATAAGCGGTCATATATCCAAAAATTTTGAATAGTGCTATCTCCGTAATTACAAGTACCAATATAGGCGTGGTCATACATGAAATTATAATAAAAACGTGTAAAAACTAAACCTCCCCCTGAACTCTCCCCATAGCTATAAGGATACATGCTATCTATAAGAATATAAGAAGGAGAAAGAATCCGTAAAGAAAAGTCTTTCAGATATTTATTTCCTACATCTATAGAGTCAATTTTTGAAATTACTGCCCAAACAGTATCAGCACTTTCATCAGAAGGAAGATACCATATTACTTCTCTTAAATAATCAAATATGGCAACCGTATCACCTACTTGTGCATTAAAGTACATCACAGAGCGAAAAGTGTCGTTGTAAAGAGCAAATACGGTATCATTTCTTTCAAAGGTAATAAAGCCATTGCTTAATTTTTTGCAGGTTTCACCCAAAACAACAGTATCTTTCTCTACACTTATATCATAAGAGTCGGAAAACGTTTCAGGACCCGAAAACCAAACTTCTCCAATTTTCCATATAGAGGAGCTATGTGCCCATTTTTGCGCTTCCATACCCGAAGCAGCAATTACTAAAAGTGTAAGTACAATTACCTTTTTCATAACGTATATTTTATGGTGATTTAATTTTTTACTCTTTCATTATCTTGTGTACATATTGCGCTCCATTAGAAAGTTTTAAATGCAAGAAATAAACACCTGCCGGAAAACTGCTAATGTCTATCTGGCTCTCTTTAGAATTATTATTATCTATACCTATATTTTTTCTTTGCCCGTGCAAACTGTAAAAACCAACTGTGGCTATATCAAAATAAGGAGAGGCAATATTGATTTGTGAATGAGCAGGATTGGGATAAATAGAGATGTTTAATTCACTGTTTTCACTAATGCCAATTGTTCTTGTGCATAGATTATTATATACCCAAAAATCTTGAATAGTGCTATCACCATAATCACAGGTGCCAAATCCAGGCTGTTCATACATGAAATCATAATAAAAATATGGGAAAATAAAACCTCCTCCCATATTTTCACTATAACTGTGTGCACCTTCCCACCTTACTGAGGTGGGAGAAAATATATCAAAAAAGAACTTTTTTAGATATTTATTCTCTACATCTATAGAATCAACTTTTGAAATTACCGCCCAAACGGTATCGGCACTTTCATCAGAAGTAATACGCCATCTTACTTTTCCTACATAATCAAATATGGCAACCGTATCACCTACTTGTGCATTAAAGTACATTACAGAGCGAAAAGTGTCGTTGTAAAGAGCAAATACGGTATCATTTCTTTCAAAGGTAACAAAGCCATTGCTTAGCTTTTTGCAGGTTTCACCCAAAACAACAGTGTCTTTCTCTATACTTATATTATAAAAATCAGTGAACATTTCAGAACCGAAAAACCAAACTTCTTGAATTTTCCATATAGAGGAGCTATGTGCCCATTTTTGCGCTTCCATACCCGAAGCAGCAATTACTAAAAGTGTAAGTACAATTACCTTTTTCATAACGTATATTTTATGGTTATTTAATTTTTTACTCTTTCATTATCTTTGGATTAAAAGGATATATCATTTGTCGGATACCAACTTGTTTGAATGCGATAAAAATTCAAATACTCATTAGATGAAAATGAACACGATTGACCGCGAGGAGCTTCTCCTTCTGTATAAGTTTGGGTAAATCCCTCACATATAAAAATTTGGGCTGATATATTTGAAAAAACTACTCTGCAGAGGAATAAAAATATAAAGAAAATTTCTTTATAATACTTTTTATTGGTGAGTTGGTGAGTTGGTGAGTTGGTTTCATAATAATTTAATTTAGTGTAATAGCGAGTGTAAGGATATGTTTCGAGATTACAAAAGATTAACAAAAAGGATTTTTTTGATGAGCGGCAAAGCGTAGGCTATTACTGCCTTTTGGATAAAATTTTGCAGCCCTATTATTGTTGAAAAGCTACACCTTCCTCTTTTTATCGTACTTAATATCGGTAGTGAAATTTTCAGGATATTTTCCTTTAATGTCTCTGTAGAAGTCCATTATTTTTTGCATGTCTTCCTCTATATTTCCGGTGGGCATAAATACCATACCAACTCCGGCTTCCTTTTTAGCATAATCTAAATAGCCTAAAGCTATTGGCACTTTTGCGCCTAAAGCAACGTAGTAAAATCCGGTTTTCCAATTTTCGTTGTAGCTTCTTGTGCCTTCGGGTGTTACCATCACCACCAGTTCTTCGTTTTGGTTAAAAAGGTCAATCATGGCTTCGGTCATGCTTTTTCTTTCTTCGCCTGCTTTGCGCGGGCTGCGGTCTATGGCAATGCCACCTAATGGCTTTGCAAGCAAGCTATAAGGAAATTTCATCCATTCTTTTTTTACTGTGAAGCGTACCGGAATTTGCATTAAATAGAAAGCGGCTCGGGCAATGGGTAAATCCCAGTTGGTGGTATGCGGAATAGCCAACATTACGGCACGGTTGAAGTTCTTAGGGTTTAAACCGTTTAGATTCATTTTCCAGCCCATTATTTTCATGAAAACAGTACTGATAAAATACATCATGTCTTAAAAAATTAAGGATTGAAAAAAGTTGCGTGCCAGCCTTAAATGCGCAAAAAAGCTTCTTATTTTAAGAAAGTATTTAGGCAATTTTTTCTACCTGCATAAAGGTAACTTCCACAGGTGTTTTTCTGCCAAATATCTTTACTTCTACCTTTAGCTTCTTTTTATCGTTGTGAATTTCTTCAACCGAACCGATAAAACCATTGAATGGACCATCAATAATTTTCACGTCTTCGTTAATGATAAATGGCTCAGCTAATTGTTCACCGGTATCTAAAAGTTCATCAGCTTTTCCAAGAAGTTTTAAGGCTTCTGCATGGCTAAGTGTTCCCAAATATTGAAGCACACCGTGTACTTGTTTTATTTGGCTAAGAATATCGTTGTTTATTTTGGCAGTATCTATTTCCATATAGATATAGCCCGGAAACATATTCTTTTCCTTTATGGTTTTTTTGCCATTTCTAATGGTGTAAACTTTTTCGGTTGGGATAAGAATTTCAGAGATAATTTCGTCCCACTTAGCGCGAGAAATTTCTAATTTAATGTGGTCTTTAATTTTTTTTTCTTGTCCGCTGATAACGCGCACTACGTACCACTTTTTGCTTTCAGCCATAATACTATTTTACTATAATTTTGTAAAGATTTTCCATTCCGGTTTTGCTTACAATATCCATTGCAGAAATTACAATAGATAAGATAATAGTAGCTACTAAAATTACTACTGCGCTTTGTTGCAACTCGGCAAATGTGGGCCAGGTTACTTTGTGTAGTAGTTCATCGTAAGCTTCTTGAACGTAAAGTTTAATCTTATTCATAATTAAAGTTTTGAAATCAATATTAAAGATTGAAAAGCACGGGCACTAGGATTCGAACCCAGATCAAAGGTTTTGGAGACCTCTATTCTACCATTGAACTATGCCCGTAGAAAATTTCAGCCCGCAAATATATTAAGCCATTGTATTTAACCAAAATATTTTTTTAAATAGATTTTAAGAAAGTGTTGGCAACCATTTTTAAAGTTTTTTGCTCTTATTGTGCAATAATTACGAATAGATTTTAACTTCGCCACCGTTTTTAAAAAAAAATCATACATGCAATCTTTAAATTTACGCACAATTTTCCGAGTTGTATTATTTTCAGTATTAACACTCGTTGGAATTAAGGCAAATGCCAGCCACATCATGGGTTCAAACATTACTTATGAATGTTTAGGGCCGGGTAAATACATGGTAGTATTAACTATGTTTAGAGATTGCGGTGGTATAGCCGCAGAAAATAGCCAAGTAGTAAACTATAAATCAACGCAGTGTGGCGTAAGCAGCAGCATTACATTGAGCAAGTTTGCGGGGCCTACCGATGTAACACCAATTGCGCAGTCTTGCGGTATTACATCTAAATGCTCAAGTGGTAGCGGACAATATGGTGTGCAAAAAGTTGCTTACCGTGGCGTATTAACTTTGCCTGTTGGCTGCGGAAACGATTGGGTATTATCGTGGGATTTGTGTTGCAGAAATGCGGCAATCAATACCTTGAACTTTCCTGATAACCAAAGTACTTATATAGAAACAAAATTAGATAATACGCTGAGTGTGTGCGATAATTCTCCCGTATTTTTAAATGACCCCATTGCATTTTATTGTATTAACCAAAATGTGATTTACAATCATGGTGTTGCCGATCCTGATGGCGACTCTTTAGTGTTTTCTTTAGCCACACCGCGCGATGTGAACGGAACTCCGGTAACTTACAACTCACCATATAGCCCAACCAACCCAATTGCTACAGCTTCCGGTTTTACTTTAAATTCAGCCAATGGCGATATTACTTTTACGCCAACGCAGGTGCAAACAGGCGTTACCGCAGTAAGAGTTGATGAATATAGAAATGGTGTTTTGATTGGTTCGGTGGTAAGAGATATTCAGTTTACAATTTTAAATTGCAACAACACTTTACCAACTGCTAGCGGAATAAATGGCACCACTAGCCATACCGATTCTGTGTGCGCAGGAGCGCAAATTTCATTTAATATAAATAGTGCTGATGCTGATGCAAGCCAGAATGTTACTATCTCTTGGAACAATGCAATAGTTGGAGCAAGTTTCACATCTTCTACCGGCAGCAGACCTGTAGGAACTTTTACTTGGACACCGCCACTTACAACTCCGGTAGGTAATTATACTTTTACGGTAAAGGTTGAGGACGATGCTTGTCCACTAAGAGGAAGCAATATTTATTCTTATACTATTTATGTAAAGCCTAATCCAAATCCTCCGGTTGTAGGAAGCGGTCCGCAAGCAATTTGCGAAGGTCAGTCAGCTACAATTTCGGCTACTACAACTGCAACAAACGGTATTGCCTACACTTGGACAGATGGACAAAATACTTACACGGGTTCTTCTGTTACCGTTACTCCGGCTTCGACTACAGTTTATACGGTGAACTTATCTTATACTGATGGCTGTACATCTTCAGATAATGTATTGGTAAAAGTAAACGATAAACCAACTGTTGTTGTGTTTCCTCCATCGCCAACTATTTGTGCAGGAGGTTCAATTCAACTAACGGCTAATAGCCCAACTGCTACAGGTTTCGTGTGGACTCCAACAGGAGCAGGATTAAGTTGCACAAATTGTGCTAATCCTATCGCTTCACCTGCTTCAACTACTACCTATCAAGTTATAGGAACTGATCCGGCAAATTGCCCAAGCGATCCGGTTTCAGTTACGGTTACTACAAGTACTCCGCCACCGGCTGCAAGTTGTGCGGTAATATATGTTACAACTACAGGCACTGGTGATGGAACACAACTAAACCCAACAAACTTGGGCGATGCTTTAAGCAAAGCACGTTGCAATAATTCATGGATAAAAATGGCAGTTGGTACTTATGGTATTGATACTGCAATTACGAATATTTCAAGCTATACAACTTTAGAAGGAGGCTTTGATGGCACTACTTGGACAAAAACAAGTACTCCGGGTCTTACTAAAATATACAGAGGAACAAACAACGTAGAAGGCTTACCGAATGCACCGCGTTTGGTTGCCATTTATTTGAACTCTGCTTCTTATGTGCGTTTTCAAGATATAACTATTGAAACTGCAAGTGCGCCACTTTCTTCTGGTCCCGGTATTACTACTTATGGAGTACACATGACCAATTGCTCTAATTATGATTTTGTGAGAACTCAAATTATAGCAGGAAATGGTAGTGCAGGTGCAAGTGGACCAAGCGCTGCAAGTGGAAACAATGGAGCAAATGGAATAACTGCAACAGGTAGAAATGGTGCTTCGGCACCTGCGGGACCCAATGCAGGTGGAGCAGGTGGAAGAGGTGGTAGCGGAGGTTTATTTAGTGGAAATGATGGAAATGCCGGAAGTAATGGCTCTGGACCAAATCCAGGATTAGGCGGTGCTAAAGGAGGTGGAGCAACAGGTTGTGCTTCAACATTTGGAAATACAAATAACTATGGCAAACCAGGAGGAAACGGAGGCAATGGTACTAACGGTTCTACTGGTGCTCCCAATACTTTACCCGGTACTTTTGTGAGTGGATTTTTTATTCCTGCTGCACAAGGAGGTAATGGAACAGACGGAACAGATGGTTCAGGTGGTGGAGGAGCCGGAGGTAATGGAGGAGCAGGCGCTGATACCGATGGTGGTGGTGGCGGATCGGGTGGTTCAGGTGGTGGCGGAGGTAAAGGCGGCTTTGGCGGCTATGGTGGCGGTTCAAGTTTTGGCATTTACTTATTTAATAATGGGACAGTAGGTAACTTTACTCAGTCTAATATTACATCAGGAAGTCCAGGTGCTGGTGGCACTGGCGGAATTGGAGGGACTGGCGGCACTGGCGGAATCGGTGGCAATGGCTACACCGATGGAACGGGTGGATTGTGCGACAATGATATTGGAAAAGGTGGCAATGGCGGACAAGGCGGACAAGGTGGAAGTGGCGGAAGCAGCGTTGCGGGTATTGCCAGAAACCTTTACTTTGATGGTGGTGTGAATGCCGCTTCAAATGATACGGCTTTCAACTTAGCAACACAACAAGTAATTACGGTTACTAATACAAGTTGTACCAATACGCAAATTACTTTCAACGAACAAAATAGTGCAACTGGTAATTGGAATTTTGGTGCAGATGCAACGCCTCAAACTTCAGCAGTTTCTCCTAATACAATTATTTATACTAACACTGGAAGAAAGAACATAACTTTCAATACTGATTTATATGCCGGTTTCGCAAATGTGGCAATTAACCAAGCATCATATATTCCGAATATTGTAACTACGGCAACTGCTTATGCTACCGATTCATTCTTTGTTTGTGCAGGTGGAAGTGTAACATTCCAAGCTCAAATAAATGGTGCTACAAGCTATGATTGGGATTTTGGAGGCGCAGTTACGCCTTCAGTTTATACAGGTGCGCAATACCAAACAATTACCGGATTAGTATTTAGCACTCCAGGAACTTATGAAATTAAACTTAGAATATTCTCTGATTGCTGCGGATATTCTCCATACAAAACTGTTTATTTAAGAGTTGATCCACAACCTACTTTAACACTTAGAGGAGCTAATTTCTTGTGTACAGGAAATGATGTTACACTTAGTGCAACTGGTGCAAATTCTTATACTTGGACTCCTGCTTTTGGCTTGTCTTCTACAACCGATAGCATTGTGGTTGCTTCACCATCTTCTACCACAACTTACACAGTAGTTGGTACAGCTGCAAATGGTGTTTGTAGAGCAGTGGATAGCATTACAGTTACAGTAGCGCCAACACCAACAGTTACATTTACAACTGTTGATGCAAATTGTGGAAATGACGGTTCTATTACTGCAATTCCTGCTCCAACAAGCAATTACAATTATTTGTGGGACGATTCTTTTGCATCACAAACAGCAACTTTAACGAATGTGTTATCAGGAGTTTATACTGTTACGGTTACAGATGCTGTTTCAGGTTGTTCTGCAACTGAATCCGGCTTTGTTGGGCCAGGTTCTGGCTTAATAGCTTTTATTGATAGCAGCACAGGTGTTTCTTGCCACTCAGCATGTAATGGATTTGCTCGCGTTCGCGCAATAAATGGCACTGGGCCATTTACATATTTGTGGAGTAATGGGAGCACTTCAACTACTGCACAAAACCTTTGCGCAGGAACACACGCGGTTACAATTACAGGTTCTAATAATTGCTTTGCAGTAGCAAATGTTACTATTACACAAACCGATACTTTAATTGCAGAAATTGTAACTAAAATGGATAACACTTGCTGGTATAGCAAAAGCGGCTATGTTCATGCGAATGGACAAGGAGGTTTAGGTCCGTTTACTTATACTTGGAACGATCCATTAGCACAAGATTCTAATTGGGCTACAAACCTTGCTAACGGAACTTATGAAGTAACGGTGGTAGATAGAAATGGTTGTTCTGCTTCTTCATCAGTTACCATTACTTCTCCGGATTCTATTCGCTTAAATGCAAATGTGAAAGATATTTCATGCCATAATAATAATGATGGTTCAATATCATTGCTTCCAAGCGGTGGTGTTGCACCTTATACTTTAAATTGGACGCCTTCAACTTTCTCAGGCGATACATTGCTTAGCTTACCTGCCGGAACATATTCTGTAAGCATTTCAGATGCTAATGGTTGTACTAATGCTGAAACTTATACTGTGGTAAATCCTGATTCATTGCTGGCGCACACAACATTCTCAAATGTAAAATGCGACAAGGCAAATTCCGGATTTGTAGCTGCTAATGTGAGTGGAGGAACTGCACCTTATACTTATACTTGGAATCCTACATCGGTTACACAATCGGGAGATTCTGCTATTAACTTAGGCGCAGGAACTTATGCTTTCACGGTTACTGATGCGCATGGTTGCACTACAACCGGTTCGCAAGCCATTATAGCGCCACCGCTTATCAATACAACTCCTGTGAACGGAACACCAAACATTTGTTTTGGCGAAGCTGATGGAACACTTACATTCCCTGCAACTGGCGGAACGCCACCGCTTACATTTATTGCAGATAACGGCTCACAGCAGTTTACTAATTCTACAGGAAACTTTATTGGTTTGCCTGCCGGAAACTATACTGCAAGAATTACCGATGCCGGAGGTTGCGATATTACTGTTGGTACTTACAATATTACACCAGCTGCGCGCGATGAGTTTGCATTTGTAGTTGATTCTACTTCTTGCTATGGAAACTTTGCTGATGGTAAAATCACAATTAGAGAAGTGAATGCTGCTAATTCTCCATACGAATTTTCATTTAACGGTGGAAACTACGGAAACGATACTGTATTCAGCAATTTAGATAATGGCAGCTATACAGTTTTGGTGAAAAACAAAAATCTTTGCATAGATACTTACCAAGTTGTGGTGAATGAACCTTTGCAAATTACAGCTTCTATTGCACCTGCTGCCGATACTGTATTTTTAAACTTGGGAGAAACAGTAACGCTTTCGGCAACTGCAACTAATGTAAGCAATAACACTTACGAATGGACTCCAACTGGCGGTTTAAGCTGTACAGATTGTCCTGAGCCTGTGGCTAAGCCAAATACACACCAACTTTATACCGTTAAAGTTCGCGATGCTTCTAATGCAAACATGGAGTGTTTTGGATTGGCAACTAAGTTTGTTTATGTAGCTACAAAAACAAAAATGCCGAATGTGTTTACGCCAAACAGCGATGGTAAAAACGATAAGTTCTTCCCTGTTTCAAATTATACACCGGAAGTATCGGCATTTAGAATTTACAACCGCTGGGGACAGTTAGTTCACGACCAGAACGAAGGCTGGGATGGAAGCTATAAAGGCGAGCAACAACCAACAGGAGTTTACAACTTCTACATTATTTACTACGAAGAAGATGCAACTAAACCGGGCGAAAAAATCGAAAGAAAAATAGAAGGAGTAGTTACACTTTTAAGATAAGAGTTCGAGTACATAATTTTAACATAAAGTCCGCTTGGTTTGCAAGCGGACTTTTTTTTTGTTTCTATTGCGATGGAATGAAACAGAAGTTTCTAATTATTAGATTTTCATCTATTGGCGATATAGTGTTTACTACACCTGTAATAAGATGTTTGCGCAAGCGCTATGCAGATGCAGAAATACATTTTCTCACCAAGCCTGAGAATAAAATAATTGTAGAATCTAATCCGAATATTGATAAAGTTTTACTGCTTAAAAAATCTCTGTTTGAAACAATTTCGGAACTTAAAAAGGAGCATTATACGGCAGTAATAGATTTACATAAAAACCTACGCACTTTTGCTATTAAACAACTGCTCTTTACTAAGAATTATTCATTTAATAAGTTGAATTTAGAAAAGGAAATCCTAATACATTTTCACTATAATTTATTACCCCAAAATTTGCACATTACTGAGCGAAATTTAGTGGCTGTAGCTGCTTTGGGAGTGGAAGATGATGGAGAAGGAATGGATTATTTTATTGCGCCACAGCATAAAGTGGATATTGAAAAATTAGGATTGGTAAATGGTAATTTCATAGCTTGGGTAATTGGCGCAAAGCATTTTACAAAAGTGTTGCCAACTGAAAAAGTGATAGAAAGCATTCGCCTTTTTCAGCAAAAAATTCCTGATAGAAAAGTGGTTTTATTGGGTGGGAGAGAAGATGTGGCAATGGCAGAAAATATTGTTTCAAATTTTACAGAAAGTGTGGTAAATACTTGTGGTAAATTTAATTTGAGTGAAAGTGTTTCAATTCTAAACCAAAGTAAAATTGTAATTTCTGGCGACACAGGTTTGCTGCATATTGCAGTAGCATTAGGTAAGCCGGTGGTCGCAATTTTTGGTAGCACTGTTCCAGAATTTGGTGTATTCCCAAAGTATGGAAAATTTAAAATACAACCTTCGGCAATTATTGAAATGAAAGATTTAGACTGCCGCCCTTGCACAAAATTCGGTAGAAATTCTTGCCCTAAAGGTCATTTTTTGTGTATGAAAGGAATTGAATCGCAAAGGATTTTTGCTGCTGTGAAAAATATTTTGAATGACTTGGAAAAGTAATTTTTAAACAAATTATATCTTAGCGGCAAATAGTATTATGGAGTTTTTGAAAGACATGTTTCAATTTATGATGGAGCGCAAAAAATGGTGGCTTATTCCCATGATTATTGTGCTGCTTTTAGTGGGAATTTTAGTGGTGATTGGTGGTGGAACTGCCGCTGCACCTTTTGTTTATACCTTGTTTTAAACCAATTTTATTATTAAATTTTTACAACATTTGATGTTTTGGAATAGATTATTTCTGAAAATAAATATCTATGCGGCTAACGAATGAAAACAAACAACAACGCAGCAATTACCGCAATAGCAACGTACTATCCTGAAGACATTTTGACCAATAAAATGTTAGAAGAAATGGTTGAAACTTCTAATGAATGGATATTGGACCGTACCGGAATTAAGGAAAGGAGAATTTTGAAAGGTGAAGGCAATGGTGTTTCTGCCATGGCAATTCCCGCAGTGAAAAAATTGATAGAGGAAAACAATATTTCACCCGAAGAAATTGATTTGTTGATTTGCTGCACTGTTACACCAGATTACGTGTTTCCGGCAACAGCAAATATTATTTCAGACAAATGCGGTTTAAAAAATGCTTTTAGTTACGACCTAAATGCTGCTTGCTCAGGTTTCGTGTACGGCTTGTACACTGCTTCACAATTTATTGAAAGCGGTACATACAAAAAAATAATTGTGGTTGGCGCAGATAAAATGTCTTCGATAATTGATTATACCAATCGCCAAACTTGTATCATTTTTGGTGATGCAGCCGGAGCAGTTTTAGTAGAACCTTGCAGCGAAGAATTTGGAATTCAAGATGCAGAAATGGGAACTGATGGTTCGGGATTTCAATATTTGCACCAAAAGGCGGGAGGCTCGGTTTTGCCGCCAAGTGCAGCAACTGTTGAGCAACGCTTGCATTATGTTCACCAAGAAGGGAAATCGGTGTTTAAAGTTGCAGTTACTAAAGTTGCAGAAAGTGTTGAAACGGTGATGAAACGCAATAACTTAAATGTGAACGATGTAGATTGGTTTGTGCCGCACCAAGCTAATTTGCGCATTATACATGCGGTAAACGAGCGAATTGGCTTTGCTCCTGAAAGGGTTACTATAAATATTGATAGATTTGGAAACACCACCAATGCTACTATTCCGCTTTGTTTAGATGAATGGAAAAGCAAAATAAAAAAAGGTGATAACGTGATTTTAGCAACTTTTGGTGGCGGTTTTACTTGGGGAGCTATTTATTTAAAATGGGCAATTTAATCGACTTATGCGCATAATTGGAATTACCGGAACACTTGGAGCAGGAAAAGGAACTATTGTTGAATATCTGCAAAAAGAACATGATTTTTTACACTTCTCTGTGCGCGATTTTTTAACTACGGAAATTGAAAAGAGGGACTTGCCACTTAACCGCGATAGCATGGTAGAAGTTGCCAATGATTTGCGTGCCAAACATACGCCAAGTTATATCGTGGAGCAACTTTATGTATTAGCTGAAAAATCGGGCAAAGATAGCATTATAGAAAGCATAAGAACAATGGGCGAAGTGAAAGCTTTGCGTCAGTTAAGCGGGTTTAGATTATTGGCTGTTGATGCGCCTGCAGAGCTGCGCTACGAAAGAATTACAGAGCGGAAAAGCGCTACTGATTCAGTTTCGTATGAAACCTTTTTAGATAATGAAAAGCGTGAAATGACTTCTACTGACGATACTAAACAAAACCTTGCTGCTTGTATTGCCGCTGCCGATTTTAAATTGGTAAACAATGGAAGTTTTGAAGAGCTATTTGCTCAAATAGAAACTGCTTTGGAGCAAGTTTATTCTAAGTAAATTTTATTCCTCTAAATTATCAAGCAGCACTTTCAAATCGTTTGCTGAATCTGCTTTTTGCAGATGCCACAAAATTTCAATTAAAGTACTGAGCAGCACTTTAACAATTTGCGTATTGCTTGTTGGGTTAAAATATTTTGGAAGATGCGGAGCATTTAATTTATCTAAGTATTCAACAATTTGATTGCGTGAAAAAACAGATCCATTATTTACAGGATTCAAATAAAAAAGTACTTCTTTTTCTTGCTGCTCAGTTGATTGAATATTGCTTTTGCAAAAGCATAAAACAAAATTTTTTAAAAGTGCTACGCCATAAATAGGCAAGTCTAAATCGTTGGCAATAATTTGGTAAAGTATTCCAAGTGAAAGTGGATTGCCTTTTTTAGTTTCTAAAAGATGATTGATGCAAAACTCTTTAAAGTCAAGAGAGTCGCTTTGTGCTGCACCAAAACCTTGAATAGAAAAGAATGTTTGATTGAAGGTTCTTACTTGCTCTAAGGCGCTTTCGTTGTAGTTTAAATCTAACCAAATTCGCTGCTTGTGCTTGTAGATTTTCTTCTTTATATCTTCAAACTTTATGGTTGGGTAAAAATATTTTGAAACTAAAAATGCACCGGTGAGCAAATCGGGGTTTTCGAGTTTGCTCCATCTTTCAAATTCACATTTCAATTCTTCGAACTGTATAATTCGAATTATATCTTCTAATTTCTGTTGAATTTCTTCGTTTTCTTTTTTCTGCCATTCTTCTTCCAACGCAGGAATTACACTTTGCCCAATGCTTATTAGTTTACTAAACACATGTTCTGAAACTTGAGGGTCAGAATCTTCTAATAAATAAATAAGTGCTTTAATTTCTTTTGGGCTCATTGCATGGCTTACTTCTTTTTAGGTGCTTTTTTAGCAGTTTTGGCAGCGCTCTTTTTAGGCGCAGGAGCTGCTTTTATTATTTCCAACACTTCTTCTAAAGTTAAGGTTGTAGCATCTGTACCTTTAGGTATTTTGTAGTTGTCTTTCCCTTTTTTTATGTAAGGCCCAAATCTGCCTTTTAAAACCTGTATTCCTTCTTCTGCAAAATCGTGCATAAGTGCATTAGCCTCTGCTTCGCGTTTTGCTTGAATAAGTTCAATTGATTCTTCTAAAGAAATGGTGTATGGGTCGTTTTCCTTTTTTAAAGAAACAAATTTGCTGTTGTGCATCACGTAAGGTCCAAAGCGACCAACATTTACTTTTACTTCTTTGCCTTCAAATTCGCCTAAGGTGCGCGGAAGTTTAAACAAAGTCATTGCTTCTTCAAATGTGATGCTTTCGATGGATTGCCCAGGGCGTAAACTTGCGAAGCGTGGCTTTTTGCTTTCATCATCAGCTTTGCCAATTTGCACCATTGCACCGTAGCGCCCCATTCTTGCATAAACAGGTTCTCCGCTTTCCGGATCTTCGCCAAGCAAGCGTTCTCCGGTTACTCGTTTTGCTTCTTTTTCTGTTTGCGAAACATTGGTGTGAAATGGTTGATAGAAACCATCAATCATTTTTGTCCACTCCAATTTTCCAACAGCAATTTCATCGAATTGTTTTTCAACTTTTGCAGTGAAACCATAATCTAAAACTGTTCCGAAATGATCTACCAAAAAGTCGGTAACTAAAGAACCAATATCGGTTGGGAAAAGTTTCATTTTCTCTGCTCCGGTAATTTCCGATTTGGTTTCAGATGAAATTTTTGAATCTTTTAGTGTAAGTACTCTGTAACTTCTTTGTGTGCCTTCGCGGTTTTCTTTTACCACATATTCTCTGTGCTGAATGGTAGAAATTGTTGGCGCATAAGTTGAAGGGCGACCAATGCCCAACTCTTCTAATTTTTTTACAAGACTTGCTTCGGTGTATCGCGGTTGAGGTTTAGTGAAACGCTCTGTGGCATTCATTTCTCTCAAAGCCAATTCTTGCCCAACTTTCACAGGAGGCAACAAGGTTGAATCTTCGCTATCTGCATCAGGTTCGTCATCGTTTCCTTCGGTGTAAACTTTTAAAAATCCTTCAAACAAAACTACTTCGCCTGTAGCACTCAGCAGCTCTTTGTTTTTATTGTTTTGAATTGAAATAATGGTGCGCTCCAATTCTGCATCGCTCATTTGCGAAGCCACTGTGCGCTTCCAAATAAGTTCATAAAGCCTTTGTTCATCGCGTCCGGTTTCTACTTCAGTATTGTTTACGTTTGAAGGGCGAATAGCTTCGTGCGCTTCTTGTGCACTTTCGTTTTTAGTAACGTATTGTTTGCGTTTGTGAAACTTTTCTCCGTAGCGATTTTTTACTTCGGTAGCAATTTCTGCCAATGCTAAATCCGATAAACTTGTGGAGTCGGTACGCATATAAGTAATGTGTCCGTCTTCGTAAAGGCTTTGTGCCAAGCGCATGGTGCGCGAAACCGAAAAGCCTAATTTGCGCGATGCTTCTTGTTGTAATGTAGAAGTGGTGAAAGGCGCAGATGGTGAGCGTTTTGCAGGCTTTGTTTCAATATTTTGAACTGAAAAAATAGCATTTTTCAATTCGCTTAAAAACTGTTCTGCATCTTTTTCTTGCTTAAATTTTGTATTGCCTTCTGCCTTTAAAACTGTCTTTTTTCCATTGGCATCGTTCACAAAAAAGTAAGCGGAAATTTTAAATGAAGAAACGGCTACAAACTCTTTTATTTCTCTTTCGCGCTCTACAATTAACCTCACTGCAACCGATTGCACTCTACCGGCCGAAAGCGATGGTTTTACTTTTTTCCATAGCACGGGAGAAAGTTCGTAACCAACCAAACGGTCGAGTACTCTGCGGGCTTGCTGTGCGTTTACTAAATCTAAATTTAATGTTCGCGGATTGCCAATAGCATTTTGAATTGCTTTCTTAGTTACTTCGGTATAAGTAATTCGTTTTGCTTTTTTGGGGTCTAAATTCAGTACGTGGCATAAGTGCCAGCTAATGGCTTCTCCCTCGCGGTCTTCATCCGTTGCAAGGTAAATTTCTGATGAATCTTTGGCTAATTTTTTTAGCTCGGCAACTAACTTTTTTTTGTCCTCGTTTACTTCGTATTGCGGCTCGTAATTATTCTCAATATCAATGGCAATTCCTTTATCGGGTAAATCGCGAATGTGTCCGTAACTGGAGGTTACTACAAACTTATCACCAAGATATTTATTGATGGTTTTTGCCTTGCTTGGCGACTCTACAATGATTAAACTTTTTTCGGACATCAACTTGTTATTTAGCGCAAATAAATATTCTTAAAATCTACAAAAAGAAATTTTTTCAAATAAGTAGATTAAAGCGCGAATGAATAATTTTTTTTCGAGGAAGGAATTTTTTATCGCAATATGTTGTTTTTATTTAGCATAATGCAACTGAATTTTTAAAATGAATTGTGAATACTATTCGCTCTTATCAATTCTAAATTCATTGTTTTGCACGCACTGTTATGAAAAGCAAACTAATTGTTTTATTAAAGTTTTCGCCTTTACTGTTCCTCATCGGGCTTTTTGTGTTTAACCTTTTCAACTATGGCGTTTTAGATGATCCTGGAAAAGTTTTATACAAGCATTATTGTGCCGATTGCCACGGTGAAAATGGGGAAGGAATAAAGCAACTTATTCCGCCATTAAAAAATTCTGATATGGCTTTGACGCACTTTGATTCTATTGCTTGCTGGATAAAAAATGGTATGAGCCATCAAATTACCGTGAATGGAAAAGTGTATGAGCAAACCATGTATCCGATAAAAATAAATGCAGTAGAAACAGCAAACGTAATCAATTATATTTCGAAGGAATTTCTTCAATCTGATAAACTCACTACTTCTGCAAAAGTTACAGAGCAGTTTAAAAAATGCACAAGCGATTAGGCTTGTTAATTATAGTGTCCCCCAAAATTAAGACAGTAAGTTAAGTCAAAGTAACCTATTTTTAAACGACTTAAATTACTAAATTTGAACTCACTAATCAAGACTTAGGATTGGCAACAACCTGATTATGAACAACAATAAAAAAACGTTAGTCAGAATTCCCCATTTTTC
>MKTC01000013.1 GCA_001897535.1 Bacteroidetes bacterium 37-13 | reverse complement strand
TGCTTTAGTAAAGGCAGTATCTTGTATAGTGGTAGTAACATCATTACCATTAAATGGATATATATCGCTGAGGGCATCTAAACCAAGAAAACGGCTCTCTACATCACTTAGCCCAATTCTAAAATGTATGTATTCATAATCTTGCAATTTAGGCGTAAGTATAGCAGTGTATTGGTGCCAGCCCGTATCTATTTGCCCGCTTTCCCAAAGTTTTTCGATGCGGGAGCAACTATCGGCATTTCCCCATACAACTAATGTTTGTATTTGTATTGTATCTAGCAATGTTGGTGTCATGGAAAAAGTAGCCCAAAGTGTCATGGTATATTTTTTCCCTGAACGAAGATAACAGGGTAACTTTGTTGATATAGATCCCGCCCATGAACCAGGTCCTAAACGTAATGAAATATATGTATCTCCTTCATAAGGATCTTTTGGATAAACATCCTGATTAAATGAACCATAAGTATAAACACCTACATATCCTTCACACAGTGAAAAGTAGGGAATGGCACAATATGATACAGTTTCCATACTATCCATTGTACCACCACCATGTTGACAACATGGCATCCCTTCTAAATCCTTATTTGGTACTATTATCTGCGCTTTTACATTAAATGTAAAAGCGCAGATAATAACTACTATCCACGCTTTTATATAATTCATTTTACAAAAATTTTGCCATTATATTTTTTTCCGGAACTCATAGTAACATCATACAATACTATTTGAGATGATATAAACTCAAATAGTTGTATTCTGTTTTCTCCTTTTACAAAAGAAACTTCCTGTATAATCCTACCGCTAATATCAAACAGTTTGAGTTTACCCATTTCTGAAGATAAAATATTCAGGGTGTTTCCTTTATCTATAACAGTAGGAAAAACTTTAAATAATTCTAAGCTGTTTCCCTTGCCAGCAACACTATCAGTTTTGTAATAGCCCGTAGTTTCAAGGCAATAATCCTGGAAGCTGTTATCATTTTTTTGATATACCACATTCCAATAAGCTCTTGCGGCAAAAATGGAAGGTCCGCCCGTAACATAACACTCGGCAGCAAGTGCCCTCAACTCCGCACTATCGGTTGCATTGGGGTATAAGGCTGCTATATTGCCCGTAAAAAGTTGTAAAGCATGGCGCAGTTTTAAGGCATTCAGCTTTTGTATATTCTGCTCGTGTCTTGTGGTGGGTATTATGCTTTCGTTTTCACTTAATAAGCGGTAAGCGGTTGCACTGTCGGCAGCAGCATCTGCCTGCTTTTGCAGCCTGTGCAATGCCAAGAAAGATTCCATGCCTGCATTTTGATAATAATATTCGTATAAGATACTGCTTTCTTCCCTTAGCCAATGGTTTTCTTCCAAAGCCAGCATAATCTGCTCCTCGCGCCACAGGTTAAAGTAAGGGTTCAGCGAATCTGTTGCCAAAGTATCGCCCACCAAAGTTTCCATCCACTGCAAAAACTGCAAATCTTCCTCGCTCATTTTGCCGCTGCGGGTTTGGGTAAAGGGATAGCAGGAATAAATGCCGTTGTTGGGCGTGGTGAAATTATAGCTTAAGGGCGTATTGGATACGCCCCAAAAATCACTTTTCACTGCTCCCAAACTTGTGGGGTTAAGTGCGTATCCGTTTCTAAAATAGAATTTCTGGCTGCTAATGGGGCTGCCATTGGGCGTAGCAAAATAGCCAAAGTGGAAATTGGTAGTTCCGTTTACCGTGCCATACCATTTGTTGTCGTTGGTTTCGGTGGTGCTGCCTTGGTTGCCTATAATGGTAGGGTTGTAGAGTGCCAGCCCCACTTTTGTTCCGTTCATCATCATGGCGTTGCGCCTGTACTGCACGCCCACGGAGTTTGCGCCCGTAGCCGCCAAAGCCCAGTGCATATTCAGTATGCTGTCGCAATGCACATAAGCGGGGTTGGTGCGGGTGCTGTTTATGTTTACACCTATAATTTTTGTAGTAGTGGTGTTATTGGCGGTATAGGTAACATTGGGTGTAGGCACAGGTTCTACGTCAATATAGTTTTGCGTAATGTTCATTCCCTTATCGCTGGTGCTTTCTATACCTGCCCAGCCTATGTTTGAAAACGAATAGTTGCGGGCGTGGATGTTAATGCCGTTGCCCCATATAAGCGGAAGGTCGGTGTTGTTGGTGGCAATGCCTTTTACCACCTGGCGCAGCATATTGTTTGCAATAGTAATGCGGTACGAAGAAGAAGAAGAGGTGCTGTTGCTGATGCTTATACCTGTTGAGTTAGCGGTTTGTGCTGCACTGCCGTTTGAGAAAGAAAGCAGGTTGTTTTGAATTTCTATAACAGAGTTATTGCTTGTGCCTATCAATACACCAAACTGCGTAACTCCGGGTGAATAAGCCGTGTTGTCGTTAAAGCTTATGTTGGAAGAATGGTTAAACAACGAAACAAAGAACGCGGTGGTAAGCCGCTCAAAGTAGTTTTTACGGATAGAAACATTCATGGTAAATGCCTGATTAACGCCCACCAAGCCTGTTTTAAAATTGTTTAAGCCTTGTGGCGTTCCGTCTCCCACTTCGAGCATGGTATTGGAGGTTGTTCTGTGTGCATGAATACCGGAACCGATACCCACATATCCGGAACCATAGGTGTAGGAAATTCTAAAATCGGAATTAAGCACTTTCACCGCGGCATCTTTAATTACAATACCCGCACCCAAACTGTTATCGCTTCCATAACCGAAGTAGTTGGAGTTGGTACGGGTAGAAAATACTTTGCCTATGGTGATTGGGTTGGCAGAAGTATTGAATATATCGGTAATTTCTATACCTGCATTCATAATAGGAATGGGGTTGGAAATAGTAGAAAGTTTTAAAGTACCGTTGGAATAAAAACCTGTGTTATATACCTCAAAAAGTGCGGGCATTGCATTACGCACGGCAATGCCGCGATAGCCGTTGATAAATTCCGTATTGAAGGTTTGTATTTTTCCTCCCGATGTATTTAATATTCCAAACTCTGCATCATAAATCGATGTTTTACCGCCAAAAAATTCGCGTAGCGTTACTTGTGCTGCCGCATTGTTTATTTCTATTCCTTTCCACATATAGTCAGAACAGCCTTTTAGCGTAGAAGTGTAGCACCCTAAATTAAAATTATTGGTTTTAATATTTCCATTCGCACCAAATCTTATTTCTGTACAGCCCAAGAAATCGAGATTACTATTAAGGCTGAGTGTGCCGTTGATAACAATTTGGTTAGCTCCGGACATGAGCATAGTACCCGATACGCTGCCAGATCCCAAAATACTGCTCACTTGTGCAAGCAGTTGTGTGGAAGTAATTGTGCTATCGAATGTTAATGCAGGATTATCTGCGGTACAGCAACTTTCAGGGCGATTCCAAAGCCCTGATGCGGTGGAAGTGCAACCCACAGCGTTGGTAACGGTTACCGAATAGAGGGTTTGAGCATTGGGTTTTACAATAATTTGATTTGATGTGCTGCCTGTGCTCCACAAATAACTTGTCCCTGTGCCGCCTGTATAATCGGTAGCGGTAATCTTATGCAAACATGCGCCCTTGATTTCGTCTGAAAAAAGAAGGGCTATTGGGTCTTCGCTAACAGCAATTGTTTTACCCACAGTTGCCGTACACCCGTTGGCACTTGTAACTGTAACCGTGTAAGTAGTGGTGGCAGAAGGGCTTACACTTTTTGTTGCTCCCGTGCCAAGCCCGTGACTCCATTGGTAGGTTGTGCCACCGCTTGCAGTTAATGTTACCGATGATGGAACTCCCGAACAAATAACATTTGTACTTGATGAAATAGAGCCGGTTGGTAATGCCTTAATATTTACAGTAACGCTTACTGTTGATGAGCAGCCATTGGTTGTTCCCTTAACAGAATATGTGGTTGCAGCAGTGGGAGAAACAATAATAGATGAACTTGTTGCACCTGTGGACCACAGATAAGAAGCAGCTCCGGCAGCAGAAAGTGTAACTGAACTGCCTGAACAAATTGAGGGAATAGGCGGCACAATAGTTACACTGGGCGGAATTTGTGCAGTAACCGTAATTATTTCGGTATCGGTGCAGCCGTTTAAGGTGGCGCTAAGCATTAACTGATAGGTGCCGGACTGTGAAAAACTTACATTGGTATTGGCAGAAGTGGAATTGACAAAAGTTACCGTGCCCGGACCACTTACTTTTGTCCATTGATAGCTTGCACCGGAAATGGCACAAACAGCATCACCCACATTAGTGCTTAACCCGCAAATGGTTTTATTGCCTCCGGCAACTGCTAAAGGGCGGAGGGAAATATCGTCTATATAGTAATATGCAAACGGAAACCAAGTTGATGAATATGGATAGGTACCCGGACCGGATGGAACACTTACAGTAGGCACTTGCTGGTAATCAACAACATGAGATGATACCCATATCATCATTTCCGTACCCGTAGCGGTGTAGCAGGTTGTTATTGGTGTCCAATTGGCTTTATCTGTTATGGCTGAAGGGTGATAATACGAAAAAGTTGTTACCATAGAACTATCCCTTATTTGAAAACCCATAGATGATGCCAATTTGGAACTTTCGGCAAGGTTGGCATACATTTCAAATACATAAACTCTTCCGGCTGTCATTCCTCCTATATTATGCAATATGCCTTCCTCTACATAATTAGGGCTTTGCCCGGAAAACAAACCCGCATAGCCATTCCCTGAATGTGGCATCTGTGTTCCATAAGCGTTAAGAGGAATACCCGTTGTTGTGCTACCTTCCACACAAGTGTTGAAATAATCGGGAGTTATTGTTCCATGTAAATAGGGCAGGGCATCCCATTGGCAGGCTGCAAAGCCACCGGTAGTATTAACCTCTTCATTGCACATATAATAAGGAGGTTCTGTATAATAGGCTTCTAAATTGCCATTGGTTATGGCATCACCGCAAGTTGCAATCGGTGCGGCACAATCTGCCCTTGCTGCGCTATTAAAATTTGCCGGTGATTTTACCACACAGCCGTTCACTAAGCTAAAATACGGGAGCGGCATCGGGTTATGCTTTCCTTTAAAATCAATATTATTGGTAGCAAAACAAGCCAACATTCCAACAAACTTTCCTTTTATGTTTATGTTGCTGCCGGAAATTACAATACCACTAAAAAAACTATTGCTGCCAATAGTTACATTTCCTGCTACATTCCAATAAATATTTTTGGCATTTACTTTTCCTTTAGCATAAATAACTGCATGGCTGTCTATATTCAGGTTGCTCCCAATATTGAAAATGAAAACAGAGCCTGTATCGCCTTGCAGGGTTAAAGTATCGCTTAACACAGCATCACCGGAAATGGTATAAACTCCGGCATTTAAAGTTTGCCCGCCCAGCAAGCCGCTGATACTTGTGCCGCTTTGTGCTGCCATAAAGGCTTGGGCAGTATTTATATCAGACAGCGCAACGGTGATTTTTGTACCCGATACAAAAACACTATCTGCCATTACTTTACTGTTGATGGCATTTAATGCTCCGGCATTGCCAAAAACTTTTACGGTATCGGTTGCACGAATAGAATCACCAGCCAACAAACCAAACCGGACGGCACTACCTAAATCGGGCGCTGTTTGCGCAAAACCATTTGGGTTTAAAAAAGTAGAAAAAACCATGATACCAAAAATTAAGCATTTAGCAATGGTTGAAACAAGAGGAAATGAAAATTGACGGGTAGGATCTACCCCCCTCCAATTATTAACATTTTTTAAAGATTGTAATTTGTTTTTCATAACACAGGTTTTTAGAGCAGCCCGCTTGGGCATGCGGTGAGTAAATGGTGTGGTAAAGATATAGTATAATTTTTCTAAAAACAAAAAGGGATTTGTTAATTCAGAATTACACAATAAAAAAACGTTTTAACCCAGACTATGCAGTAGGAATTATAATGCATTGCTAAGTCTTGTAGGAGATTAGCACTTTTATTTGGCTTTTGCTTATCCATGTAAACATGCTGCATTATCTATAATAAGAAAACTACAGAAACATTAACTATTGCTTACAAATTTGTTGTTTAGCCTTGCGTTTAAATATGTTTTAAAATCAAATAAAATAATATGAAGAATTTCTTTTTATTACTGCTTAGCATTGGACTTTTTACAGCATGTAACCAAACTGCCAAACACGAAGACCACGACCACGATAATTCATCAGAAGCGATTACGCTCATCAATGGTGAAAAATGGAAGATAAACGAAGAAATGAAACCTAACATTACCGAAGCAGAAGAGGTTTTGAACAACTACATTAAAGCAAACGGAACTGATTACAAAACCTTAGCTTCTGAACTAAAAGACAAAAATACTGCCTTAGTAAAAAGCTGCACCATGACTGGTGAGAGTCACGAAGAACTGCACAAATGGCTGCACCCGCACATTGAATTGATAAAAGAACTACACGATGCTGAAAATGAAACAGAAGCGCAAGAAGTGATTGCAGAGCTACAAAAATCATTCAGCACTTTACACCAATATTTTGAATAATTCGTTTAATAAATAATGAAAGAAAGCTTACATTATACAAAGCTACACCGTAGCCTGCATTGGATAATTGCACTCTCTATGATTGCTTTATTTGCAACAGGCTTCATGCGTATGTTTTGGATTGAAAGAGATTTTATTTCCTCTGTTTTAGGAACGGAACTCCCTGATTTAGAACTTACCAAAACACAACTTAGGGCTATTACAAAAAATATTCGTGAGCCAATGTGGAAATGGCACGAGATATTTGCAAAAGTGATGTTTATTGCCTTTACTGCAAGAGTAATTTACATGTTTAGAAAAGGAATAAAATTTCCTAATCCATTAAATAACACGCTGCCTGTTAAAGAGCGATTTCAGGGTCTAACTTATGTACTGTTTTATGTGCTTGTTGCTGTTTCCATTACAACCGGAATTTGTATTGAATACCATTTACTCGACCAATGGCACGATGCTATTGAAGAAACGCACAAATTAGGTGCCTATTGGTTTCCTGCGTTTGCCATTCTACATTTTGGAGGCTTGGCAATAAGCGAAATTTCAGACAAAAAACGCGTAATAGGCAAAATGATTTATGGAGAATAACTAAGTTGTGAGCGGTAGGCTTTGGGTTATGAGCAAAAGTCATAAACTTTTAGCAGCGGTGTTGCCATAATTTTACTCTTTCACAAACTTAAAATTGCTTGAAGTATTTACCTTCGCAATTCTTCCAAAGTAAATGCCTGATACTAAATTATTACACAAAATAGCATTGGCTCCACGCTGTAAGCTATGAACTGCAATCTTTTTTCCACTAATATCTGAAATGTACAACACTCCTTCATTTTCCATATCAATATTCAATACTGAAGCTACGGGATTTGGATAGAAAATAATTTGCGGCACATGTTCAATTTCCTTTCTTATTGCAGTAGTTTCATCTAAGCGATGTCGGCTAAAAAATCGCCATATTTCCTGAGAAGCGTGAATATCCTTATCTGTTTTCCCAACCAAAAATTCAGGATATTGAGCAAACGGCATGCTTGGCCAAGTGTGTCCGCCATTGGCAATTTTGTAATGCAAAACTTCCGAACCATTATTGCAAACAGCATTGTGAATACTTTGTACCGTGCAGCCATCTGCCGTATTCACATCAGGTAAAGATGTGGTAATCACATTTCCCGAACAACCATTTTTATTTCGCCAATAAGCAAGCACACTATCAATTGGTTTTGTTCCGTTTTGAGCATTTCCTGTATATGCAACTATTGGGTCAGAAGTGCCGTGTAAATCAAATATAGGAACTGCTCGAACGGGATTGCAACTATCGAAAGTTACACTATTCATACTTCCGGTAACCGAAGCAATAGCTGCAATACGGTGGCTAAGTTTACATGCCAAAAGATAACTAAAAAATCCTCCGTTACTCATACCGCATGAATAAATTCTATTGGTGTCTAATTCCGCACAAATATTACTGTCGCAGTTATTGGCATTCATAATCATATAATCAATCATAGCATTGGCAAACCCTAAATCATCTTCGGTAGAAGAGCCTGAAAAACCCACATTCCAGCTATTTGAAATTCCATTGGCATAAATTACCGCAAAGCCTGCGGTATCTGCCACTGCATTAAATTCAGAATAGTTTTTAATAATCGTTCCTGTTTCAGTTAATCCATGAAAAGCAAAAACCAATGGTATTTTTTTATCTATACAGTTGTAAGTTCCACATGGTGAATGAAGAATAAAGGTACGAGCTTTTCCACCGTGCATTAGCGTTAAATTGTAATCTTGTGCTTGCAGTAAAAAAGTGTAGAGCAGCGTTACAGAAAGTGTAAAGAATTTGTTCATACCTATTCATTTTGTTGAATAAATGTAGCACAATCTTTCAATCTAAACTTTTTGGAGAAAAATTATTGCAGCCAACTTTTTAACTCCAACATATTGTGAAATTTAAAATCAGCAATTGCAAATTTTGGGTTTTCAAAATCGAAAGAATAAGGAATAGCAGCACAAGTCATTTTAGCAGCTTTGGCAGCAATAACTCCCGCTACCGAATCTTCAATTACTAAACATCTTTCGGGTTTCACTCCAAGCTGTTTTGCTGCGGTAAGAAAAACAGCGGGATGCGGCTTTCCATGTGCTTCAAACTCTGCTGAAACCAATGCCTGAAAAAGATGCTGACCACCCAAACGCTGTGCCATAGCGCGAATAAGTTTTATGGCAGAAGATGATGCTACTGCTGTTTTATATCCTAATGCCTGAGCGTGTTTCACTGTTTCTTCAACTCCCTGCATCAAAGGTGCTTCGTGCAGCATGTAATGTTCCATTTTGGATATTACTTCCTCGGCAATTTGCGCAGTGGTTTTTCCGTGCCAAGGGCTTTGGTGAAACCAATACTCAACCACTTCATCAAAGCGATAGCCGGTAGTTTTCATGCAATCTGCTTCAGTTAAATTTAGCCCCACAGTTTTAAAAACTTCTATCTCGGCTTTTCGCCAAAATGGTTCAGAGTCAATTAACACTCCGTCCATATCAAAAATTACAGCTTCAAAATTCATTTCCATATTAAAACAATCATGCCTGCCAAAATAAGAGCCGCTCCAATGGCAAGTTTTGGTGAGAGTGGTTCACTTAATAAAATTACAGAAAGCAAAATAGTAATTACAATGCTTCCTTTATCAATTGCAGCAACATACGAAACTGTTCCTAATTTCATAGCGCGATAATAAAATATCCATGAGAGTGCCGTTGTGATTCCAGATAATACCAAAAACAAAACCGGCTTAAACGAAAGTGCAGAAATATCTTTATGCCCTTGCCATAAAAACACATTGATTGCCACAACTACAAGTACCACCGCAGTTCTAATGGCAACTCCTAAATCGGCACTAATATTTTGTATTCCAAATTTTGCAAGTACAGAAGTTAATCCGGCAAAAAAGGTTGCCAACAATGCGTATAAAAGCCAAGTAGGCATAAGTATTAATTTTCTGCTAAAGTCCACACTGTAGTTCTGCCAAATGCAGGAATACCAATGTATCCGCGCACATCAACCACATTGCCTTTCAAGGTCATTTTGCAAGAATATGTTTTACCGTTTTTAGGATCGTAAATAGTTCCGCCCACAAATTCATTTTCATTTTTTTGAGTAAAATTTTTCATTACAACTGTGCCCAAAAGCGGCTTCTTTGCAAGTTCTGATTCAGGATTATTTTTATCTAATCGCGGTTTGCCGTTTTCAGTTGGTTGCTTTAGCCAAACTATTTTGCCATAGTAGTTTCCATGCTCTTTGTATATTAAAATTTTACCGTCTTTTTCTTGATTAAACCAAGTGTGTTCAATTCCATTTCCGGCAGCAAACACAAACAAACCAAAAGCCAAACAAAATATCACGGCAATAAAATTTTTCATAAAGACCAATTTAAGTAGCCGAAGATAGAAAGCATTTCCAAAATCAATGAAAAAATAACACGAAAAGCATGTGCAGAAGCAAGCTATAACATTTTGTAAAAGTTAGTACTACAATGGCGTAGCAATATCTTTTATGTTTTTAATAAATTATCTTCGCTGTTTAATTTTTTCAGTCCATGCCTCAAGCACTCAACATACAAAACGAACATAAAAACGGTAAGCAACACACCGAACCTCAGCACATTTTCATAAAAGGAGCAAGAGTTCATAATCTAAAAAATGTAGATGTTGAATTGCCAAAACATAAACTTATTGTAGTAACGGGCGTGAGCGGCAGCGGCAAATCTTCGCTTACTATTGATACACTTTATGCCGAAGGTCAGCGCAGATATGTGGAGTCGCTTTCGGCTTACGCAAGGCAGTTTTTAAGCCGCATGGATAAGCCCGATGTGGACTATATAAAAGGTTTGTGCCCCGCTATTGCTATTGAACAAAAAGTAACCACGCGCACCACACGCTCTACCGTTGGTTCGCTTACCGAAATTTATGATTACCTGCGTTTACTATTTGCTCGAATCGGCAAAACTTATTCTCCGGTAAGTAACGAAGAAGTGAGCAAACACGAAGTAAACGATGTAGTGAATTTTATTTTCAGCTTACCGCAAGACGAAAAGGTTTATATTCTCTTTATCGCTAAGGCAAAAAAGAAACTGGAAGAAGAACTAAAACTATTGCTACAAAAGGGTTTCACCAGAATAAAATGGGATAGTGAAATTTTGCGGATAGAAGATGCATTAAGTGATGAAACGATTGTAAAAAGCAAAGAAAAATTTGTAGAAGTAGTGGTAGATAGGTTAATGGTGCAACATGATGATGAAGAACTGGCTTCGCGCGTTGCAGATTCTGTACAAACAGCATTTAACGAAGGTGGCGGAGAATGTGTAGTTGAATATAGCGAAAAAAAACAGCGGCTTTTCAACGATAAATTTGAGGCAGACGGCATTTCGTTTGAACTGCCTTCGCCAAACTTATTCAACTTCAATAATCCGTATGGTGCTTGCAAAACCTGCGAAGGCTTCGGCAGCGTAATGGGAATTGATGAAGATTTAGTTTTCCCCGATAAAAGTTTAAGTGTTTACGAAGGTGCCATTGCTCCTTGGAAAGGTGAGAAAATGAGTGAATGGGCAGAGCAACTCATTAAAAAAGGAATACTGTTCGATTTTCCGATTCACCGCGCTTACTGCGACCTAAATGACGATGAAAAAAAATTGCTATGGACCGGTAACAGCTACTTTGAAGGGCTTACCCATTTCTTTAAATATTTAGAAGAAAAAAGTTACAAAATACAATACCGCGTAATGCTTTCGCGCTATCGCGGAAGAGCTACCTGCCCCGATTGTTTAGGCTCGCGCATACGCAAAGATGCTTTGTACGTAAAACTAAAAGGCAAAACTATTCCGGCACTTCACCACAAGGAAAAACAACAAACTTTTTACTACAACATAGCCGACTTTCTGCTTATACCAATTAAGCATTTGCAAACAGCCATACAAAGCTTAGAGCTAACCGAACAAGAACAAAAAATTTCTGAGCGCATACTCACAGAAATTCGCAATCGCGTTGATACAATGCTCGAGGTTGGTTTAGGTTATCTTACATTAAACAGACTTTCAAACACGCTTAGCGGAGGTGAAACACAACGCATAAACCTTACGCGCAGCATTGGCAGCAACCTTACGGCTTCGTTATATATTTTAGATGAACCAAGCATTGGCTTGCACCAGCACGATACCGATAATTTAATTCGCGTACTAAAAAACTTGCGTGATTTAGGCAACACGGTTGTGGTAGTTGAACACGATGAAGACATTATGCGCCAAAGCGATTTTATTGTGGACATGGGTCCTGAGGCCGGAATCTTTGGCGGTGAATTAGTGGCAAGCGGCTCACCTGCACAGCTAACCAAAAACCCCAATTCGCTTACGGCAAAATATTTAAACGGAGCGCTCTCGATACCTGTTCCAAACATTCGCAAAAAGCCGGTAAATTTTATTGAAGTATCCGGAGCAGTACAGCATAATTTAAAAAATGTTGATGCTCGCTTTCCTCTCAATGCGCTTACTGTGGTTACTGGCGTAAGTGGCAGCGGAAAAACTACTTTGGTTAAGAAAATTCTTTATCCTGCATTACTACAAAAGTTTGGCGGCATAGGTGAAAAGCCCGGCACATTTCGTTCCCTTTCCGGTGATTTAAAGCGCATTACGGGAATAGAAATGATAGACCAAGATCCATTAGGCAGAAGTTCGCGCAGCAATCCTGTAACTTATGTAAAAGCCTACGATACTATTCGCGAGCTCTTTTCGCGCCAGCAGCTTTCGCGCCTTAGAGGTTACATGCCTTCCACTTTTTCTTTTAATGTAGAAGGAGGAAGATGCGAAACTTGCAAAGGCGATGGTGAAATTGTGGTAGAAATGCAGTTTCTTGCCGATGTGCATTTGCGCTGCGAAGCTTGCAACGGCAGAAAGTTTAAAGAAGATGTGCTGGAAGTTACTTACAAAGACAAAAACATATTTGATATTTTAGAGCTAAGCATTGATGAAGCAATGGAGTTTTTTAGCGACCAGCGCGATGTATATCAAAAACTAAAACCCTTGCAAGATGTGGGTTTGGGCTACGTAAAATTAGGTCAATCTTCTTCTACACTTAGCGGTGGCGAAGCACAGAGAGTAAAATTAGCTTCGTTTCTGCAAAGAGGTTATAGCAATCATCCATTGCTTTTTATTTTTGATGAGCCAACCACCGGTTTGCATTTTCACGACATAAAAAAACTGCTTAGTGCATTCGGCCAACTTTTAGTTGCGGGGCACAGCATTATTGTAATTGAACACAATTTAGATGTGGTGAAGTGCGCAGACTGGCTTATAGATTTAGGCCCGGTGGGTGGAGATGAAGGCGGCTATCTACTTTACCAAGGTGCTCCCGAAGGTATTTTAGCTGTGAAAGAAAGTTTTACCGCTAAATATTTAGCAGAGAAACTAAAATAACCCTAGAAACGATATAACCCTTAGTTAAAAAGCTGAATTAGCAAGTTATTTTATATCTTGCTGCCACTTCTATTTTGAAACATAAATTATATATAGACGTACAAGGTTTCACCAAGTACAGAAACTCTTATGTTTAAACCTAACTATAGTACTTTACCCTCATTTATTAAATTATGTGCTAAAAATTTATTAGACAATGCATAAACATATATTACTTAGTATTGTTACCACTTTAGCAATTACATTATCTTATTCACAAAGTGGTAGAGTTGGTATTGGCGAAAGTAGCCCCGGAAGTAAAGGTTCTATTAAAGGAAATCTTTCAGTGGGAAGCAACTTCTCTTCGCAACAAGCACCTACCGATGGTGCTATTATTGAAGGAAAAACTGCCATAGGCACAGTCTCTCCTGATGCAAGTGCCAAATTGCAAATAGATGCAACCGATGCCGGTATTTTAATACCGCGGGTAACTACTGCACAAAGAAATGCCATAGCAAGCCCTGCAACGGGTTTGTTGGTATATGTAACAGATAACACTAAAGGTTTTTGGTATTATGATGGTACTGCTTGGGTACAAGCAATAGGTCCCAAAGGCGATACCGGTTCGCAAGGAACACAAGGTTTGCAAGGTAATGTTGGTCCACAAGGAGCAAAAGGCGATAAGGGAGATACAGGAAACACTGGAGCGCAAGGAGCAACAGGACCTGCACCTTCAGGTACAGGAATTGTTACAGTAAATAATGGCACCCTCCAAACACCCGGGCAACTAAGTGGAGATGTTATCACAACAGGCTCAGGTTTGGCTACTACTATTGGCATCGGAAAAGTAACCACCGATAAAATTGCAGATAATGCCATTACTTCCATAAAAATTAAAGATGGCGAAGTTGCCAATGCAGATTTAGTTAATATGAGTGCAAATACTATTAAAGGCAGAATTTCAAGTAATGGTACTCCTCAGGATTTAACATCTGCACAAGTATTAAGCATACTTGGTATTACTGCACCAACAGGTGATAACCTTGGTAATCATACTGCTACTACAACCTTAAATATGAATACAAATGCAATATCGGGTGTGCCTACTATCAATGTAAGTTCAGGAAATGGAAACGGCTTGCGCTTTTGGAGTAGCGACTCTTACAAAATAAGTATGGGAAATTCTGCTGAATATCAATACGGACCTGTAACAAGCTATAGTATAAAAAATAATATGAGTAGCAATACTGATAGAGGTTGGACTTGGGGCATTGCTGGCTCTACACCAATAATGGCTTTAAATACACAAGGAAAAATGCAATTGGCCGATGATTTATACGCAATGAGTAAAATTGGAATTGGAACTACCAATCCTGCGCAAGGTAAACTTTGGGTACAAGACGGAGATGTTTGGATAACAGGAAATAATAGTAGGTTAGGTTTTAATACCGATAACACACTAGATAACATACCCAATGCTTCAATTATAGCCTCACAAAATGGCATCTCTGGTACAAGTGCAGATTTAATTTTTAATACATGGAATGGTGCTGCAAATACAGAAATTATGCGCATAAGAAGCAATGGCAATGTTGGCATTGGCATTACTGCTCCTTCTACAATATTACATGTTGGAGCAATAAATGATGCCACTACCGATACCAAAGCAATCACAGTAGAAAGCAATGGCTTTGCTGGTATATATTTAAAAGGCGACAGAGCAAACACAGGTGGAGAGCCCGGTGGAGGCTTTGTTTCGCTTAGTCAAGACAATGCTGCTGTTGAAGGTATTTTAGGGATAATAAACGCTAATGAGACTGACGGCTCCGGAAGAACATTCACCGGCACAGTAGGTAATTCTATGCTAATTGGCAATAAATACAATGGCGCTTTACATCTTGGCACGAATAATACCGTTAGAATGACTGTTGCAAGTAATGGAACTGTGAGTGTAAACAATTTAGCTGGCACAGGCAACAAACTGGTATATGCAGACGCAAACGGGACATTAAACAAAAACCCAACAAACTATGCACAGGGTATTTTATATGGCTCATTCTACATGGGTGATTTTGGAGGCAATTGTGGCAATTCCAGTTTAGGAAGTTATTCGGGCATTATTTCTTCAGTATCTTGTAACACTGCATCATCAAACGATGCAAGTTTTAAAGTAAATTTATCTTCTTCTATAAGTAGTTATATACCATTTATTACTGTAAGGAGCAATACAGCTGGAGCATGGAACAATAACAATGATCAGACATATTCGATTGGCAATATTACTTCCTCTTCATTTGAACTTTATATGCGTGAAGTATCAGGAAATTCACAAAGTATTTGGATAGATATCATGCTAATGGTTAAAAGCTATTAACCATTAAACTCCACAATATAATTCAAACCCTCTAATTGAAAATCGGGTAGGTTTTCTGTTGGGGACTCAATCAGTTTTTCAAATAAATTGCTACCTGAGCCCGTAACCACCACTACTAATTTTTTATGCTCTTTTTTATACTGCTGTACTATGCCATTCACTTCTGCTTTTACACCATTCACCACACCACTTGCAATAGATTTTTCGGTAGAGTTTCCGATAAGCAGAATATCATTTGCCGCAGTGTAATTTTTCAAAACACTTTGTGCTGAAAGCTGAGGTAAATTTGCAGTAAAATGGTGCAACGACTTAAAGCGCATTTCAATTCCCGGAGCAATAGCTCCACCAAGAAATTGCGCATAAGCATTTAAAAAATTATAAGTTATACAAGTACCTGTATCAATTACCAATACATTCTTTTTTGGGTAAAACTTTTGTGCAGCACTCATCAAAGCTAATCGGTCTGTACCAACAGCTTGCGGAGTTTCGTAACAATTAGAAATGGGAAGTTTAAGCTCATATCCAAAACTAAATTTTTTAAATTTCTGTTCTTCTAAAAACTCTTCAACCGGATTGGCAGAGCCTGTTTTAGAGATAATGCAATGTGTAATTGGCTGTTGCTTTATTGCTGCTTTAATTTCAGTAAACGAACTGAGTTTTACTTCAATTTTACCACGATGAAATATAGCTGCTTTTACAGATGTATTTCCAATATCTACAACTAAATTCATTATTCAAATATATGCTTAATCCTCTATTTTCTCGGCACTCAAATTGGGGTCTATCTTTTTAATTAAACCGGTGAGTACATTTCCGGGACCTACTTCATAAAACATGGTTGCGCCATCGTTGCTCATTTGCTTAATAGATTGCGTCCACTTAACCGGAGCAGTAAGTTGTAAAATTAAATTCTGTTTAATTTCAGCAGCAGTATTTACCGCAGTAGCACACACGTTTTGGTAAACCGGACAAATTGGATTGTTGAAATTTAATGTTTCAATTTTTGCTTGCAATTCCTCTTGTGCAGGCTGCATGAGCGGAGAGTGAAACGCACCGCCAACAGGTAATTTAATTACTCTTCTCACGCCTGCATTTTTCAATAATTCACTTGCTTTATCAACTCCTTCGTTGCTACCCGAAATTACCAACTGCCCGGGTGCATTATAGTTAGCCGGAACTACAATTTCATCTGTTACTTGTTTACAGATATTTTCTACTTGTGCTTCGCTCTCGTAGCCCAAAACTGCTGCCATTGTAGAAGGTTTTAGTTCACACGCTTTTTGCATGGCAAGCGCACGTGTAAGTACTAATTGCAAGGCATCTTCAAAACTTAAAACTTTTGCAGCTACTAAAGCTGAAAACTCTCCCAAAGAATGACCTGCGACCATTTCGGGTTTGAAATCTTTAATAAGCAAAGCGCTAACTACTGAATGAAGAAAAACTGCCGGTTGTGTAACTTTTGTTTGTTTCAAATCTTCGGCACTGCCTTCAAACATAACAGAAGCAATATCGAAGCCTAAAATTTTATTTGCTGAAAGGAATAAGTTTTTGGCATCTTCATTTTTCTCATAAAGTTCTTTCCCCATACCCGGAAATTGACTGCCTTGTCCAGGAAATACATACGCTGTTTTCATATCTAAACGATTAAATTTTCTTTGAAATAATAAGAAGCAAAACTTCTGGGCGAAATTTGAAATTATACCTTCTAAAAACAAAAAAGCCGGCAAAAATTTTATCTCTGCCGGCTCTAAGTTTATTTCATTTTCAGAATCTTAAACTCTGTTCTACGATTTTGTTGATGTTCTGCTGATGTACATTTCACGCCATTTGAACACTTGTTGGTTAAATGAGTTTCGCCATAACCAACAGCTAAGATACGTTTCATATCTATGCCTTTAGATTGTAAATATTCTACGCAAGATAATGCGCGCTTCGCAGAAAGAATTAAGTTGTACTCATCACTTGCACGGCTATCGGTATGTGAACTCAATTCAATTTGCATGGCAGGATATTTGTTCAAAATATTCACTAAGTTGTTTAATTCTTTTGCTGCATCTGGGCGAATATTCCATTTATCTAAATCGTAGTAAATATTATCTAAACGCACGGTTAAACCTTCACGCAATTGGTCTAAAGTTAATTCAACATATTTTGTTGAGCCAACTTTTTCGCCTTTTGTGTTTATAGTTTTAGTTGCTGTGCTGTAACCATCTTTAAATGCAGAAATAAAGTATTCTTTATTCGGTTCAACTACAAAACTGCATTTGCAATCTGCACCAGTAACACAAGTTTTCTTTGCTCCTGTTGCTTTATCTTCTACTTCTACTGAAGCACCTGCCAAATTTCCTTTACCGCGTTCTTTCACACACACAACAAGCGTAACGCCTTTTGATGGCTCTACAACATTTAATGCAGGAGCTGTTTCTTTCTCCTTCTCAACAACTTCAGCAGGTTTTTCTTTTACCGGAGAAAGTGGAATAGTGAAGTTTGGATTACTTAAAGCAACTTTAATGCTAGTTGAATTAGTTTCGTAAGTTTCTTTAGAAGCTTCAAATTTATATTCTTTACCAGGGTCAGCAGTAAAGCAGAAATTTCCTTTAGCATCAGTAGTTTTAGAAGCTATTTTTGTATCCACTAAAAGCATATTTACTTTAGCATCTTGCAAAGGCAAGTTAGTTTCTGCATCAACCACTACACCGCAAATTTTCACGCCTTTGCGTTGAAAAGTATAAATATCATCATCACCTGCGCCACCGGTTCTGTTAGAAGTAAAATAACCTGCTTTGCCGTTTGCATCTAACACATAATTAAAATCATCTGCCTCGCTGTTTATTGGTGTGCCAAGGTTGGTTACATTTCCCCATTCGCCATTGGCAAACGTAGCAGAGTAAACATCTAAAGCACCTAAGCCTGTACGCGAATCACTTGCAAAATACAATGTACCATCATTTGAAATATAAGGAAACATTTCGCGACCCGGAGTGTTGATGCCTTTTCCTAAATTAGTAGGAGTTCCCCAGCCGCTTGTTTCTTTGTAGCTAACGTATAAATCTGTTTCGCCTAAGCCGCCCGGCATATCGCTAACAAAATACAAGCGTTTGCCATCTTTTGAAAGCGAAGGATGCCCAACTGAATACTCGCTGCTGTTAAAAGGCAATTCACTTGCTTTTCCCCATGTGCCCTTTACTGAATCATATTTAGAAGTATAAAGTTTCAGCTTCACCACCTTGTCTTTACTCTTTCCTGTTTTACCTTTTAACCAATTATCTCTGGTTAAAATCATTTCGCTAAAATCGCTGTTGAAAGTTACCGGACCTTCGTGGTATTTTGTTTTAATTTCTTTTGAATGGTCGAGCGGTTTTACTTTTCCATCTTTTGCTACAAACAAATCGTAGTACTTTCTATCAGTCCAGTTATCTGTTCTGCCAACAAAAGGATTGATGCCTTTATTGCTTGAGAACACTATAGAATTGTCTTTGTAATAAGCAACACCAAAATCAGAAGCATCGCTGTTTACAGATTTTTCTAATTGAATAGTATGTGTTCCATTATCCTTTTGCAATTCTTCAACTGTAGCCAAGCCATTTGCCAATTCTGCAGCGCGAGCATCTCCGGGATTCAAAAGTGCATATTCATTAAATACTGCGTCTGCTTCTTTATATTTTTTGTTGGCGCGTAAAGCAAAACCATAAAGTAATTTATTGTTTGCTTTTGCATTTGGCATATTTGCTAAACTCTCCAATATTGGTTCTGCATTCACGTAATCGTTTAGAATTAAGTAGGTTCTTACCAACTTCTCTTTCGCCTCAATATTGTTTTCATCTTTCTTTAAAGCAGCTTTATACTCAGCAGCTGCTTCGGGGAAAGCAAATTTCTTAAACAATCTATCGCCACGCAAAGTGGCAGGATTGTTATTGTTGGCGCTTATAGCTTGTGTAGTTGTTGCGGCTGTTGTTACAGCAGTAGTTGCTTCTTTCTTAGCCTTTTTTTGCTTAGAAGTAGCTTGCGCAAAAACTCCCATAGTGCCAACCACTAAGGTGCAAAGCAGGAAAACAATTAGTTTTTTCATTACTTATATTTTGAGTTGGTATAGTTTTTCTTGAATTTATTTAGAAGTATCTAACTGAGCGTGGATTTACAACTCTCTTTCCTTTAAAGTCGAAATCGTAACCTAACATTACTTCGTGTGTACCGGAAGTGTATGGTGAAAGTTTAGACACCGTTAAATCGTAAGCATAGCCAATGCGCAATTGGCGTGTGATATTCACCGCAGCCATAAAGCTGTATGAATCTTGCAAGCGGTAGCCTGCACCAAGCCAAACTCTATCTACAAACACAAATGCTATATTGAAGTCGAAATCAATTGGTGCATATTTTGGTACATATTTCATTAAAATGCTCGGCATAAATTTTACTTTTCTGCCTAAGTTGAATACATAACCTGCAGTTGCATTTAAGTGAGTGTAGCGTCTTGCTGCTGAAGCACCTGTTTCATACACTTTAAAGTCTTTTCTTAATGCGCTTTGCAATAAGTTAGGAACTGCTACTCCCACAAAGAATTTTTCGCTATAAACATAAATACCTGCTGAAACATTTGGCAGCCAAAGGCTCAAATTGTTGCCTGCAAAACTTGGGTCTCCGGGGTCTCCGGTTTTCACATCGTTTAAATTATTATTGTAATTAGTGAATCCGGCTCCAATTCCTAATGAAATTTTCACTTTTTTCTTTTTGCCAACAGGAATTCTATAGGCGAAATCGAGCATCAAATTGTTAGTATTAGAAACGCCTAAGCGGTCGTAAGTATAAATTGCGCCTAATGCGATATTGTTGTTGCGCAAAGGCGAATGAATGGCAACCGAAGCGGTTTGTGGCGCTTTCGGCACTTTCACCCATTGGTGGCGATACATTGCTGTGGTGCTTATTGCTTCGCGGCTTCCTGCATAAGCAGGGTTCAAATACAAGCCGTTGAAGCGGTACATGGTATATTCTGCATCTTGCTGAGCCATACCGTAAAGCGCTATTGTTAATGCGCAAATGGTGAGTAATTTTTTCATTCTATATTTATTGAACGATGTTTAAAGTTTATCTATTTATCACTACAAATCCAGGAATATCTTTGGTCTTACCATCATTTAATTTCAACACATAATAGTAAGTTCCGTCTGGTAAAGGTTGGTTGTTTTTCTCCCAAGTACCATCAAAATCGTTGTGATAACCTTCGCCCGGACTGCGCCAAACAATATCGCCCCAACGGTTGAAAACAATTAGTTCTGCTTTCGGAAAACGGTCAATGTTTGGTATCACAAACTTATCGTTCTTGCCATCGCTGTTTGGCGAAAAGCCTTCAGGAATTTCAATTAAAGGCAATTCGGTTACTTTAACTGTAACTGTTGCATTGCTGCAAACTACTTTTCCTGCAATTACACCACAAAGTGTGTAGCAGAAAGAATCGTTCCCTACATAGCCAGCAGTTGGTATATAGCGAATGGTGCCTGCGAACGTGTCTAATATTTCAACTGTGCCGTGCGCAGCTTGGCTACATAATGAAATATAAGAGCCGGTTACACTTGCATCATTATTTTTCAAATTCACATCTACACTTTTATCGCTGCTGGTTGTAGCATTGTCGTTTCTTGCTTTCACAGGTACTGTAACATAAACTGTTGCCGTGTCGCAAATGCGTGGATTCACAGTTACAGGTTGGCAAATAATATATTTGAAAGAATCTATTCCTGCAAAGTTCGAATCAACCGTATATTCAATATTTCCTGTGCCGTTTAATACAATATTTCCTTTTGTAGTGCTATCGCCATAAACGCTTGTAGTTGAAAATCCTGTTCCATCTTCGTCTATATCATTTGCAGTTTGGTTAATTACCAAAACTGTTCCACTGCTAAATGTAACTGTATCGTTTACTGCAATGATTCCATCGCTAACCGGTGTAACAGTAACAATTACCACAACTGTATCGCATAGTTTAGTTTCATCACAAGCTACTACACTAAAAGTATCTACACCATTCCAATTTGGTGGTGGCACAATATTTAAGCAGAAAGTAGTATCGTTAGTTAAAACGGTATCGGCAGTTGTTACATTCAATAAGTTGCCAAGTATAGAAACGATATGTGTTTTATCATTATTGGGATCTGTAACATTAAAACATAAAACCACACTGCTATCTTCAGGGAAAGTAACTCTAATGGTATCAACAGGATTTCCATCTACAGAAATTACCGGAGGTTCGTAGCAGCCAATAATATTCAAATCTACTCTTGCAATATCGCAAAGCGTTGGATTGCCGTCATCGCAAGCGGTATAGAAGAAAAAGTCTGAACCGGTGTAAGTAGTGTCATTTGGAATAAACATCACTAAGCTATCGCTCACCACATAAGCATCGCCATGTGCGCCATATCCAGCAATATTTTTCAATGATACTTTTTGACCATAATCTCTATCGTAATCATTTTTCAACACATTCAAATAAACAGTATCTCTGTTGCAAACTGTTTCTTGGTCATTAAACAAAGTTGGTACATAAGCATTACACTCATAAGGTCCAACAAATAGTGCTAATGTTGCTGTATCGCAGCCTGCGTTATTACAAACTTCATATTGTATAAAAACGAATGTATCTAAAGAAACTCCTGCTGCTGTGTAGGTTACCAAACCTAAAACCGTATCTGCAACAGCAGTTCCAGAAACTGGCTGGCTCACCACTTGAGTAAGTTTAAGTGATCCGCAGTTTAAAGGATTGATGTCGTTCTTTAACACCGGGAAAGAAAATGAACAAGAAGTACCAAAACCTGTTGGCGCAACATCTAATACCGCTATTGGCTTTTGGCAAACAGCCGGAGCAACGCTAATCAACAACATTGCAGTATCGCAACCACAAGGTGTACAAAAACTATACAGAACAGTATCAGTACCTGCATAAGTTCCGTTGGCTTGATACACTATTTGGTTGTTCAAAATACTGGCTGAACCATTTGCAGGCAACTTCACCAAAGAAAAACCTGTAAGCGTGAAACTATGCAAATCATCATTCAACAAAACTTGAACCGTATCTTTTTTGCCTTGAACAGTTTGCAAATTATCATCATTTGCTGTTGGTGCAATACAATTTCCCATTGTATTTAAAACTACTGTAGCTGTGGCACATGCAGGGCAAGTATCACCAGGAGAACGCGTGTAGCAAACAGTATATTCAAAAGAATCTACGCCTGTATTTGTTCCGCTATTCAAATAGTTCAAATAATTTCCCGAAACACTCACTGCACCATTTGCGGGCTGTGTAGTAGTAATAGTAAATGGAATTTTTGCTGGGAAAGAATCGTTCTCTAAAACGTTTAACTTATTGTTGAAATTATTGTAAACTATATAATTGTCATCTGCCAAAAGTGGCGCTCCACAATAGTTTGAAACCACTACAACTACAGTTACCGGATTAGAACAACCACATGAATTACAAACGCGATAAGTAAAAGTTGTGATTCCTAAAAAACCTGCATCAGGCGTAAAAACAACACTATCATTATTTAAAACCGATACTGTACCTGCGGTAGAAACGGGCTGTGTAACAATTTGAGTAGTTAGAGGCTTCAGCACTGGCTGCCCAAATATGGTTGTGGTATCATTTTTTTGTACGTTTATTACAACTGGTGCGCCTTGTAAAGTATTAGCAAAATCGCTAACGGCTAAAGGTTGGTCGCATTGCGCGAGCAAATTCGATTGAAATACAAAAGAAAAAGCTACTAATGCGCAGACTGCTAAATGGAGAGTTTTCTGCATGCTTACTGAATAATGTATGCAAAATTATTTTTTGTAATAAATTATACAAATAAAAGCTATGAATTATGAATACACTTTTTGAAAAAATGGGTTGATAACTTTAATGCTTTTGCTGCTTTAAGGTGGCTGCACCTTGCTCTGTAATCTTATTGATAAAAACCAATGAATCTTTCTGAAACTTAAAATAGCTTTCTTTAACACCTAAATAGAAGTTTGCCTTTATAAATTCTCTTCCATCAATAAGCCACATTACAAAACCATCGGCTTTTTTAATTGTGTCTAGTGCTGTTTTATTTTCTAAAAACAAATTGAACAAATGCACATTCCGACCTTCTATTGAAAGGCTGGTGGTAGCCGGAGAATAATAAACCACATCGGCTTGTGTGGTAGAATCGCGAAGTGTAACAAATATTTTTGCGGGCAATGCTGTTGCTTTTACTTGCGCACACAAAGTAGTTGCCCCACTAAAAACAAGCAAACACGCCAACAAAGCTTTGTTATATACCTTCACAATAAGTCTGCTTGTTATATAATAAGCATAGAATCGCCATAGCTGAAAAACTTATATTTTTCTTTTATAGCTTGTTCATACGCTTTCATCACCAAATCATAACCACCAAAAGCTGCTGCCATTATCAACAAACTACTTTTTGGTAAATGGAAATTGGTAACCATTGCATTTGCAATATGGAAATTGTAAGGCGGATGCACAAATAAGTTTGTCCAACCGTGGTAAGGCTTTAGCATACCGTTGCTGGTAATTGCACTTTCTATGGTACGCATCGAAGTTGTTCCTACGGCACAAATTCTCTTTCCCGCAACCTTAGCTTCGTTTACAATCTTCACCGATTTTTCTGAAATTTCAATTTGCTCGGCATCCATTTTGTGTTTAGAAAGATCTTCCACATCAATAGTGCGAAAAGTTCCTAAACCAATGTGTAGCGTAACTTCAGCAAAGTTCACACCTTTAATTTCAAGTTTTTTCAGCAACTCACGGCTAAAGTGTAAACCAGCTGTTGGTGCTGCCACCGAGCCTTCATTTTTCGCAAAAACTGTTTGATAGCGCTCTTCATCAAGCGGTTCGGCTTTGCGCTTTATATATTTAGGAAGTGGTGTTTCGCCCATTCCATAAAGTATTTTTTTAAATTTCTCGTAAGGTCCATCAAACAAAAAACGAATGGTTCTTCCGCGCGAAGTAGTGTTATCTACAACTTCTGCAATCAATTCATCGTTTTCTCCAAAGTAAAGTTTATTTCCTACTCTTATTTTGCGAGCCGGATCTACCAAAACGTCCCACAAAAGCGCTTCGCGATTTAATTCACGCAACAAAAACACTTCAATTTTAGCGCCTGTTTTTTCTTTTAAACCAAATAAACGCGCAGGGAAAACTTTTGTGTTGTTTAAAATCATCACATCATCTTCACCAAAATATTTCAATAAATCTTTAAACACTTTGTGTTCAATCTTTCCGGTTTGGCGGTTTACCACCATCAAGCGGCTTTCGTCACGGTTTTTTGAAGGATATTCTGCAATTGCGTCTTTTGGCAAGTTGAAATTAAAAGAAGATAGTTTCATAATATTTTTTTGAAAAAGAATTTTACGGAATTCTGAAAATCGGGCGCGAATATACGTTCAAATAGCAAGTTTTACATATAATTTTAGCTAAGGAGATTTTTTTTCTTAAAAAAGCATCTATTTCCCAAGTTCCACAGCTCTGTTAAAAGCTGCTTGCACACCAGAAGAAATCGAATGATGCATCGTGTTTTCACTAAAAGATTTGAGCGCAGCCTCGGTAGTTCCTCCTTTTGAAGCCACTTTTGCAATCCACTCCGAACAGCTTAAATCATTGTTTCCTAAAAGGTGAACTGCTCCTAAAAATGTTTGTGTTACCATCAATTCTGCTTCTGCTTTCCTAAATCCAAGCTCCATTGCCTTGCTTATCATTTCGTTCATAAAATAAAAAACATAAGCCGGGCCGCTGCCAGAAATTGCCGTTGCCACATTCAGCAATTCTTCGTTTTCAACGTAAATAGTTTTGCCTGTGGTGTTCAGTAAATTTTGAATAGTAAGTAATTCACTTTTATCTAAGCCGCTGGCTGAAGAAAAAACTGTCATTCCCATTCCGATTTGTGCCGGCAAATTAGGCATAGCGCGAACCACTTTAGGCACATTCAGCAGGTTTGAAATTTCTGCAATTTTTACGCCTGCCATAATAGAAAGCACTATTTGATTGCTATTTAAAAACGGTGCAATTTGGGCAGAAAGTTCTGCAAAATCTTGCGGCTTTACTGCCAACATAATTATATCGGCAGTAGAAATCTCTTTGCTTGGCTCCGTGAGCACATTTTGTGGCGAAACATGTTTAATTGCTTGCGAAGGCAGTGCTTTTTTATCGAACAAAAACAACTGCTCCGAAGAAGTGAAATGAGAATTGAGCAAACAGCGAACATAGGTGGAACCCATATTGCCAACACCGATTACAAGTACACGCATATTTTATACTATCTTTAGTTTATCTTTTCTATTACAATGCCGATATAATAGCCGTTTAGAGCAATGCAATTGGTCTATTACGGATATATAATCGGTATTATTTTGGGAAATTGAGGGAATAAAAAAACCGGAACCCATTTCTGGAATTCCGGCTCCGACTATGACACACAAAAGTTTAACAAGGTTTGTCGTTAATATATTGGTTATCTTTCTTTATCTCTGGGTTAGGATACTCGCTTCCGCTATCACTAACTGAATACGAAGACAAAGATAATGAGCTTTTTGCATTGAATGTGTTGTTGTTTGTTAAAGTTTCATTTCTATGAATGGCAGGCTTTTCAAACTCAGCAGTACTCTTTTTGTAGTTCTTTGTGCTAAGCGCTAAAAGTCTTTGTTTTCTTTCATCATAACTCTTGTCGCCTTGGTTTGTATTTTGAACTACCTGCTCATTAGCTTTTCTAAAATAAATGAACGGTTCATCATCTTTAGTATTGTTTTCTGCTACTGTTTCAACTTTTACTTCAGATTGATATTGTGAAAACGATTCTGATGTAGAAATGTTGCTTTCAACCGTATTATTTAACAAATAATCTTCTTGAACAGGCTTGCTGTTTGTAAAATCAAACTCTACACTATTCTCGATAGAAGTATTTTCAATTCCTGAAAACAAATCAAATTCACTTTCATCTTCCGCCAATTGTTTAGAAACGGAAAAATCGTTGTCGTCTTCTGCTTGAATTGAATTTACAACTTCTACAACGATTGGTGTTTCTATAGTTTTGTTCTCTTCAACAATGGAAGTTTCGATTACAGCATTTACGGTTTCTTCTTCTAAAGTATGAACGATTTTTCCATTTTCAACAACTGGAGTATTTACAACATTATTCACTTCGCTTTGTGCGGTGGTTGCAGCAACAGGAGTTGTTTGCACAGGTTTCTCTAAGTCATAAACTTTCACTTTTTGCACAGGTGCATAACCATCGTTTTGTCTTGCTTCAAAACCTGTGGCAATAATTGTTACCATCAATTTTTTGCCTAAACTTTCATCAATACTTGAACCGAAAATAATTTCAGTTTCGTTAGATACAGATTGAATGTAGCTGTTGATTGTATCCATTTCGTCTAAGCGAACTTCTTCTTCGCCAGAAGCAATATTTACAAGTACGTTTTTAGCACCGCGAATATCGCTATCATTTAACAATGGAGAACTCAACGCTGTTTGAATAGCAATATTGGCGCGATCTGTTCCTTCGGCAAAAGCGCTTCCCATAATTGCTGAACCGCCTGCGGTCATCACAGTTTTTACATCTGCAAAATCCACGTTTATTATTCCCGGTTTGGTAATAATTTCTGAAATTGATTTTGCCGCCATTGTGAGAATATTATTAGCATGGCTAAAGGCTTGCGACTGCGTTAAGTTGCCATACATCATTCTTATTTTATCATTTCCGATTACCAATATAGTATCTACTTGCTCGCGCAATTTATTGATACCGTCCATTGCATGATTGTAGCGTCTTCTGCCTTCAAAAGTAAACGGAGTAGTAACAATAGCTACGGTTAAAATTCCCATTTCGCGAGCAATACGCGCAATTACAGGCGCTGCGCCTGTTCCTGTGCCACCGCCCATTCCTGCGGCTATGAATACCATTTTGGTATTTTTCTCTAACAACACACGTATTTCTTCAACGCTTTCTTCGCAAGCTTGCATACCAACTTCAGGATTTGCGCCTGCGCCTAAACCTTGTGTTAAGGTAGGTCCTAACTGGATTTTATTCGGCACCGGGCTTGTTTGTAATGCTTGAGCATCGGTATTGCAAACTACAAAGTTTACGCCCTCAATTCCTTGTTCGTACATGTGGTTCACGGCATTGTTGCCGCCACCGCCAACACCAATAACTTTAATAATAGAGTTTTGTTCTGTTGGAAGGTCAAATTCAAATGGTGTCATAAAACTTTTGTTTTGATTATTGAATGGATGTTGCATTTTAATTTTCGAAATCTTTATTTACGCCAGTATCGGCAAACCAATTTTTTATGTCTTTGTTCACTTTTTTCCACCAAGGTTCGCTTTTTACATCCGGCTTACTATCCAAAGTTTCCATTTGCTGAAAAGTTTCTTTTGGTGCTTCTTCTTGTGGCTTTTCTTCCACTACAATGCGTTCAACTTTCTTTTTGTTATTTCTGTTTTCTGCATCTTCTGCCAACACTTCGTAGCCTTTTAAAATAAGCCCTAAACCAGTGGCATACATCGGATTTTTTATTTCATCTTTAGTGCCTCTAGCGATATGTTCTGTTGGATATCCAATACGCGCCTGGTAACCAGTTACATATTCTACTAATTGTTTTAAGTGAGTCATTTGCGAACCGCCTCCGGTAACCACAATGCCTGCAATTAAATTATTTTGAAGTCCTGAATTTCTAATTTCAAAATTTACGGCAGAGAAAATTTCTTCCATTCTGCATTGAATGATATTTGCCAAAGTGCGCATTGAAATATCTTTCTTTTCGTGCCCTGCGATTCCTTGAATGGTAATTACTTCACAATCTTGTGCTTCTTGTGCAATGGCGCAGCCAAAACGCACTTTTAATTTCTCAGCTTGTGAACGAAGTACCTGACATTCCTTTTTAATATCTTGTGTAACAATATCTCCGGCATAAGGAATTACAGCAGTATGGCGAATAATATTATCTTCAAAAATAGCAATATCAGTTGTGCCACCACCAATATCAACTAAAGCAACTCCGGCTTCCATTTCTTCGGCTTTAAGCACTGATGCAGAAGAAGCCAATGGTTCTAACACCAAACCTAACATTTGCAAACCGGCCCGCTCTACACAACGTTTAATATTTTGTGCTGCGGCAATCTTTCCTGTTATTACATGAAAATCAGCCTCTAAACGAGAGCCGTACATTCCAACAGGTTGCTTTGTTTTAATGTTGTTGTCCACCACAAATTCTTGTGGCAAAACATGAATAATTCGTTCTCCCGGTTCTAATGCCAATTTGTGCATATCATCAATCATATCTTTTACATACTGATTGGTGATTTCGCTATCGGCAGCAGGCAATGTGTAAATACCGCGATTTTGTCTGCTTGTAATGTGCTGACCTGCTATGCCAACATACACAACTTTAATTTCAACTCCTGAATTTTTTTGAGCTTCTTCTACTGCTTTTTTTATGGCTTCGGTAGTGGTTTGTATATTGTAAACCTCCCCACGCTGCACACCGCCATTTGTGTCAGCACGTCCCATGCCAAGCACATTCAATTTTCCATATCTATCGCGTTGCGCAACGATACAGGCAATTTTAGAAGTGCCAATATCTAATCCAACTACAATCGGACTTTCGTTTGTTTGTGTTTCTTCCATTTGTTCTGTTATTTGCATAGTCTCTACTTTTCTAATTTTTTTTAATTGCACCTACAACTGCCACCACTGAATCTGTTGCTATTACAGGCTTTAATTCTTTTTTTACACAAACCATTTGGTTATCAAATTTCACGTTCAATTTTTCATATACATTCCAACCTACTCTTGGCAATATTTCTTTGTAAAATATATTCAACCGCTTCAACTTTTCTTGAGTATTTTGTTGTGCAAAACCAAAAAGAACAGTGTGCTCACCCGAAAGCGGAATCAAGGTTACTTCTCCATTACTATCTACAATAAACTGGTCTATCAAAGCACTCAAAAAAGTATCTTTATTCAGCGTTGTAGTGAGCTTAAACAGTCCCTGCTGCACCATGCTATCACGCTTTTCGAACCCGTTACTCATTACCTCACCTAAAGCTATCGGAACACGTGCCGTAAAATTAGAGCACAGCGGCATTACTTGGTTTTTATCGCTTAAATAATAACTCACACCATTGTTGTTAATTATCCTAATGATGGGGCGTTTCTGCTTAATAGCGACATTTAGCACTTGTTTTTGATTCAAAAAAACTTCTGCACTATCAACATAAGGCATTTGCTTTAAAGCAGTTTCAATGTTTTGAATATTGAGATTAAAAGCTTTTAGTTTTTGAACTGAATCTTTGCACACAAATTGAATCTTGTCTATCACTTCTTTTTCATTCATAAAAGCAAGACCAGACTCATAATCTATATGCACCAACACACCGTTGCATGGCAATGTTTTTTGCTTTTCTGCAGCAGAAGTAAGCAATACAAAAAAGGCAATTACACCTGCAACACTAAGTGTTACAAGCATCACTTTTTTAAGTATAATTTTCCAACGCTGCATTGCAGCGCCAAAAAATATATTTATGCGTTATCGTGCAGAAAAGGTTTTCTACATAGTGGGTGAAAAAAAAATATTTGAGCTAAAATAAGGACGGTATTTAAGTACAATGCTTTATGCCAACAAATTTCTTTGTGGTTTTATATCAATTTTCTAAAATTGCTAACCATGCTAAATCAAAAACTGCAGCAAAAACTTCTTCAAAAACTAAGTCCGCAACAAATACAGTTGCTAAAATTGTTGCAGTTACCTACCATACAATTAGAACAGCGCATAAAAGAAGAATTAGAAATAAACCCAGCTTTGGAAGAAGGTACTGAAGACTTTGAGGCCAATGAACAAGTGTCTGAAATTAGCGACCAAAGTTTAGAAACTGACAATACAAATTCTGAGGACGACATAGATATTACTGAGTTTTACAATGAAGATGATGAAGGTGTAGCAGACTATAAAACACGCGACCCAAATGAAGTGCCAGATCCGGACGATAGCAAGAAAACTATTCCCGTTGCTGCACAAAGAAGTTTTCACCAACTGCTGGAAGAACAACTTGGCTTGCTATACTTAGATGAACGAGAAAAAACAATTGCACTTCACATCATCGGGAGTTTAGATGATGATGGCTATTTACGAAGAGATTTAGCCGCAATTGAAGATGACTTGGCTTTTTCTCAAAACGTAATTTGCGATACTGATGACATAAATAAAGTATTGTTAGATGTTCAACAATTAGAGCCGGCCGGAGTAGGCGCAAGAAGTTTGCAAGAGTGCTTGCTTATTCAACTTAAAAGAAAAGAAAAGCCCTCCGAAAATACACAGTTTGCTTTGGAAATAGTTGAAAATCACTTCAACACTTTTGCAAAACGGCATTATGAAAAACTAGAAAAAGCGCTCAATATTTCAGAAGAAAAACTAAAAGATGTTTTAGAAGAAATTACTCGCTTAAATCCTCGACCGGCAAATGCCATAGAAACTAAAGATTCTGGTGGCCATTATATTTTACCTGATTTTTTTGTACACAATAACGATGGGGAATTAAGCGTAACACTAAATCGCCAAAACTCTCCCGAATTGAAGATAAACAGTTCTTTTCGCGACATGCTTTCTGAGTATAAGAACGCAAAAAACAGAACTAAATCGCAACAAGAAACAGTACAGTTTATTAAGCAAAAAATAGAAAGTGCAAAATGGTTTATTGATGCTATACAGCAAAGGCAAAACACTTTACTTGCTACTATGAATGCTATTGTACATTTCCAATATGAATATTTTACAACCGGAGATGAAGCCAAACTAAAACCAATGATTTTAAAAGATATTGCACAAACAACCGAATTAGATATCTCAACCATATCACGCGTTACAAGCAATAAATTTGTACAAACCGAATTTGGAACTTTTTCTCTGAAATATTTTTTTAGTGAAGCACTTACTACCGATACAGGTGATGAGGTTAGTACTTATGAAGTAAAAAAACATCTAAAAGATTTAATAGATAAGGAAAGCAAAAGCACTCCAATTTCTGACCAAGAACTTACGGATTTGCTAAATGCTTTGGGCTATAATATTGCACGTAGAACAGTTGCAAAATACAGAGAGGCTTTAAACTTTCCAGTGGCCAGGTTAAGAAAAGAATTATAAAACATAATATGCTATAATAGTGCCGGCATTAAAATTTTCTTTGCTTTTTCCTTTTATCCTTCTCTTGTTTTCTTGTAATAGAACTAATAGAAACAAGGCGTATTTTAATTACATAAAAGAAGTGCCGCTTTCTGAATTAGAAAATGGCATTATTATTAAAAACAATACAGGAAACTCCGCTCGTTTTTATCTAAACATCAACCATCAATTTCCATTAACTCCAACAAGTATTCTACAAGCAACTGACTCTATTTCAATTAAAGAAAAAATTTCTCCAGAATAGTCCGTTTGGAAATTTGTAACAGGCAATACATTCCACAGCGCACCATATAGTGAAAATATTTGGAATCATGAGCCTCTACTATTCTTAAACTCCATTGGCGGTGGGCTTTGTGGAGAGTTAGCTGTTGTGCTTGCAAAACTATGGAAAGAGAAAGGTTTTAAAGCACGTGTTATTTATTTAAATGGGCATGTAGTGGCAGAAGTTTTTACAAACAACAAATGGAAACTTTTTGATCCCGACCATGTAATATTTTACGTTGATAGCAACCAGAATATCTGCTCACTCAAAGATATTGAGAAAAACCCTAAACCTCTTTACACTCTTGCATCTAAAGACAAGAATTACAACTATTTTTATCAATCAAAAAATTCAATATCAGATCGTGTTGAACATTATTTTAAATCAACAATAGATAATACTATTGATAGCAATATTCTTCCAAATTCAACTATACCTCCCTTGGAATTTATTTTGCCGGCAGGTTGCTCTTTGGTCTTTCACAAAGACATCAAAACTGGCACTTACAGTGCTACTGTAAAGTTTTCAAAACATACAAGCGGAATATTACAAATTCCTTTAGTTCCAACAGAAGCAAACGGAAATTTTAGTGCAGAATTCAATACAGAACTAATAAAAATAAATGGGATAAAAGAACTTCCGAAAGAAAATTTTATTCAATCAATAAATATAAAATCAGCAAGTGCAGAAAGTGGAATTCGATATTTAATAAATCCAAAGTTAGATTTTTTACATCTTAATTCTCTGAATCATGTTTCTGTTCTATCTAATTCTTTACTGACAATAGAGCCCATATCCATTTCCACTAATAATTATAAAAACTTTGGTCAATTATTCTTTTTGCTCAATCAAAAATCTTTCCAGTATAGGGACTTCTTAGTGCACGCAAATAACTTAAATAATAAGCATACAGATATTTCCTCTGCTAATAGTCTCTACACGCAGTTTCTTTCGTTTGATAATCAACTTTCTGATAATGAAAAGACCATATTGAGTAAGAAGTTTAATTTAGATTTTACAGAAGCCTTTACTAAGGCGGGAAGCAATGTATTGCAAAAGGAACTTCATGAGCAATACCCAAGAGCCATATTTTATTTTATGGTTGCATCAAAATATAATCGCATAGAAGAATTAAACTAAAAAAGCCACTGCTTTTTAGCAGTGGCTGATGATTTAAAAATTTACTTTTTAGTCTAATGATTCTACACGCGGAACTCCATTCTCTGTAACAAGAATTTGGTCATCGCAAGTTCCATCGCCATAATCAATATATGTATCCTGTACTGGAGCTGCAGGTGTATTGATATGTAAGTTGCCTTTTACAACATAATCGCAGCCATTGCCTAAAAACTCTAATGCTGTTGTAATAGTGTTGGTAAAGGATAAGCCGTCTTTATTAGTACCACTTCCGCCACCGGTAAGTGAATAGATTTCATCTTCTTCCACATTGTTGTCGGGGTCTACCACCTCTAAGTCTAATACTTGTGTTCCACTAATATCATATCTTTGTAATCCAAATACGCCTGATGATAAGTTTGATGTAACTCTACCATAAAAGTTGCCACTTGCATTTGTGCCATAACCCTCAACAAGTAAAGTTCCATTAAATACTATACTATCAATTTGCAGACTTTGAAATTCAAGATTTAGCCAAGAACCCGCATCTTCCAATGAACCAGAATTGCGAGTAATAACAACAATACCGCTATAAGTATGACCGCCACTTGTACATCCACCAGAGCCAAAATCTACGGTCATATTACCAATACTATCCTTATTTGAAGTAGTGTAGCAGCCATCTCCAAAACCATTCAAAGCACTCATTCTTTTCCCTGCTGAGGAACCGACTAAAGCACCAATCATTTTAGTTTGTAGCTGCATAGTATTTACAACATGCCTTTGAATTGCCTGCTGTTCCGTAATTTTAGGATCAATAGGCATCTTTTTATTCGCTACATCTTCTTTCTTACAAGAAAAAAGGAGCACTGGAAAAGAACCAACCAGTAAGAGTTTTAATAAGTTGTTTTTCATAATGTTTTTTTACCCATATACGCCTTATGGATAATTTTTGTTTCATTTCAACAAAAAAAATATGCGAATAAACCTCTCAAACACTTATCAATACTACATTTCATAAAAAAAATATGCCTTCACCATTTTCCAATTATCTTAGAAAGTAAGAAAACTGAATTACTATTTTCTAAGCTTTTCTATCTTCGCGCCATGCAGTACAAGCGTATTCTTTTAAAACTAAGCGGAGAAAGTTTAATGGGAGCAAAACAATTTGGCATAGATGCCAACATGGTGATGCAATATGCCCAAGAAATAAAAGAACTGGTTGATGCCGGAGTGCAAGTGGCAATAGTAATTGGCGGTGGCAATATTTTTAGAGGCATACAAGCTGCAGATAACGGTATAGACCGCGTACAAGGCGATTACATGGGAATGTTGGCAACCGTAATTAATGGAATGGCATTGCAAAGTGGCTTGGAAAAAGAAGGTGTTTACACCCGTTTAATGACCGCCATTGAAATGAAAGAAGTGGGTGAGCCATATATTAAACGAAAAGCTGTTCGGCATTTAGAAAAAGGCAGAGTAGTAATTTTTGGTGCAGGAACCGGCAATCCATATTTCACTACCGATACGGCTGCTGCTTTGCGCGCCACCGAAATGGGCTGTGATGTAATTCTAAAAGGCACAAGAGTAGATGGAATTTACGATTCCGATCCGGAAAAAAACAAGGATGCAAAAAAATATTCAGAACTTTCTTTTAACGAAGCACTTTCCAAGAAATTGAATGTAATGGACTTAACAGCTTTCACGCTTTGCCAAGAAAACAATTTGCCTATTATTGTTTTTGATATGAACCAAAAAGGCAATTTACAAAAAGTAATTGGCGGGGAAAACATAGGAACGATTGTAAAATAAATCATTCAATAAAAACGAAATAAAACTATTGCAACATGACAGATGCAGATGTAAAAAAAGTACTTGACGAAACACGCACTTTAATGGAAAAAGCTGTTGATCACTTTGATTATGAGTTGTCGAAAATAAGAGCAGGTAGAGCTACTCCTGCCATGCTGGAAGGTATAGAAGTGGAAGCTTACGGCAGCCGCTCACCGCTAAACCAAATGGCAAATATTTCTACCCCCGATGCTAAAACCATTACCGTTCAAGCATGGGACACTTCTCTTTTGCAAGCTATTGAGCGCGGAATAATGATGGCAAACATTGGACTTACACCGCAAAACGATGGAAAAATAATTCGCTTAAATGTGCCGCCACTTTCTGAAGAACGCAGAAAAGACTTGGTGAAGCAAGCTAAAGGAGAAGCTGAAAATGCACGCGTTTCTGTAAGAAATATTCGCAGAGAAGCCAACGAAAAAATAAAGAAACTTGCTAAAGATGGTTTGCCTGAAGATGCTGCAAAAAAAGCTGAAACCGACATTCAAAATATCACCAACGATTACACCAACAAGGTTGAAAAACACGTAGAGGTGAAAGAAAAAGAAATTATGACAGTTTAGTTTAGTTGTTTTCTATTTTTCATCTGCTTATTTTTAAATTGTAGATTGCGTTAAGTAATTCAAAATACTTTTAGAAAAGTTATTTTGCGCCTTTACTTTGTCAGCATTCCTAATAAATAAACAAAGCAATATGTCAGCAACACACGCACTAATAAAAGAAATTGAACAAGAATCTGCCTCTACAATCAAAATGCTTGAAAGAGTGCCGACTGATAAATTCGACTGGAAACCGCACGAAAAATCAATGACTTTAAAGCAGTTAGCAACTCACATTGCAGAGCTTCCCATTACCATAAAAATAGCGGCTACTACAGATTATCTTGATTTTGCCGAAAAAAGTTTCTCCAAACCAGAAATAAATTCTGCTCAAGACTTGGTGAATCTTTACCAACAAAGTACTGCCACTGCCATTAGTGCACTAAAAGCATTAAAAGATGAAGACCTAAACCTTAATTGGATAATGCGCAGCGGTGAACAAGTTTTTTTTAATGCGCCAAAAGCTGTTGCTGTTAGAACAGTAGCATTAAACCATTTTTACCACCACAGAGGACAACTAAGCGTTTATTTACGTTTGCTTAACATTCCTCTTCCGGGCGTTTACGGACCAAGTGCTGACGAGTACTAAACGCTGCACTTTTTCTTCTGCAAAATCAATCTTCTGCATTATCCACACTGTGTTTTGCAGAGGTAAATATTTCCTACTAACATTGTGCTTCTTTCATTAAAAATTTGCTTTCGCAAGCAAAAACTATATCATTTTATGAATAAAATTATAGTACTTCTAATTGTATTTTTCAGTGCTAATTTTTCAGCAACTTCACAAACGAACATAACTAATAAAGGCGATAAAAAAATCGCTCAGCTTAAATATCAAAAAGCACTAAAAAGTTATTTAAAAATATTGAAGAAAAATCCTGCTGACAGCGTAAGCATTCAAGCAAAAGTTGCCGAATGTTACAGCATTTTAAACAATACGCCAGCTGCTGAAACATGGTACAAAAAAGTTATCCAAAACGGATTAAACACGAATGAAATAAAATTTACCTTAGCGCAAGTATTACGCCAAAACAACAAATACGATGAGGCAAAAAATGTATTGCTACAAATGCCTGAAACACCAAGTACATTAAGCATTATTGAAGGATTAAACAACACCAAAGAACTACTACGCGACAATGGCGCTTATCAAATTCAAGCGGCTAACACCAACAAAAAAAAGGGTGAAATAGCAAGTGGATTTTTAAACAGCACAACTCCTTTTGTTGCTACAAATTGCAACTGCAACACACCAACAGCCGATTGGAAAAGCAACAGCTTCAACAAACTAAATTTATTGAAAGACTCAACCACACTTAAAGCTGTAAAAGGATTAAAGGTAAAAGGCTTTAAAGGAATAAGTTCTGCCACATTTTCTCCAGAGAATAAAGAGCTAATTTTTGCAGCAAGCAAGTTTGCTAAAACAGTAAATGGCAAACAAATTCAACTTAAATTATACAGCACAACTTATCCGATTAAAAATAAAAAAGACATACAGGAACTTCCGCTCAATAGTGAAGATTTTTCAAATGCGCATCCTGCGATTTCACGCGATGGCAACACGCTTTATTTTGTAAGCGACCGCCCTGGAGGCTTGGGTGGAAGCGATATTTATGTAGTGAAAAAAGAAAACGGCAAATGGGGAACGCCCACCAATTTAGGCAGTGAAATAAACACTTCGCAAAACGAAACTTACCCATTTATTGCAAGCGACAACACGCTATATTTTTCGAGTATTGGAAGAAATGGCTTGGGTGGTTATGATGTTTACAAAACTACAATAGAAAATGGCAAATGGCTACAAGCTGAAAACCTGAACACCCCCGTAAATACTAATGCAAACGACTTTGCTTTTGTGATTGATAGCGCAAACAAAGTAGGCTATTTTTCTTCGGATAGAACTGGCGGAAAAGGACAAAGCGACATCTACAAATTCAATTTTGATGCAACAAAACTTAGCTACAAAGTTTTGATTAAAGTGCGCGAAGCAGGAACATTAAAAATTCTGAGCGATGCTGTTGCAAGTATTAAAAACAGTAAATTTTCAGCTAATGCTTCTGGCGAAATTTTAGTAACCGTAAAAGGTTCAGACAAAACAAAATTAGACGTGTTTGCACCTGGCTACAAACCTTTCAGCCAAAACATTACACGCAAAAATGCCGGCACAATCACCGTTCAGCTAACACCAGATATTATTCAACTCAATATTGCTATTAAAGAAAAAGAAAGTAGCTTGCCACTGCGCGATGTTTCTGTTTCTCTAAAAGATGCACAAAATAATGTGGTTACATTTGTATCCGATTCTTTAGGCATCATAAACACCTCTATTTTATCGGGCGATTACACCGTTTTTTCTTTTGATTACGATTCACTAAGCGACCAATTTAGTACTTCAATTGCAAGCAATGGAACGGTGAATAGAAACTATCAACTTTCAAAAAAGAACTTTACGGTAAGTGTTCCGCTTTTAGCTAATTGCTTTTCATCGCAAGTAAATATTACAGACTTAAAAACGGGAGAAACTTTTAGTGTAAAACCTGATGTGAGTGGAGAAATTCGTTTAGAGCTTCACTTAGAAAACCAATATGTGATTGAACACAATTTGAGAAAAGATACTATCTCAACACACGGCTTATTTCCTGGTGATGAAATTGAAGGACCTTGCAAATTTAAAGTTGGGCAAAAATGGATTGTAAACAATGTGTTTTACGATTACAACAAAAGCAATATTCGCACAGATGCAGCACATTCTTTAGACGATTTGGTACGTATTATGAACGAGCATCCTTCACTCCAAATTCAGCTTGCTTCTTACACCGATTGCCGCGGTTCAAAAAAATACAACGATGTGCTTTCGCTAAGCCGTGCAAAAGCTGCTATTGATTATATTGTAGCAAAAGGGATAAGACTAAAACGATTGGTAGCTGCGGGTTTTGGTGAGCGCAAGCCTGTAAACAACTGCACTTGCGAACCAGGCAATAAATCAGAATGCACAGAAGAACAACATCAAGCAAACCGAAGAACAGAAGTAAAAGTTTTAAAATACTAATTCACCTTTGTTGAAATTTTTACTGCTTTGTTTTCTTCTCCTTCATGAATTTTGAAAACTAAATGAGCCTCTTATCTCTTTTTGATAACCTTATTGCAAACGAACCAATTGCCAAACCGGCAGAAAGTGTGCTTCTGCAACATAAGCAATTTGAGTTAGAAGTAAGCGGTGTTAAAGTTCCCGTTCGTATTTGTTTTGAAGCCAGATACAACAATCGAGTTACCGTAAATAAAAACGGAATTTTAATTAGAATTTGCAAACACGCTTCGGCAGAGGAGCAAAAGCAACATGTACAAACATTCTTAAACTGGGCGAAAAGCAAATTGGGCGAGAAACCTGAACTCTTGGATTATTTGCCACAAAGAAGATACTTAAACAACGAAGCATTGAAGGTGGGCGACCATACTTTTATTATTCATCTGCTATACAATAAACTTGCCAAAAGCACCGCCCGCATTCACGAAAATCACATTATGCTTTCGTTAGCTTCAGGGCTCACCAAAGAAGCAGAACAAAGCGCTGCAAGTTATTTGGTAAGCAAATGTTTGGCAAAATATTTTCAGCCGATTGTGTGCGAACGCTTGCATTTGCTTAACCAAAAGCATTTTGGCAAACGCATTTCTTCGGTAAAATTAAAGTACAACACAAGTAATTGGGGAAGTTGCAGTTCGCGCGGAAACATTAACCTTTCGGTACGCTTAATGTTTGCTCCGCAAGACGTAATTGACTATGTAATTATTCATGAACTTGCCCATTTGGTACACCACAATCATTCAAACAAGTTTTGGAACTTGGTAGAAAGTATAATGCCCAACTATCGTGAAAAAGAAAGGCATCTGCAGGATAACAATTTCAAATATTACTTGTAATGATTTTATACACAACTCATTTTATGCTTTCAAAAAAACAGAAGTTTGGTGTAAGTAAAATTTGGGTTTAAAACCGATTACATATCCGTAATAGACCAATTACATTGCTCTAAACGGCTATTATATCGGTATTATACCAGAAAAGATTGGGCTATTTCTAAACTAAAAATAGTATAACCTTGCAACACAAAATCAATTTTAAGCATGTATAACTTATCCGAAATAACAGCACTTTACGATGAACGATTCAACAAGAACCAACTTAATTTCGGACCCGAAAGTTTATACGAACCGATAAACCAAACTATGGCAAATAGCGGTAAGCGGATTCGCCCGGTTTTACTGCTTTTGGCTTGCGATTTATTTAAAGGAAATTTGAACGATGCATTAAACGCTGCTTTCGCCATAGAGATTTTTCACAACTTTACTTTGGTACACGATGATATTATGGATGCCGCAGACATCAGGCGAAATAAACCAACTGTGTATAAGCAATACGGCTTAAACTCGGCAATTTTGGTTGGCGATGCCATGCACCTTCACGCCTTTAATAATTTATTGAAAGTGCCTGCTTTTTGCTTTTCTGAAGTAATGAAAACCTTTAGTACCGCAGCGCTCGAAATTATTGCAGGGCAGCAAATGGATATGGACTTTGAAAAGCGCAATGATGTAACCGTGAACGAGTACTTAAAAATGATTGAATACAAAACATCGGTTTTGCTTGCAGCTGCTTTAAAAATGGGAGCAATAATTAGCGATGCAAATACTCAAGAGCAAGAAAGAATCTACAATTTTGGCTTAAACTTGGGGCTTGCATTTCAAATAAAAGACGACTATTTAGATACTTTTGGCGAAGGTGAAAAAGTAGGCAAAAAAATAGGTGGCGATATTTTGCGCAACAAAAAAACATATCTGTGGCTCACCGCTTGGAATCAAGCCAACGAAGCACAAAAACAAACTCTGGAAAACCTACTTTCTGAAACCAACGAAACGCAAAAAATTGATGGCGTTTTATCTGTTTTTAAAGAACTTAAAATAAAAGAACAAACCGAGAAAATAATACAACACTATTACGATTTAGCACTGCACAACTTAGAAACTATTACAGTGAAAGATGAAAGAAAAACTCCATTGCGCAACATTGCACTAATGCTTCAACAAAGAGAATACTAAACTTACTAAATAAAAGCAAATGATACTTTGTGCCGATAGCGGCTCCACAAAAACACAATGGCTTACAGAAAGCGGAAAACTAATTGAAACTATTGGATTTAATCCGCAATTTCACACCACAGAAAGCATTCTTTCTACCATACAGGAAAATGCAGCTTTTAGCCATATAAAAGGTGAAATTACACAAGTGTATTTTTATGGTGCCGGTTGTAGCAGCAATAGCCGAAATTCCATTGTGAGCGATGCGCTTAGCAACTTCTTCACCAATGCAAAAATTGCGATAGACCACGATTTAAAAGCTGCAGCTTACGCCACTTTCGATGGCGAAACTTGCATTAGTTGTATCATTGGCACAGGCTCAAATTCATGCCTCTTTAATGGCGAAAGTATTGAAGAAAATGTTCCTGCATTGGGCTACATTTTAGGCGATGAAGGCAGCGGAAGTTGGTTAGGAAAAGAGTTGCTGAAATTGTTTCTATACCATCTTTTGCCGCCAGCAACAGAAGATTTACTTAAAAGCAAATACGGAGTAGAAAAAGAAAAAGTATTCCAGCGTATGTATCGCGAAGCACATGCTAATGTTTATTTGGCTTCATTTGCAAAAGTACTTTCCGAAACAACCGATACAGAATTTGCAAACAATTTAGTAACACAAGGCTTCACAGAGTTTTTCAAATACCATGTTGCTTGCTATCCAAATTACAAGCAATTTCCGGTTCACTTTGTTGGTTCTTTGGCATTCAATTTCAAAACACAACTCCAAAAAGTTGCCGACAATTTTGGCGCAAAACTCGGCTATATAGATTGCGCTCCGGTGCATAAATTACTTCAATTTCACCTGAAAAATATTCAGCACAATTAGTTTTAAGTAAACAACTGTTTAGAAACATTCACTTTATTTTTTCGTGAAACCGCTTACTTTCGATAACAAACCAAATTCATGCCAAAAAAGGTTTTTAGGTTAGATGATGACGATGAAGCTGCAAAACCTATTTGCTTAATTGGCATTGCAGGCAATTTGAAATACTATAAACTCTGCCACTACCTGAATAAATTTTGGGAATTAGATTTTCAAATGAAACCCGCAATTCAAATTAAAGTTCCCAAAACAGAAAAAACAGTGAAGTTCGTGTGTTTACAGGCTACTAAAAACCCTGGCACTTTAGTTTACAATGTGTTTTCAAACAAAGTGAATAATGAAATTTTAATTTCGGAAGCTCGCAACTATAATTTATTGCTCACTATAAACGAAAATTTGGCAACAGAAAAAGCTAAAGAAATTTGTTCACAAATAAAATCAATACCGGAAGTAACCTACGCAACTGTTTTGGCTACCGACAGTATAAAACGAATAGACAAATTGAATATTGAAAATAATGATAGCTTAACAGAAGAATAACAACAAAAAACCTAAGCACTAATAACTTTGCTCACCAAATTTTAGATGTATGAAAGTTAGTTTCAACAAAACAAAAATAATTGCCACTTACGGTCCTGCTTGTGCCGATAAAAATAAAATGTCGGACTTAGTTCATGCAGGCGTTGATGTGTTTCGCTTTAACTTTTCGCACGGCAGCCACGAGCAACATTTAGAAGGCTTTACTTTTGTGAAAGAACTTGCCGAAGAGCTAAATATAAACATTGGAATACTTGCCGATTTACAAGGCCCCAAAATACGCTTAGGAAAAGTGCGCGACAACCACGAAGTGCTCGAAACAGGGCAAACTGTGGAGATTACAAATATAGAATGTGTAAGCACTTTTAAGCGTTTATACGTAAGCTACGATGCGTTGCCGCAAGAAGCACAGCCGGGCGAGAAAATTTTAATTGATGACGGAAAAATTGAACTCCAAGTAATTGAAACCAATAATAAAGATACCGTTTTAGCCAAAGTAATTACCGGAGGCAAAATAAGCAGCAACAAAGGTGTAAATCTGCCAGATACTAAAACTACAGTTCCTGCTCTTACCGAAAAAGATAAAGAAGATTTAGAATTTGCAGTAAACAATGGAGCAAATTGGATTGCGCTTTCCTTTGTACGCTCACCACAAGATGTGCAACAATTAAAAGACATTATTGGGCAAAAAAACAGCTATTTAAAAGTAATGGCAAAAATTGAAAAGCCGGAAGCTCTAAAGGAAATTGATGAAATAATAAAAATTGCCGATGGCATAATGATTGCCCGTGGCGATTTAGCCGTAGAAGTGCCGCAAGAGCGCATGCCACTTATACAAAAAGACATTGTGAAGCGTTGTATAAAACAAGCCAAACCGGTGGTAGTTGCCACCCAAATGATGGAAAGCATGATTGAAAGCCCCACTCCTACTCGTGCCGAAATTACCGATGTTGCCAATGCCGCTATTGATGGTGCAGATGCCGTAATGCTAAGCGCAGAAACAAGCACCGGAAAATATCCGCTAAAGGTGATTCAGGTAATGAGTAAAATTTTGAGAAACATTGAAGACAGTTCTATTATTTACGATAAAGAATTGCGCCCAGATAAAAACTCCCCAACACTCATAAGTGATGCAATTTGTTACAATGCTGCACGCATGGGCGGAGAGTTAAACGCACGCGCAATTATCGGTATGACATTTAGTGGTTTCACAGGGTTTATATTAAGCAGCTACCGCCCCAAATCGCATATTTATATTTTTACCGAAAACCGAGATTTACTCAACACACTTAGCATTTGCTGGGGAGTACGCGCATTTTACTATAAAAGTTTTGTAGGAACAGACACTACCATTCGTGATGTAATTAGAATTTTAAAGGAGAAAAACTTGGTTGAAATTGGCGATATTATTATCAATACCGGAAGTATGCCTCTTGCCCAGCGCGGCAGAACTAATATGGTAAAGGTTACGGTAGTAGAATAGCACACTTATACGCTGCTATTCAACATGTTCTGTAAGGCATGTTGAACGCACAGATAAAAACAGATTTTTAATCTGCTGTAGAGTATTTACTAAGTAGCTATTCAGATTATTATAGAGTTAGAAAAGGGTTGCCGGAGTTGGCATTTATTTAGTTTGGGATTAAAATCCCTATTTATCTATATATTCGACATGCTCTACGGAACATGTCGAACAGCGTAACGCTATGTTAATACACAAACACTTTACAAAGAATATTTCCGCTTTTTATTTTGATATTAAAAACAAAATATACTTTCATACAAAATTTCTATTGTATGAGTTTTAAAAGAATAATACTCACCGCTTTTTTCTTCTCCACACTATACCTTACTTCATTTTCACAGCAAAGCTTAAACGATAGCGATTTTGCTAATGCTGGCGATATGATAAGGGTGAGCAAACCCTCCAACACCTTAAGCATAAACTACAAAACAGCAGGTGCAAATGTGCTATGGGATTTCTCTTCTTTAGTATGGCAAACACAAGCGGTTGATACCTTTCTTTCTCCTATTACCGCTAATTTAGCGTATGCCGTTCTTTTCAGCAATTTGCCTTTTAATAAATACAAATCCAATGTAGCTAAACGGGCAAATGATATTACCACCGGTGGTTCATTCATTCAATCATTTACTTTTACTGATGTAATAAATTACTACTATAAATCTAATAAAGATTACCACCAAACAGGCTTTGGCGCCAGTGTAGGTGGCATACCGACACCAATCGGTTTTAAACATCCTGATGTTCTTTACAAATTCCCTATAAACTTTGGAAGTAAAGATACTTCGCTTTCTGATTATGATATTGCAGTGCCAAATATGGGCACGCTTGCGCACCAGCAAACAAGAATAAACCATGCCGATGCATGGGGAAAACTAATTACGCCTTACGGCACTTTTGATGTAACCCGTGTAATTTCTGAAATAGTAGCTGCCGACTCGGTTTATGTGGACACTTTTAACTTTGGAATTAAGCTGCCGCCAAGCAGAACCAAAGAATACAAATGGATTGCAAAAGGAATGAAAGAGCCTGTTTTGCAAATAAACACAAGACCCGGAAGAGGTGGAGGAGCAGAAACCATTACAGCAATTCACTACCAAGATTCGCTTCGTGTAAGAGCTACTGCAATAGAACAAATTAGCAGCGATAAATTTTCAATTTATCCTATTCCTGCAAGCAATACAATTTATATTGAAACCACTTCAGATTTAGCAACAGCAACTGTTCAGTTTTACAATGTTGAAGGAAGAGAAATTTTAGAACAAAAAATTGATAATGGCAAAACTGCCATAAATACTTCACAACTTGAACGCGGCATTTATATTGTTGCCCTCAGCAAAAATGGCGCATTCGGTTACAAGAAAATTATATTGCAATAAGGCTTTTAAGGCAACATTTTATTATCGCGAACCCGATGTGCATATTGTTGTAAATATGCTTTTAGCCGAAGCATCATTTCATCTACCTTTTCAGGCATTTGGTTTAGCAGGTTTTCTTGCAATAATCTATCCGTTCTGTAGCGATAAAGCGCAATAGGCTTTTGGCCATCGTATTGCAATAGAAATTCATCGTTAAACACTTGAAAAGTTCCTGCAAAATAATTTACCACAAAAGGGTTTTGGTTCACCATAAATACGCTTTTGCCGAATGCAGTAATAGTGTCGCCAATTCCCAAATAATCAATAATAGAAGGGAAAATATCTTGCTGCTGAACCGTTTTATTTTCAAAGCCATGCAGAGAAGAATCCGGTGTAAAAAACACTACCGGAACCGAAAACACACCCACATTATTATTGTATTGCGGATAATGAGCAAACGAAGCGGCATGGTCTGCAGTGAGTACAAAAATTGTGTTCTTATACCAAGGCTCTTTTGAAGCACTCTCGAAAAATTTCCGCAAGGCTTGGTCGGTGTATTGTATCGAAGGATGAATATCTAAAAAGCCTTTCTTAAAACTATTTTTGTAAGCATTAGGAAGCGCAAAAGGGTGATGCGAAGAAACTGTAAACAGCACACTGCAAAACGGCTGCGGAAATGAGCTGAGTTTCTTATTCCAATATTGCAAAAATTCTTCGTCCCAAATTCCCCAAGTGCCATCGTAAAATTTATCGTTTCCAAAATCTTCTTTACTAAATGTTTGCTGAAAGCCTGCCATTTTCATAAAAGCAGTAAAACCCATTGAACCGTGATGCGCGCCATGAAAAAACGATGTGTGATAGCCGTATTTATTCAACACACTTGCCAAAGAATTTATTCTGTTAGTAGCATAAGGCGTAAGCACATAAGCTTCGGAAAGTGAAGGAATAGAAGCCACTACAGCCGGTAAGCCTTCAATAGAACGTTTGCTGTTTGCAAGTGTATTTTTAAAAGTGAGCGAATGAAAAACTAGCGTATCCACAAACGGAGTAAAACCTTCGTAGTTCGCCATATCTGTATTAAGCGAAGCAATAAACTCTTTGCTTAAACTTTCTACAATAATCACAACCACATTTTTTTTCGGCACATCGCGCTTTGTATAATGCTGAATAGGATTGTAAATTTTTGCTGCGGCTTCATCATTTTCAAAAAAATGATAATCGGGAATTTTAATATTTCCCAAAGTCATCATTACAGAAAAAGGCGTGTTTACCACTAAACTCACCGATGCCGGGCGGCTGGCATAATCGCCTGCGTAGCTAATGTTTATCGGGCGATTGCTCGGCACAAAACTGCCGCGCGCAAAGCCAAGCCAAAGCAGCACCGCAAATGGCAAAGCAACAATATCAAAAACATAATTTCGCTTTTGATAGCTTTCTCTTTTGGGCAGCGGTAATCTTTTATTTATCACATACAAAATTGCAATAAGCGCAATGGCAATTAACCACAAATACCAATGGCTGAAAACGAAATTTTGAAATGTAGAAAGTAGCCCCGTATCGTTCTTAAACTCTAAAAAAAATGCCGCATTTGTTCTGCGCAAAATATATGGAAAGTAGCCGATATCAGCAATATTTGCAGCAATGCCAATACTATTGGCTATAAAGAAAATCCACAATGCTGTTTTTTGATACCACGCTTGAAACCTAAACGGAAAAGGCAACAGCATCATGAATAAAAACGGAATATTCAAATACATTAAAGCCGATAAATCGAAGCGCAAACTTCCCCACATGGCATATAACAGTGTTTGCCAATTCTCGTACTCAAAATGTGAGTAGTTAAATGCAAAAAACAACAATCGGCAGCATTGGTAAAGCGCCAAAAGAATAAACAACCGAATAATAAATGCCCAAAGGAATCGCATATTGCAAAATGCAAAATAACACGATTTTACATTACACTTAATTTAGTGTATTCTATCGCCACGCAAACTTAAATTTTGCATCACTTCTGCTTCGTAGTGCAGCCATTCTTCCCAGCGTTGCAGCACCTTTTCTTTATCTCCTAAATTGCAAGCCATATCTAAAAATAGCTTGTAATGTCCTGCTTCGCTTACCATTAGTTTTTTGTAAAAATCTCGAAGTTCTTCATCGTTTATTTCTTTGCTTAGCAGCTTAAAGCGTTCGCAACTCCGCGCTTCTATTAAAGCAGAAAAAAGTAATTTCTCTATCAAAGAATTTTTACGGCTATCACCCTTTTTTAAAAACTTTTGAAGTGCATTCACATATTTATCTTTCCGTTGAATGCCAAGTTTTAATCCGCGCTTTTTTAATTGCTCCAATACCATTTTAAAGTGTCCCCACTCTTCGCTAACTATTGGAATAAGTGCTTCTACCATCTCTTCAAATTCAGGATAATTTTGAATAAGCGAAATAGAAGTTGAAGTTGCTTTTTGTTCGCAATAAGCATGATCTGTAAGTATTTCTTCAATACTTTTTTCAGCCAAATTTACCCAGCGCGGGTCGGTTGGAAGTTTTAATCCTAACATAGTTTTATTCTAAAATTTTTACACCTTCTCCAATGTCGCAAAGATAAATTTCTGCTTGCAATCCTGTGGCTTGAGCATATTGCTTTATCACAAAATCTTTAAACTCTTCAAACGCATTTGCTTGAACTAAAGCAATGGCACAGCCACCAAAACCTGCGCCTGTCATTCGTGCGCCAGAGCAAGATTCGTGGTTCAAAGCTGCATCAACAATAGCGTCTAACTCTGTACCGCTTACTTCGTAATTATGTTTTAGTGATTGGTGCGATTGTTTAAGCAATGCTTCAAACGTAGCAATATCATTATTTTTTAAAACTTCTACCGCTTGCTTCACACGCTTATTTTCTTCAATCACATGACGTGCGCGCTGCTTAATAATTTCATTTTCTATACATTCAATATCTTCAATCAAACATTCGCACAAATTAGCTGCTGCACTGTTTCTCTTTTGTTGAATAATTGCAAGCGCTTGTTCACATTCGCTTCTTCGTTCGTTATACTTTGAATGAATGAGATTGCGCGGTTTTTTGGTGTTTAAAATGGCTATCTTTTTCTCACCGAAATCTATCTCTGTATTTTCATACTCAAGCGTAGCGCAATTCAACATCATAGCGCTTTTGGGTTCGGCATTTGCAATACAAAATTGATCCATAATACCACAGTTTACACCTATAAAATCATTCTCCACTTCTTTACACCAAACTGCAATTTGCTGGTGCGAAATTTCGTAGTCGCTTTCTTGCAAAAGCAAAAACATGGTAAGCACTTCCACACTTGCAGAAGAAGACAATCCGCTGCTTTCGGGCAATGAACTTTCAAAATGTATATGCAATGGCTTGAGTGAAAATCCTTTCTCTTTCAAAAACTGAAAAACGCCTAAAGGATAATTGAGCCATGCTTTTTCTTTGTTGAAAGTAAAATTTTCTGTTGCTGAAAAAGTAAGCACTTCGCTGTGTGTAGCAGATGAAAGCTTAAACATAGCATCGCTGCTTTCTGAAACATACGCTGTGATGCCTATTGAAATTGCAGCAGGCAAAACCAAACCGCCATTGTAATCAATATGTTCTCCAATTAAATTTATTCTACCCGGAGCAAAATATTTTTTCATCTTCAAAATCATTCAACTTCTAATTGTAATTTTTCTTTTGCCACCTCCGAAACATTGGTAAGAAGCATATTTTTCAGCTCTATATCCAAGTCCGAATTTTCAAATTCTATTACTGTTTTGTTCTGTTCTTTTGCTGCTAATTTTCTTAATTTTTCGGTAGCGCTGAAATAATCGCTTTGCTTCAATTCGTACTCAAAACCTTGCCCAAGCTCGATTTTTCGTTGTTTCACAAAACCCAATTGTGTATTGTAGCGATGTGCAACTAAATTATCTTCTCTAATTTTGGCGAATACTTTTTTAATTCCTCCCAACAAAAAAAACACATCTAACACAGTGAGTGAAGCGCGCACCGGCACATCAGTTCCTAAATAATTATCGTCATAAATAAACAATCCGCTAAATGCTGTGTGTTCATTCCAATCAATGGAAGACATGTTGATTAAGCCAACTTGTTTTGAATGATATTGAATAAGAAAAAAGAAGTTTTGATAGTTGTTTACGTTGCTAAACCACTCTGTTTGCATCTCTGCAGTGATGATGCCGTGGTGAAACATATTGCGCGAAATTTTGGGATCGTTGCGCCACAAACGAAGCATCTCACAATGTTCTTGCTTAATTCGCTCCAATGAAATTCCGTAGCGGCTTATCTTCATATTGCTATTGTGTAATGCATTAGTGTTCCGCAAATAAAACAGAAAGTTTTAAGTTGAATTTAGCAAAATATACTTTCTGCACAATAGTTACCAAAAGCTACTTTTAAAAAGCCAACTTCTTGCAGAGCAGTCATTTTCACACAAATTAAAGACACAAAACCACATAAAATAAAAACATAATTCTAAAGCGCTTATCTTCGCCCGCCTATGCAATCAACATATATCAATCAACTTAGCAAATTAGAGAACCAAGAGGTAGTTTTAAAAGGCTGGAACGCCAACAAGCGCGACAGCAAAGGATTAGTGTTTCTTACCCTGCGCGATGGAACAGGTTTTGTGCAATGTGTAATTGACCTAAATATAGTAGGCGAGCAAATGTTTGAAGACGCAAAACGCTTATCTTTGGAGAGTTCCCTTTCTATACAAGGCAAAGTAATAAAAAACGAAAAGCAATTTGGCGGCTACGAACTGCAAGCAACTTCGCTTCAAGTCATTGCTATTGCCGAAGAATATCCGATTGGAAGAAAGGAACACGGTCCCGATTTTTTGCTTAATCATCGCCACTTGTGGCTTCGTTCTAAGCGCCAATGGGCAATTATGCGTATTCGCAACACTATTATTTTCGCCATTCACGAATTTTTTCAGCAGCGCAATTTTGTGCAAATGGATGCGCCTATTTTTACCGGAAATGCTTGTGAAGGAACTTCAAACTTATTTGAAACTGATTACTTTGGCGATCCTGCTTACCTTTCGCAAAGTGGCCAACTTTATGGTGAAGCAATGGCAATGGCACAAGGTTTAATTTATACGTTTGGACCAACCTTTAGAGCTGAAAAAAGTAAAACCAGAAGGCATCTTACCGAATTTTGGATGATAGAACCCGAAATGGCTTTCTACGACCTAAAAATGGATATGGATTTGATTGAAGATTTTATCCGTTATGTGGTTTCAAAAGTGTTAGACAATTGCCAAACAGAATTACAAGCATTGGAGCGCAACACTTCGTTTTTAGAAAGAGTACGCGAGCCATTTATTCGTATGAAATATGAAGAGGCGGTTGATATAATTAAAGGAGAAAAAACAGTGAATGGTAAAACCACTATTCAAATTTTAGAAGAAGATTTAGCTGCGCTGAAAGATAATATTGCTTCTGCCGAAAAAGATATTGCAGAGCGTGAAGCTAAGATTGCAAGCGGTTCTTTAACCAAAGGTGAAGCCAATTTCAACCGAAGCAAAATTGATACTTTAAAGAATGAAATTGCGGATTTGCTCGAAAAAGCAGCCAACATTCCAACATGGCTCAACAGCGCTCAAAACTTTGAACGCGGCAACGATTTTGGAGGAAGCGATGAAACTGTTTTGACAAGAATGTTTGGGCAACCAATTATGGTTTACAACTGGCCACAAGAAGTAAAAGCTTTCTACATGAAAGAAGATGAAAACGATAAAGGATACGTAAAAGGTGTGGATTTATTAGCACCGGAAGGCTACGGAGAAGTTGTGGGCGGTGGCGAGCGCGAAACAGATATTGAACGCTTAAAGCGCAAAATTGTGGAGCACGAATTGCCAATGGAAGCTTTTGAATGGTACTTGGATTTACGTAAGTTTGGCAATGTGCCACACAGCGGTTTTGGCTTAGGTTTAGAGCGTTTGGTAACGTGGATTTGCGGCTTGCAACACGTTCGTGAATCTATTCCATTCCCAAGATTTTATGGAAGACTTACGCCTTGATTTTTTGTATTGAAATTACTTTCGTTTTAGTACAAAATCTTAATGAATAAGATTTTCAAAACACAATACCAAAGAAAGACTTTATTTTAGGAGCGAATTTTTGGCAGTGATAGAACAATTTTACAATCGCTTTTTTTCCTCAGACAAGGAACTGGTAGCCTTTATTAAAGGCATTACCGGAATTGTGCCTACTAAAATCAAGTTCTACAAACAGGTGTTTAATCACCGCTCTATATTTGCGCAACCTGAACTAAATAACGAGCGCTTAGAACTTTTGGGCGACTCTATTTTAGATGCTTGTGTTTGCGATTATTTATACAAAAAATATCCTTACAAAGGCGAAGGTTTTATTACACTACTACGCTCTAAAGTGGTGAACCGAAAACAACTAAACGAGTTGGGAGAGCGCATTGGGTTAATGACTAAACTAAAATACCACAAGCGTCAAATAGGAAGCACCACAAAAGATATGGCAGGCAATACTTTCGAGGCGTTAGTTGGTGCACTTTATTTAGATGCCGGTTTTGAGCCTACCAAAAAATTTATTCAAAAGCGAGTGCTGTCGCAACTATTAGATATTGATGAAATTTTAGCCACCGAAATTGATTTCAAGAGCAAACTCTATCAATTTGCTCAACGCGAATCGAAAGTTTTAGAATTTACGCTGCATGAGCAAAGTAAAAAGGGCAATAGAAATTATTTCGTGATGCACATTATGATAAATGGTGAATTTGTGGCAGCAGGCGAAGGTTTCAACAAAAAAAATGCAGAGCAAAATGCTGCACACAATGCAATTCAAGTATTAGGAAAAGATGTGGTGCTTGGCACAAACCATGCCGAAAAAAGTAGTTGAGAATAGAAGAAAGTGAGCACTATTTTCTATAAGAATTAAACAAGCTATTCCAGCGAATACGCAGCACACCACCAATCGCTTCTTTCACAATATTGGTACTCATTTTACTTACTCCTTCTACTCTTTCAGTAAAAATGATTGGTATTTCTTTTATCTTAAAGCCTAATTGCTTGGTAGCGTATTTCATTTCTATTTGAAAAGTGTAGCCAACAAATTTTATGCTATCTAAATTTATAGTTTGCAAAACCTCTTTCTTAAAGCAAACAAAGCCCGCTGTGGTATCTGCAATGCCAAGCCAAGTAACTAAGTTTACATATACTGAAGCAAAGCGCGAAAGCAAAATTCTGCTTAGTGGCCAATTCACAAAACCTCCACCTTGCACATAGCGCGAACCAATTACTAAATCGCAACCATTTTGAGCTTCACTTAGCAAGCGCACTAAATCATCAGGATTATGGCTAAAGTCGCAATCCATTTCAAAAATATATTCGTAGCCATTTTGCAAAGCCCATTTAAAACCTGCGATATAAGCAGTTCCCAAACCCAACTTGCCGCTGCGTTGCATCAAAAAAAGCCGCTCGGCATATTCGTTTTGCAAGCGTTTTACAACATCAGCCGTGCCATCGGGCGAACCGTCATCTATTACCAATAAATTAAAACTCGGTTGTAACGACATCACTTTGCGCACCATTTTTTCTATGTTGCCCAATTCGTTGTAAGTAGGAATTATTACGATGTTCTTGCTCAATGTTCTTGTACTGTGTGCGAATGTAATTTTATTCAAATTCTCTTTATGCAGATTATGACTTATTCACAGCATATTTTTTATGATTTTTGAGTAAGAAAAACACTTTTTTTAGTAAAACTCCATTAAACACTTTGCTAACTTTGCGCTCACAAAGCAATGCCTCATTTTATATTTCTCTTATTTTTTATTGTAAGTTTTTTTGCCGTAAATGCCGAAGCGCCAGCAAAAAAGGCAAGCGTATTGCTCAAAAAGGAACTCATACGTTCTTTTTCTGCAGAAGAGTTAAAAGAGTTTTTTAAAAAAAATGGTATTCCTGCTCTTTTTCTTGGCGCACGAGAAGGTATTAATATTTATGATGTTCTCTATACTTCTACTTATGCAGATGGAAGTATTGTGAAAGCATCGGGTTTGGTTTTTGCTCCACAAAATCAAAGCAAAAAAATACCTATGATGGTTTACAATCAAGGTACCGAAATTTGCAGAGAGCGCTCACTTACTTTTAGAGGAGAACAAGCGATGTGTATGGCTTATGCCACCGATAATTATTTAGTACTCATGCCTGATTATATTGGCATGGCTGAAGGCGAACGCTGCCATTTGTACCTACACGCACAAACCGAAGCAGATGCTACTATTGATATGATGAATGTGGTTACCGATTCTATTCAAAATTTTGGAGTGAAAGGATTTAACCAACTTTTTCTTTCCGGCTACTCACAAGGCGGGCACGCTTGTTTAGCTACTCACCGCGAATTGCAAGAAAAATATTCCGATAGATATAAAGTTACTGCCAGTTCGCCAATGTCTGGCCCATACAATGTAGAATATACTGTTTATGAAGGAAGAAATAAGCACTACGACCATCCAGGCTACATGGCTTATATGATGAAAGGCTTCTACGAAAGTATTGGAAAACCAAATGATTTGGGCGAAGTTTTTATTAGCCCGATTGATTCGCTTTTGCCGCCACTTATGAATGGAGATTACCCAATGGAGGAAGTGAATAAACTATTGCCTGATACGGCTTTTAAAGCTGTAAAACCTGAATTTTATCAAGCATTTGTTGCAGATTCCAATCAACCATTTAGAAAATGGCTGAGAGATAATAGTGTTTTTGATTGGAAGCCCGAAGCTCCTGTGCAGCTTTGCTATTGCGACAACGATGAACAAGTAACTTACAAAAACTCAATCATTGCTTATGAAACTATGAAAGCCAATGGAGCAAAAAATGTTGAACTTTGGCGCGCAGGTAAAAAGTTCAAACATCTGAGTTGTGCTTTATTTTCAATAGTTTACACCAAAATGTTTTTTGATGGTTTTGTGCATAACCGCCCGGGCAGCCACGGTCCGGCATTCAAGCGATTGCTTTTAAGCATCGGAAAGCTTGGTGTGAAGCCTTGATATTCCGTGTATTTTCTCTCTTTTATTTATGCTGATATTGCTTTGAGAAATTCAATTCCTGCTGATATAAGCTCAAAACTTTGTAGCAGCTTCACACAAAGATTAAAGGAGAATATTTATGAAGGCATTGCCAATTTTTTCTAGCATTTTGAATCAAAAAAAAATCGAATGAAATTATTTTAATTGACATAGCAAGTCAAATAGTAGCATCTAAACTTAGCCAGAACAATTAAAGCAGATTCACATATCGTGAAAATACTCTTAGTTGAGATACTAAAAGCAAAAACGGCATAACATTATTGCAATATTTTTCACCATTTTGCGCCAATGCAATTTTCTTCAAAGCAAGTTTTAAAGAAATATTGGGGCTACGAAAATTTTCGTCCGCTACAGGAAGAAATTGTGCTAAGTGTACTGCAAGGAAATGACACTTTAGCGCTACTTCCAACCGGTGGCGGAAAGTCAATTTGCTTTCAAGTTCCAGCCTTAGTTTTAGATGGAATTTGCATCGTGATTTCTCCACTTATTGCTTTAATGAAAGACCAAGTTTTTAACCTTAAAAATAAGGGAATAAAAGCAGAAGCAATTTATACCGGATTGCAAATACATCAAATTCAAACTATACTTTCAAACTGTATCTTTGGCGATGTTAAACTCCTCTACGTTTCACCTGAAAGGCTTGCCACATCTTCGTTTCGCGAAGCTATGAAGCAAATGAAAGTAAATTTAATTGCTGTTGATGAAGCACACTGTATTTCACAATGGGGCTACGATTTTCGCCCACCATATTTACAAATTGCCGAAGTGCGTGAACTGCTTCCAAAAATTCCAATTTTGGCACTTACTGCAACTGCCACACCCAAAGTAGCAAAAGACATTGTTGAGAAATTGCACTTTAAAGAGCCAAAGGTTTTTGCTAAAAGTTTTGTGCGCGAAAATCTAAGTTATGTAGTACGTCAAACATTCGATAAAAACACACAATTAGTTCATATTTTAAAGAATGTTCCGGGCAGTTCGGTGGTGTATGTAAACTCTCGAAAAGCCACAAAGCATATTGCAACATTCTTAATTCAAAACGGTTTTAGTGCCGATTTTTATCATGCCGGCTTAAGCGCTACAGAAAGGAGTAGCAAGCAAGAAAATTGGATAGAAGGCAAAACGCGCATCATCGTTTGCACCAATGCTTTTGGTATGGGAATTGATAAACCCGATGTGCGCACGGTTATTCATTTGGAAACACCACAAAGTTTAGAAGCCTATTTTCAAGAAGCAGGAAGAGCAGGAAGAGATGGCAAAAAAGCATATTGTGTTTTATTGATAAATGAAACTGACAAGAAACTTCTAAAAGATATTATCGAGCATTTTCCATTGCCCGAAAACTTGCGCAACACGTATAATTTACTCTGTAATTATTTAAAAATTCCTTTGCATAATAAACCCTCAAGTGCTGTAAATTTCAGTGTTTCAGCCTTTGCCGCAGAAAACAAAATTCCAATTCGCGATTCGCTTGTTCAGTTAAAATTATTAGAGCAAATGGAAATTGTTTCCATTACAGAAACATCTATGCCGTTTTCTACTGTTAAGTGTTTAGTAAGCAAAGATGCACTCATGAAATTGTATGCGGCAAACCCAAGTTTAGAGCCGCTCACCAAAATGATTTTGCGCACCAGCGAAGGTGTTTTTGAAGATTTTTCTGTGCTGCACGAAAAAGAAATTTTGAAGCGATTAAGTATTGACTTTGTCGAATTTCAATCGCAAATAAAAACCTTGCAGCAACTCCGCATTTTTAATTACCAGCCAATAAGTGAAGAGCCTCAAATTACACTATTGCACGAAAGAGTAGATGCCAAACATTTGCAGTTAGATTACGATTTGCTCAAGTTGAGGAAAGAGCAAATTGTAGAGCGTGCAAAAGCAATGCTTCATTATATTTCTTCTGTTCATTTTTGCAGAAGTAATATTTTGGTTAGCTACTTCGGTGAAGAAATTATACAGAAATGTGGCGTGTGTGATGTGTGTATTGCTGAGAAAAAAAGTGGATTAAATACTAAACAGTTTGAATCGCTGATGAAGCAATTAGAAACACTTCTGGTTCAGCCTAAAACCATACAAGAATTAGCAGAAACTACAGCTCAAAAACCAGAAGTTATTGTGCGCTGTTTACAGTTTTTATCCGATGCAGAATTAGTAAAATGCAACGCTAAAACAGGAAAGTTTGAATGGGAGTAATGTAAGTTTATAAAAACAGCAAAGGCGAGTTTTTAAGCTCGCCTTTGCTGTTTAAGAATAAGTAATTACTATTTCTTTTTAGCCTCTGCTGCAGCTGCTTCTTTTGCCGCACGAGGTACGCTCACTCTGGCAACCGGAATTGCAGGAGCGTGTAATAATTCTAAGCCTTCAACTTCTATGTCTTTAACTCGCTTAATTCCGCCCATGTCCATATCTTCTACGTTTAGCTCAATTGCTGCGCGTAAATGCTCAGGAGCCGCGAATACATTAAGACGTTTTACTGTTTGCTCTAATTTACCACCCGTAGCAGCACCTTTTGGTGTTCCTTTTAAGTGTAGTGGCAAGCTAACTTTTACAGCTTTTCCATCAACAAGTTGTTGAAAATCCAAGTGTTTGATTGCATCAGTAACTGCATCAAACTGAATTTCTTTTAAAATCGCTTTGTAAGATTTTCCTCCTACGTTTACCTCAGCAGTTTTAAAATCGCTGGTGTAAACTATTGCTTTAAACTCAGTTGCCGGTGCATAGAAATTTACATTTCCTTCGCCACCATAAAGATTACAAGGCACATTTCCTGCTTCACGCAGCGCACGGGTAGCCTTTTTACCTAATTCGGTTCTTGCCGTGCCGTTAATGATAACTGTTTCCATTTTTATTTGGTATTTGTTTTTAACTTATTACTAAACGCTTGGTGTGATGAATAAAGAGTTGATACTCTTGTGTTCGTGTGCATTTCTAATTGCTTGTGCAAAAAGTTTAGCTACACTCAGCGATTTTACTTTTTTACTTTCTTGTTTCAGCGGTAGCGAATTGGTTACAATAAGTTCGCTTAGCATACTTTTTTCGATGTTTTCATAAGCTTTTCCGCTTAGCACCGCGTGCGTACACAATGCCCGAACACTTTTCGCTCCTTTATTCATAATAATTTGAGCAGCGTTGCATAAAGTTCCTCCGGTATCAATCATATCATCTACCAGCACTACATCTTTTCCTTCTACATTTCCAATCAAAGTCATCTCAGCAATTTCATTTGCCTTTTTGCGGTATTTGTCACAAATAACCATGTCGGCATTAAAGTGCTGCGCATAAATTCTTGCGCGTTTCACGCTTCCAACATCGGGTGAAGCAAAGCATAAATTATTCCATTTGTGCTTTTGAATATATGGAATAAATACTGCTGAACTGTTTAAGTGATCAACCGGAATATCGAAAAAACCTTGAATTTGCCCTGCGTGTAAATCCATTGTCATTACACGGTTTGCGCCAGCAGCTTGTAGCAAATTAGCAACTAATTTTGCACCAATTCCTACACGCGGGCGGTCTTTTCTATCTTGCCTTGCATAGCCAAAGTAAGGAATCACAACGGCAATGTAATCAGCACTTGCGCGCTTTACGGCATCAATCATCATTAGAAGTTCTAAGAGATTATCGCCAGGCGCATTTGTGTTTTGAATAATAAATACAAACGAACCGCGAACAGACTCTTTTATTTCCGGCTGAATTTCGCCATCACTAAATTTAAGAACGTCCATTTTGCCCAATGGCTGACCATAAAAATCAGCAATTTCATCTGCTAAATATCGAGATTGGCTGCCGCTAAAGAGCTTTACATCTGTAACAAACATGTTGCTTTGCTTTTATGGGAGCGCGAATTTAGTCTTTTCTTTTTAAAGTGCCGATAAATGTTTCTAATTGAACTATTATGATGACAAAAATTGCATAGCTAAAATTCTGTATTATTTTCGTGAGAATGAACACTGATGCAATGATTACCATGCTTTTAGCCGAAGGAGTGGTTGCTTTTTTTACGATATATTTTTTCTATAAAGTATTTACCTCAAAACAGAAATAGCACGCCAAAGCAAAGCTAAGCAATCTTTGATTCCTTTATTTTCTTGCCTTTGTTATACAAGAGCTGCATAATAGTGAAGACAACAAAAAAGTAAACAAAAGCGGAGATTGTTATCGAGAGTGTCCATTTAATCCAGCCACTCACAATAAGCAAACCAAGTGGAATTGAAAGTAAAGAAATGCTCATAAGTGTAATGGCAACTTGTTTATCCGTAAGTCCCAAATAAGCCAAATGGTGTGTGGTATGATCTTTTCCACCAACAAATGGAGATTGTTTGCGCATCAATCTTCTTATGGTTACGGTTAAAGTGTCAATAAGCGGGACAATAAAAAACAGCATGGGAATTACAAATTGCTTCAACTCAAAAATTGAGTTAGGAAAATCGCGAAAGTTCCATATAAAGAGAATGCTTGAGCCAGCTAAGAACACACCTAAAAACTGGCTGCCGGTGTCGCCCATATATATTTTTGAAGGATTCCAATTAAAGTAAAGAAAACCGATGAGTGAGCCTAAAACGCCAACAAGCATAATCTGATAAACATTTGTCGAAATGCTATCGACAGTAAAAATAACCAACAACATTCCTAAGATAATACTTGCTGAAGTTGTAGTGGTTATTCCATCCATATTATCTAGCATATTGATTGAATTCATTAGCCCGACAACCCAAATCACGGTAATTAAAAAGTCTAAAGAATCCACACCAAATACCTTGATATAAACATCAGATACAATTAGAATAAAAGCACAGCTTAATTGCCCGATAAATTTCACTAAAGGATTTGTATTGTAAGCATCATCAGCAAGCCCAATTAAAAACCCAAGGCTTGAGGCTGCCATTAAACCAATAAGTTTTTTATCGAGAAAAGTTTCAGTTTCGCGTGGTATGGTGCCAATTACAGATATTGAAATTAAAAAAACAATAAAGAATGAAATTCCACCTATTGCCGGTTTCACATTACTGCTCCAGCGCACTTGTCCTTCTTCTCTACCTCGAGAACCTAAGTTGAAAGAAAATTTTAGAAAAAGCCAATTGATTAGAAATGAAAAGAAAACAGAAATTGCAAAAAACAAACTCAAAAGGATAATCATGTGTAATTCTTCATCCATATATCACTAGGGTTTTAATGTGTTCCAAATTCTTTGGAATAAACTTTTCTTTTTCGGCTTAGCACCAGGGTCATCAGTATAATATCCAGTTTTAAAACCATAGGAAGAGCCATACATGCCATAACCGTAGCCATAACCGTAACCATAACCATAACCGTAACCGTAACCGTAATTGCTACTGTAGCCAGAAGGTCCTCGGCCATAATCGTTTAGCACAAGCCCCAAATTATGTATCTCGCTTTCTTCGTATAGTTTATTTATGCTGTCTATAAATGCTTTGTTTGAATACGAAGCGCGAAGAACATAAATTGGATAATCAGCTTTTTGCAATAAGGTAATAGCATCTGTAACCAAACCAATTGGAGGAGTGTCCATTACAATGATGTCGTACTTTCCTTTTAAGTATTCAATAAATTTATCGAGTTTGTCGGTTAAAATTAACTCAGAAGGATTAGGCGGAACTGGGCCCGAAGTAACCAAGTCAATATTTTTAATCTCAGTAGCAACAATACTTTCTTCATAAGTAGATTGACTGCTGAGAATTGTACTCATTCCTTTTAGTTGCTCTACGCCAAATATTTTACCCAAGCGCGGTTTACGCATATCTAAGTCAAGAATTATTACTTTCTTGTTCAACATGCTAAAAATTGCAGCCATATTAAGTGCTGTAAATGTTTTCCCTTCGCCCGGAATAGTTGATGTGGTTGTAATAATTTTTGTTCCTTCAGAGCTGTTTAAGAACTGTAAATTTGAACGAATTGCGCGGTAAGCTTCTGTTATAGTTGATTTTGGGTTCTTAGTAACTACTATTTGCGAGCGATCCATCGGTGTGTAATAACTCGGTATTATTCCCAATAATGGCACTTTGCTTTTTGCTTCAACCTCTTGAGTTGAAATGATACTTTGGTGAAGCATATAGCGGATTGCCACTAACAATATTCCTAAAAGAAGTCCTAAAACAAAACCGCCAATTTTCACTTGTGTTTCTTTTGGAGATACAGGGGTTTTGGGCAATTGTGCTACTGCTAAAACAGAGTAATCAGGTACAATTCCTGCATAGGCAATTGAATAATTAGAGCGTTGGTCGAATAGATTATAGAAGAATTTGTTTTTTGCATCAGCAATACGATTTAAGCGTTTTAAGTTTTCTTGTAACTCGGGTAAACTATAAATTTTAGACATCAGTTTTTGATATCTTTCGCGCTGTTTTCCTAATTCTAATTCTGCATTGTCTATTACATATTCTGTTCTTTTTAGCAGTTGGTTTTTTGAAGAAAATATTTGTTTGTCTAAAAGTCTTACTTCGGGATGGTCTTCTGTTCTTTCTAAAAGTTTTATTTCTCTACTTCTTTGGAGCTGGTTAATATTTTCAATCTCTCCGGCAATAGACATTTCTTCTTCCTTAAACTGCAAAATAGGTAGGGTAGAATAGTCTTTAGTTTTTTGGAGTAGCATCTTAAAATTTTGGAGAAGATACAATTGATTTTCACTAGCTATTAGCGCCTGTTGTAGTGCATTTGCACTTGTCAATATACCTTGTGAAGAGTTGTCATCTGAAAATATTTCATTATTGATTTTAAATTGGGCTACAGAATCTTGTATTGCTTGTTGTTCACGGCTAAAGGAGTCAATTTGGCCATCAATAAATCTTAGAATATTTCCCATTCCTTCTCGCTTCTTATTCAGGTCGTAATCAATAAATTCAGTTGCAAGTGCATTGGCAATATCTTTAGCTTTTTCAGGGTTTTGATCAGCATAAGTAATTGCAAGTGTATTATTGCCGGCCTCAATTGGTTCAATTGTTATTTTGCTGTTTATATCATTAATAATCGTTTGTTTATCATTAAACTTTACAAAATATAAAGAATTAAAACTCCCGTCAGAAAGTTTATCAGGTTTTAAACTTATGGTTGCTTGAAAATAGGGTGTTTTTAGTTTTTGCTCGGGCTTAATTTCTTTTTCAAATTCGTCTCCATTAAACGAATAAGAAACAACCATGCTATTTTTGTTTACTAATCTTATATAAACAGGATTGCCATAAAACTCAGGTGCAATTTGTTCTGGTAGAATTTCAAAAGGGGCGCTTTGATATAAATCTTCTGTAATAAATTTTGATTTCCCTTCTTTTAAGTAGCTTATATCTAAGGGTAATTTATCGGCTATTTTTCCGAGCAGCATAGTTGATTTCAATACCTGCATTTCTCTATTTATCTCCGTAGGGTCTTTCTCAAAAACCAAATTGTCAATTCCTAGAATTTGAGTTGATTTTTCTAATTGAAGAATCATTTTTGTAGTTGCTTCATAAATGCGTGGAGTGTATCTCAAATATATAAATGAAGCAAAAACGGTAATGGCCACTATGAGAATTATCCAAAGAATACTTTTATTAAGTATATAGATGAGTAAGCCTAAATTAAAGCCTTCAGCAAAATTTGTTTGCTGTCCTTTTGGGGCTGAACCTCCACTTCCCGTAAGATCTAATTTATTTTCCACCTATGCTTTTGCCTAATAAATATAAACTTGTTACGGTTGAAACTACCGAGAAAATAATAGTTGTTTCTCTTAGTAAATCTCTGATATAGCGTCTTCTTGGTTCAATATAAATAATATCATTTGTTTGCACAATCAAGTTCGATTTCTGCATGCCTTCAATGGTAGATAAATCAATTATTGTTATTTGTGGATTCTTTAAATTTCCTCTTATGAGCTTAATTTTGTAGGCTTTTAAACCGGTTGTTATTCCTCCGGATTTTGCAATTACTTCTAAAAGTGTGGTTGGAGATTGGTTTAGCGTAACCACCGAGCCGCTTGAGCCTTTAAACAAGAAACACCTTCTATTTTGCACTCTCACTTCTACATAAGGATCTACAATATATGCAGAAACCTTTTCTGCAATTAAACGTTCTAATTCTGTTTCGGTATAGCCGGCTACATTTAATTCTCCAATTACCGGTAAGCGCACAAAGCCATCGTGATCAACAATGTAGAATATACCTCTGCCAGTACCGCTTCCGTTTTGCATATTTTGATTCATATTTGCACTGTTACTGTTGGCCGATATTACGCCTCCTCCAATATCCACCAATCTAAAACCATCTCTAGCATATACATTTAATGTAAATTGATCAAATGGCTTAATGATATATTGCGTAACAAGCTGTTCCTTAAATTCAAAAGTTTGATAATCCTTTTGTTTAAACATAAACTCCGGATAAACCAACTTGCAGGAAGGCAGCAATAGCGAAAATCCAAATAGAAAAACAAAAACCTTTAAAATGCCGCTTAGCGTAATTCTCATTGTTGCAAACGTACTTGAATTTCTGTGAAGTAACTACTGATTTTTAACGTTCAATAATTGAGTGTATAATTTTGACATATCTGCGCACAATCTTTCGTAGCCAAAACGGTTTAATGTTTCTTTGCTACCTTGCTGTAAAACATTGTTGCGTAAAATATCATCTTCAACTGCTTTTAGCAATGCTTCGGCAAAAATATTCACATTTTCTTTTTCAACTAAAAAGGCATTTTTATTTACTTCCACTATGTCTTTAATGCCGCCAACTTTGGTTGAAACAATAAATTTTCCCGCTGCTTGTGCTTCTATTAAACTCACCGGAGTGCCTTCGTTGTTCGATGTTAGTGCAATAATATCTAAACCGGCATTGCACCAACTTACATCTTTTATCCACGAAGTGAAAGTGAGTAAAGTCTTTTTATGATCTTCGATTGAAGAAAAGGGAATTTCCAAAGCTGTTGCTTCTGCTTCAACTTGGCTGCGCAATTCGCCATCGCCAATAATAAACGCTCTAATTTTCTTGCTGCTTTTTTGCGAAACAATTTTTAATGCTTGTAAAAATAGGGAATGGTTTTTTATAGGAACCAAACGCCCCACAATTCCAATCCCAATTTCATCATCTTCTACTTGAAATTTGCTTCTAAAATCTGCGCGCTTTTCGGCTTGGTTTTGGGTGAAACGAGATAAGTCGAAACCTAAATTTACTATCTGAAACTTGTCCTTTGGTGCAATTTTGAATTCAACTGTAAGTTCATCTAATTGCTTAGGACTGAGCGTTACAATTTTTGAAGTTCGTTTGGCTAAATATCTTTCAATATTTAAAAAAACTTGAGTTTTTGCACTATTAAAATAGGAGTGAAAAACATGGCCGTGGAAAGTATGCACAACTACCGGCACATTTTCGTGAATGGCTGCCAACCTGCCTACTGCTCCTGCTTTTGCAGCATGTGTATGTACAATATCGGGCTTGAATTCACTTATTATTTTTCTTAGTTTAAAATATGATTTATAGTCGCGGAAAGGGTTTAGCTCACGCTGCATTTCAGGAATATATTTTGGCTCTAAACCTAGGTCTTTTACTATAAACTCCGAACTTTCTTCCGTTTCATCTTTCATGCCCGAAACCAAAAGCGTATCGAAGTCGCGCATATATTTTGTAAGATATGCAACATTGTATGTTGGCCCTCCTAAATTTAATCTATTTATTATCCGAAGTACTCTCGGCTTTCTACTCATAATCTATGCTTCAAAATATTTTTTATACCAATGCTGAAAAACAACTAACGCCCAAATTTTTGCATGAACATCACCTGGATTTGCTGAAAATAATTGGCGTTTTAGTTCCTTCACTTTTTTAGGATTAAAAATTCCTTGTGCCTCCACAAAGTTATCGCTTAAATAATAATTCTCTATTTTTTCGTGTAAAGCAGTTCTAAACCATTTCAACAATGGTACTTCAAAACCGCGTTTAGTGCGTGTGAAAAGCTCCGCTGGAAGCTGATTTCTAAAAGCATCTTTTAAAATACTTTTACCTGTTTTATTGCGTAATTTATAGTCAAACGGCAAGGAGAATGCGTAATCCACAACCGTGTAATCAAGCAAAGGTGTTCGTACCTCTAAACTATTTGCCATGCTCATTAAATCAACTTTTACCAACATATCATTTGCAAGCACCATGCGCACATCTGCCAATAGCATATTATTCATGTCGCTTTCGGCAGAAATTATGCTTGCCAATTCGCTTATTACTGCATTATTATTTTGAACAGGGTTTAGCAATAATTCATTCACATCTGCGGCATCAGAATATGCGCACCAGCGCCAATAACGTTCTCCATCAGGCAAGTTCAATCCAATGGAATACCGCTGAAGCTGACGAAATAAATTTGTAACTTTTCCATGCCTTGAAGCTGGCAACATTGATAAAATAGGCAGAGCATTTTTTAGAATAAAATTCACTGTATTTTTTTGTGATGCCTGCCAAGCTGCCGCATGTTTATTGTAGCCTGCAAAAAGCTCATCGCCACCATCGCCACTTAAAGCAACTGTTGCTTTTTGGCGCGTGTACTTGCACAAAATATTTACTGCAATAGCCGAAGAATCTGCAAATGGTTCATCAATATAATTGAGTAAATCATCTATACTACCCAGCATTTCATCGGTTGAAATTTTAAAAACCGTATGATTAGTTTGGTATTGCTTGGCAACTAAATTGGCATAATAAGTTTCATCAAAATATGGTTCATCTTTAAATCCAATGCTAAAAGTATTTAAGTGTTTGGTGTGTTTTGCGGCACAACTTACCACGATTGAAGAATCTATTCCTCCGCTTAAAAAAGCACCCAAAGGCACATCGCTAACCAATCTTCGCTGCACTGCCGCTTCCACAATTTCGCGAAGCTCAGCTTGTGCTTTCTCATAAGTTGGATATTGCTTTGCTTGCCATTTTTTTTGAACTTTATAAAATACACCTTCTTGCTTTGTGCCGTCTTTTTTCAAAACCAAAAATGTTCCCGGTTTTAATTTTCGAAAGCCTTTAAGCATTGAAGTTTCTAAAGGAACGTAGTTCAACTGCAAATAATAGTGAAGAACAGAAAAATCAATTTCTTTTTTAATTGGAAAGGCAAGCAGCGCTTTCATTTCAGAAGCAAACAAGAAACGTTTATCATCTTCAAAAATCACTAATGGTTTTATGCCAAAACGGTCGCGGGCAATAAAAGTTACTTGCAATAAATTATCGTAAACCGCAAAAGCAAAAAAACCATTTAAGAGTGGAAGGCAATCTTTTCCTTTTTCAATAAAAAGATATAGAAGCACTTCGGTATCGCTGGTTGTAGCAAATTGTATGTGCGATAAATATTGCTGTTTCAATTCTTTAAAATTGAAAATTTCGCCATTAAAAATTATGGTATATCTGCCCGATTTATCACTCATTGGCTGGTTGGCAGCCTGCGAAGTATCAATAATAGAAAGCCTCACGTGTCCCAAACCAACTGTGCCGGAATAGAAAGTATTTTGCGCATCCGGTCCTCTTTTGGCTAATTGCAAAAGCGCCTTTTCAAGTTCAGTTGAATAATTTTCTGCGCCCTGCTTTAAAACATATCCTGCTATTCCACACATATTTCGAGCCCGAAATGTGAGAAAGAATTTTGATAAGAAAAAGAAAATCTAAACTGATTTGTAAAAAACTAATTTCGCTTTCAAAATAAGTAGTATGGGATTTTTCGACCAAATGAAGCAACTCACCGATATGAAACAGAAGATGGACGAGGTGAAAAAGAAATTAGATGTATTAGAAATAAATGCCGAAAATGATTGGGTGAAAGTTACCGTAAACGGCAATCGCAGAATAAAAAACATTTCGATTTTAAAAGCAGATGACACGGTTGTGTTAGAAGGGAAAATTCAAGCGGCAACCAACGAAGCATTGGATAAAGCCGAAACTTTACTGCAAACTGAATTTGCTTCGGTAACAAAAGGGATGTTCCCGAATATGCCGTTTTAATAAAGAAAGCTCTGTCTTTCCGCTCTTTGAGATGTTAGCGTAACGCATCTGGAAGAACAGATAAACGGGATTTTAAATCCCTCCATATCTGCCGTTCGAGATGCCTTTCAGAACATCTCGAACAGCTAGATAATCCTACTGCAAAATCTGGGATAAAGACCTGTTGCTGTTGATTAGCGATTTACAAAGCCAGATAAACGAACTTAAACACCAGCTTGCTTTAAAATGAAAATATTTATATAAAAGTTATACTGCTAAACTATCCTTGTTTATTACAGCAACCAGCCTTTTTATTTCTATTTTTCTAAAAATTAGTTATATCTTTAAACCCATGTAAAAATATAAAGTGTATGAAACACACTTTGCTTTTCTTCTTTTCGTTCTGTAATAGTTTTGGTTATGCACAAAACCTTGTGCCTAATTATTCGTTTGAGGAGTACACGGATTGCCCTATGGGCTATCCTGATTTAGACGGCAAATGTAACCACTGGACATCTTTTCGTGGTTCACCAGACTACATAAATAATTGCTCACCAGTGTGTGGATATAATAACCAGTGGAGCTATCAATTGCCTCGCATTGGGCAGGCATACGTAACTTTCTATAATTATGAAAAGAACTTTCCTAATAGGACAGAACAAATCGGAGTTGAGTTGTTATCACCATTAGAGGTCGGTGTTAGGTATTATGTGAGTTTTTATGTATCGTTAGCATATCGTCTTGAAGCTGCAAATATTGCTACCAACAAAATAGGAGCAAAATTTACAACCTATCAGTATAACGACCCTAACCTAATACTTCAGTTACCCAACAACTGTCAGATATACACAAACGAAATTATAACAGATACCTTGAATTGGGTCAAAATTTCGGGGTCTTTTGTGGCAGACTCTGCGTATAGGTTTTTAATAATAGGAGGTTTTTTTGATGGAGCACTTATTGATAAGTTTCAATTCCCTTATTCGATAATCCCTATCTATAGTTATTATTTCTTAGATGATGTGTGTGTAAGTACAGACGCTTCTTTGTGTGAAGTTACTGATGAAGAATGTGATTTTAAGTTACCAATAGCCTTTTCACCTAATGGCGACAATGTAAATGATGAATACAAATGGATTCAGAATTGTAGTGATGTAGATGAGTTTACTATGCACATCTACAATCGTTGGGGACAAATAGTTTTCAGTACAAATGACTATAACATAAGTTGGGATGGAAACTACAATGGAAAGCCGCAGCCAACAGATGTATATGCTGTGTATGTATCAGTTTTTTCTAATAACAAGCAAATCAATAAATCAATAAATATAACATTACTTAGGTAATTAAAGGTTTTCATTTTAAATCATTAAAAAACAAGCGAAATGAGAAAATTTTACATTCAAGCAATTGCTATCGGGATGATTGCATTGCCATTTTGGGCAAAATCGCAAATTACTAACCGCTCTTCGAGATGTTAGCGTAGCGCATCTGGAAGAACAGATAAACAGGATTTTAAATCCCTCCATATCTGCCGTTCGAGATGCCTTTCAGAAGATCTTGAACAGCTAAGAAATAAAGTTTTTTACATGGAAAAACAGAATGTGTTCTTTTTTTGAAAATAAATGATATATTTGCCTCCCTTTTTTAAGACAAGAAGAATAAGTAAATAACAAAATATTATGAAACGTACATTCCAGCCCAGCAGAAGAAAGCGAGTTAATAAGCATGGATTTCGTGAAAGAATGAGCACTAAAAATGGAAGAAAATTACTTGCCCGCAGAAGAGCAAGAGGCAGAAAAAAACTTACCGTTTCAGACGAAAAACGTCTTAAATAATTCTTCGGTTATCGCCAAAGGTTTTGGGTTTTCTAAGCCCGAAAAATTAAAAAAGAAAGCGGTAATAGACGATATTTTTCTTAAAGGCAAAGCTATTCAAAAAAATAGTTTTGCCTTTTTGTATTTAGAACAGCCAAATGCTGCCGGAGTGCCTGTGCAGGCAATGTTTGCTGTGAGCAAGCGCAATTTTAAACATGCAACAGATAGAAACCGCATTAAAAGATTGATGCGCGAAGCATGGCGAACTCAAAAAAGTTTAGTGTACGAAAAAGCGATTGCACAACAGAAACAATATGCTGTTTGCCTTATGTTTAAGGGAAGAGAAATTCCTCCATTTTCAATAGTAAACACTACTGTTAAAGAACTTTTAGAAAGGTTTTGCAAATCTATTTCTACTCCTCAAAACTAAGAAACAGTGTCGGTAAACTTGTAGCCTACGCCACGAATAGAATGAAAATACACAGGATTTCGGGCATCAGCTTCAAAGTATTTTCTAAAGTTTAAGATAAAATTATCAATCGTTCGGGTAGATGGATAAACATCGTAACCCCAAACATAATTTAAAATTTGCTGGCGCGAAACCACCGTTCCTTTTCTATCAATAAGCAGCTTTAGCAAACTTATTTCCTTTTTTGTAAGTTGAATTTCGTTGCCATTTGCCAAAACTGCGCGATAGGTAACAAAGTTAATTTCATTGCCGCCAAAAGTATATTGCTGTGCAGCGGTTTCAGCTTTTGTACCTTTTAAACTGTGTTTCACCAATACGCGAACGCGCAAAATCAATTCTTCTAAATTAAATGGCTTGGTTAAATAATCATCTGCTCCCAATTTTAGTCCGTTCACTTTGTCTAAATGGCTGTCTTTGGCGGTTAAAAACAAAATTGGCGTATTCAAATCGTTGAGCCTTATTTTTTCGCAAACCTCAAAACCACTCATTTCCGGCATCATCACATCTAAAATCACTAAGTTGAAATGCTGCTCTGCAAACTTCTTTAAACCTTCAATGCCATTGGTTGCCGTAACCACTTCAAACCCTTCCATTTCAAGGTTCATACTTACTACGTCTAATAAGCTTTCTTCGTCCTCAACCAATAAAATTCTGGCACTCATTTACTTTTAGTTTGCTTGCCAATAATAGCATTTTAAAAAATATTTAAAGTGTTATAGAACTCTAAACAATGCACAAGGCGAAATGATTATCTTCGCGCGCTTTATGAGTTTACAAGAAGAAATTACTAAAAGAAAAACATTCGGAATTATCAGCCACCCGGATGCCGGAAAAACAACTTTAACCGAAAAATTATTGCTATTTGGCGGAGCTATACAAACTGCCGGAGCGGTAAAGAGCAATAAAATTAAGAAAAGCGCTACCAGCGACTTCATGGAAATTGAAAAACAGCGCGGTATTTCGGTGGCAACTTCGGTAATGAGTTTTGAATACAGAGACAAACTCATAAACATTTTAGACACTCCGGGGCACAAAGATTTTGCGGAAGATACTTACCGAACGCTTACTGCAGTAGATAGCGTAATTATGGTAGTGGACAGCGTGAAAGGTGTGGAAGAACAAACGCGCAAACTCATGGAAGTTTGTTCTATGCGCAAAACTCCAGTTATTGTTTTTATCAATAAATTAGATCGCGAAGGCAAAGATCCTTTTGATTTGTTAGAAGAAATTGAAAAGGAATTAAAGATTAGCGTTCAGCCTTTGAGTTGGCCAATAAATAGAGGAAGTAGGTTTAAAGGTGTTTACAATTTACACAAAAAAAATCTGAATCTTTTTCGTCCAAGTACCACAAAAGTAGCTGATGAAATTGTGAGTATTGCACAATTAGATAATAAGGAATTGGATAAACTTATAGGCGATAGCGATGCCAAACGCTTGCGCGAAGATACTGAATTGATAGAGGGCGTTTACGATACATTTAGCACCAAAGAATATTTGGCAGGAAACTTAGCGCCTGTATTTTTTGGTAGCGCTGTAAACAACTTTGGCGTGCAAGAATTGTTAGATACCTTTTTGGATATTGCGCCATCACCGCGTGGACGCGAAACCGATAAGCGTTTTGTGGAACCTGAAGAAAAAAAGCTAACAGGTTTTGTATTTAAAATTCATGCCAATTTAGACCCAAAACATCGCGATAGAATTGCCTTTTTTAGAATTGTGAGTGGTATTTTTGAGCGTAATAAATATTACAAACATCAGCGCTTGGGGAAAGAACTTCGCTTTAATACGCCTGTTACATTTTTGGCACAGGATAAAAACATTGTAGATGAAGCATTTCCGGGTGATGTGGTTGGTTTGTACGATACTGGAAATTTTAAAATTGGCGACACGCTCACCGAAGGTGAAGCCATGAATTATAGAGGCATTCCAAGCTTTTCACCGGAAATATTTAAAGAGTTGGTGAACACCGATCCAATGAAAAGTAAGCAGTTGGAAAAAGGAATTGCACAGCTTACAGATGAAGGTGTGGCACAGTTGTTTACGCAGCAGCCGGGCAATCGTAAATTTGTGGGAACCGTTGGTGAGCTTCAGTTTGAAGTTATTCAATACCGATTGCTGCACGAGTATGGGGCATCGTGTAAATTTCAACCAATAAATATGACTCGCGCTTGTTGGATAACTTCAGAAAACAAAGAAAAGTTAGAAGATTTTATTCGCTTTAAAAGCACAAGTGTAGTGCGCGATAAAGACGATAATTTAGTGTATTTAGCACCAAGCGAATGGTTCTTAAAAATGGAACAAGACAATAATCCTGATATCCAATTCCACTTAAATTCCGAGTTTAAAACCGAGGCGATGTAAGTGCTTTTTGTTTATCAGAAAGGCATTAGAATCTTTCTGTATTTATCTCTTTAGTTTTTCCTTCCACTCCACTTCATATTCCAATGGCTAAAGCTCAAACAACTTCTATGTTAGCAAGGTAAAGAAAAAAAGAATGTTGAGCCTTTTCCTAATTCCGATTCTATCCAAATTTTGCCGCCATGCTTGGTAATAATTCTATGCACATTAGCTAATCCAACTCCAGTTCCTTCAAAATCTTTTGAATTGCTTAGGCGCTTAAACACTTCAAAAATCTTATCAATTTCATCAGGGTTAATGCCAATGCCGTTATCTTTCACATAGTAAACGCAAGTATTCTCTTGTAGTTCGCAGCCAATTTCTACCTTAGGTTTGGCTTGGTGCGAAGAATATTTTACAGCATTTTCAATAAGATTGCTCCACACTTGTTTTACTAAACCATAATCGCCTTTTGCTTTGCCCATTTGTTTTACATGTATGGAGGTGTGTACATTTTCATAATTCTTTTTCACTTCTCCCACTACCGATTCCACAAGCTGCATCATCGGAATTTCTTCTGTGTCTAAATCTATTTTCCCTATTTTTGAAAAAGCTAAAAGATCGCGCACCAAATTGCTCATTCTAATAGAGCTGTCTTCAATAATTTTTAAAAACTCTACACCTTCTGCATCTAACTGTGTTGCATATTTTTTATTTACAAGTTTAGAATAACCGCAAAGCAAGCGAAGTGGCGATTGCAAATCGTGTGAAACGGTGTAATTAAATGTTTCTAATTCTTTATTAACTTCTTTCAGTTTTTGAGTGCGCTCTACTACTCTTTTTTCTAATAATTCATTGAACGCCTTTATCTCTAACTCATTCTTTTTGCGTTCAGAAATATCGTTGTGAAAACTTGCAAGGTGTGTAGTTGTACCATTGGAATCTTGCAAAGGAATAATAGATACAGCATCCCAAAATTTTGTTCCGTCTTTTTTGGCGAGTTCCAGTTCACCAAGCTGCAAAGGAGCAGTTATTTTTTTTGAACGAAGTTGCTCCAACAATTGTTGGTGTCTACCATTTCCAAGAATGGTGCAGTGTGTGTTTCCAATCAACTCTTCTTTACTGTATCCGTACATTTTTAAGAATGCTTCGTTTACGTAATTAATTGGATTTCCGGGTTGGGTAACGTTGCAAATTGCAATACCTTCGTGGGTAGCATCAATTATCCGTTTCATAATTTGCAATTCTTCAATTATAGTCCTTTCATCTGTTACATCGGTCATGGTGCCGGTCCACATAATTGTGCCATCGTGCAGCACTTTAGGAAACGCAACTCCTTTCATCCATCTAAAGGATTTTTCTTGCTCTGTTTTTACTCTAAAAAAATGTTTCCATGGAGCTAAACTGCTATACGTTTCTAATATAGAATTGCGCATTGGCTCTACATCTTCTGCTAAAACGCATTTGTAAATGGCATTTATATTATTGTAAACTTCTTGTGGCGAAACACCTAAAACTTCGCTTGAGCGGGGGCTGCAAAACGAAAACCATTTGGCATTTTCGGTACTTTTTTTGTATTGAAAAACTACTCCGGGTATCAATTTGCTTACTTCGCGAAGTAAAGTTTCTATACTAAGTGTATAATCTTGTTCTTTTTCAATTGAATTCATATTGAAGGTTTTGGGTAACAATTAAATTGTAAATTTGTAACAGTCCCTATATAGAAATTATAGCAGAATTTATGATTTTTTTGTAGTATATTATACTACAAAATTTTGCCTATGCAAGTTGATTATCAATAGCGTAGCGCATAAGTTCGGCATTATTATTTAAGCCTAATTTTTCTAAAATACGGCTGCGGTAGGTGCTTATTGTATTTATGCTTAGCGAAAGTTCATCTGCAATTTCGGAGAGTGTTTTTCCGGAGGCAATTAGTAGTAGAACCTCCATTTCACGGTTCGATAAATTTTCGTAAAGTTCTTTCTTATTATCCTTAGATGAGGTGCTAACTAAAATATCTGCTGCTTCCTGCGAAATATATTTTTTGCCCAACAGCAGTTGGTGAACTGCTTTTATCAATTCATCGTTGGCACTTGCTTTGGTAAGAAAACCCGATGCTCCTGCTTTAAAAACGCGAAGTGCATATTGTTCTTCCGGGTGAATACTCAACATTAAAACCGGAGTGGAATTTCCTTCGCTTTTAAGCTGCCAAAGTACTTCCATTCCGCTTCGCTCCGGCATTGAAATGTCTAAGAGAATAATATTCCATTTTTCCTCTCGTACTTTTTTAATTACGGTATGTCCATCAGCCGCTTCGCAGCAATAGGCATTGGGAAACTCTTCCTTGATTAGTTGAAGAAGTCCTTTGCGCACTATTGCGTGGTCGTCTACAATTAAGAAACGGTACATTAAAATAATTTTGGGAGATAAATGTACTATAAAATAATTTTTACTGAAATAGTTGTTCCTGCATTTATATTACTTTCTATTAAAAAAATACCATTTAGTGCTAAAACTCTTTCTTTCATTCCCAATATACCAAGCGTATTTTTTTGGTTGACTTTTGCAGTATTAAATCCTTTTCCATTATCGCTTATGGTTAAAGTTATTTGAGTTGGCTCAATAGTAAGCTCTGCTTTTACAAATGTAGCATTGGCATGGCGAATTATATTGGTAAGCGACTCTTGAAAAACTCTAAAAAGAACAATGGAAATATTGTGCGCCACTTTTGCAGTTTCAATATTGCAAGTAAAGACAGATGTAATTCCTGTTCGTTTTTGAAAATCTATGGTGAGCCATTCTAAAGCTGCCACCAGTCCCAAATCGTCTAATATTCCGGGGCGAAGGCTTGAAGCTATTTTCCGCACAATTTTTACGGTGTCATCAATGTTTGAGAGTATTTCTTGAATATGGTTCTTCGTATTTTCATCTTGATTTGTGATTTTCTTTTCTAACCAATGCACATCCATTTTAAGCGCTGCTAATTGCTGGCCAAGTTCATCATGAATTTCGCGTGCAACTTCTGCTCTTTCATCTTCGCGAACGCTTTGCAAATGTTCAGCTAATTTGCGCAGCGATTCTTGAGAATTTATCAGTTCTTCTTCTGCTTTTTTCACTTCAGAAATATCAAGAATGGCACCAATCATTCTTATAGCTTCTTCATTAGAATTATATTGAAGGAAGCCTCGGTCTAACACAAAAATTTCTTTGCCTGAAGTAGCTGTCATGCGGTATTCTTCTGCCCAGTAGGTCTCTTTCTGCTTTATGGCTTTTTGTAAGCTGCTTAAAGTTCGCTCTTTATCTTTCTCTGAAATATTATCAATCCAAGTAGAAATATTTAACCATTCGGCAGTGGATCCAATTTCCAATTGATTGTAAAAATTTTGATTCCACCAGATTACTTCTTTATCAATTTTCCAATCGTAAATAATATCGTTAGTTGCTTGGGTAACCAACTCAAAACGCTCGTTAAATTCATTTGCTTTCTGCTCTGCTGCTATTCTGCTGCTAATATCTAAGCCCAGTCCGATAATAAGCTCTTCTTGGTTTAATTTAAGTGTAAAGCCAATAAAGTAATATGGAATTTTAGTACCGTCTTTTGTGAGCAATTGTACTTCTTCGCTGCTTCTTCCCAATTTAAAAATATCTACTAAAGCTTTAGCCACAGCTGGCTTATCTGCATCTGCAAAAAAATCTAATGGGTTCATTTCATCTATGTTTTCATAGCCCGAAATGATTTCAGCATTTTTGTTCCATCGTATAAATTTGCCCTCTCTGCTAAGTATAAAAAATATACCCGGCATGTTTTTTACAATACTATCCAATAGAAACCTTTCTTGCGCAATAGCTTCTCGCATTTGCTTTGTTTCTGTTACATCGCGGTAATAAATGGTATAGCCTTCTGCCGATGGGTAAAGAGTGTTTTCAAACCATTTGTTTCTATCTGCAAAATATAGCTCTTTTGTTTGCGGTCGGTTTGTTCTCATGCCTTCTTGCATTAGCTCATAAAATGGTTCATTGGCAATATTTTTAAAGCTCTCAAGTATGTTCTTTCCAATAAAATCGTTGGGTTCACCACCTAAATCGGCTGCTGCGCGCTTATTCATAAAGGTGTAATTCCATTCTTTATCAAATGCCATAAAGGCATCATCTATTCTTTCTAACGATTTGCGGTGGCGCATTTCGCTTTCGCTAAGTTCGCGGGTGCGCAAGTGCACAAGGTTTGTGAGTTGATATTGCTTTCGCGATAGCGACCAAACAAAAACAGCAGCAATTAAAGAAAATAAGAAGCTGAGTATGGCAAAGGGAAAAGGAGTTTCTATTGTGCCGGCTCTTTTAGGGGCTGCATAAATTTTCCAACCTCCGGTAGCAATACTTAAAGATATTGCATTTTTAAGGTTGAAATTTTTGAAATTTGGCAAGTAGAATAAGAGTTTATTGGATACAATATCGTGTTTAGAAAGCTGAAATTGGTAATTGTTATCATTTTCCAATTTTGCCGCTTTTACTAAGGTAGATAGGCAAGTAATAGAAGCAGCAATTCCCCAATATTTATGGTTTATATAAATAGGCACTCTACCAATAATTGCTTTGCCGCCTTGTATTAGTTCAAATGGGCCGGTAAAATAGGTCTCGCCATTACGCAATGCTTCAAAAAGTGCTTTGTATCTAATGCTGTCGGTTAAAACTTTTCTTCCTATTATGTTCTCGTTTCCAGCTAATGGATAAACGTGTGTAATTTTGCTTTCTCTAACTATCTCGATAATATCTACATATTCGTTGGCATTATAAATTTCTCTTGCAACCAAATTAAAACTATCGGCATTGCCATATTTTTGTATTAAAAGTGTAAGTGTTTTAGCTGCCGATTCGTTTTGTTCTAAAACAGAAATTATGCGTTCTTTGGCAAGTGCTGCTGCATTTTCTAATTCGCGTTTTTTTGTGGCATTATATCGCTGAAACATTTTATAGGTTACAGTTCCAGTAAGCGAGAAAAGTATAATAAAGGCGAGAAAACCTGCCCAAAGTGGAGAAATTAGGGAGCGGTAAGTTGTTTGTGGTGTTGGCATAACTAAAGCCTAATAAAGTACTATTTCTAAAATTGAAAGTAAGAAGTTTGGAGTTAAGCCAAAGCTTCATACTTGGAAACATACCAAGCATGCGCAACAACACTAAGTAAAACTATGCAACTTCCAATATAGAAATTAATACCAAGCAATTCATTTTCTCCCAATAAAATAAACGCTAAAGCAATACCGTAAATCGGTTCTAAATTCACAGCCAAGTTAAGTGTAAAAGCGCTTAAATATTTAAGTGCTGCCAACGATAAAGTTAGTGCCACATGTGTGCAAACAAAAGCCAAGATTGCAAGCAATGCCCAATCGTTTGTAGATGGTAACAAAACACTATCAGGAAAGAAATGTAAGTAAATCGGCAGTAAAATTGTAAGCCCAACAAAACCGGTTAGCATTTCGTAAAAACTAACAATATCAGGAGGCAGTTCAAGCACAATTTCTTTATTGAAAATATTAAAAAATGAGCCTACAAAAGCTGCCATAAGTGCCAAAGCAATTCCAAGTATATAATCGCTGCCATCGTAAAAAATAAATACAATACCAACAATACCCAACAAGCTGAAAAGTATTTCTGAAACACGAAGTTTCTTATAGCCAAAAACAGGTTCAATTAAAGCAGTAAAAAGCGATGTAGTAGAAAAGCAACTTAGCGTAATTGAAACATTAGAATATTTAATAGCTCCATAAAAAAACAACCAATGCACCATAAGCAACACTCCAACTGCTGTCATTTTATAGAATTGGGTTTTGGTTACTTTAAAACTGCGTTTTAAAAGTAGAATTTGTAGTCCCAATGAAATACTCACCAGCAGCAAACGCCACCAAACCAACACACCTTCGCGCAGCGAAATACTGCTACCAAGCACCCCTGTAATTCCCCACAATAAAATGGAGAGGTGCATGTAAACATGTGCTTGTTTTGTTCTGCTATCCAAGAAATAAAATTTACTTGTGAAAGTGTTACTTAGAATTGTAAAAGTAAAATTCGGTTGAGAAAATTTTACAACAGTATTTTGACGAGAATAATTACACGATAGTACTTTTTTTTGCTTATTGCCATAAATACTTAAAAATCTTACTTTACTATTGCGTAAAGATTACTTTTGAACCAATTTTTAAATAAGAAATGACAGAAGTTAAAGTACCCGCATTGGCGGAAAGCATTACAGAGGTTACTCTAAGCAAGTGGTTAGTAAAATCTGGTGATTACGTAGAATTAGATCAACCAATTTGCGAATTAGAAACAGATAAAGCATCGCAAGAATTGCCTTCTCCGGTTGCCGGAGTTGTTACGCTGGTTGCAAACGAAGGTGATGATATTAAAGTTGGCGGCTTATTGGCGAAAATAGATGAGGCTGCCGCAAAACCCGCATCAGTAGCTGCTCCTGCTGCTGAGAAAAAAGTAGAGACCCCAAAAGAAGCGCCAAAAGCAAAAGTTGCTGAAACTAAAGCAGAAACTAAAATTGCTGCAACAAGCAATGCCGCAGGACATCCATCGCCTGCCGCAAAGAAAATTTTAGACGAAGGCAATGTAAAAACAACAGCCGTTTCAGGAACCGGTGTAGGTGGTAGAATTACCAAAGACGATGCCATAAAAGCTGTTCGCGACAAAGCTAATTTGCCAACACGCGAAGCATTTAGCCGCAATGAACGCGTTGAAAAAATGAGCCGTTTGCGCAGAACCATTAGCGAAAGATTGGTTTATGCCAAAAACAGTACTGCCATGCTCACCACTTTCAACGAAGCAGATATGAGTGCCATCAATAAAATTAGAGATAAATATGGCGATGCGTTTAAAAAGAAAAATGACTTGCGCTTAGGCATGATGAGTTTCTTTACCAAAGCAGTTTGTTTGGCTTTAGAAAAATATCCGGCAGTGAATGCTTATATTGATGAAGGCAATATTATTTACCACGATTATGTAGATATTTCAATTGCAGTTTCTACACCAAAAGGTTTGGTAGTGCCTGTTATTAGAAATGCCGAATCGCTTTCGCTTGCAGGAATTGAACAACAAGTGAGAGAACTTGCCATTAAGGGTCGCGATGGTTTACTCACTATGGAAGATATGACCGGTGGCACTTTTACCATTTCTAACGGTGGCGTTTTCGGTTCTTTAATGAGTACACCAATTATCAATCCTCCACAATCTGCAATTTTAGGAATGCACAAAGTTGAAGACCGTCCGGTTGTGGTTGATGGGCAAATTGTAGTTCGCCCAATGATGTATTTGGCATTAAGCTACGACCATAGAATTATTGATGGAAAAGAATCAGTAAGCTTCTTAGTCGCGGTGAAAGATTACCTCGAAAATCCTCAAAAAATGCTACTCGGTGCAGACCCTGTAGAATTACTTTTGGAGCTATAATTCATAATACTATTGCTGTAAAACAGAAACAGATTGCCGAAAAGCAATCTGTTTCTGTTTTAGTCCTTATTTAAACTCCTCCAATTCAACTTGATTACGCAAAAGGTCATCAATATTTTCTCGCTTTCTAATTAAATAGTGTTTGCCTTCGTGTACCATTACTTCAGCGGGGCGAAAGCGTGAATTGTAATTTGAAGCCATTGTGTTTCCATATGCTCCCGCATTACTAAAAGCTAAAATATCACCTTCGTGAACTTCACTCAATTTTCTATCCCAGCCGAAAGTATCAGTTTCGCAAATGTAGCCTACCACAGTATAAATTCGTTCTTTGCCTCCCGGATTGCTCACGTTTGTAATGTGGTGATAGGCATTGTAAAACATCGGGCGAATTAGATGGTTCAAACCAGAATCTACGCCTACAAACATGGCGGCAGTAGTTTGTTTCAACACATTCACTTTTACTAAAAAAGTACCGCATTGGCTTACTAAAAACTTACCCGGCTCAAAACTTAATTGCAAATCTCTACCATATTCTTTACAAAATTCTAAAAAGCGCTTTGATAGTTTTTCACCCAATTCTTGCATATCGGTATAGTAATCATCGGGCTTATAAGGCACTTTAAAGCCGCTTCCAAAATCAATAAATTCTAAGTCTTTAAAATACTGCGTTTGTTCAAACAAAATATCGGCTGCACGCAGGAAAATATCCACGTCCACAATATCGCTTCCGGTGTGCATGTGCAAGCCGTTCACGTGCATTTTAAGGCTGTTCACAATCCGTTCTGCGTGCCGCATTTGGTAAATAGAAATGCCAAATTTAGAATCAATATGCCCCGTAGAAATATTGATATTTCCGCCAGCCATCACATGCGGGTTTATACGGATACAAACCGGAATAGTGCTTCCATACTTAGTTCCGAATTGTTCCAACACAGATAGGTTGTCGATGTTTATTTGCACACCTGCTTGCACAGCCAACTCTATTTCTTCCATGGAAACGCAGTTGGGTGTGTAAATAATTTCGTGTGGCTCGAAACCTGCTTTTAAACCAACCCAAACCTCTTGAATACTCACGGTGTCTAATCCTGCGCCTAATTGTTTAAAATAGCGAAGAATATTGATATTGTTGAGTGCTTTGCAGGCAAATTTTATTCTGGTATTGCACGAAGCAAAAGCTTTTGTTAAAGTTTCGTATTGGCGTTTAATAATCGCAGTATCGTAAACATAAATTGGCGTGTCATAAGTTTTGCAGAGTGTATCTATATCAATTCCTCCAATTTGGTAATGGTTATTGTGTAGTTGAATCATAATTTTTTCTTGAAACAGCTTGCGAATAAAATGAAGTTGAACAAATAATGTATAATGATTTTACTGTTTCTGCACTTTAGCAGGTTTTATTCATCTAAATGAATGGAACGTGGTTGCGGTGGCTCACTCGTTTTGTAGCCTTCTTCCGTACGCAGTTTGATTATAGCATCTATAATCATATTTATGCCTTCTCCATGAGTTATTAGCATATCATTATAGTCATTCGCTATTTTGCGTTCCTCCACAATTGCTTCTAATTTAGAAAGCTGATTTTCATTTAGTATTATTGAATACTTTTCGCAGGCATCGAGAATGTATTCCTGTGTTGTCATTTCCATAGCAACACAAATATAATGCAGCAAAGTGTCTTGAGTATGGTTAATTGTTTTTTTTATCCTTCTTCAGCCCATTTTAAGCGGTCTTGTTGCGAGAACTGCCAAGGTGCGCCATTGTTTTCCATATTGGCAAACATGGTAGTCCATTCTGCCGGAGCATTACTTTCTTCCATCACCAAGTTTCTGCGTAGTTGCACGATAATATCTAATGGCGAAATAGTAACCGGACATTCTTCTACACAAGCATTGCAAGTTGTGCAGGCGCGGAGTTCTTCAACCGTAACATATTCATCGCCAATCAATGATTTGCCATCATCTTTCCACTCGCCATTGTTAGCATCAATAATTTTAGAAACTTCTTCTAATCGGTCGCGCGTGTTCATCATAATTTTGCGCGGGCTGAGTAGCTTTCCGGTTTGGTTGGCAGGGCAAGCAGCAGTGCAACGTCCGCACTCAGTGCAGCTCATGGCATCTAATAAGTTTTTCCAACTTAAATCGAACACATCTTTTGCGCCAAATTTTACAGGTGCAGCATTTGCATCGGCAGGTTCAGCTGCAGCTTCGGGGTTCATCATCAACTTAATTTCCTTAGTTATTGCAGGCATATTGCTGATGTAGCCTTTTGGTTCAAGGCTGGAGAAATATGTATTTGGGAATGCCAACAAAATATGCAAATGCTTAGAGCGCGGCAAATACAACAAAAAGAAATAAACCATTAGAATGTGTCCCCACCAACCGATGCGTTCCATTATGGTTAAAACTGTTTCCGGAAGTGAAGAGAAAGCAGGCACCAGCAATTCACTTAGTGCAAAGCCATAACCATGCCCTGTTTCTTTAAAATATTTTGCGCCATCGCCAATATTCATCATAAAAATAAAGGTGATAAGCGTAAGCTCTATGTAAAGAATATTGTTACCGTCAATAGTAGGCCAGCCTTTCATTTCAGGTTTGTGGAAACGCGGTACTTTTAAAATATTTCTTCTCCACAAAAAGGCAATCGTTACGCCAAAAGTAAGTAGAGAAAGTACTTCAATAAAGCTAATTACAAATACATAAAAACTTCCTAAGAATGTGCCTTCAACAGCATGGTAAATAAGTCTGTGCTGTCCTGTAAAACCATCGAGCAGCACTTCAATTAATTCAACTTGCGTAATTACAAACGAAACATAAATAACCAAATGCAGCAGTGCCGGAGTTAAATTTCGGAACATCTTTTTTTGCCCAAAAGCAATCAATAGTACATTTTTTATACGCTGTTTGGGGTTATCGTTTATTTCTTGTTTTTGTCCTAACATTATGTTTCTGTAAATTCGCTTATAGGCTTTAAAAGCATTAACGAAAACAAAAACACTAACGGCAATAAATAACACAGCTTGTATAATAGAGAATATCATAATTCTAAAATCTTTGTAATGAAGGCGAAAATATATGAACTAACTTTGTTTGCAACTGTTTTATTCAGAATACTTTCATTTAACGCATAGATAAACAAAATGTTTATGAGAAATACTTTTACACTTCTTATTTGCTTACTTTTTTTCGTTGCTTCGGCACAAGAGCAATCAAAAATTGATTTGCGTTCGCGTGTTTTGCTGCAATCAGGAAAAATAAAAGCGAAAACTTTAGGGCTTTTGGTTGAAGGTATTCCTGAAAAGGTAGAAGCGGCTTGCAAACAATACGATGGCTGGTTGAAATACAGCGTAGGCAATATCAATTCGGTTGAAATTCCTACTTCAAAAATTATTGAATTTTCTAAAGAAGAAGCCGTACTGCGCATTGAAAGTTTCGCAGCAATTGGGCACAAGTTGATTGATACTGCAAGAATAAACAACAACATTGATAGCATTCACGCAGGTTACAGCCCGCTTACGCAGTCTTATTCAGGCAAAGGTGTAGTGGTGGGAATTATTGATGGAGGAATTTATTGGCAACATCCTGATTTTAAAAACCCTGATGGTTCAACCCGAATTAGATTTATTTGGGATCAAATAATTGCTGCACCAACCAACACTCCAGCACCATACAACTACGGACAAGAATGGAATTGGATAGACATTAATACCAACAAATGTACACACACTCCGGCAGCATCGGATTTTGCACACGGCACTTGTGTGGCAGGCATTGCTTCGGGTAATGGAAGAGGTTTTGTGAGCGATACTTTGCGTTATCGCGGTATAGCTTATGAAAGCGATATTATTGCGGTTAGAATTCCCACTTCGAGCAATAATTTTTTGGCGCGTGTTGCAGATGCCGTTGATTATATTTTTAAGAAAGCCGATGCACTCGGAAAGCCTTGCGTGGTAAACACTTCGGTAGGAACTTACGAAGGCTCGCGCGATGGAAAAGATTTAACCGCAAGAATAATTGATAGCTTGGTTGAACAACGCAAAGGGCGCGCAGTAGTTGCAGCAGGCGGCAATGCCGGAAATATTCCTTATCACGTTCAGCACACTATTACAAACGATTCTGCTACAACTTATTTCAGATACAATAAAAATGTTCCCGGTTTATATTTCGATTTTTGGGCAGATTCAGTACAGTTTAATAATGCAGAATTTGTGATTGGTGCAGTGAGCACTAAAACAGGAAACTTAGTTGATACAGTTGCCACTGAACGCTTTAATGTGTTGCGTGATTTTAATCCAGCGCAAGGTGGCGTTACGCTTACCAGAAATCTTTATACCGATAATGGAATTCAGCTTCTTGGCACAGTTAAAATGTATGCTGAAATGCTGCAAGATATTTATCATGTTGAAGTATTGATAACGCCAACCGACACTTCACTTTGGTGGAAATTACAAACCTTTGGAACCGGATCTTGTGATGTGTGGTCAAGCTCTTCACTTATTGGCGGTTCAGATATGGTGAGCGTTCTTCCAAACTTAATTACCAAACCAGATTATCGCTATCCTGATACTTTAAAAACAATTGTTTCGAGTTGGCAGTGCAGCGATAAAGTAATTACAGTTGCCAACTACACTAATCGTGCTTTTTACTTAGATGTAGATTCTATTTCGCGTGATGCTTTATACGGCAAAAGTATTGTAGGCATGCGTGATATTTCTTCCAGCATTGGACCAACTCGCGACCACCGTTTGAAGCCTGACATTAGCGCAACAGGCTCCACCACAATAACTACGGGCGACTTAAATCTTATTCCACAATATTTATCAACTCCCGGAAATAGATTAAAAATTGGTTGGGGCGGGAAACACATGCGCAACGGAGGAACCTCAATGGCTTCACCTTTGGTTGCAGGCTTTGCCGCGCTATATTTTGAAAAACATCCAACTGCCAGATGGGACGAAGTTAAAGAAGCAATTATCTTAACTGCCAAGCGCGATACTTTTACCACAGCAGTTGAAAATCCATATTACGGCAATGGAAAATTAAATGGCTTTAGAGCATTGGCGCATGAATTTATTTACGGCTGCACCGATACAGGTTCTTTAAACTATAATCCAACTGCGAATTTAGATACCGGTGGCTGCGTAAAAAAAGTTTACGGCTGCACCGACACATTAGCAACAAACTATTCACCTTTTGCGAATGTAAATAATGGCTCTTGCGCTTACGATACAGGAACTTCTGCCATTAAGCCAATTAAAAAATGGAATACGAATGTTCGCGCATTTCCAAATCCGTTTACAAACGAAACTGTTTTTGCAATTGATGGATTGCCGGCAAACTTTACCAGTGCGGAAATTGTGGTAAACGATATTATTGGAAGAACTATCGAGCGCATCAATATTGAAAAAGGAATTTATCAGTATAAATTTTCCGCTTCAGGAATGGCTTCGGGAGTAATGCTTTACAAATTGGTGATAGACCACAAAACTTTGTTTACAGGGAAAGTAGTAAAACAGTAGATTTGGCGCTTATTTTAAACTGTTTTAATTGTTAAGAGTAGCCCACATTTTAAATCCTGTTGCTGTAAATAAAAACAGCGATTTGTATTATGCACAGCCAATTACTTTTGAAAGTATGAGGCGCGCAAAACTATTTGTGCAAGATAAAGTGCAAGTAGAATTTTTGAGTGTGCAATATGAAGAAGATGAAAAAGTAGTACCGGAATATTTCACTAAACTTCCCAATTTGCAGCGCTCTGTCCGCGATGTTTCGGGTTTTGAAAAGGTGAAAAAGTTTCCGCTTATTGCAGATATTCTTTTAGCAGCATACAACAATAGTTCGGCAGAATATATTATCTATACCAATACAGATATTACCGTTGTGCCGCATTTTTACGAAGCTGCTGCAGCCCTAATTGCAGAAGGTTATGATGCTGTTACTTTTAGTCGCAGACGCATTGAAAACAAATGGACAAGCATTGAAGATTTGCCTTTAGCATTAGCAGAAATGGGGAAATTACATCCGGGTTACGACTGCTTTATTCTTCATAGAAGTTTAATTCCAAAGTTTATACTAAGCAATATTTGTATTGGAACGGGCTTTGTGAGTGTAGCGCTAATTCACAACTTAATTGCTTTTGCGGATAAACCTTTAATTACCGACAAGTTGCATTTAACGGTTCATTTAGGGTTAGAAGTGATGCCGCCTTTAGAGCAAAATGTTTACCGTTTCACGCGAAGCGATTACGAGCAAAATATTTTACCGAAAATAAAACCATTGCTTCAACTTCATAAGTTTCCTTACTCAGCATTGCCGTGGCATAAGCGCATGGTGAAATGGATGCTAAACCCAAATTTTTCAACTCAAATTTTAGTTGAATTGGAAGGCAAAAATTTCCGTAGAAAAATAAAAGGATTGATTGATGAAGTGCGCTTTTCTATGTTGGGAAAATAGAAATTGCTACACGTATTTTTTAATAATTACCGCTGCATTATGACCGCCAAAACCAAAAGTGTTGCTCAATGCAGCACGCACTGTTCTTTTTTGTGCTTGGTTAAATGTGAGGTTTAATTTTGAATCAATTTCCGGGTCGTCTGTAAAATGGTTGATGGTGGGCGGAACAATATCGTTCTGCACTGCCAGCAAAGAAGCAATTGCCTCTACTGCTCCGGCTCCGCCAAGCAAATGCCCAGTCATAGATTTTGTTGCACTGATATTTAGATTGTATGCCTGCTCACCAAAAACTTTCTTTATGGCAATTAACTCTGCGTTATCGCCCAAAGGTGTAGAAGTTCCGTGTGTATTCACATAGTCAATATCCTCGGGTTTTAATCCTGCATCGGCAAGTGTGTATTGCATCACTCTTGCTGCGCCTTCGCCCTCAGGGTGTGGCGCGGTAAGGTGATAAGCATCTGCACTTAAACCACTACCGGCAATTTCGCCATATATTTTTGCACCACGCGCCAAAGCGTGTTCTAATTCTTCTAAAATCAAGCCTGCACCACCTTCGCCCATCACAAAACCATCGCGGTCTTTATCGTAAGGGCGCGAAGCAGTTTCGGGAGCATCGTTGCGTTCGCTCATAGCTTTCATACTATTGAAACCGCCAACGCCTCCGCGTGTAATTGCCGCTTCGGAACCTCCGGCAACAATTACATCTGCTTTTCCTAACCTAATTAAATCGAAAGCATTTGCCAAAGCTATGTTTGATGAAGCACAAGCCGCAACGGGAGCGTAGTTCGGACCTTTAAATCCAAACTTCATAGAAATTTGCCCCGCAGCAATATCGGCTATCATTTTCGGAATAAAAAAAGGATTAAAACGCGGTGTTCCATCGCCTAATGCAAATTGCACTACTTCTTCTTCAAAAATTTCTAAACCACCAATTCCTGAAGCCCAAATAACACCAATGCGATCTTTGTTGAGTTTTTCATCTGTAATGCCTGCATCTGCAATTGCTTCACTCGCTGCCACCATTGCAAATTGCGCATAGCGGTCAAAACGCTTTACATCTTTCTTTTCAAAAAAATTAAGTGGGTCGAAGTTTTTTACTTCGCAAGCAAAGCGTGTTTTAAACTTTGTGGTATCGAAACGTGTAATTGGTGCTGCGCCACTTTTTCCATTAAGTAAACCGCTCCAAAATTCTGAAGCCGTGTTGCCTATTGGAGTGATGGCACCTATGCCCGTTATGACTACCCGCCTAAGGTGCATTGCTGAAAAAAGGTTTTAAAAATTAAGCAGCTATCGTTTTTTTCAGGTATTCGATTGCCTGACCAACGGTAGTAATTGTTTCTGCTTGCTCATCAGGGATACCGATATTAAATTCCTTTTCAAACTCCATGATGAGTTCTACTGTATCTAAAGAATCGGCACCTAAATCGTTTGTGAAACTTGCTTCTGGAGTAACTTGAGACTCTTCAACTCCTAATTTATCAACGATTATTTTCTTAACGCGCTCTTCAATATTTGCCATTACTAGAATTTGTTTTAGTAAAAATCAAGGTGCAAACGTACATCATTTTTCGAGAAAATAAAATGTAAACTTCCTTTTTTAATTCTCGCAATATTTTGTTGAACTTGTAATATCTCTTTTTTTTTGAAAGAAATTAAGATTCGCAATGAAGATGTTGGTTTTTATACATTTCGTCTATCATTTCTGCATATCTGGCATAAATGGCTTTTCGTTTTAGTTTTAATGTTGGCGTAAGTTCTCCGCCTTCAATTGTCCATTCGTGGCTTAGCAATTCAAACTTTTTAATTTGCTCCCACTTGCCAAAATTCTTATTTAGAGCATTCACTTCATTGGCAAATAAGGTTTTTACCTCTTCTTGGCGAATGAGTTCTTCTTTGTTGGCAAAAAGAATTTCTTGCTGTTTTGCCCAATCGTATAAATTTACAAAAGAAGGTACAATTAAAGCGCTGATATATTTCTTGTCATCATCTCCTACTACCATTATTTGTTCTATAAAGCGGCTTTCCTTCATTTTTTCTTCAATGGCTTGCGGAGCAATATATTTACCTCCGGCAGTTTTGAAGAGTTCTTTTTTTCTATCTGTTATTTTTAGAAATTTGTTGCCATTCTTTTCAATCCATTTCCCAATATCTCCGGTGTGGAACCAACCGTTTTTAATTACTTCGGCAGTTAAATCGGGTCGGTTGTAGTAACCTTTCATAATGTTATCGCCTTTGGCTAAAATTTCACCGTCTTCGGCAATTTTAATTTCAACGCCCGGAATTACCATTCCTACTGTTCCGATACAGCGCTCTTTTTCATCTATTCGATTTACGGCAAGCACAGGAGAGGTTTCGCTTAATCCATAACCTTCCAAGACATTGATGCCTGCGGCAGAAAATAGTTTTATCAATCGCGGCTGCATGGCTGCAGCTCCGGTAACTATGAATTCAATTTCTCCGCCTAAGGCTTCTATCCATTTTTTAAAAACCAATTCGCGTGCTATTGCCAACTGAAATTTATACCACAAACTGTTGCCTCCGCCCAATTCGTATTTTGAACCTAAATCTATACTCCAAAAAAATAGCTTGCGCTTAAAACCTGTAAGTCCATTGCCTTTTTCCATTATTTTTTCATACACTTTTTCTAATAAACGCGGCACGGTTGTGAAACAAAACGGTTTTACTTCTTTTAAATTTTCGCCAATGGTTTCTAAACTTTCTGCATAGTAAATGTGAAAACCAAAAGCCAGATAAGAATAAAAAACAGTGCGTTCAAAGCTGTGGCAAAGCGGCAAAAAGCTTAATGATTTTCTATTGTTCTCAAACGGAGCAACTTCCTTTATGCTTAAAATATTGCTAGTTATATTTTTGTGTGTAAGCATTACCCCTTTGGGATTTCCGGTGGTGCCCGAAGTGTAAATTATAGTTGCCAAATCGTGTTCAGAAACATTTGCTTTTCGCTTCTCAATTTCATTCCAGTTCAAGTCTTCTGTTTTCGGCAGTTCTTCTATCCAGCATTTTGCCCCTTCTACCTTGTCGAATGTGTAAATATCTTTTAGTGTATCAAGTTTTTCGAGTAATGGAGCAACCTTTTCGTAAATACTTTTATCGCCTACAAAAGCATATTTAATTCCCGCATCTTGAAAAATATATTCGTAATCTTTTTCTGCAATATTGGGATACATTGGCACAGCCGTAACGCCAATTTGCATACTGCCAATATCAGTAAAATTCCACTCCGGGCGGTTGTTGGAAATAATAGCGATTTTATCGTCTTTCTGCAAGCCTAAATTGATAAGTAATTGACTTACTTTATTGCTTAGCGATTGTGTTTCAGCAAAGGTGTAAGTATTCCAAACACGATTTATTTTTGAAGAAACAAATGGTGAATTGGGCTGTGCTGTTTCCCATTCTATCAGGAAATCGAATAAGCGTTTTATTTCCATTCTAACTTTACTTTATTAGCTTACTAATAGCTTTAAATTCTTCTGTTCCAGCTTCGTTTAAGAGCATAAACAATGCCATTTCGGTGCTGCAAATAAATGCTCCGCTTTGTCTCATTCTTTCTAATGCCAAACTTTTGTTTGTGTTCGCTCGCGAGCCAACAGCATCGGCAACCACATGCACTTCATAGCCTTCTGCCAAAGCATCTAACACGGTTTTTAAAACACAAATATGTGCTTCAACACCACAAACAATAAGTGATTTCCGGTTAGAGAGTTTTAATTGTGCGTTCACCTCTTCGCTTTGCAAGCAACTAAAGCAAATTTTTTCTATTACACCTGCATGCGAAGGAATTTCCACTTCAGCACAAGTGCTTCCTAAACCCTTTGGATATTGTTCTGTAACTATTGCCTCCAGCCCCAAAATTTCTGCACCTTTTAGCAACTTATTCACGTTAGAAAATACTTCTTCTTTATTGCTAATCACAGGCATCAAACGTTCTTGAACATCAATTACCAATAGGCCTGCGCTTTCTCTATTTAAAAATCCAATTTCACTATTCATAACTCAAAAATTTTATTGTTTCAAAGTTACCAAGAAACAATGGAAAAAGCACTGCCAAATTTGCTTAACAATGAAGCTGTTTTTCAATTATTATTTTTCTATATTTTATTGATGTTGAAAGCTCGAAATTCCTATTTAGGTTTTATTAGAAACCAAGTATGACATTCATCATTCTTTATCCTAAGAATATATATCACTTTTGTGCTGCTATGAAAGCGGTGAAGCCGGAAAATGTTGAGGTTTGCTACCATTGCGGAGAGAATTGTGAAACAGAAATTCGCTTTGATGAAAAAACTTTTTGCTGTGAAGGTTGCAAAACAGTTTACTCGCTTTTGAGCGAAAATAATTTATGCAATTATTACAACCTGAACCAAACGCCAGGCGTTTCACTAAACAAAGAAATAAACAACAGTAAATTTGCTTATCTTGATGATGAACAGATTAGGCGTAAACTTCTTAATTTTAACGATGGAAACTTATCGTCTGTTACTTTTTATATTCCTCAAATACATTGCAGTTCGTGCATTTTTTTGCTTGAAAATTTATACCGTTTAAAGCAAGGCATTTTACGCTCAAACGTAAATTTTTTAAAGCGAGAGGTAAACCTCACTTTTCAAAATAATATTTTATCGCTAAGGCAAGTTGTGGAAGCACTTGCGCAAATTGGTTATGAGCCCAAAATAAACTTAAACGACCTTCAACGAAAAGAAAAAAATCAGCATTTACAAAGATATTATACCAAAATTGGCGTTGCTTTTTTTGCCTTCGGAAACATTATGCTGCTTTCGTTTCCTGAATATCTCGGTATAGATATTATTCAGGAATCTTCGTTCAGAAAATTTTTTGGCTACTTGAATTTTGCACTTGCATTGCCTGTGCTGTTTTATAGTGCCGAAGAGTTTTTTACTTCGGCTTGGAATGCTGCAAAAGAGAAAACACTAAACATGGATGTGCCAATTGCACTTGGAATTGTTGCCATGTTTATTCGCAGCTGTTACGAAATTTTTTCGCATACCGGAGCAGGTTATTTTGATACGCTGGCAAGCTTGGTTTTGCTCATGCTTATTGGTCGTTTGTTTCAAAACAAAACTTATGATACACTCTCGTTTGAGCGCGATTACCAATCGTATTTTCCTATTGCCGTTACGGTTTTAAATACAGGAGAAGAACGCTCTGTTCCTCTCACCAAAATAGTAGTTGGAAACCGCTTACTTATTCGCAACCAAGAGCTAATTCCGGTTGATGGAATTTTGGTTAAAGGCAATGGCAATATTGATTACAGCTTTGTTACAGGAGAAGCAACTCCAATTGCAAAACAGTCTGGCGATTTAATTTTTGCAGGCGGTAAACATCTCGGCAGTGCCATAGAAATTGAAGTTACAAAAGATGTTTCGCACAGTTATCTTACGCAACTTTGGAACAATAGTATTTTCCAAAAACAAGAGCAACAAAACATTAGTTCATTGGCATCAAAAATGAGCCGTTGGTTTACGCCTATTGTTTTATTTATTGCAATTGCCGCTGCAATTTTTTGGTGGAATAAAGATGTATCTCGTGCAATCAATGCTTTCACTTCTGTTTTAATCATTACTTGTCCTTGTGCGCTGGCACTTTCTTCTCCATTTACTTTAGGCAATGTTTTGCGCCTTTTAAACCGAAGCGGCATTCATTTAAAAAACACTTTTACAATTGAAAAATTAGCACAAATAAGAAGTATTGTTTTCGATAAAACCGGAACGCTCACCAATACTAAAAATGCACGAATAGAATTTGTTGCCGAAGGTGAATCTTTAAGTGAAGATGAACTGAGTTTAATCAAGTCTTTGGTATTTCATTCTTCGCATCCGCTAAGCAAAAAAGTGTATGAACATTTAAAAGAAATTTCAAAATTCAACACAAATGATTTTAAGGAAATTGAAGGAAAAGGAATTGAAGGTTTTGTAAATAAAAATTCAATTAAAATAGGCTCAAAACGGTTTTTAGTTGGCGATAAAAATACTGATAACAGCGAGGTTTCAGACTTTCGCCATGCTTCAAAAGTGTATGTTGGCATTAATGGAAATGTACGAGGTTTTTTCCTTATTAAAAATGAATACCGGAAAGGTTTCGGCACACTAATGCAACTACTTCGCGAGCGCTTTTATGTTTTTGTGCTTAGTGGCGACAACGATGCAGAAAAGAACTTCTTAAAACAGCATGTGAACGAAGAAAATTTAGCATTTCACCACCAACCGCAAGACAAGCTGAATTACATAAAAAATTTACAACAACAAGGTAAAAGTGTGATGATGATTGGCGATGGCTTAAACGATGCCGGAGCTTTAAAACAAGCTGATGTTGGGCTTGTGATTGCAGATGACATCAACAACTTTTCGCCCGCCTGCGATGGCATTGTAGAAGCAGAACAATTTGAAAAACTAAATGCGTTAATGCAATTTTCTAAAGATGGAGTACGCGTAATAAAAATGAGTTTTGCTATTTCTATTCTTTATAATTTAGCGGGTGTGGCATTGGCAATTCCGGGCACTATGAGCCCGATTGTGGCGGCAATTATTATGCCTTTAAGCTCCGTTACCATTATACTTTTCACCACACTTGGTGCTGTTTTTTATGGCAAAAAGCGGGGATTTTAAATATTAGAATTCTTAGTTTGCCGTACCTTCTTCTTCAAAAGTTCCCATGCCGTTTCTTGCTAAAAGTTCGCGCGTTAAACTCATGTAGTTGATGCTTCCTTTGCTTTCTGCATCGTATAAAATGGCAGGCTTACCAAAACTTGGAGCTTCGCCCAAGCGCGTGTTTCTATGAATTGCCGTTTTAAAAACTATCTCTTCAAAGTGCCTACGAATTTCATCTACTACTTGGTTGCTTAAGCGCAAACGCGGATCGAACATAGTAAGCATAATGCCTTCAATTTCTAAATCTGGATTTAAGCGCGACTGAACAATTTTTATTGTATTCAACAATTTGCCTAAGCCTTCCAAAGCGAAATATTCGCATTGAACAGGGATTAAAACTGAGTTAGCAGCCGTAAGCGCATTCACCGTAATTAAACCAAGTGAAGGCGAGCAATCAATAATAATGAAATCGAAATTCTCTTTTACATCATTTAAAAGCTCCTTAAAAATCATTTCACGGTTTGGACGATTGATAAGTTCAATTTCTGCCCCAACCAAATCCACATGCGAAGGCAATAGGCTCAAATTTGGTGTTTCAGTTTTTAAAATGGCATCTTTTGCAGCAACTTCATTTATTAGGCAATCGTAGAGGCTGTATTTAACTGTTGATGGATCGAAACCTACGCCAGATGTAGCATTTGCTTGCGGATCGGCATCTACCAACAATACTTTATACTCTAATACTGCTAAACTTGCAGCAATATTTATTGCGCTTGTGGTTTTTCCTACTCCACCTTTTTGATTTGCTAAGGTTATTATTTTTGACATAAGTATTTAGATAGATATTGATTCGCCAATAGGCAATAAAATAAGTTCTTTACCTTTTTCCTTAAAGTATTCAACTGCGGTTTTATGGTCAATTTTTATATAACCAAAAGTATCGTAATGCAATCCTACTATCTTGTTACATTCAACAAAATCTGCTGCCATTGCCGCATCTTTATAATCCATAGTAAAATTATCGCCAATAGGCAATAAAGCCACATCTAACTTTGCCCATTTTGGCACTAACTGCATATCTAAAGTTAAGGCTGTATCACCGGCATAGTAAAATGTTTTATCAGACGTAGAAACTATAAATCCCATTGGGTTTCCGGCATAAGAACCATCAGGAAAACTGCTGCTGTGCTGTGCTACAGTGCACTTTATCCAACCAAAATCAAAAGTCTTTTTGCCTCCGGTATTCATTGGGTGAACATTGGCAATACCTTGTTTGCCTACCCAATCCACAATTTCAAAGCTTGAAACTACAGTTGCTCCGGTTCGCTTTGCAATAGCAACCGCATCGGCAATATGATCTTGGTGGCCATGCGAAAGAAAAATATAATCGGCAGGAATAGTATTTACATCTACTTGCGTAGCCAATTCATTGTATGTAATAAACGGGTCAAATAACAAATGCTTGCCATTTACCTCTACACCAAAAGTTGCATGTCCGTAGTATGTAATTTTCATTTTATTAAAATATATGCCTTTGCAAATTTAAGTTCGTTCCGGCAGTAATAAAAAACAGTTCTCCACTTGCACACAAAATATTTGTGAATTACGCTCTGCGTGTTTTCAATAGCATACAAAACAAAAGAGCCTCTCAAATTGAGAGGCTCTTTGCAATAATATAAAGTTAGTTTATTGATTAACGATTAAACGCTTAACTGCTGTTTTACCGTTGCTTTCAACCTTAACCATGTAAGTTCCATTTGCAAGATGTGCAATGTTGATGTTTTTAGTTAAAGTACTGTTTCCTTCGCTAAAATTGTAATGAGCAACTTCTGCACCAATTACATTGTAAACTTTCACGTTTACAGATTTTTCAACACCATTAACTGTTAATGTTACATTGTTTGAAGCAGGGTTTGGCAATAAACTAACATTGCTTTCAAATTTCACATCACTAATTGCAGTAGCACAAGCTGAGTTAGAAGCCAACAATACGTTTACAGTTGTAGTAGCTGAGTTAAATACGCAACCTGCGCTATCAACTTGAAGACGTACTGCAACTTGACCACCTGAAGTGAATGCGTAGTTTACAACATCACCATAATCTACTGCGTTGTTTCCAACATACCAAGTAGCACTCCAACCAGTTTTTTGAGAAGAAGTATTAGTAAGTGTAGTTGGTCTGTTTATACAAACTTGAATACCAGAAGCATTAGAAACATCTGGAGTAACTGTGAATGATACATTATTGTTTACATCAGGATAAACAATAGAAGCAGAAGTTGTAGCTGTGCAACCTGCGCTGTTTGTAACTGTAACATTATAGTTTCCTGCATCAAGATTGCCTAAACTAGCTGAACTAGTTGTAGTATCTGCTCCAAAAGGTTTTCTCCAAGTGTAAGTTTTAGAACCTGAAGTAAATCCTGTTAATACAGCAGTTAAAGTTCCTTTGCTGCCACAATTAACTTGTAAAGGTTGCCCGCCATTTACTGTAACGTTTACACCTCTGAAAATAATAGTTAAAGTAGCAGAATCTTTATTTCCGGTATTATTATCGGTTGCCACAACTTTAACAATAGTATTAGAATCTGTTACTAAAAGAGTTTCTACATCACCAGGAGTAGAAAGTGTTCCTCTGTTAGATGTCCATTGGTAAGAAATATCTGAACTACCAAAGCCATTTGCAGTTAAAGTAATTTGATCGCCAGGGCAAGCAATAGTTTTAGATGCTTTTGCTGCAACACCGAAATCTGTAGTTGCACTCACCAAAGGTACAATTTTCCAGTTTTGATAAGACCAAAATCTGCACTGTTCAGGCATTACGCTTACAGGAACAGAAAGTGAGCCATTATCCCAACCGGTTGCTGTAGTACTAAAATTTAGATAATACCAAGAGTTGCCAGGAATAGATGAGCGACCGTTCAAATATTGTTGAGGATCTGCACATGAATCCGGATAAGTGCAAATTACATAAAACTTGCTTGCTGTATCAGCATCGTAAGAGGCTGTAACAAAGAACTTTTGTCCTTTAGCTAAAGTAAGTCCTACAGGCACACTTAACACCTCAATTGCATTTGGTGCAGTAACAAGTTTAGTAAGTGCACTATCTTTATAGGTTTTTTGAAACATTGGTGTACTGGTAATGTAAGTATTGTAACCTAAACTGTTATTTGAGAATGTTGGTGGCCAAGAATAAACTCTTACAGTAAGGCTATCTGTACTTGGCGATGTAGTTACTTTATCGTAGCTATAAAGCATAAATACAGAATCTAATTTCAATGTGGTTTTTGCAAAAGGCACTGTTTTATCGTAGTTGCCGGTGTTTACATCTTGGTAAACCAAAGTATCGAATAATACACCTACTGTTCTTGTAGTAGCAAAATCGGAAGAATCATATCTCTCATTCACTAGAGATGCAGAGTTTGGAACATAATTCCAACCTTTTTCTGTTGCATTGTATTCATCAACTGATGCATAGTCTAATAGAAATGTGTCTTGAGAAGCTCTTCCAGACGCGCCAATTCCTTTTAATGCTGCTGGCATAGATTTTGGCATTTGAAACTGCTTCAAATTCACACTGCTTCTTGTTGTGCCTGCAGGAAGTTCAAGATTTGCACTTTGTGCAAAACCGCTTCCAACCATTAAAGAGGCACAAAAAACTGAAAGTAGAGAACTTTTCATTTTAATAACCTTTTGATTTTATTTTTTAAAAAAATTTGAAAGAGTGCAAAGAAAGCGAATAAAACTGTACTACCAATACCTAAAATAAAATCTAATTAAAAATTAACTTTTATAGTACTTTACTCCTTTGTCTTTAAATTATTCTGCCAAGTTGTTCAGTAAAAAAATAGTCTTTAAAAAAGCATATAAGTAACAGAACCCACATTCGACAAATGCTGTTTTTACAACAAAATTTTTAGCGCAAAAAATTTCAGTTTGAATTCTAAGAACTTTTTAGTTTCGCGCCTCGTTTTGGTCCTATAGCTCAGACGGTTAGAGCACCTGACTCATAATCAGGGGGTCCCTGGTTCGATCCCAGGTGGGACCACCAAAAGAAGCAAGGTTGATATTTGCTTGTTTTATTAAAAAAGAAAGAGCCACAGTTTTGTGGCTCTTTCTTTTTTAAATGCTGCTTACCTTTGCTCTTTATTCATAAAGTGCTACTTCTTGCAATGCTTTAGCAACGAAATCAGTAGCAGTCATCACACCTTGGTCGCCTTTTCCTTGTCTGCGCACTGCTACGGTTTGCTCTGCTGCTTCTTTTTCGCCCACAACCAACATATATGGCACTTTGCGCAACTCGGTATCGCGTATTTTTTTACCAATTTTTTCGCTACGCGAATCTATGGTAACAGAAAATTCTTTTGCTTGAAGTTGCAACTGTAATTGCTTTGCGTAATCCAAATATTTATCGCTGATTGGCAAAATAGCAATTTGCTCAGGCGCTAACCACAGCGGGAATTTTCCTGCGTAATGTTCTAATAAAAATCCAATAAAGCGCTCGTGTGTAGAAAGCGGTGCGCGGTGAATAATGAGCGGGCGCTCTTTCTCGTTGTGTTCATTGGTAAACCACAAATCAAAGCGTTCCGCCTGCGCAAAATCTACTTGGTTGGTTGCTATTGTAAACTCTCTTCCTATTGCACTCCAAATTTGAATATCAATTTTGGGGCCATAAAAAGCTGCTTCATCGGCAACTTCAATAAACGGCAGACCGCTTTTTACCAAAACTTTGCGCACCATTTCTTCTGTGCTTTTCCAAAGTTCAGGGTCATTGATATACTTTTGGCCAAGCTTGCTCGGCTCGTGTGTGCTAAAGCGCATTTGATATTTATCAATGCCAAAAATTTTGAAGTATTTTACATAGAGTTCATTTACTTTCATAAACTCCTCTTCAAACTGTTCTTTGGTGCAATAAATATGTGCATCATTCATTTGCAGTGAACGCACACGCATTAAACCAAATAATTCACCGCTTTGCTCGTAGCGATAGCAAGTGCCGTATTCTGCTAAGCGAATTGGCATATCGCGATAGCTTTTTGGCGTAGCACCAAAAATTTTGTGGTGATGTGGGCAGTTCATTGCCTTTAAATAATATTTTGTTCCGTCCATTTCCATTGGCGGAAACATGCTTTCAGCATAGTAAGGCAAGTGTCCACTGCGCAAATACAAGCTCTCTTTGGCAATGTGCGGACTTTTTACACGTAAATAACCTTGCTCCGATTCGTTCTTCTTGGCAAGCGCTTCTAATTTTTCAATTAAAGCACCACCTTTTGGCAGCCAAAGCGGAAGTCCTGGACCAACTTCATCATCAAAAGTAAATATCTCTAAATCTTTGCCTAAAGTGCGGTGGTCGCGCTTTTTGCGTTCTTCCAACAAGTTTAGATAATCGTCAAGCAATTGCGCTTTTGGAAAAGTGATTCCGTAAATGCGCGTAAGCTGTTTGTTCTTTTCATTTCCGCGCCAGTAAGCTCCGGCAATACTCAAAAGTTTTATACTCTTAATGTAATTGGTTGAAGGAATGTGCGGCCCGCGACACAAATCTGTGAAGTTTCCTTGTTGGTAAAAAGTGATTTCACCATCGTTTAAATCTTGCAGCAGTTCAAGTTTATATTCATCGCCTTTTTCGGTAAAATATTTCACCGCTTCGGCTTTGCTTACTTCACTGCGCACATATTTATTGTCTTTGCTTGCAAGTTCTTTCATTGCGGTTTCTAACTTGCGTAAATCTTCTTCAGTAAGTTTATGATCTCCCAAATCAATATCATAATAAAAACCTTCTTCAATTGGCGGACCAATACCAAATTTTACATTAGGGAAAGTGGCCTCTAACGCTTCTGCCATCAGGTGCGCACTTGAGTGCCAAAATGTTTTCTTTCCTCCTTCTTCTTCCCACGTTAATAGCTTTAAGTTTGCATCACTATTTATCGAGCGAGTTAAATCCCATACTTTTCCATCAACCTCTGCTGCCAATACTTTTTTGGCTAATCCTTGCGAAATACTTTCTGCCACCTGCAATGCCGAAACTCCTGCTTGGTATTCGCGCACTGCGCCATCGGGCAATGTTATTTTAATCATGTTTTAAAAAATTTCAGTGGGCGAATATAGTTTGCTTCTTTTAATGCACCCAAACTGATTGGCAAAAGATTGATTTATTAGCCAACTTAAATCAAAAGTGTTATTGCTTATAGGCTTTAATATCTACATTTGCCCGCCTTATTTTTTATGTTAGAAGCAAATAATTCTTTATCGAAAATTGCACCGCTGCAACAATGGACAAAGCAGCAAAAAGTGCCATTTGTAATTGCCGGGCCTTGCAGTGCCGAAACTGAAACACAAGTTCAAAATACAGTAAAAAGTATTGTAGAATTTGCTCCACAAGTGAGTATGTTGCGTGCCGGAATTTGGAAGCCGCGTACACGACCAAACTCTTTTGAAGGTGTAGGCGAAATTGGTTTATCGTGGATAAAAAATGCAAGTGTGGAAGTTGGCTTGCCTGTGATTGTAGAAGTTGCCAATCCGCAGCATGTAGAGCAATGTTTAAGAGCAGGAATTGATGCTTTGTGGATAGGCGCGCGCACTACTGTTTCACCATTTAATATTCAAGAAATTGCAGATAGTTTGCGAGGCATAAATATTCCCGTGCTTGTGAAAAATCCGGTTAATCCCGATATAGAACTTTGGCTGGGTGCTATCGAAAGATTTTACAATGTTGGCATTGATAAATTAGCCGCAATACATCGTGGATTTTCAATCTATGGAAAAAGTATTTATCGCAATCCGCCAATGTGGGAAATTCCAATTGAATTGCGCAGGCGTTTTCCGCAAATACCAATTATTGTAGATCCATCACATATTGGAGGAAGCTCCGATTTAGTACAGCCACTTTCGCAGCAAGCAATGGATATGGGTTTTGAAGGTTTAATGATTGAAACCCACGAAAACCCTGAGAAAGCATGGAGCGATGCCAAACAACAAATTACACCTAAAATTTTAGGAGAAATACTTCAAAAATTAGAAGTATGCGCAACCAAAATTGAGAAGAATAATCTTGAACATTTATCAGAGCTAAGAACGCAAATAGATAGAATTGATGATTACCTTGTTGAGTTAATGGGAGAGCGAATGCAGATAAGTGAACAAATCGGCAACTTAAAAAAGGAACACCGCCTCACTATTCACCAAGCTGAGCGCTGGGCAGAAATTGTGAAACGCGCTCTGGAAAAGAGCAAACAAACCGGATTAACCGAAGAGTTTATCTTAAAACTGTTTCAGCAAATACACAACGAAAGTATTCGCCACCAAGAAAAAATAATGAAGTAAAAGGCGTGCAGAATCTATTCGTCTTTCAAGTTCAAGATAACTTCTTTTCCACTTTTTATAGCACGCACCACGCCACCTTTATCAACTTTAATTATTTCGTATTCATTAGGAATTAGAACTTTTCCGTGCTTGTTAATCATTCCTGCCAAACCATTTTTGCGTGTAATTGCCCAAAAGCCGCGAAATGCTCCAATATCTCCGTAAATATTATCTACAATAACTTTACCGGTCATATTGATTAAACCTTTTAAACCTTTTTTAGTAGTGTAAGCAATTCCATCTCTACCAAAACCGCTAATATATTCGTATTGAGGCGCTATTATTTCTTTTCCATCTTGTGTAATTAAACCAACCTTGCCGTTTTTCCATGCAAATGCAACGCCTTGGTTAAATTTTCCTACCTTATCGTATTCTTTGCTTACTTGCTGTGCAAAACTTGAAATTGCAAAAAGAGCAATTAGAGAAAAAGCAATTATCCTTTTCATATCGTATTTTTTTGTGAGTTGAAGCTAAGATATAAAAATCGTTTAAGTTGAAAGATATTTTAGTAAAAAAAAACTTACTAAAAAAGTTTTTCTACTGTAACTCTTATCCGTTTTGTTGCTACAAGAACTTTCGCATACTGCAATTATTGCAAAGTGCTGAAGCCTGTGTATTTCTGCAATACTTCAGGTATGGCAACGCCATTTTCGGTTTGGTTGTTTTCTAACAATGCAGCAACTATACGCGGTAATGCAAGCGCACTGCCGTTTAGTGTATGCACTAAGCGTGTTTTTTTATTTTCATCACGGAAACGTGTTTTTAAACGGTTGCTTTGGAAGGTTTCAAAATTTGAAACAGAGCTTACTTCTAACCAACGTTTTTGCGCTCCACTCCACACTTCAAAATCGAAAGTTAAGGCAGAAGTAAAACTCATATCGCCACCGCACAAACGCAAAATGCGATAAGGCAAATTCAAGAGGTTCAAAATGTTTTCTACGTGTGCCAACATTTCTTCTAAAACTTGATAGCTTTTATCTGGATTTGCTATTTGCACAATTTCAACTTTATCGAATTGGTGAACACGATTTAAACCTCGCACATCTTTTCCATAAGAGCCTGCTTCGCGCCTAAAGCACGGAGAGTAAGCACAATACTTTAATGGCAAATCTTTTTCGTTGAAAATATCGCCACGCACAATATTTGTAACCGGAACTTCTGCCGTAGGGATTAAATAAAAGCCATCTAAATTGGCGTAATACATTTGTCCTTCTTTATCTGGCAATTGCCCTGTGCTAAACGCTGAAGATTCATTTACGATAAATGGCGGAATTACTTCGGTGTAACCAGCTTCGGTAGCTTTGTCCAAGAAAAAACTAATTAAAGCACGCTGCAACTTTGCTCCTTTGCCTTTGTAAACAGGAAATCCTGCTCCGGTAATTTTTACACCAAGTTCCAAATCGAACAAATCGTATTTCTTGGCAATATCCCAGTGTGGCAATGCGGTTTCGCTTAAATTTGGTTTGTTGCCGCTTTCGCGTACTACTACATTTTGCTCAGGTGTTTTACCTTCCGGAACTGACTCGTGTGGCAGGTTTGGCAAGCGCACCAAAAGTTGTTGTTGTTCATTTTCTACAGCAGCTAAAAGCTCTTCTTTTTGCTTTGATTGCTCTTTCAAAACAGCCACTTTTGCTTTCTCTGTTTCTGCGGCTTCTTTCTCTCCTTTTTGCATTAAAGCGCCAATACTTTTTGCTGCCAAATTTTGTTCAGCAAGCAAGTCGTCAGTTTCTTTTTGAATTTGTCTGCGCTTTTCGTCTAAGACTAAAATTTCATCAACTAAATTTATTTCTGCAAAATACTTCTTTGCAAGTTTTTCTTTCACGGTTGCTGCGTTGCTACGCAATACAGAAATCTCAAGCATATCTTAAATTTTAAAGTTGCGAAGAAAAGAAAAGTACGGCTTTTTATCGAAAGAGTTTTCGTGTATGAATAGAATACTGTTGTTGCTTACTCCTCAATAATTTCCACTGTTGAATAATCATACTTTCCGTTAAAAAACTTATCCAGAACTTTTTGGAATACGCTATTAGAATTTTCTTCATCCGCAAGTGCAAAAAGTGTAGCACAAGAATGTAATTTTAAATTATCGGGAGTGCCGAAAATTTCATGCGCATCATCAGTATCTTGCAAAAGTAATTCACTCATAATTTCTATGAGTCTTGCACCAAGAATTTCATGTTTTAAGTATTGCTTCGCTTCTTCTAAGTTTTTAATGGCATAATACTTTGATGTTTCGCTAAATCCTAATCCTTCTACTTGTGGAAAAATATACCACATCCAATGCGTGTGTTTTCTCCCATTTCGAATTTCGCTAAGTGCTGTTTGGTAGCTGTTTTCTTGAGCTTCAAGAAATCTTTCAAGGTCTTTCATTTGTAAAAGATAAACATAAGTTGTTTAGCCTTTTAAATAGGTTTGGATTGCTGCCAAAATTTTAAAAGCCGGCACATCTTCAATTATTGCCGGAGTAATTTTTCTCATGCTATCGTAAAACTGTTTTGGCTCGGGCGAAAGTTGCTCTGCCAAACCTAAACTGCTGATGGCTTCTGCAATAGCTAACGCGTGCACACTCAAAACTTCAAAAGTATTATCAATAACTTTTGCGGCAATTAAAGCTGCATTGCTGCCCATACTCACCACATCTTGGTTATCGTTATTGCTCGGGATACTGTGAATATAAACCGGCATAGAAAGCGATTGGTTTTCAGCAACTGTGGAAGTAGCTGTATATTGAATTCCTTGTATGCCAAAGTTTAAACCAATAATGGCATTATTGATAAATGGCGGAAGTTTTCCGTTCAATTTATCGTTGAGCAAATAGTTAAGTTGCCTATCTGCCAACATCGAAATTTTGGTAATGGCAATTTTAAGTTTATCCATTTCCAAAGCCACATAATCACCATGAAAATTTCCTCCGTGAAACACATTCTGCAAGCTATCATCTACAATAGGATTATCGCTTACAGAATTAAGTTCATTAAGCACCGTAGCTTTTGCTTGCTGCACCGTATCCCACACCGGCCCAATAATTTGTGGAGTGCAGCGCAGTGAATAATACTCTTGCACTTTCTCTTTAAAATGTGTTTCGTTTGTTGCTGTATAAAGATGTTCTTGTCGGTTGCGAATGAGTTTGCTGTCCTTCAATAAATCGCGTAATGCAGCAGCCACTTCATTTTGACCTTTGTGCAATTTCGCACTGTTTAATGGCGCTGAAACATGGTCGTTGTAAGCACCAAAAATTTCGTTTATGGTAGCAGAAAATAAAATACTCCATTTCAATAATTTTTCTGCTTTCAACAAGTTTACTAAGGCAATTCCGGTCATGCACGAAGTGCCATTCATTAAAGCTAAACCTTCGCGCAAGCGAATAGCAAACGGTATTAATTTTTCGGCTTCAAATGCTTGCTGTGCAGACGTAATTTCTCCTTTGTAAAAAACTTCACCTTCTCCAATAATTGCCAAAGCCATGTGCGCCAATTGAACCAAATCGCCACTCGCGCCCACTCCGCCATGTTCGTAAATTACAGGAATCAAATCTCTGTTTAGCATTTCTGTAATCAACAAAATTAAATCGGGGTGAACTCCACTTTTGCAACATGCCAAAGTAGAAAGCCTATCAAGCAACATCGCTTTAGAAAAAACTTCTGCAATTGGCTTGCCGCTGCCGCTTGCGTGGCTTCTAATTAAATTGTATTGAAGTGTGAGCCTATCAACATAAGGAATTTTATACTGCGCCATTGGTCCAAAACCTGTGTTGATACCATATATCACTTTATCGGCAGAAAATGCTTTCAAAAATTGAAAGTTTTTTTCAGCGCGTTGCAACACCACTTCGGGCAAAAAAACCTTAGCGTTAAAGAATAATATTTGTTGAACTTCAGTAAGTTTTAGTGTGTTTTCACCAATCGCTATCATCATTGTCGTTTAAGTATAAATAGGCTGCAATTTTAGGAAATGAAGCGCACAAAAAAGAAAAAGAATTGCCTAGTATCTTTTTATATTTTAAAAAGAAGCACTTTTGAAACGTGAATGAGCACGAAAAATACATGTTGCGATGCTTACAATTAGCGCAAAACGGGTTGGGCGAAGTAGCTCCAAATCCTTTGGTAGGCGCAGTTTTGGTTTGCAATGAAAAAATAATTGGCGAAGGTTGGCATAAAAAATTTGGCACTGCACATGCCGAAGTAAACTGTATCAACTCGGTTAGAAATGAACACAAGCATCTTATTTCGAAAAGTACTTTATATGTAAATTTAGAACCGTGTAATCATTTTGGAAAAACACCGCCTTGCTCTTTATTAGTTTTAGAAAAGCAGATTAAAAATGTAGTTGTTGGCAGTGCAGATCCTAATCCTGCTGTTTCGGGCAGTGGAATTAAGCAATTGCGTGATTCCGGAGTAACAGTTATAGAAAGTATTTTACCGGAACAATGCAATTTTTTGAACCGTAGATTTTTTACTTTTCATAGAAAAAAAAGACCTTTTGTAATTCTAAAAATGGCGCAAAGTGCAGATGGTTTTATAGCTCCAACAAATCAACAGCAACTTTGGCTTACCAATAAATTTTCGCAACGATTGAGCCACCGCTGGCGCACAGAAGAACAAGCAATTTTAGTTGGAAAAAATACCGCTTTAATTGACAATCCTGAACTCACCGCACGCCTTTGGAAAGGAAAAAATCCGTTGCGAATAGTAATTGACAAAAACAATGCCATACCAAGCAGCAACAAATTGTTTAATGATGCAGCAAATACATTGGTTTTTAATGCCTTAAAAACAGATAAACAGCAACATATTGAATGGCAGCAAATTTCGTTTACAGAAAATGTGCCGCAGCAAATTCTGAATGAACTGTACAAGCGTAATATTCAATCGGTAATTATTGAAGGCGGAGCAATAACTGCACAGCATTTTTTACAAGAAAATTTAGTAGATGAAGTGCGCTTAATTACTGCGCCTTGCCACTTAGAAAACGGAATTAAAACACCTGATTTTTCAGGTAAACTACACGATAAATTTTTGCTACAAAAAGATGTGATTGAAATCTTTACAACCTCTCTTTAGAAAATAAAATTCAGGTTCAAAATCTACTACACACCTGCAGCAAATTCCATCAATTCTTTTTCTTTAAAATGACCACCAATTAGCTGTATGCCAATCGGCATTTGCTCATTATCTTTTCCAATTGGGAAAACCAAAGCCGGATTGCCGGTTAAGTTTGCCAAAACCGTAAAAATATCGGCTAAGTACATTTCAACCGGATTAGTTGTTTTTTCACCAATTTTAAATGCGGTAGTTGGTGTGGCAGGAAGCAGAATAAAATCGTAGTTTTCAAGTATCTTTTTAATGCCATCGCGTAACAGCCTGCGCACTTTTTGCGCTTGTGCGTAATACGCATCGTAATATCCAGCGCTAAGCACAAAAGTTCCAAGCATAATTCTGTTTTTCACTTCGCGCCCAAAACCTTCTGTTCTCGATTTTTTATACACTGATTCCATATCAGTTGCATTTGACGAACGAAATCCATAGTGAACACCATCAAAGCGAGCTAAATTGCTCGATGCTTCGGCAGTGGTGAGTGCGTAATAAGCAGGAATTAAATAATCAAGATAAGTAAATTCAACAGTTTCAACTGTGTTGCCTTTGGCTTTTAATTCTTCAATAAAATTTGCCGTTGTCTGTTTCACTTCCGGTTGCAAAGCATCGTTTTCAACCATTGTTCCTAAAATGGCAATTTTGCTCGGTTGTACCGGCTTTGAAAAATCTGCAACTTCAACCGATTTAGAAGAAGTAGTGCTATCAAATTCATCTTTGCCTGCCATAATTTGAGTAACCAAAGCGGCATCTTCAACAGAATGAGTAATTGGCCCAATTTGGTCGAAAGAAGAAGCATAAGCAATTAAGCCATAGCGCGAAACGCTGCCGTAAGTCGGTTTCAAGCCTACTGTGCCTGTAAACGCAGCGGGTTGGCGAATAGAACCTCCGGTATCGGAACCTAAAGCTACATGACACAAATTTGCTTGAACCGCTACTGCCGAGCCGCCCGATGAGCCACCCGAAACTCTTGTGTTATCTGCTGCATTTAGCACGGTGCCAAAAGCAGAATTTTCGTTTGAAGATCCCATTGCAAATTCATCGCAGTTTGTTCTGCCAATTATAATTGCATCTTCTTTCAAAAGCCTTTCCACTACTGTGGCAGAATAAATTGCGGTGAAGCCTTCCAAAATTCTTGAAGAAGCACTTACCTTATGATTTTTATAGCAGATATTGTCTTTTAGAGCAATTACTACGCCAAACAATTTTCCCTTTTTGCCTCCGGTTTTATGCTTTTCGTCTAATGCTTTTGCTTGTTCGAGTGCTTCGTTTTCAAACACTTCTAAAAACACATTTAAGTGTTTTTGCTTATTGATATTTTGCAGATAAGCGGAAACTAATTGCTCTACGGAAACAATGCCACTTTCAATATCCTGCTGAATGGCAGATATTGTTTTGTATGAAGCTACATTCATGTTGCGATTGGCGATGCGTTTATTTTTTCTCTTCGGTAGTTGTGTTGGTTGCAGCGCTATCGTCTTTTGAAGCCGGTTTGTTTTTCATTCCATCTTCAATTTCCGCTTTCACATTAGCTTTTGCAGCGTTGAACTCCCGCACACCTTGACCTAATCCACGCATTAATTCCGGTATTTTTTTACCGCCAAACAGTAATAATATAACTATTACAATAATTATTATTTCTGGTGTTCCTAAACCGAACATAACATTGAATTAAATTAAATAATACGGCAAAGGTAAACTAAAATTCACGAAGCGGATGTAAAATATTGCAATTATTCCATTCGTTTTTTTCCTTCGTTTCTAAACAACACTAATAAGCATGTCTTCGCAACCGCATTTACAACGAACACTCACACCAATTATGCTTTGGGGCTTGGGTGTTGGCTATGTTATTTCAGGCATGTATTTTGGGTGGAACTTTGGTTTGCACGAAGGCGGAACGCTTGGCTTAGCAATTGCCACTTTTTTTATTCTTATTATGTATGTTACTTTTTCGCTTTGCTATTCGGAATTGGCTTGTGCTATACCGAAAGCCGGAGGTGCTTTTGATTATGCTAAACGCGCCTTTGGCGAAAAAGCAGGTTTTGTTGCCGGCATGGCGCAGTGGATAGAATTTGTATTTGCGCCTCCTGCCATCGCTTTAGGTATTGGCGCTTACTTTCATTTGCTTATGCCTTCGGTAAATGCTTTGGTTTTTGCCATGATTGCCTATTTAATTTTTACCGGAATAAATATCTGGGGCGTAAAAATTAGTGCTTCGTTTGAACTGGTTATTACAATTATTGCCATTACGGAACTTCTAATTTTTGCAGCATTAACGCTACCACATTTTGAAATAAAAAACTTAACCGCCAATAGCTTTCCGCATGGAATTTCAGGCGCTTTTGCTGCAATTCCGTTTGCAATATGGTTTTTTCTTGGCATGGAAGGTTTAGCCAATGTGGCAGAAGAAACTATTGACCCACAAAAAAACATTACTAAAGGTTTTGCTTACAGCATGGCAACTTTGGCAGTGCTTGCAATACTTACATTTTGTGCAGCAGTTGGTGTTGGTGGTTGGGAAAAAGTTGTTTACGATGCCGCAGGAAACAAAACAGACTCACCTTTGCCAATGGCTTTGGCACAAATTACGGGCGAAAGCGGCTTCTTTTACCATTCACTTATCAGCATCGGGCTTTTTGGTTTTGTGGCTTCGTTTAATGGCTTGCTATTGGCTGCCGGTAGAGCAACTTACGAAATGGGCAAAAGCGGAAATTTCCCAAAAGCACTTGGTGCTGTACATCAAAAATTTAAAACGCCACACAAAGCATTATTGTTTAATATGGTTGTGGGCTTTATTGCATTATTTACAGGCAAAACAAGTGAAATTATCACCATTGCTGTATTTGGCGCAGTGAGCATGTATGCACTTTCTTGTTTATCGCTGTTTAAATTAAGAAAAAGCGAACCTGATTTGTACCGCCCGTTTGTAGCTCCGGCTTATCCGTATTTTCCTGCCATTGCGTTTATGATTGCGTTAGTAGCTTTGGGTGCGCTTACTTTCTATAATCCTTTAATGGCTGTAATTTTTCTACTACTTATTGCCGTTTCATATATTTTATTTGGAAGAAAAACCGAGTTTAATTAAGTACTTTATTTAAGGTTCTTAATCTTGTCGTTCACTTTTGCCACAAAGGTGTGATACTTTGTCGGTATCTTATCTTGCATTTGGTCTATTAACCAAAACTTTTTGGTGCCGTTAAAGTTATATTCTAAGTAAAGCCCTCCACCGTCTGCTGCATCCGGCTGCCCAATTACCGTAGTTGTTTCATTTAATAAATCTTTTGGGAAATAGTCTATCAAGTCTTTAGTGTCATTATATTTTTGTGCAGAAAGCTGAATGAATTTTCCCGCATAAAAATTATCTCTTTCAGGATATTTATCGGTAGTATCTTCAAGTAGTTTTCCTTCTTCTAAACGAAAAATTTCTATACATTGTTCTCCGGCACACATGCCGTAAAAACTTCCAAACATCAAATAGTTGGAACCGGTTAGTTTTAGTTCTTCTTTTTTACAAGCGCTTACAGTAAGCAAAGTTGCCAATAGTACAATAGAAAATAGTTTAGACATTTAGTATATAGTTTGGTTAAATTCGAAAATAAACGGAAGGCTGAATTGTATTATTATTTTGGTGGCGTTACATTTTTATCTAACAAATCTTCAAAATCGTGAAATGCATTTTTAAAAGCCGGAATAATTTTACCTGAATAGGCAATTACATCAGGCGCAAAATCGGCTACATAACTATATACATGTGATTCTTTTTTTTGAGTTTCAGAAAGCACGCCCCATTTATTGATAAACCAAACCAACACACACAAAACATAAATTGCTACTAAAGCGTGAATTGCGCCACCAATAACTTGATTTACCAAATTGAGTGAAAACGATTGCAAAATATTCTCTAATGCCCATGCCACCAAGCGCACCAAAAGCACTACAATTACAAACACTAAAATAAAAGAAATAACAGCCGTTAATTTAGGCTCGGCACTTATTTTCTCCTTCACAAAACTTGCTGCCAAATACGAAAATTTTAGGGCGAAAATGATGCCTAAAAAATAGGCTACTAAAGAAAATATCGAATAGATAATTCCTTTGGTGTAGCCCCACCAAAATCCAACACCTAAAAAAATGATAAACAGTATATCAATAATCATGTAAAAAAGTTTTCAATAAAATGAAAATTGCGCTTGTATTCTTCTAACAAAGTAAAGCGAATTTCTTAACGCTAAAGCAGAAATTTTTATTGCACTTACAACTAACGGTGAATCACCAAAAAGTTTTTGTATCGCTTATTTTTCAAGGTAGTTTCTAAAATATAGTAGTACGTTCCATCTGGCAATGGTTGATTGTTGGGCGCTAATCCTTCCCAATCGTTTTGATAATCTTCGTTTTCATAAACAGGATAACCATTTCGATTAAACACTACTAAATTTACAGGTGCAAATTGTTCTAAACCTTTAAAATAAAGGTTATCGTTTTTGCCATCGCCATTTGGTGAAAAACCTTCTACCAAATCAATTTCATCTACACAATCAGGTGCAATCACATACACATGAACCGGAGTACACAATTCGTAATCGCACACGTTAATTAAAAATGAATCTTTGCCGCAAAAACCGCGAGCCACATTCACTTTCAGCAAACCTGAAACAGAATCTATAGTTGCAGAAATGGCAGAGTTTGAAGCTGTAGAAACAATGTGATAGTGCATAGTATCGTTTTCTACATCTTTTGCTTTAGTGCTTACATCTTCAGTAAAAATTCCACCTTTGTTATCCGTAAAAATAATAATACTATCAACCTCCGGAGCATCGTTCACCGGTTGAATATTGATGAGTACACGTGCTTGTGCACAATTGAGAAATCGAGCAGTATCGCAGGCTTTGTACTTAAATTCATCTCTGCCATAATAATCTTTATCTGGCGTGTAAACAAAACTTCCATCTTGGTTTAGCGTAACTTTTCCATTGAAAGGCTGCTGCACCATACTTGCCTTTAGTTTATCGCCATCTACATCATAATCATTGTTTAAAACATTTCCGTTGAGCACTTTGTCTTCCAAAATAGTGAATGTATCATTTACGGCAACCGGAGGATCGTTTACAGGAGCCACATAAATAACCACTACCGAAGTAGCGCACTTTCCTGCTGTGTCGCACGCGCGATACAAGAAACCATCAAAGCCATTGTAATTCAAATCGCCTTTGTAAGAATAATTGTTACCTGACTGTGTGAGTGTACCATTTAGCGGTTGCGTGATAGGATGCCATGTAAGCGGGTCGCCATCAGGATCGCGATCATTCTGCAAAGGACGAACCGAAAAACTTAAATCTTCAATCGCAAACATAATATCGGGATTAGCAATTGGAGTTCTATTTTGTTTTACACCATTGCAATATTGGTCCAACATTAAAGTGTAAGTGCTAAAACTGCATTGCCCTTGCGCATTACAAACTCTGTAGCCACCCGTTGCACTATTAGAAAAATTTTGAACTGCAACAAAAATTACCGAATCGCCTTGGCGGTTAAAAGTTCCACTTGGTGGATTGATAACCGGAGGCGGGGTAATGAAATTATCCAAATGCAAAGTGTCGCCATTTGGCGCATTATCATTGGCGAGTGGATAAAGCACAAACGTGTCGCCCGGGCACACATAAAAAGTATCTGCTCTTGCAATTGGAGCATTCTGTGCTTTCGCTATTTGCAGCGCAAAAAAGAATAATAGAAAAGAAGCTAATCTCATGCAGAAACTTTCTGTTGAATAATTTGTAAACACTGCTCTACCGTTTTTTCTGAACCAATAAATATCGCTGTTCGTTCGTGAATTTCTTCCGGTTGAATTTCTAAAATAGGAATTTCTCCGTTTGAAGATGCTCCTCCGGCTTGCGTAACCAAAAAACTCATAGGAATACATTCATAAAGCAAACGCAATTTACCTTTCTTTTCACCCTTATTTGCTGGATAAAAAAAGATGCCGCCTTTTAAAATTGTACGGTGCAAATCGCCAACCATAGAACCAATATAGCGCAAGCCAAATGGTCGGTTTGGTGCGGCATTGCAGGCATCGCACCAATTTATAAAATCAATTATGCGCTCATCGTATTTAAACATATTTCCCTGATTAACAGAGTAAATATTTCCTTCTTTTTTAATGCTTAACTTCGGGTGCGAAAGCAAATATTTCCCTTCGGCAGAAAGCGTGAAAGCATCTGTGCCATTTCCAACGCTTAGCATTAAAATGGTTGAGCTTCCAAACAAAACATAACCTGCAGCAGCAAGTTCTTTTCCTTTTTGCAGAAAATCCGAATCGTTTACTTCGCCCTGTGATTTGCGTTTCCAAATTGCAAAAATTGTTCCTATCGGTGCAGCAATATCAATGTTTGAAGAACCATCTAAAGGATCAATAGCAACTACATAACTTCCATTTGCTTTAAGCGGCAATACTGCATCGGTTTCTTCGCTCACCAAAGCAGCGCAAGCATTGCCTTTCTGCAAGTATTCAATAATAATATCGTTTGCCAATAAGTCTAATTTCTGCACCGTTTCGCCTTGCACATTTGTGGTTCCTGCCACTCCTACAATATCGCTTAAACCCGCCACGCGCACTTTTTCGTTTATGGCAACAGTGCCTTGCGCAATCGCTTCAATAACTTCTGCCAACTGCTCGTTGGTGTTTTGTTCTAAATATTTTGAAAGAGAAATTCCTTTACTCATGGTTGGCGAAAGTAATGAAAGCTGAATGATTTACTACCAATGATTTACAATGCGGTTATTTTACGAAGAAAATACTGCTGCATACGCTTTCATTCGCTGAATCATGGAAGTTAAACCATTGGCGCGTTGCGAAGAAAGATGACTTCGTAAATCTATAGCATCAATAAAATCTAACTTTGCATTGCTGATTTGCGCAGCAGGCTGCCCCGAAAGCACATCAGCTAAAATAGCTATAATGCCTTTGGTAATAGAAGTATTTGAATCAGCTTCAAAAAAAATATTTCCATCTTTTTCGTAAGCATGAAGCCAAACTTTGCTCTGGCAACCTTTCACCAAAAAATCATCTGCATGATATTTTTCTTCTAATGGCGGAAGTTTTTTTCCTAACTCAATAATGTATTCGTATCGCTCCATTGGATCGTCAAACAATTCAAACGACTCAATTATTTCTGCCTCTTTTTCTTCTATTGTTTTCATTGTAAATCTCCTTACTCCACCGATTCTGTTTCTGTGGCATCATCTTTTTTAGTTTTCTTTTTCTTCTTCTTTCCGCCATCAGTAGGAAGTTCTTCTTCTTGCACGCCATTATTATTTTGTGGCACTACTTCTTGTTGTGGTGCGGCTTCCTGCTGTGGAGTAGTTTCCTGTTTTGGCGCTTCTTGCTGTGGAGCTGTTTCTTCTTTAGGCGTTTCTTGTTGCGGAACTGCTTCTTGCTCTTGCTGCACTTCGCGCGAATATTTTTGCCTTCTGCCACTTGGCTTAGGCGCTTCAGCAGGCTTGGTTTCTTCTTGCTGAACAGGTGCTGCTTCTTGTTGCGGTGTTTCCGGCTGTGGCGTTTCAGTTGGCTGTGGTGCTACTTCTTGTTGCACTTCTTGCGAATATTTTTGTCTTCTACCTTTCGGTTTCTGTGGTTCTGCTGGGTTCTCGTTTGCATTTGGAGTAGGATTTTCAGCTTCTTGCTCTGCTTGCTTTTTCTTTTTAGAAGGTGCGGTTTCCGGTGTGGCACTTTCTATTTCTTCAACCGGAGGAGCGGTTGGTTGCACAACAGGTTTTGGTCGAGGTCGCGGAGCTTCGTCCACTTTTTCGCCTGCGGCAATTTTCTTTTCTCTCATTCTATCAACAAAGTCGGCTTGGTTAGCAGCATTGCCAATTACAAAGCGATAAAATCCACTTCCTTTTTCTTCTTTCACCACATTTTTTCCCGATGGCATCAATGCGCCAACTTGTGTGGCAAACACATCATAAGAGCTTAAAATTCCATACACGCCATTTTTATATTCCAAGAAAAACCATTCGCCTACTCCTGTGCGCAAGTAAATGTAAATGTGTTCATCTCCCGGTACGTAACTTAACTCTATTGAGCCATCCAATTTTTTATTGATTGCTCTTTCGCCCACCATTGCCAAGCCAATTTTTCCGGTACTTCTTAGCGTAGCATCTTCTTTATCAAAAACTAAATTCACATTGGTAAATACAAAATTATGCGTGAACTCTTTCGGGCGCTTAAATGTAGCTGTGCGCTCAAATTCTTTAATTAAAGCATCGTCTTTTTTGTCTTCACAAAGCTGATAAAACTGCTTGCGTGCTTTATCGCTTTCATAAGTTACATCGTTTAAATCCACATTATCATCAAACAAAAATTTAGAGAGTTTTTCATCAATATCTTTTGTGGTTCTAAGGTCTATACCCAAGGTTACATTAAAGTTAAATGAGCCTTTATTTAAATCGTTTTCTACATCGCCCACCATTCGCACTTTAAGCGGAGAAACTTTTATTCCGGGTTCAAATTCGCCTTCTCCGGTAATTATACCTTTTTCATCGCTGTAGCGAATTACATTTCCTTTTAAAGCGCCATCAATAATTTTTGCTGCATCGCCATACGCATATTCATTCTTTTTAGTGTCGAAATATAATATGCCATCAGCCTTCAAAAGTGTTGGGTCGGTTAAGTTTTCCTTTATATTTAAAAGGTTAGAATAAAGATGAATTTCTTCAGCAGTTTTTGCGCAGCTAATACCGGCAATTACAGGCGTTCCGGTGGCATCTTTGGTGTCGGGCTTGTAGTGAATTAAAAGCTGTTTTGGATTCACCGTATCTTCAAAAGAAAACTCTGCGGCTTCTACTTTTGAATTTTGATAATTTACCTTTGCCACACCTTTAAAAACCATGTAAGGATTTTGTGAATACATGCTTGCATCGCCCACAAATCCCACATTCGGATAAAGTATAAACTTAGCGGCTTCGCTAATTGGGCCGCTTGATGCTAAATGATATTCTTCTTCTGCCTTTTTACCTTTGCCTATTGCAGTTTTTTTCACGCTAATATCATCGAACACAATCGTTTGCTCCGGTGTGTTAATAGTGCTGTATTTATATTCTCCGCTTCCTTTTAATTCTGCTTTGCTGATAATATCTAATGTGGCTTTAGATATTTTGTGTGTGCCGCTAATGGTATCAGAAATAATGGTTGCATTGGTAAGTGTGCGCATTTTTGCATCAGCTTCAATTACCGCTTTGCCCGAATCGGGAATAATGCGCGAATCAGCAACTATAATTTCAGGAATTTGTTCAACGGTGAGTATTGAAGTAAGCAAATCGTATGTAGCGCGCTTGGCGATAAAGTTTAAACCTTTTTGTGCTTTATTTAAAGAGTTGAATTGCTCGCCTTTACTGCCTTCAGGCGACTTAAATTCCAAAATATGTTTATCAATATCCCAACGAAAATTTGGAATTAAAGTGTTGTATTGGTTGTAAGCAAATTCTGTTGGCACACCCACTAAATTATTACTGAAATCACCTTCGCGTTTATCAAAATCTACCTTTGCCTTCACGTTTGGTGAAACGAAAGCAACATCTGTGCCATCAGGTGTTTTGATGCGCAATTCTGCTGTATCTGCCCCCAAGTGGCGTGTTTTAAAATAGAAGCCCTGCGAAATCAAATTTGCTTCGTTCCAGTCCATTGTTCCATTCCCAAAAAGTCCTGTGTTGGTGAGCAATAAATTCCCTTTAAGCTGTGTTGATTTTCCATACATGGCAAAAGGATTTTCGGTCATGCTTGCATACATGCTATCTGTTTTACTCTTCCAAAAAATATTTACCTTGGTAGATTGTACATCGGGTGTCATTACGCCTTTATCGGTAGCTGCAATTGTGAAAGAATCAGTTTGCGCTAAAACAGAATCAGGATAAAATCTTATGGCAGAAGAAGTGAATGCCGCTGTACTGTGTGTAATTACGCCTTCGCCTTTTAAACCGTTATAATCTAATTCTATTTTGCCTTTGTAGTTTCCTTTGTCTTTAAACAAGGGCAAGCCGCTTGGTGGTGCTTCAGTTTTAAAACCAAGCGAAAGGTCATCTTGTAATTTTAGGTTTTCTGCCATATCAGGAAAAATGCCACCACTCACCAATTTTCCTTTAAAATCTAATACAGTTGGCTCAAGATTATTTAAGCTATCAATTTCAAAAGGTTCTACTTGAAAGAAGAAATCTTTTTTGCTGTATGCAGCTTTGTTTGTGGTTGAATCTTCGTAATAAACATACGAAGAACCTTCGGTTGCAATTCGCGGGAACTGTTGCAAACGCGTGCGCCCGGACTTATTGATTGGCGCATCAACTTCTAAGCGAGCAGAAAGATTTTCGAGCTTAGAGCGCAATGGTTTTAAAATCGGTTTGCCTTCTTCGTCTAATTTATCGCCATCGGGAATATACATCATTAGCGAGTCCACGTGCTTCATGTTCACAATAAAAGTGTCGTAAACAAACTTGTTCTCTTTTCCCGCTAAATCAATTCTTCCGGCAATAATTGTACCATCAAATTGCATGTTTCTATCTTTCTGAATATCCACTGTTTTTTTAGTAGGAAAGAAGGTAACATTTGCTGTGTCGCTAATTGGGATTAAGCCCACACCGCGCAATTGCATATCGGCATTTTTAATATCGAGATAATCAATTCCATCTTGTGGAATAGAGCGCATTCGCAAGTAGTCGTAGTCCACACGTTTCGCATTTGCCAACACATATTTTGAAAGCTTTTCGCTCACATGCACCATGCCAATTTTTTCGTTGTAAACAATAAAACCGTTTTCAACTAATTTGTAGAGCAAGCTTTTAATTTGAACTTCTGTAAGTTTTGGATCAATTCGTTTTGCAATATCAATTGCCGGAATATCATCTGTGCCCAATTGCTTTTGTAGTTGATAAATAATTGCCAAAGGTTCATACGAAGAAACCCCTTGTATTTGTCGTATTCTATCTTTATTAAAATAGTCTGTACTCTCGTAATTTGAAGCATTTTTGCCTACACCAGTAAGCATTTTCATTTGTATTCGTGTTGAGTCTAAATTCCAAACAAGCGCATCAGTTTCAAATTCCATTTGGTGGTAAGAATCTAAAAAACGTGAGCGGCCAATCGCATTCTCGCCTCTAAACACGCGCATTTCGCGCTTATCAACTCTATAATTTAAGCTCACCGAAGGATGATAAATAGAGTCTTTTCCAAAATAGATAGAAATTTCTGCATTGCTGGCTCCCAACTCTTTATCGCGAATAATTAAGATGTCTTTTGAGCGCGCACGCATCACCAATTTTTTGCCATCGTGCGAATAGAAATCGAAGCCAGCGCTTTCACCATTACTGTTATAGCCTACCACTTTTGTGCCCCAAAAGTTAAAGCCTCCAAAGTAGTTTACGTTTGGTGCAACTTGGTTCAGCACAATATCTGTTTCATACGATTCAAAACGCGGATAATCTGACTTTGTGGTATCTTTATTCGGCACCAACTTATCGGTAAATTTCCCCATTAAAACACGCTTTAAATAATACGTATTGGTAAACATTACTGAATCAGCAGTGTAACCATAAGCGCCCAAATCAACTGTGTAATTTTTAAGTGTTACGTACACTTTATTCACGTCTTGGCTGGAGCGTTTCCAATCGGCTTTTCCGCCTTTGCCTTCAAACTTGTTTTCTACCGGAAAATAATTGCCTTGCGTATTGTAAACTTGTATGGTATCGCTTTCTAAAAAACCATAGAAACGTGTAACCGGAATTTTGAGTGCCGGACGACCATCTACAAACACCATTTTGCAATCTGTGGCATCAACTTTCCATGCTTTATTTTGAGTTTTGTTCAGTAAATTTTCTCCGAAATAAACTTTAGAAAATTCTAAGAATTTGGTGAAATCAGAATTCGCTCCACGCTTTAAATTACGCAGCATTTGGTCGCAAACTTCATCCCAATCGTTGAATATACTTTCCGGTTTTCCACTTCGCGCAAAAGCAGTAATGGCATTTATATAATTTACAAATTGTGGTGATGCCGGAAAGTTTTTCTCGCGCATCACATTTGCCGTTGCTGCAATGTAGCCCAGTTGCTGGTCAGTGATGAGTTTATCTTTTACTGCTTTCTGAAAATTATCGGTAGCCTCTTTGCAATCAGGCATTTTATTGATATTCATAAAAGCATCTAAATCGCGCACAAACTGTTGTGGTTCGGTAGAAAACAGGGTTAATTTTTGTGCATGAATGATAGAGCATGAAAAGAGCAATAAAGCGGCAAAAATTTTATTCATGGTTTTAAAAATAGAATTATGAAACAGAACTCAAAATTGAAATTTAGATTTTTTAGAACCAAGAGTCAAGAAAAGACAGGCAGTGAGTTAAGCCGATAATTATCGGCTTTGAGCAAATGCAAATAGAGCCGGGCTTTGAAGCTGCACAAATATTCTAATTGCTTGGTTCTTTTCAATGTTTCAGTAGGCTGTCGCTTTTAAGGAAGTTAATCCAAGCTGTGTCTACGAATCAAAGGTCTTGTAATAACAGTCTATTCGGTACTTATTTACCAGTATATCAAACTTATTTCCGGGAATGAAATCTATCTGTTGTTTAAAAATCGGCTGACCGAATAAATGCTTTTCGTTATTTTTGATACTCCTATTTTATGTTTGTAATAAAACCAAAAATAAAGTAAGGATATATTATCTCATTATCATAAAACGCTTCTCTCCTCGCCCTTTTTCTGTTGCAATCTGTGCAATGTAAATGCCAGTTGGTAAGTTTAATATATCAACCGTTTTCAATTGTGTTTTCAGGTTTGTTTCCGTATAAACTTTTTCACCTAACACATTAAGTATCACAATATCCTTAATATTTTCACTGCCACTTATAGTAACATAGTTTTGTGCGGGGCTTGGGTAGAGCCACCATAAAATTTCTTGCTGCCTAATACTGGTAACATTACTAATAATTTTTACTGAGGACGTACCTTCATTTACATCTACTACATTTTCACTTTTATCTATTGCTTTCAAATTAGATATAAAATGTGTAATCATCTTATCTGCACTAATATTATTAGTAGTTACAACCGCCCGAAATTGGGCTATTTCACCCTGTCCTGAACGATTAATATGGTCTGTTCTTGTTATAGCTGTTTTAATTTTGCCAATGCTGTTAAAAATTTTTACAAGTGAAATCTTATCCGTGCTTGCACCCAACCACGAATTGGAATAATTAAAATTAATGGTTGAGGCATCTAACACATTTGGGTCGAAATTGTAAGTAAATGCCAAGCCATAAATACTTGCAATGGGTTGTTGGGCATTGCCTAACTGTATGCTTGCAATTAGCGTATCTCCTGCTACAAATTCATTCTTAAAAAATACAATCTGTAGATCTGGAATACCTGCTCGGGAAGGCTTACGCTCATCATCTTTCTTGTTATGTGTTAAACTAAAATTTTGTGCAATTGCTAATGTATCATTGTTATTTATTTGTCCGTTCCCATCACAATCTGCATGTTTTATATTGGTGCCGTTTAGCAACTGCAACCCCCAATCTGCACAGGCATATCCTTGCCATGCAATAGAGGTGGAGTTGCGTGCTAAACCGCTTAAACCATTTGCAATGCCTATGGGGAGCAGGTCGTTATTATCCACAACACCATCATGGTTGGCATCTCCTGGCCAAATTAAATCTAATAAACATGGTTCTAGAGTATATGTTGCAGTATCTGTTCCACAAGCAGAAGTTGCATAAACAGTATAAGTTCCCGAAGTTGCTGGAGCAAAATATTGACTATTACTAACCGAAACTCCTCCTAATTTCCATGCAACTGTAGCTGTAATGTTTGTTTGCGCATAAAAGACAAGATTTTGCGAATTATTATCAAAACAAACGTTGATTGTATCACCCGTAGAAGTATTGTAGCAAAAAACAGTAACACTTGGAAGGCTATTAACAGTAAGGTATAATGTTGAAAGGCTATCAACCACTCCGTTTCCATTTTGAAACTGTTGTTGGTATGAACCCGAAGTATAACGCCACTGGTTATTAAAAAAAACACTATCGCCTTGGCAAATAGTATCAAAAAGGCTACTTGATGCGCACTTTCCAGTAATTATAGAATCAGAATAAGAACACCCTGCCTGAGAAACTGCGGTTATTTTGTATTTACCCGGATTAGGATTAGAAAAACTATAAGGACTAGAAACCGTACTTGCAGGAATAGAATCAAAAGGAATTCCGTAATATGATGTAATCGTATCATTATACCAACCCGAAAGCAATGAGGAAGAATCGCTGTAAATAAAAGTTAAAGTGCTGCCTAAGCAAGCATTGCCCGAATATGACAATGAAATAAAAGGCAATGGATTTACAACCAGCACAAGAGTATCTCCACTGTTTGTGAATGTGCCGTTTTGTGTATAGGCCTGCCCTTTCCATGTATAAGTGCTACCTTGGCAAACACTTGCATTAGTTTTAGAAGCAAAACTTTTATTAGCAAATGTAGATATTAAAAAGAACCCTAAAAAATATAAATATTTTTTCATAGTATTTAATTTAAGTTGTACGAAAAAAAAATCTGTTCTTGTTTCTGGCGAATATAAAATATTTATTATAATTATTACCAATATTTTGTTTCTAACTAGATAATAAAATCTCCAATGTAAAATATGGTTTTAATTGTTTCTGTAAAGCACTTCTTAAACTCAAATTACTCATCTTAAAATACAAACAAACGGTGTAATAGACCGAAACATCTGCTTCTTATCTTTGGCTTTCACGCTTCTTGGTTCTAAAATCTTGGTTCTTATCTCTTCTATTTAAAAAAGTACTTTCTTCGCTTCAGCATCGCATGAAAAACATTTTAATTCTTTGGAAAGTATTCACACAGAGCTTGCGCATTTCGTTTGAAGAATTGCGAGCTGCTAAGTTGCGCTCTTTCCTTTCGCTTACCGGAATTACTATTGGTATTTTGTGTATTGTAAGCATTCGCACGGCTGTAAATTCTATGGAATTGAATATTCGCAACAGCATAGAAAGTATTGGCAATGATGTTTTATACATACAAAAATGGCCTTGGATTTGGAGCGAAAATTACCCTTGGTGGCGCTACATGAATCGCCCGACTTCTAACCCGCGCGAAATGCAGTTTTTAAAAGAGCGTTTAAAAAGTGCTGAAGCGGTTGCTATTATTTATTCACTAAATGGAAAAAGTGCTGTTGCAGAAGGGCAAACTGCCAAAGGCGTTGCACTTAAAGGTGTTTCGTACGATTACAACAAAATAAAATCTTTAGAATTTACACAAGGAAGATACTTCACCGCAGGCGAAATCCTTAGCGCTAATCCGGTAGTGATTATTGGCAGTAATGTAGCGGAAACGCTCTTCCCGAATTTTTCAAATATCGAAGGCAGAGAAATTAGAGTGGAAGGCATTAAAGCAACCATTATTGGCGTATTGAAAAAAGAGGGAAACGACATGCTCGGTTTTAGTGCCGACAACGATGTAATTGCACCTTACGGCATGCTCAATAATTTTATTAGTTTGAATAACGATGAAAACGATCCGCTCGTTGCAGTGTTGCCAAAAGCCGGAGTAAAAGTGAGCAACTTAAAATATGAAATTAAAGGCGTGATGCGCGGCATTAGACGTTTGCCTCCAAACACCGATGACAACTTTGCCATAAACCAAGTAAGCGTATTTAGCGAAGGCATAAAATCAATTTTTTCGGTTATCAATATTGCAGGATTTATTATCGGATTTTTTGCTGTAATTGTTGGCGGTTTCGGTATTGCAAATATTATGTTTGTGAGTGTAAAAGAGCGCACCTACATTATTGGAATTAAAAAAGCAATTGGCGCAAAACAAGTTTATATTCTTCTCGAATTTTTGTTAGAAGCTATTTTGCTTTGCTTAATTGGCGGCATTGCCGGTTTGCTTTCTGTGGTAGCACTTTTCCAAGTATTGCAATACTTGCTTAAACATTGGGCAGAAACCGATTTTACTTTTTATATCACTGCTGAAAACATTGCCATCGGCATTGGCATTTCGGTTGTTACAGGAATTGTTTCCGGTTTTATTCCGGCTTGGAACGCATCGCGCATGAAACCCGTTGATGCTATCAGAAGCTAAATCTTTCCAAGAATCAACGCTTTCATTCTTTCTACTTCTGCTTTGGTGAAACCATGTGCTTGAATTTTTCCTTCGCCTGTGGTTTCAATGATGATAGTTGAAAATCCAATGAAAGGACAATCGATATCTACAGATGAAATTCGGGTGAAAGGAATTGTTCGTTCACTACCGCTAAAAAGGCTTGGAATTTTAAGTGTTACGCCAAGTGTATCAATAATAATTTTTGCAGGAAAAACTCTATTTCCTCCAGTCAATCGCGATGCCACAAAAGTTTCCATTGTACTGTAAATTTAAGTGCAAACAAACACAATTTTACTACAACATTTCTGCAAAAGAAATTGCATCAAATTGCAATTATTCTCTTGAGTAGTTTCATTCCTAAATTTCATAACGAATGTTTTGCTTAACAAAAATTGACTACGTCCGAAATGTTAAAAGGGCGCGGAAGTGGCTATATTCGCTACTCTTTTTAAAAATAAGATATGGAAATAGCAGCATCTTCTTCAGTAAACATTAGCGAATTAAACGAACGCATTAACCGCGAAAGTGCATTTGTAGATGTACTAAACATGGAAATTGGCAAAGCCATTGTTGGTCAAAAATACATGACAGAGCGATTGATTTTAGCACTACTTGCCAACGGACACATTTTGCTGGAAGGCGTTCCGGGACTTGCCAAAACACTTTCAATTAAATCGCTTTCACAAGCTATTAACGCGAAGTTTAGCCGCATACAATTTACTCCAGACTTGCTGCCTGCCGATTTGGTTGGCACCATGATTTACAATCAAAAAGAAAATGCTTTCACCGTGAAACACGGTCCGGTTTTCGCTAACTTTATTTTAGCTGATGAAATAAACCGCGCACCTGCAAAAGTGCAAAGCGCTTTGCTCGAAGCCATGCAAGAAAAGCAAGTTACTATTGGCGAAAATACTTACAAATTAGAAGAGCCTTTTTTAGTACTTGCCACTCAAAACCCAATTGAGCAAGAAGGAACTTATCCGCTGCCCGAAGCGCAAGTGGATCGCTTTATGCTTAAAGTGGTTATCACTTATCCTAAAAAAGAAGAAGAGCGTTTAATTATTCGTCAAAGTTTAGAAAACCAAACTCGCGCAATAAATCAAGTAGTGGGAAAAGAACAAATTCTTGCAGCCCGCAAAACAGTTCGCGAGGTTTATATGGACGAAAAAATTGAGCACTACATTCTCGATATTGTTTTTGCTTCGCGCAATCCAAAAGAATATAAACTTGGTAAACTCGATGGCTTAATCAGCTACGGAGGCTCGCCACGTGCAAGTATTAACTTGGCTTTGGCGGCAAAAGCTTATGCTTTTATTAAGCGCAGAGGTTATGTGATTCCTGAAGATGTACGCGCTATTTGCCACGATGTAATGCGCCACAGAATCGGTTTAACTTACGAAGCTGAAGCGCAAAACGTTACAAGCGAAGAAGTGGTAAACGAAATTCTTAACGCTGTTGAAGTGCCATAGTCCACAGCATTTTATTCATAAAAAATATTCGAGAAGTTTTAAAAAACAAAAGGCAGTTTAAATGACTGAATACGCAGTTGTTTTAGTGGTTGTGAGTGTTCTGTTGCTACTTGGCATCGGGCTGCTGCTGTATAAATTTAAAACCAAACACAGCCAAACTGAAAGCCAACAAGAAGAAAATAAAACTTCCGATATCACAAGCGATGCAAGTGATAAACGCAGTGCTTTGCGCAGAATAGAAATTAAAACTCGCAAACTTTCTAATCAAGTTTTTTCAGGAAGTTATCACTCTGCTTTTAAAGGTCGTGGCATGAGTTTTAGCGAAGTGCGTGAATACCAATACGGTGATGATATTCGGCAAATAGATTGGAATGTAACTGCGCGTTTGCGCACACCTTTTATTAAAGTTTTTGAAGAAGAACGCGAGCTTACTGTAATGCTTTTAATTGATGTGAGCCGCTCCGGTTTTTTTGGCACGCAGAACAGTTTCAAAAATCACATTATGGCCGAAATTGGTGGTGTGCTTGCGTTTTCGGCTATTACCAACAACGATAAAGTGGGTATGATTTTATTTAGCGATAGAATAGAAAAATTTATTCCACCTAAAAAAGGAAAGAGCCACATTCTTCGTTTGATAAATGATATTTACGATTTTGAACCTGTAGGAAAAGGAACCGATATTGCCGAAGCACTGAAACTGTTCAACAACGTGATGAAGAAAAAGTGTATTACATTTTTAATCAGCGATTTTATTACCGAAAAACCTTATCGCGATGCGCTAAATATTGCTGCGCGAAGACACGACTTAATTGGTATTCATTTATACGATAAACGCGAAGCAGAATTGCCTGATGTGGGTTTAGTTTTAGTTGCCGATGCAGAAAGCGAGGAAGAAAATTGGCTCAACTCCAGCGACAAAAATATTAGAACCAACTACGCTAAAAATTTCACAACACACTTAAAAGAAACCAAAGAACTTTTCGGCAAAAGCGGAGCAGAACTTGCCAGCATAAGCACCAACGAAAATTACACTATTGCACTTATGAATATGTTTAAACGAAGGGAGATGAAACGATGAAAACGCTAAAAGCATTTTCCTTTGCGCTACTGTTTTTGTTTGCTGCAAATGTTTACTCACAAGTTTCAGCAAGCTTCACAGCAGATTCTACACAAATTTTAATTGGTGATTTTCTGCACTTAAAATTCGCTGCAAAATTTCCTAATGCTACCGCAGTACAATTGCCTATTTTTAAAGATAGCATTGGCGCACTCGATATTATTGCTGCCTCAAAAAAAGACACTGCAAAAATTGGAGAAGAAACTGTCATCACTCAACAATTCACAGTTTCAGCTTATGATTCCGGATTGTACACCATTCCACCACAAGCAATTTTGTTTACTCAAAATGGAATGGCAGATTCTACTTTTACTAATGAAATTGCCATAACCGTAAATACCGTTCCGGTTGATACCACAAAAAACTTTAAACCAATTAAAGCACCATTGGAAGTAAAACGCAGTTGGCGCGAATATTTGCTATACGTTTTAATTGCTTTGGGTGTAATTGTTATCGCACTTTTAGCGTGGTGGCTTTTCAAAAAATATTACAAGAAAAAAGATGCTGCAAAAGAAGCCATCAACAGGAAAAAAACTGCACACGAATGGGCATTGAAAGAACTTCAAAAATTGGAACAAGAAAAAGTGTGGCAAGAAAATCCAAAAACATACTACTCGCGCCTTACCGATATTTTTAGAAGATATTTGGAATATAGGTTTAGCGTTTCTGCAATGGAAAGCACCACCGATGAAATTGACCTGATGCTTACCAGAGATGATATTTCCGGTGAAGCAAAAAAGGAATTAGTATCGCTTTTAAAACTTGCCGACTTAGTAAAATTCGCAAAACAACAACCGCTTCCCGAGCAAAATAAAAACGCACTGAACACTACACGCGAATTTGTAAAAACAACTGCTTGGAAAGAAGAAATTGCCAATAATCAATCACCAAACAACGAAGCAAAAAAGTGAACTGGTTACAACATATAACTTTTGCCGATAAATGGGTGCTTTTGCTTATTCCCGTTTTGTGGGTTGCGAGTGCACTTTGGTTTTGGTATCGCAGAAAAAAACTTTTTGCAACATTCACACTTGCTTCTACTGCCTCAATAAAAAACAATCCACAACCGTTTGCTGCTCGTTTAAAACAATGGTTGCCAATATTTCGCATAGTTGCAATAAGCTTGCTGCTTGTGGCTTTGGCGCGTCCTCAAACTTCTTTCAACGAAGAGAAAATAAACACCGAAGGCATAGACATTGTTTTATCTATGGACGTTTCTACTTCCATGTTGGCACAAGATTTTAAACCTAACCGTTTAGAAGCTGCAAAAGCAGAAGCACTAAAATTTATTGATGCACGAAAAGCCGATAGAATTGGCTTAGTAATTTTTGCCGGAGAAAGTTTTACGCAGTGTCCTGTAACCATAGACCATGCCATCGTAAAAAATCAACTGAAAGCTATTAAAGATGGCATTCTCGAAGATGGCACTGCCATTGGAATGGGACTTGCCACTTCGGTGCAGCGCCTGCGCGAAAGCAAAGCAAAAAGCAAGGTGGTAATTTTAATGACAGACGGTGTAAACAACCGCGGTTTAATTGACCCGATTACCGCAACAGATATTGCCATGCAGTTTGGTGTACGCGTTTACACAATTGGCGTGGGCACAAACGGAAAAGCTTATACACCGATTGCCATTGACCAAAGCGGCAAACTAATTTTTGATTATGCCGATGTGCAAATTGATGAAAAATTGATGCGTACCATTGCCGATAAAACCGGTGGAAAATATTTTAGAGCAAACAACAACCAAAAGTTAGAAGAAATTTACAAGCAGATAGATAAACTCGAAAAAACAAAAATTGAAGTGAGTGCTTACCAAAGAAAAAATGAGCAGTTTTTGCCGTTTGCACTTTTGGCAACTTTAATTTTAGCCGTAGAGTTTTTGTTGCGATTTTTTATTACCAAATCAATTCCGTAAATAGAAAATATGTTTCGGTTTGAACGACCAGAATTACTGTACCTGCTTTTGCTGCTCATTCCGTTTGCAGTAGCTTACGCATTGTTTTTGCTTTGGCGGAAAAAGAAAACTGCTGCATTGGGCGAAGTGTATTTAATTACCCAACTCATGCCTTTGGCTTCAACCAAAAAACTAACCATAAAATTTATTGTGTGGAGTTTTGCCTGGTTGTTTTTAGTGCTGGGTTTAGCCAACCCACAAATAGGCAGCAAAATGGAAAAAGTACAGCGAAAGGGAATTGATGTAATGATTGCTTTAGACGTATCGAACAGCATGTTGGCTGAAGATATAAAACCCAACCGTTTGCTACGTGCTAAAAACTTTATTTCCTCCTTTATTGAACAGCTAAACAACGACCGTTTGGGCTTAATTGTTTTTGCAGGAAAAGCCTATTTACAAATGCCACTCACGGTTGATTATTCCGCAGCTAAACTTTATTTAAACAATATTTCAACGGGAATGATTCCCACGCAAGGAACTGATATTGCAGAAGCCGTGAACCTTGCCAGACAAAGCTTTGTGAAGGGTGAAACTAAACACAAAGCACTGCTGATTATTACCGATGGCGAAGACAACGAAGGAGGTGCAGAAGATGCCATAAAACAAGCGGCAGACGAAGGAATTAAAACTTTTATTCTTGGAATAGGAACCGAAAAGGGAGCACCAATTCCAGTGAGCAATAGCGATTTTAAACGCGATGAAAACGGTGCAATTGTACTTACTAAAGCAAACTTCGGCATGATGAAAGATTTAGCTTCGTATGGCAAAGGCAAAGCTTATTTAATTGGTAATAGCAACAACGCCATTCAAGAAATTCTTACAGAACTAGGCACCATCAGCACCAAGAAATTTGAAGAATATGTGTTTACCGATTTCAACAATCAATTTCAGTGGGGGCTTGGCATTGCAGCACTTTTATTGTTTTTGGAAATGCTGCTGAATGAGCGCAAAATTAACTGGAGATTAAAATGGTAAAGTGTATGAAAAACAGTTGCTTTAAGAACTTGAATTTCCTCTTTTTGTTAGCAGCACTATCTGTTTTCAGTTTGGAAAATATTGCTGCGCAAGAAGATAAAACCCTTACACGCGAAGGCAATAATTTATTTAAAAAAGAAAAATACAACGAAGCAGAAATAAGCTACCGGAAAGCCTTAGAGAAAAATAAAAATATGCCCGAAGCTACTTTTAATTTGGGCGATGCTGTTTACGAACAAAAACGTTTTGATGAGGCAACAAAACAATTTGAACAAAGCGCAAAAACTGCAACAGATAATTCAATTAAAGCAAAAGCATTCCACAACTTGGGCAATAGCTATCTCTCTCAAAAAAAATACGAAGAGGCGGCAAATGCATTTAAGTCTTCGCTAAAACTAAACCCTAAAGATGCTGATACGCGATACAATTTAGCGTACGCAAATGCTATGCTCCACCAGCAACAACAAGACCAAAACAAGCAAAACAAAGACAATAAAAACGACCAAAAAGATAACAAAGACCAACAAAACAAAGACAACAAAAAAGATCAAAACAAGGATAATAAAAACAACGATCAGCAGAACCAAAACGACCAGCAGCAAGCTGATAATAAAGAAAACAAACAGCAGCAGCCACAGCCAAAACTAAGTAAAGAAGATGCTGAAAAGCTATTGCAAGCATTGCAAAACGAAGAGCAAAAAGCTAACCAAAAAGTACAAAAGGCAAATGCCAAACCGGCTAATGTAAAAGTTGAAAAAGATTGGTAAGCAATTGCCTATTAAAAATCGTAGCCGAAAGTGAAATAGAAAATTGGACGCTTAGTAATTACTCCTGTATCGTAGCCCCAAGCTAAATCCATCTTCATAAAATAACCCAGTAGCGAAGTGCGCAAACCTGCGCCAAAGCCCATAATTACAGGAGTTTTGTAACGTTTAATTTTAATAGTAGAAACGCTATTGGTATAAGTTTCGCTATACAAATTGTTTCCATCAAATGGCGAAAGACCTTCCCACGCAGTTCCCGCATCGAAGAAACCAACCAACATAAAGTTGCGAATAAACTCACTGCGAATTGGCGCTCGCCTAAAGGTAGAAAACAATGGGAAACGAATTTCTGTATTCAAAACCACATAGCTATTACCATTGCGGGCATTTTGTAAAAATCCGCGCAATGGTGTTGCCAAAGTTTGGAAAGCATAATTGTTGTTGGTGTTTATCGGAGTGCTTTTATCAAACTTTTCGGAGCGTTCGCTAATAAACCAATTATCTACTGCGCCCAAATAATAAATCAATTTTCGATTGCCTAAACTTGTTGCAGCACTAATGCGCGAAGCCCAAATAATTTTGCGGTAAATTTTTTGATAATAACGCGCATCGGCTCCAATTACTGCAAACCAAGCATTGTTCATACTTGGCAAATTAAAAGTGTAATCGCTGCCAGCCTTTTTGTTTTTAAACGGAAACTCTTTGTGCAATTCAAAAAAGGCTTTAGCTCTAAAACCATAGCGAATGTTATCCATCAACTGTATCGTGTTATCAAACACATATTCACCTTTAAAATAGAGCCAGTTATTTATTTGGTTAGGTTGATATAAACTTACACTATCAACTGCTTTGTACACTGTTTTATCACTTCTGAAAGCAAAGCCAAAACCAAGGTGTTGCAACACATCTAAAGCATACTTGTAACTCGCTTCAAAGTAATTTGTTTTTATGGCAATGTTATTCTGCGTAATAGATTGGCGGTAGTAAGTATATTTATGGTCTAAGCGCTTTTGTAAATATTCGTAAGAAATAAAATACTCGCTGTTACCTTTTATATTGGAAAATGGCAAACGAAAGCCTCCATAAACTTTATGATTTTCCAATACATCAGTTACACCAAATTTAATGGCAAAACTTACCGGTGGGGTGTAGAAATTTGGGTTGTTTGGATTGAACGGCTGGTAGCGCGTGAGAATTAAATTATTGTCTAACTGAGAAATAATATCATCAACCGAAAAGCGCACAAAGTAAGGTCGCACCTTGGTTTGCTTAAACTCAAAACCGCTTTCTTCCATTGCATTTGCTACTGCATTATTTTGAATTTTGCTCACCGAATCCCAATCGAACAATAGCACTTTGTAATCAAACTCACTTTGGAAATCGTGCGGTTTTGGCGGCTGCCAAGTATGCTGTGTGTTCTTCTGCAAAATTGCTTTCACATTTGCTAAAGAATCTGCTTTTTGTTTATCTGCATTAATGTTATCAGAAGATATTTTTCCCCAAGAAGAAACAAACGAAGCTGCTTCGTGCGAAGTAGAATCTAAAGGCATTTTGTAGAACAATATTTTGTTGTTCTGCTTTACCAATTCCACCATCAAATTTTTTTGTGGCAGTATTTGCTGTTCGCGAATGTTGTATAAATAATTGCTCTGTTGCAAAGTGATTCCGCGCAGTTTATTCACGGCAACTTTTGTGCTCGATTTTATTTCATAAATAGAAGTGTCAATTACTTCAAACTCATTTTCTCCTTCGCCAAGTGTAATAGTATCTTCACTTCCTGTTTCTCTATTTTGTGTGGCATATTTTATTTGCCAATGGCTAAAACCATCTTCTAAAATTCCGGTAAAGCGATTGTAAATTCCGTTTGCATCACTTAAAAAAGCAAACTCATCTTCAGAAAACTGTTGCGGATAAATTTCGTTTGCCATTGGCGTGTTCGTGATGCGGTGAACGGTTGCCAAATCATCTAATGAAATAAAATAAAGGTCTAATTGGCGATTGAAAAAACTCTGATTTTGGTAGCGCTCTTCTTTAAGTTCTGCACTGCCGCGATTGCTGCTAAAAATAATTCCTCGCGCATTGCTTAGTTCAGCATAAGTTGGATATAAATCATCAAAATAATCGTTTGTGAGTTTGGTGGTAGTAGTTGAAGCTATCTTGTAAAGATAAATATCGCTTTGCCCTGCTTGCACAGCGCTCATTACTAAATTTTTAGAATCGCCTGCGTAAGCTATCTGTACTACTTTCTGAAATTTCTCTATGCTTTTTACTTCTAACTTTTTCTTTTCATTGTTCCAAATTCCAAGATAGATTCTCTTCTTTTTTTCAAACACAATTGCTGCTTGTTTTCCATCTGGAGCCCATGCAATTAGCGGTTGTTTGTCATCAGTAAAAATAGTGTTGGTTCTAAAGCCGCCACGCACCAAAACCTTATGTTTTTTGGTTTCGGTATCTAACAATTTCACGTGATAACGTCCCATATCATTTTTGGCATAGAGCAAGGTTTTACCATCGTTGCTCAGGCGCGGCTGGTAGTAATCAATTCCTCTTTTGTAGTGGTAGTTCACAATGTAGCTGCTGCTTCGCTTCATTGTTTTTGCACTTTCGGCAATGTATCTTTCTAAATAATAATTGAACCAATCGGTTAGTGTTTCATCAACACCTTGCCCAAGCACAAATTGAAAACCATTTTCTACACTTCGGTTAATGCGCGATAAATACAGCAAATTTCCAACGGCTTGTTTTCCATATCTTTCTTCAACATAATGCCACACCGATTTGCCTACAAACATTGCTTCGTCCGGCTCTAACTTATTTAACTTAGAAAATCTTCCGCTCATAATACCATCGCGCAAACGGTCTTCTGCATTGCTATTCCACGGCTCGGCATAGTATTCGATAAAACCGCGCTTAAACCAATCCGGCATATTCATGGCAACCGCATTTTGAATAAACTCCAACACCGTGGCTCCGGCAAGTAATTTATTCATATAGATTTCTGTCAAGCGCTTGCGAAGTTGATAATCCAAAGCATCGTGTGTGCCATCAAAATATACAAACGCTTTATTGCTTGGCAACTGAGTTGTGCCACCGGAATTCTGCTTTGGTTCGTAAATGCCGATATTTGTTTGGTTCAACTCATTTATCGAATTGTAAACCACAATATCAATCTTACTTCTAAATTTCATATCGAGTAAGCGCTGCAAATCTTCTGCAATATTTTCCGATTGCTTAATTACATACTTCGCTACATCTTGTCCACCTTGGTAAAAATAAACGGTGTAGTGGTCGGTTTCGTAATAAGAAAAAGTAAAGTCTTTATACTGAACTCTATTTTGTCCGAAAGTAACGTTATCAACCTGAGCATTTGCTTGCCCAAAGCTCAACACAAAACACCACAAAACAGCAATCCATTGTTTTTTCATTTCTCGAGAGCGGAAAGGTAAAAAGGTTTTTGGTTTGATTGAAAATAATGCAGCTAAAGTTTAGGTAGCACTTCAAAGAAAAAGATACACTTGAAAGTATTGTTACTTCACAGCTTCCACTACAAAACCAATTTTGCGCAAGCCTTCAATAATACCGTTTTGCATAGGAAGATGCAATGCGCCAACAGCACAGAAAGTTGGTTGCTTGCGAACAATTTCTGCGATGCGCTCTATCATTCTTTTATTTCTATCACCTACAAGTGCTTTTTCTAATTTTGGAGGCATCGGATTCTTATTATTTAATGCTGCTAAGCTGTCTAAATTCTCACCTGTATAAAACCTGAATAACTGCTCCATTATATCTGTTCCATTTTGGTGTGCCAATTCTTCTTTTACCAACTGTGCTTGCTCGCTATAGGATAAGGCTTGCAATGCTTCTAATTGTTCTTGTACGGTTTCTATACCAATAATTTTTTTGCCATTTTCCTTAGCCCAATCTTGCAAATAAAAATCGAGTGGCGCACTGCTATCGCTTGCCATATCTGCTTTTGATACCAACACAGAAAGTACTATTGGCTGCATTTTTTCTAACATTACGAGTGGAAAGCCGGTGTTTTTCTGCATTAGTGAATCTAAAGTTTTGTATTCGGCTTTTGTAAATAGCATGGAAAGTGTGGTATCGCCTTTCATCATCAATTTCATAATAGTTCCCATACCTAAACTACTTGCATCTGCAACCACTTCCATTGCATAGGCATCGCATTGCCCAAGTAGGGTTTTTATCTTTTCTACATTCTTAAATGCCCGATTATCGGCAGAATGCATGGTGCCGAGCAGATACGAATCTTTCTTTAATCCATTGCCCGAAATTTTCCAAAGTACACCTTGGTATTGGCTAAAAGAATAAATTGAAAAAAGCAATGCTACGCTTAAAAACAACTGTTTCATACATGAAGTGTTTTACAAAAAAGGCTACTCAAAAATGAGTAGCCTTTCAAATATAATTAAGTAAGTTTTCTTACTATTTCTTTTTGCCTTTTGGTTTGTATTTAATAGTGTTTCCACCTTTCATTTTGTTACCGGCAGGTGATCCAATTCTATCCATTGCGCAACGGAAACCAATTTCGCTGCTACCAATGTTTGCATCTAAAAATCTGCGTGTTCCAGGAGAAAGGAAGTAAGCACGGTCGTTCCAGCTTGCTCCTTTAATTACTCTTGCGTTATCATCAAGCAATGAAGTGATACCGAATTTATACATATCTTTTTCATCACCGTTTCTTGAAGATTCATCACCGTCAATATAGTTACGAACATCACCTCTGCGGTAGTTTCTGCGGTTTGCAGCTTCATCTTGAGTAACTTCTACATAAGAAAGTCCACCCAAAGAATCTTTTACCGGTTGTCCGTCTGGGTCAAGTTCTTTGTGCTTAAACACGTTACCACGATAGTAGCGGAAATCGTTTGCATCAATAGAAGTCATCGGACGATAAACGTCTAATACCCATTCGCTAACGTTTCCTCCCATGTTGTATAAACCGAAATCGTTTGGTATATAAGATTTTACAGGAGCAGTAATATCTGCATTATCATTTAATCTTCCTGCAATACCCATATTATCACCACGACCGCGTTTAAAGTTTGCCAAAAATTCACCTTGTGTAGCTCCTGGTTTAGGAAAACGAGTGCTTGTTCCGTTCCAAGGGTAAATTTTACGGTCGCTGATGCGCTCTTCGCCTTTAGCCGGTTGGTTTCCAATTAATGCTAAAGCAGAGTATTCCCATTCAGCCTCTGTTGGGAGACGATACTTAGGCAACATGATACCATCGCTCATTCTCACAGGGCGTGTACCGTTTCCGTTAGGATTCAAATCTTTCTTAGGTTTTTTACCTTGTGAACCTTCGTATTGGCCTACCAAATAAACTTCGGTATCGAAGTGGTCGGCACCAACTTGGCTTGGGTTCTCAGCTAAAATTCCTTTATTGATTAAGATGCGCTCGTTTACACGGTCGCTTCTCCAAGAAGCAAAGTCGTTTGCTTGATTCCAGTTTACACCAACTACCGGATAGAAATTATATGCCGGGTGACGCAAGTAGTATTCAACAAAAGGTTCGTTGTATGCTAATTCATCGCGCCAAACCAAAGTATCAGGAATACATTTTCTAACTACTTCAGGAAATTCGTTTGTGAAAACTCTATCCATCCAATACATGTATTCACCGTAATGAACATTGGCAATTTCTGTTTCGTCCATGTAGAAAGAAGAAACGCTAATTCTGCGCGGTACGCTGTTGTAATCGTACATCACATCATTTTCTGTTTGTCCCATCACAAAAGTACCGCCTTCAATAAGTACTAAGTTTGGTCCTGTTTCTTGCCCTTGGTATTTTACTACTTCAAATCCTCCGTTTTTGGAGTCGTTGTAGTTCCAGCCAGTAACAGCTGATTTTTCTTTCTTGCAAGAACTCATGTATGCAACTGCTGGAACAGCCAGTAGTAGTGCAGCCTTGATGAGGTTATTTCTCATTGTTTTTCTGTTTGCTTTTTTTTGAAGGTTGCTAAAATATGTTTTCTATTTAAAAATTCAAAATTGTTGGACATGCCAAATATCCTCGGTTATTTTTATTTTCCAAAGAATTATCGTCTCCGGCAATGTTAAAAGTGAAAGTTAGCTCGTGTGCGCCTCCGGTTTTGTTCACTAATTTGCTCACCGGAAAGTCGTAACTATACCCAACTCTGAACTTTCCTTTTTTTACGCCAACTATCATAATAAACGATTCCGGATTGTTAATCACATAGCGGAATTGCGCTCCAAAGTATATCATTTCAATTCCGGCTAAAAGCCCTGCATTTACTTGCAAATTTCTTCCTTGGTTTGCAATTAAAACGTTTGGCGATAAATAAATATTGCGTTTGTAACTGTATTTTGTTTTTAGCGGAAAGCTTCCTCCAAAGTGTGCAGTAAACCGCATGGGAGTTCGCGCTTCCACTGCATCGGAGAAGTTTTCTTTGTTCATAATAAAATTATTTACGGCAAAGCCGAAATAAAGTTTCCGTGTAAAGATTACAAATCCGGCTGAAAGGTCACCTCTGTTAAGCGATAAACGCGAAGGTGTTGGTTCGCCTGTGGCATTGGGATTTCCGTTGGCATCAAAAAAACCGGAGTACGGATTTATCATATCAGAAAATTGCAATTCGTTCCACTTTAACCTGCGGTGAATAAAAGTGCCCGAAGCACCAATTTTCATGGCAACATTTCGGTTGAATTTTATTTGTGGCGCAAAAGAAAGTGTAACATAATAATTGCCGAAAATATTATTCATCATTTGATCTGCAACCACAAGCAAACCTATGCCGCTACGAATTTTATCAATATGCATATCGAAAGCGCCCATGTAAGTAGTGTAGCCGCCATTAAACCCACTTCCCATTCCCGGCCACTGGTTGCGGTAATTTACTGTAAAACGTGGTCCGTAAGCAATGCCCGACATGGCCGGATTTAGATAAAGCGGTGCCGAATAAAACTGGCTCATTACCACATCTTGTGCTACAACATTTGCCAATAAACAAACGCTTAAAAGCATTAGTGCATTATACCTATAAACTGACTTTAATTTTCCTTGAAAAAACTGCATGGCAAACGGCAAAACGTTTAATTTGCCTTGTTGTTGTTTTGCAAATAAAAAACAATGTTTTAAAAATTTTATTCTTTCAACAATAAACCAAGTCCATTGCTTCTTTTTTCCTTGACTTTTCAAAACTGTTATTTAAAATTAAATCGTATTTGTTTCGCGCCACAATGATACCCGTATTTCCTTAAATGGTTAAATAAGATATTCCACCGTTTGTTGTTTTATACCGCGCAATTATAGTCTGCTTACACGTAATACCGATTGGATATTCGTAATAGTCCAATTACATTGTCCTAAACGACTATCATCCCGATAGCTATCGGGAGCATTATACAATATATTATTAGACTAATTTATAAATCAATTTAGTATAAGATGGATAAAGGATTGAAAACTATAAGCAAATCCCATTTTTAACAAAAAATTAAAAAATATATAATTATTTTTTTTACCATTAGCCTTTAATAAAATTTATTTTTTATGAAACTCTTTTCCAATCTACAAGTTGGCACAAGCACCTTAACGCATGAACTAAATGCAAATGAAAGAAATTGAACAACTAAAACGGGAAGTTTTGGTTTTACAAAACGGATTAAAATAATTTCTATGAAAAAAATACTGATAATATTTGCTCTTGTTGGGGTAACAACATTCATTAGTTGCGAAAAAATAATAGACACCACATGGGTTTATTATGATGAAACATGGTGTTTTGATAAATGGGGAAATAGTAATGTTCCCGAAAATGAAAAGAAAAAGAACATTAAGGCATATCTTGAGAGCAAAGGAATAAAAGTGCTTAAAGTTCAAATTACGGATAACAGGGCAGAGTATGAAGTTTTGTGTGAGGCATGTAATTGTATAGATGGCTACAAGATACAGTGCAAAATAAAGGAGAGTGATTTGGATAAAGCCCTAAATGAAAATTTCTACCAGTGAATAATCAATAATCTATGGAGCGTATTATAAATATCATAATTCTTATTGTGCTATGTTTTAGTTCCTCTTGTAAAAAAACAGGAGCTACATCTCAAGTTGTTTGTTCCAACCTTTTAAATCGTGGTGTTGCGGATACAGTATTGTTTGAGGGAAAATGGGGGTTTGAGTATTTTGCTTATACTTTTGACGGAAATGGAATAACCCAAAATGACTCTGCTCATGTCCTCGGATATATCTTATTTAATAACGGAGTAATTTCAGGAACAGCAATGGCCGGTATTAAAGGGAGCTATAACATTACTTCGCCTAATAACCTTTCTATACAGGCTGCCTCAACAGAATATAGAGAACTTTTTAAAACAGAAAAAAGGATGCAAAGTGCATTAAATAATTCACTGTGTTATGCGGTAAAGAATGATACCCTTTTAATCCATTATACGGAAGACAGTAATAGTAAAAATGTACTTATATTAAGAAGAATGTAAAACAGGCTATATCCATTAAACAATAAAGTAAAACAGTTTAAAAACGTTATGTAGGCTGTTTGAAGTGCATATCAAAAGAACCCATGTAAGTGGTGTAGCCGCCATTAAATCCACTTCCCATTCACGGCCACTGATTGCGGTAATTTACCGTAAAGCGCGGTCCGTAAGCAATGCCCGACATAGCCGGATTTAGATAAAGCGGTGCCGAATAAAACTGGCTCATTACCACATCTTGCGCTTTAACAGAAAAAGTAAATGCACAAAAAATAAGTAATACAATAAAGTTCACTTTAAAACGTGTTGTACTCAAATGCTTTTGCGAAGCCTGATGGTTACGGCAAATAAAATTATTGCTAAAAACACCATTCACACTGCTGCTGTTGCCAAAAAGAATTTATAATATCTGCAAATTTGTTTCACAATAAAGCAAACCTAATATCGTTTGAACCTCGTCTTGTTATTGAATTTTATTAAAGCGGACAAATGTAATGATGCGAACCAATTATTTTCTAAACCAAATAAAAAATTTACCAAAGAACGTTGCCTTGGTATTTTCATTGTGTTTTGTAATAAACATTATTCAAGCGCAAGAAAACCACTTTGAATTAAAATGGAGCAGCAGTTTAAAAAATGTTGAAGTGCCGGAAGGTAATTTTCTTCGCCCTGAATTTACTGATGCCATTCATAACAAAACCGAAAATTTTTTCCCAACGTTTACCACTTCCTTCTATACAAAAAACGAAGCAAGCGCAGCAATTACCAATGCCAAATACGAAGCTGTAGATTCTGCAACAGCACTTTTGTTGAGCGATATATCTACTGAACCCAAAATTGAAATAAACAACGGAAAAACTGCGCTAAGAAATATTGCGATAGTGAAAATATTTCCATTTAGAAAAAATGAAAGTTCAGGTGCAATTGAAAAACTTGTTTCGTTTAATATTCAACTTGCCGATGCCGTTTTGCACTCAAATAAAAGCGCACAGCGTGGAACAAATGCCTATGCTGCAAATTCTGTTTTAGCTTCCGGCAAATGGTTTAGAATTTCTACCGATAAAACTTCGATGTTTAAACTCACTTACAGTTTTTTGAAATCGAAATTAGGCATAGAGCCTTCCAATATTAGTTTTTCAACCTTTGGTGTTTTTGGAAATTATCATGCACAACTAAACGAAACTGCGGGGCAAGAGCCAAAAGCTGATGACCTTTTAGAGCTTCCAATTTATATTTTTGATAAAAACGGAAACGGCAAATTCGACACCGATGATTTTGTGCTTTTCTATGGAGAAAGTGCTGACGCTTGGAACTATCCGGGCGACCAAAAACCTTTTGTGCACAGCAAAAATATTTATGCCGATAAAAACTATTATTTTATTACTACTGAAAAAGGAAGCGGCAAGCAAGCAGTTGATGAAAACTTTACGGGCGTAGCAAATCAAACTGTAAATACTTTCAACGATTTTGCTTTCCACGAATTAGACGAAAAAAATTTATTGGAATCGGGCAGGCTTTGGTTGGGCAATAAAATGAGCGCTACTAGCACTACTGTAAATGTAGATTTTTCATTTCCAAATATTGTAACTTCTACTCCTGTAAATATAGTTTCGGTAGCAGCAGCACGAACACCACAAACTACCGCAAGTGGCGCTACACAAATAAGCTGCTCCACTCAAGGCAGCGCACTCTTTAACCATAGCATAAACGGCTCTGGCGCTGTGCTTTATGGCACAGTGGCTTATAGCCAAACAATACAAAAAACATTTAGCCCCACAAGCGATAACTTTAAACTCACTTACAGCTACAGCAGCATAGACAATACCGGTGAAGCTTATATTGATTACATTGAAGCCAACTGCTTGCGCAATTTAATTTTTACGGGCAGCAGCATGAATTTTAGAAACGTGGGAAGCATTGCACCTTCTGCAATTTCTCAATTTGAAATTGGCAATGCAAATGGTGCGCAAGTGTGGGACGTTACCAATCCTTACGAAGCCCGAAAACAAACACTGAACAACGGCACTTTTACTGTTGCAACTTCAACACTAAAAGAGTTTGTTGCTTTTAAATCTGACGCTGCATTTCCTGAGCCTGAATTTGTAGAAGAAACAAGCAACCAAAATTTGCACAACTGCGAGCAACCGGATATGGTAATTGTTACTTATCCTGATTTTATTGATGCAGCAAATCGCTTGGCAGATTTTCATCGCACGCAAAATAATATTTCGGTTGTTGTTACTACGCCACAAACTATTTACAACGAATTTAGTTCAGGCAAGCAAGATGCTACAGCAATTCGCAATTTCATGAAAATGCTTTACGATAATGCTGCCGGAGATTCTAATAAAATTCCGCGCTATTTATTGCTGTTTGGCGATGGAAGTTTTGATATGAAAAACAGAATTTCGCCAAGTACAAATTTTATACCTACTTACCAAAGCTATGAATCGCTAAACGAGATTGGAACATTTGTGAGTGACGATTTTTATGGCTTGTTAGATGATGGCGAAGGAGGAAATATTTTAGGCAGCAATAATTTTATTGATGTTGCTATTGGAAGATTACCTGTGGGCAGCGCAGATGAAGCAGATGGTGTAGTAACCAAAATCATTAACTACAAATCTACAAACACCTTAGGCAACTGGCGAAACAGAATAACTTTTGTAGCAGATGATGGAGACGGAAACGTACATTTAAGCGATTGCAACGGCTATGCAGATTACTTGGCAAATACAGACCCAATTTACAACCAAAACAAAATTTACTTAGATGCCTACCAAAGAGTAAACACACCTGCCGGAGCGCGCTATCCTGCAGTAAACGATGCTATTTTAAATTCGTTGAACAGAGGAACGCTGCTTTTAAATTGGGTTGGACACGGAAGCGTAACCAATTGGGCACACGAAAGAGTTTTTAACCTTAATGATATTCAGCAACTCACCAACTTTAATACGCTGCCACTTTTTGTAACTGCCACTTGCGAGTTTGGCATGTTTGATAGAAGTGGAGGGCAAACTGCCGGAGAAAATTTGATTGTAAATCCTAAAGGAGGTGGTATTGGCGCGGTATCAACTGTGCGTGTGGTTTATTCTTACCAAAACAAAGTGTTGAACACTGCTTTAATCAAAAATGTTTTCAATCCATATCGCGGCAAAATGCCAACCATGGGCGAATTGTTAATGCAAGCAAAAAATAGTATTTGGGCGGTAAACGATGTAAACAACCGCAAGTTTTTATTACTTGGCGACCCTGCGCTCACGCTAAATTATCCTGAACTCAATGTGGTAACAACTGAGGTAAATGGCGTTCCCACAAACCTTTCTAACGATACCATGAAAGCACTTCAACAAATTACCATGCAAGGCGAAGTGCATAATTGGGACGGCTCACTTGCCAACGATTTTAATGGCTTTGTTTATCCAACAGTCTTTGATAAAGTTTCTACCCTCACCACACTTTCTAACTCGCCAAGCAGCCCGAAAGCTACATTTAAACTATACAACAGCATAGTGTTTAACGGCAAAGCAAGCGTACAAAACGGCAAATTCAGTTTTAGCTTTATGGTGCCAAAAGATATTGACTATAAAATTGGCAACGCGCGCATTAGCTATTACGCAGAAGATCCAAGCAGAAATATTGATGCACACGGATTAGATAATGATGTGTATGTAGGTGAAAGTGTTGATAGCATTGCGTTTGACGACCAAGGCCCAACTATTTCACTATTTATGAACGATACCAACTTTATTCATGGCGGAATCACCGATGCCAATCCAAAACTATTGGCTTTGTTAGAAGATGATTTCGGTATAAATGTTGGCAATTCTTTAGGGCATGAAATTACAGCCATATTAGACGAAAATTCTGCCAAGCCGATTATCTTAAACGATTATTTTGAAAGTGAATTAAACAGCTATAAAAAAGGCAGTGTTTTTTATCCACTTCATAAATTAGAAGATGGTCCGCACACACTCACCGTAAAAGCGTGGGACACACAAAATAATTCAGCAGAAGCAAGTATAAGTTTTGTGGTAGGCACTTCGCCTTCGTTGGTGCTCAACAAAATCTTTTGTTATCCAAATCCATTCAGCACTTCAACCACATTTTCTTTTGAACACAATTACACCGATAAACCTTTAGATGTAGATGTGAAAATATATTCACTAAATGGCAGTTTGGTTCGCAACATCCGCAGCAATTTTACGCCAAGCGGCTATCGCGAAACTGGCATAAAATGGGAAGGCGACACCGATGAAGGCGGCAGCGTAATGAAAGGTGTTTACATTTACAGAATTACACTTAAAGACCAAGACGGCAACCAAACTTCTAAGACCGATCGCGTGGTTGTAATTCGATAAAAAATTAGTTTCGCAGCCGAAATGCAACGCAGCCACGAATACTTTATGAAATTGGCTTTGAAAGAAGCCGTGTATGCTTTTGAAGAAGACGAAGTGCCAATTGGCGCAGTGGTGGTTTGTAAAAATCAAGTAATAGGCAAAGGCTACAACCAAGTAGAAAAACTTACCGATGTTACGGCACATGCCGAAATGATTGCAATCACTGCTGCTTCAAATTACTTAGGCAGCAAGTTTTTAGAAGAGTGCGAAATTTATGTTACCGTGGAACCTTGCTTAATGTGCGCCACTGCACTGCGCTGGGCAAGAATTGGCAAAATTATTTATGGCACGGGCGAGCCAAAAACAGGTTTCACTACTTTCCAAAAAACAGTGCTGCACCCAACTACCGAAATTGTTGGCGGTGTGCTGGAAAATGAATGTGCCGAGCTAATGCGGCAATTCTTTAAAGGTAAGCGATTGTAGATTGTAAGTGTTGTTGCTTGCTCACTTTATCTCATCAACAGAATAGCCTTTCAATATCGTTTCAAAGGCATTTTTTATCTGTAAAAATTTATCATTGGCTTCTACTTCCGAAATACAATCGAGGCATTTATCGGGATGAAAGCGCAATATCATTTTTCGATATGCTCTTTTTACTTCTGCGAGTGATGCAGTATCTTCAATTTCCAATAAAAAATATGGATTGTTGGTAGAAATAAATTTAGCTTTTATACCATCAAACTCATTTTCAGAAATACCCAAATAGCTTGCTACACGCTGTGCCATACGCATTTTGCGTGCATGAATAAAATCATCAGCCGCAGCAAGTTCCAGCAAAAAATAAACTACTGTTTTGCATGAATCATTTTCAATCATGCTATGCAAATGGCGGCAACTAATTCTTAAAAAAGCGTGCCCGCTTATTGCAATGTGGTTTTGGATAGAAGTTTCAACATTTAGAAACGGATAATTTGGAAAGTGCTTTGCAAAAAACGTTTTCGCAATTTGAATAGAGTTTTTTGAGAAACCAACAGGGCGAATCATTTCTGCCATTAAAGGCAAAAGTGCTGCTGCAATTTCGTACTCCAACGTATTTCTATGTTGTGGAACTGCAGAGCGATTTAAATTCGGTATTTCTTTTTTCCAAAAGTTGAACACAAGTGTAAAGTTACAGCATTTTTAGAAAAGTGTGATTTTGTAGTTTATGAAATCCTACTTGTACAAAAAAAGAAAACCTCGCTTGTGGCGAGGTTTCTAAGCTTTTAAACTTAACTACTAATTACTTAGCAGCTTCAGTAGCAGCTGGTTCTGCAGCAGCGGCTGAATCAGTAGCAACTGGTGCAGCTTCAGCAGCAGCTGGTTCTGCAGCTGGTTCTGCAGCTGGAGTTTCTGTTGCAGCTGGTTCTGTTGTTGCTTCCTCAGAAGTTGAATTGTTGTTGCAAGAAGCTAATGCTAATCCAGCTACTGCAACGAAAGCGAAAAATACTTTTCTCATTTTGCTTTTAGTTTTTGAAGTTTGATTAAAAAAGACGTGCAAAGATAAATGAGTAATTCTTTATTTTTCCAAATTTTATTAAAAATTATTTTACTTTTCTCTAAAAACGATGTGAACAGGCACTCCGCAATAGTCAAATTTGCTGCGAAGTTGGTTCTCTAAATAGCTTCTGTAATGCTCCCGAATATATTTTGGATGGTTGCTGAAAAAGGCAAACATTGGCGTTGATGTTGGCAACTGGGTTACATATTTTATAGAAACCAACTTGCCACTGGTTGGCGGTGGCGGATAACGTTGTATGGAAGCCATCATAATTTCGTTTAGCTGCGAAGTTGGGATTCTCCTATTCATATTGGTAAAAACTTGCTCTACAGCCTCTAATAGCTTAAAAATACGCTGTTTCTCCAGGGCTGAGGTAAATACTATCGGCAAATCGTTGAATGGCGCTAATTTTGATTTAATAGAGTCTTCATACCATTTCATGGTGTTACTCTCTTTATCTTCCACTGCGTCCCATTTGTTCAGCGCAATCACTACGCCTCTTCTTTTCTTTACCGCCAAGCGGAAAATGGCTAAATCTTGCTGTGTAACGCCCTCTAAGGCATCAATTACCAAAATAGCAATATCTGATTCATCTAAAGCTTTAATTGCTCTAATAACGCTATAAAACTCTAAATTTTCCTGCACTTTGGCTTTGCGTCTAATTCCCGCAGTATCTATGAGTAAAAGTTCTTTGCCAAATTTGCTGTATCGCGCATGAACGCTATCGCGCGTGGTGCCGGCAACCGGAGTTACCACATTTCTTTCTTCGCCTAAAAGTGCATTTAAGATAGAACTTTTACCCACATTTGGCTGACCAATAATGCAAACGCGTGGAATTTTTTCTTCCTCCTTTTCTTCTGCTTCTGCAGGAATTTTTTCTGTAATAGCATCTAATAATTCGCCCGTGCCGCTTCCGCTAATTGAAGAAAGCATGAAAACATTTTCTATTCCTAAGCTATAAAACTCTGTAGCATCGTATTGGCGCTCAGCATTATCTACTTTGTTCACCACTAAAAAAACAGGCTTTGGCGAACGTCTTAGCAGGTCTGCAAATTCATCATCTAAATCGGTGATGCCACAAGTAACATCAACCACAAAAAGCAAAAGCGATGCTTCTTCCATTGCAATTAAAACTTGTTCGCGAATATGTTTTTCAAACACATCTTCGCTGCGCGGCACAAACCCTCCGGTATCAATTACATTAAATACTCTTCCGCTCCAATCTGCCTCACCATAAATTCTATCGCGGGTAACTCCGCTCACATCATCGGTAATAGCTTTTTTTTCGCCAATAAGGCGATTAAACAAAGTGCTTTTGCCCACATTCGGGCGGCCAACAATGGCAACGGTGAAGTTCATAAAACTTAATTTCTTTATTTAAAGAAGTTTCTAATTATATCGTTTCCTAAAGCAAAAACCATAAGCGTAAGCAATAGTACCATACCAACCATTTGGGCGTACTCTAAAAACTTTTCGCTTGGTTTTTTACCTGTAACAATTTCCACAATGGTAAAAAGTGCGTGTCCGCCATCTAATCCTGGAATTGGCAAAATATTCAGCACCGCAAGCATGATAGAAAGAAATGCTGTTAGGTTCCAAAATGCTGTCCAATCCCACATTTTAGGAAAAAGCTGTGTAATGGTGATAAAGCTTCCAACTTGCTTGTAGCCTTCCACTTCGCTATCAAAAATTAAGCGGAATTGCTTAATGTAATTTGAAAGTGTGGCTCCTGTTTTTTTCACGCCTTCGGGAATAGCTTGAAAGAAGGTATATTTTTTGGTTTCAAGTTGAAAATAACTATCTAAAGGCTTGGCAGCAAAACCCAATGTGCCTGCTTTGCTCACGGCAACAGTGGTGGCAACAGTATCGGTGCCGCGCAATAAAACTAATGGAACTGTTTTTTCTTTTAAGCCGCGCAGTGCTATGCGCAATTCATCAAAATAGCGTATTGGCTCTCCGTTAATTCCGATAATAAAATCGCCATCTTTTGCACCTGCAGTTTGTATTGGTGAGCCTGCTTGTACTGCTCCAATTTCTGCCGGAAATGCAATACTGATAAAGCCTTCACCTTTTTTTTCTACCAATGATTTTGTGAGCGAGCGCGGAATTGGAATATCTAAAATTTCGCCATTTCTATCCACGCGAATGCTTAGTGCGTTCTCAAGCAATAAAGTTCCTTTGATAGAATTAAATGTTTCAAACTTTTTATCGTGGTCGTAGCCTACAATTTTATCGCCTGTTTTTAAACCAATTTGTTGCGCTAATGAATCGGCTACAATGCCGTATTTAGCTCCTTCTACAGGCAAATATTGTTCACCATTTACAAAGAGCAACATGGCATAAATAGCGAATGCTAAAATTATATTCACCGTTACGCCACCAAGCATAATAATAAGTCTTTGCCAAGCTGGTTTGCTTCTAAATTCCCAAGGCTGCGGCTCTTGTTTCATTTGCTCTTTGTCCATGCTTTCGTCAATCATGCCGGCAATTTTCACATAGCCACCCAATGGCAACCAACCCACACCATATTCAGTTTCGCCTATTTTCTTTTTAACTACAGAAAACCAAGGATCAAAGAATAAATAGAATTTCTCTACACGCGTTTTAAAAAGTTTTGCAGGAATAAAATGCCCTAGTTCATGCAAAACAACCAATATTGAAAGGCTCAAAATCAATTGAGCAATTTGAATTAAAACATCCATTAAATAACTCGCTTTTAAATTTCAGTGGACGCGAAAGTAACAGAATTGTGCGTGTGAGATACTTATTTCGTATTTTTTGCAGATATAAAAATGGTCTAAAACAGGTTGAAACAGTTCCACAGCAACGGTTTCAGTAAAATTTTTGTTTGTGGTTAGAAGTGCTAAAGTGTGATATAAGTTTTATATTACATTTTGATTAGCAGCAATTTATTTCAAAAAAATAGAAAAAAAATATTTTAGGTTTGAACTGAATTTTATGCTTTCAAACCTATTCAGTTTTTTCCTTTCATCATACAGTTTCAACAATGAGTTTGAGCGAAATAAAGCACAATCGCTTTTGTCCATTACGGTTATCATGGGCATATTCTTTTTTGTGGTTGGTTTGGCTCAGTTTAAAGCAGGAGTAAACACTGTAGTTTTAGCAGGCGATATTGTTGGCGTGATTGGTGTTTGCATTATCTTATCTGTAATTAAATTAGGAAAAATTGAGTGGGCTGGCGATATTTTAGTAAACCTATGTTTTGTAGTAATTTGCATTGCCGATTTATTAGATGATTTTACACGGCAGAGCCAGCTTTCGCAATTCAAATTGTATGTGTCGTTGGTGTCTCTTTTAGGTACGTATATCTTGTGTTTGTCGTTTTTCCGCAACCGCGAAAAATTTTTATTCTATGCACTTATTGGCTTTTTAATTGTTTCAGCTCATGCCGTAATTCTTTACTATCATCCGCACAACACTGCTGAAATAAAAGAAAGCATTTGGATTCACTACATGGTGGCTGTTGCCGGCATTGCCGTGAGTGCTGCTATTTTTGATTTTCTTTTAGCCGGAACCGAAAATCTGATTATCCAGAATATTAAAATATCGAATCAGCTTCGAGTTCAAAATGAAGACTTGGAACGCACTGTGTATGTGAGAACCAATGCGCTTGAAGCAAGCAATAAAAGCCTTCAAGAATTTGCTTACATCGTGAGCCATGATTTAAAAGAGCCGCTAAGAACAATCTCGGGCTTTGTTTCTTTAATTAAAAAACGCCTACAAAAGAAAGAGCAAGAAGAAACAGAATTGATAGAATATATTGATTTGGTGATAAACAGTACCAAGCAAATGGATACGCTAATTCAAGATTTACTGGTTTACTCCAAATTAAATGTTTCGGAATATAAGCTCAAGATTATCAATCCAAATATCATCTTGCGCGATGTTTTAGATAGCCTTTCTGCTTCTATTTCTGAAACCGGAGCTACAATTGAAACAACTGAGTTTACCAAAATAAATTCTGACCAGTTGCTCTTGTTTCAGCTCTTCCAAAATCTAATTTCTAATGCAATAAAATATAGACGGAATGGCGTTAATCCAATGATTAAAATTGGTTTTGCAGATAACAAAGATCACTGGCTTTTTTCAATAAAAGATAATGGAATAGGAATTTCTCCTGAGTATTTTGCAACTATTTTTCAGGCATTTAAGCGCTTGCACACCAAGAGTGAGTTTGAGGGTAGTGGTATTGGTTTAACCATTTGCCAAAAGATAGTGAATATTCACAATGGCAAAATTTGGATAGAATCGCAGGTTGGCATTGGAACAACTTTCTTTTTTACTTTACCTAAAAAATAAAAGCGCGTGGCACTTCATAAAGTTATATCGTGGAATGCGGCAGCCCGTCTGCTCTCGCTTCTATTCAACTTTTTGGTTGTGCTTGCTGTAAGTCGTTCTTTAGGTCCAATTTTAAAAGGAGAAACTACCATTTGGATTACCACCATTTTTATTGGCGTTTTTGCTTCAAATATTGTTGGAGGCTTGTCGCTTGTCAATTTTTTAAAACGGAATGAAGAGTCATCGGTATTTACCGCAACCTACATTTGGAGTCTTTTTTCTTGCTTAATTTTTGCATTTATTGCTTGTACTTTTCTACACCGCAATTTTGCTTTTGGCTTGCATATTTTCTTTCTAACATTTTTAAGTAGCCTTTTTTCTTTTCACCAAACTGCCTTACTTAGTAAATCGCGTTTTCGTGCTTTTAATTTTGTATTTTTCTTGCAGCCTTTTGTGCTATGGACTGTATTGTTTGTGTTACTTTATCTTTTCCAATATAAAACATTCAACGCGTTTGTAATTGCGCTATACAGTTCATTCGTTGCTTCTTATTTTATTAGTTTGATGATGCTTTTGAAAAGCGAGAAGATAACATTCAGTTTTTCGTTTAATAAATTCAAAGCCATGTTGGCAAATGGTTTTCCTTTTCAAGCAGCGGAGTTATTACAACTGCTGCATTTGCGGCTATATTTCTTTTTGCTGGCTGGGTTTAACGAAGGTGGATTATACAACTTGGGAATTTACTCCGTAGGAATATCCATTTTAGAAAGCGTGTGGGTTTTTCCGCGAAGCGTTGCTACCATTAACTTTGCCGCCACTGCAAAAAATCCATCTGCAGCAAACACACTGCGTTGGCTACGGCTTTCGTTACTATGCTCATTTATAGCTTTGCTGCTTATTTTTTCAGTTCCTATCGAACTTTATGCTTTAGTTTTTGGCGATGGCTTTTTGTATGTAAAATACGCTGTAAAATATCTATTTCCAGGCATTGGTTTATATGTAATTGTTTTGGTTTTAGGCAGCCATTTAATGGCTGAAGAAAAGTATAAAGCAATGAGTGTAATTCACTCCACAGGAATTGCTGTATCGCTGCTTTTATGCAGGATTTGGATACCTCATTATGAAATGAGCGGAGCGGGTTTAGCTGCTACAGTTTCGTTTGCTGCTGCCGCTGCAATGATTTTAGTTTACTTTCTTAAAATCGAGAAGTTTTCACTCAGTGATTTAATTCCTAAATGGAGCGATTTTAAGTTTTAACCCAAATTACGCAATAAAGTTACAAATGCCTGAAAATCAACAACAAGAAGCGTATTTTTTCTAATGCGTAGCATTAGAGATTTTTATTGAAATAATCTTCTAAAAATCAATATATGCAAGGGTTTCCAGCTATAATGAAATGAAAACTTAGTAAATTAAATTAGCTAATGCGTAATCTGGGTTTAAAAAAAAGATTTTCAATCCTAAATAATAAAGGCTCATCAAATGATGAGCCTTTATATATTCTTTAAATCAATTTTATACTTCAGAATACGTTTAACAAGTGTCTGTAATGATTCCAAGTTGCACCTTCAACCGTAAAGGCTATAATAGCCCAAATAAGAAGCAAAAATGGCATCAATACTGTCATTTTAAATGCCTTAGTTTCGTGACCTAAGTGCATAAAAACACCCATAATGTACCAAACTTTTACCACACTCGCCACTGCCATAAACAAACCGATAAACATTTTACCTTTATTATCCGGCACTAAAAGGTCGTAAGCCAATGCAATACCAACTTCTACAACTGTAACTACTGATAAAATAATGATCGTTTTTAGAACTGATGCTTTACCTTCAGCATACTCTTGTTCGTTCCAATGTAAGTGACCTTCGCTAGGAGCTTCAAAACTCATAATATTCTTATTTTATGTTTTAAAAATTTATTCTAATTCTATTTCTTAACTATTACAGCAAATAAAAGCACAAGAAAACATATACCCAAACTAAATCTACAAAGTGCCAGTACAACCCAATTTTTTCAACCATTTCGTAGTGTCCTACTTTGTCAAATCTACCGTTTGCAGTTGCAACAATTAACCAAGTTAATAAAATTGTTCCGGCAAAAACGTGTAACCCGTGGAAACCAGTGATGATGAAAAATAATTGACCAAAATTAACCACTTTAGTAATTTCCGAAGCAGTAGTTGCAGTAACGCCATCGTGCATCATGTGTGTCCACTCCAAGTATTGGCAGCCTAAAAACATTAAACCACAAATTAAAGTTGGCACCAAAAACTTAATTACACCTTTTCTATTCATTAAATAGCCTTCTTGAACTGCACGCACCATTGTGTAAGAGCTAACAATTAAAAGGAAAGTCATAAAACTCACAAATACTAAAGGAGCGTGAACACCTTCAAACATTGGAAGTGGAATAGAACTAAATACTTCTGCCGATTTTGGCCAATTATCTGTCATTGCAAAACGCAAGGCACCATAAGTTACCAATAAGCTCGCAAAAGTAAATGTGTCGCTAATTAGGAAATACCACATCATCACTTTTCCATAGCCCGCTTTAAAAGGGCTTTTACCACCTTGCCAAAGTACTTTCTCGTCTGTGGTGGCGTGTCCTTGTTCGTGTGTAATTGCTGCTGTAGACATTTTTATAGATTGAACTTTTAAATAATTTTGAAATAACTTTTATTGATAATTAAAGTATAAAAACACATATAAATAAACCCAAACGGCATCAATATAATGCCAAAAGGTTACTAACATTTCTAAGTTAAACACTCTCTTTGGATTTGCAATATTGCTCAATTCATAAATTGGATCTTTTCTTGAGCGAATTGCATTTGCCAAAAAAATTAAGGTAATCAACAATCCAATTACAATATGCAAGCCGTGCAAAGAGGTGATTAGATAAATAAAAGAACCTGAAATATTGCCATCTAATGTCATTCCGATTGCTTCTAACTGCTTCCAACCAAGGTATTGCAATCCCAAAAATAAAATTGCCATTACAAAAGCAATTGAAAATAACACTCTAAACAATCCAAATTTTGCTTTTCTATATTGAATCAAACTAAAGTGCATCAACACGCTAACTGCTACTACCGCAATAGTACTGTAAATAAACACCGTTGGCAGTCGAAAATTTTCCCAAGTTTGGATATCCGCTTTTTTTACAATTAAAGCAGATGTTAATGCCCCAAAGAACATAGTCATACTTGCCATGGCAAGCCACAGCAAAAACTTTTGAGGATGAACACCTGTGTATTCCATCCTTTCTTTTAAAACATCTTTATCGCTCAAAGTATAATCCATTTATATCGCTACTTAATCAAATTTGTTTTATCTATTAACATTGCCAACTGCACCACAGGTAAATATAAAAACGAACCAAACATCAACTTTCTTGCTGAAGCATCATCGCACTTTATCCATAGCTGAATTGACTGCCAAAGAAAAATTGTACCCGTAATAATAATTACAATAGAGCCAACAATGCCAACTATTCCTAAATAATAAGGAAAAATTGAAACCAACAAAAGTGTGAAAGTGTATAGCATTGTTTGAAATGCCGAAAACTTATTTTTTCCACCTGAACTTGGCAACAGCATTATACCAGCCTTTTTGTAATCATCATATTGAACCCAAGCAATAGCCCAAAAATGAGGAAATTGCCATAAAAATTGAATTACAAAAAGCAGAACAGCGATAAAATCAATTGTACCTGTTGCACAAACATAACCGATTGTTGTAGGCAATGCTCCGGGAATAGCGCCAACAAAGACCGCAATAGAATGAATACGCTTTAATGGTGTATATAAAAACCCATAACTCAGTAAGGAAATGGCTGCCAATACACCTGCAATGGCATTGAATTGATACCACAACAATAAAATTCCGCCAATACCAAACAAGCCTGCGGCAAACACTGCTTCCAACAAACCCATTCTACCCGAAGGCAGAGGTCTTGTAGCAGTACGCAACATTAGCTTATCAATATCTCGCTCTATAATTTGATTTATTATTATTGAAGAACTAGTAACCAATAAACCACCAAGTGCTACAAAAAATACACTTGTAATGCTATAAACTCCATTTACACCAAATAGGAAACCAATTACAGCAGAAAATACAACTAAAAGCGTTAATCGCATCTTAGTTAATTGAGCATAGTCAATTATCTTTTGTACAACTACATTTTTAGCCGGCTTGTAAACTGTTTCCATTACATCTAATTTTTAAAGATTTCAAAAACTTTGATGATACTATTGATGCTCAACTTCGCCAGGTTTTAATGGCTCATTTTGAGGAATAAAATCTCTTCCATTCACGCTATAGTCGTAAGGCCAACGGTAAACTGTTGGCAATTCTCCAGGCCAGTTGCCATGTAATCTTTCTACCGGAGCTGTCCATTCTAAAGTAGTACTTCCCCATGGATTGCAAACTTCGCCTTCTACTTTTCTACCTTTAAAAATGCTATAGAAAAAGTTCACAACAAATAATAATTGTGCTAAGAATACAATAATTGCCGATACGGTAATAAATACCATCATATCTTCGAATCTATTGAAGGTTTCAAAGTTTGCGAAACTATAGTAACGTCTTGGAATATCGTTCATAAAGTGCATTGGGAAGAAAATTGCATAACCACCAATTAGCGTAATCCAAAAGTGAATCATGCCCAATGTTTCGTTCATATAACGACCATAAAAACGTGGAAACCAGTGATAAACTCCGGCAAACATTCCAAAGAATGCAGCAACACCCATTACCAAGTGGAAGTGCGCAATTACAAAGTAAGTATCGTGTAATTGAATATCAATTGCAGCACTACCTAAAATAATACCGGTAACACCACCTGTAATAAACATAGATACAAACCCGATTGCAAACATCATTGGTGAATTTAAGCGCAAAGAGCCGCGCCAAATTGTTCCCAACCAGTTAAAGGTTTTAATTGATGAAGGAACTGCAATCAACAATGAAAATAACATAAACACAGCTCCTAAGTTTGGATTCATACCGGATACAAACATGTGGTGCGCCCAAACTAAGAATGAAATTACAACGATAGTAGAAAGCGACATCACCATTGCTCTATAACCAAATATTGGCTTGCGGCTGTGTACGCTAATTACTTCAGAAACAATACCCATTGCAGGCAAAATAATAATATAAACTTCCGGGTGTCCTAAGAACCAAAATAAGTGTTGGTATAAAATTGGTGAACCACCTTTGTAGTCTAATAAGTTTCCGTTAATAATAATATCGTTCAAGTAGAATGAAGTGCCTAACAAACGGTCAAATTCTAAAAGCGCTACACCTGCCAATAATGCCGGGAATGCCAATAGGCCAATAACTGCAGTAAGCATGAAAGACCAAACGGTTAATGGCAACTTAAACATGGTCATACCTTTGGTACGCAAGTTAAGCGTAGTTGAAATATAATTTAAGCCTCCTAACAAAGAAGATATAATAAATAAGACCATTGCCAATGCCCATAAATCGAAACCAAGCCCCGAACCTTTACTAATAGCAGTATCGCGCAAGCCGTTCAATGGTGGGTAAGCTGTCCAACCTCCGGCTGCAGGTCCTGTTTGGATAAAGAAAGATGAAAACATTACCATCGAGGCAATAAAAAAGAACCAGTATGACAACATATTGATAAATCCTGATGCCATATCGCGTGAACCAATTTGGTATGGAATAAGCAAGTTTGCAAACGTTCCACTTAATCCTCCGGTAAGTACGAAGAAAATAAGAATTGTACCGTGCATAGTAATAAGTGCGTTGTAAAACTCATTAGAGATTTTACCGCCTTCTGCCCATTTACCTAAAAATGTTTCCAAAAATGGAAAAGTTTCATCTGGCCAAGCAAGTTGAATACGGAACAATACTGAAAGCAATGCACCAACGATTGCCCACATCATTCCGGTAATTAAAAACTGCTTTGCTACTATCTTATGGTCAGTACTAAAAACATACTTTTCTAACCAAGATTGCTCATGATGATCATGGTGTCCATGATCTCCATGATGTGTATCTTGAGTGTGTACATCTCCATGTGCTACTGTTTGCATACTCTATTTTTTATATTTTAAGCGTTGCGCTTTGGTTTAAAATTCGATTAATTTAATGCTTGTACTTTATCCGCAGGAATGTTATTATTTCCAACTAAAGTTGGCTGTACAACTGTTTTATAATATGAGTCTTGTTTGTTCATCCATTCATCATATTCTTTTTGTTCTACAACAACTACATCTTTTTGCATTCCATAGTGCGAACGTCCGCAAATTTCGGTGCAAGCTAATTCGTACTTAAATGTTTCCCATTTTTGTTTGCCTGTTTCAGGATTTACTTGTTGCCACCAAGGCTGAGTGCTTAAATACTCTTGCATCTCTTTGGTAGTAAGGGTTGGAACAAAATAAAACTGTGTAGGCAACCCTGGAACACAGTCTAATTTCACACGAAAATGTGGCAAAAAGAAACTGTGAAGCACATCTTGAGCGCCTAACTTAACCAATACCGGCTTGTTTTTAACCAAATAGATTTTGTCAGCAAAAAAGTCATCATGGCTTTTTGCGTCTTTCCAATTGATACCTAATTCATTTTCAGGAGAAACGTGTTCCTTGTCAATAATTCTTTCGCCAAAAGCGTTGTCTTTACCTGAGTAACGAACTGTCCACTGAAATTGTTTCGCAGTAACTTCAAGCACCATCATGTTCTTTGTATCGCGTTTGCTCACATCAAAAATATCAAACCAAACACGCATTCCGGTTACAGCCATTGCAACCAACACAAGTGCCGGAATGATAGTCCATATAGCCTCTAATTTATTGTTGTGAGGGTAGAAATAAGCAACCTTATTATTGGATTCGTTGTAGCGGTAAGCAAACCAAAATAAAGCGATGTGGGTTAAGATAAACACCAAAAACATCAGTATCATACCTTCGTTATATAAACGATCGGTTTCTACGCCATGTAATGATGCCGACTTAGGCAATAATGCGGGCAAATATTCTTTACAAGACCAAGCTACTGCAACAAAGAATCCTATAAGGAATAATAATGAAGCATAGCCATTTCTTCTACTTGCCTTTGTGGTGTCTTTGTCTTCACCATTAAGAACCATTGCAAGTTCACTGGCATGAGCCACATAAACAAGCACAACAAAAAGCAGAACCAAAATTACGGTTGATAACAAAATAGTCATCTCTAATATTTATTTATCTTTAAAAAATAATTATATCCTAATACAATATTAAATTTTTCAATCCTTAAATGTGGTGTCTTTGAGACTCTTTAAAGTAAGGATCTTGTTCGTTAACTAAAGGATGTTTCGATAGTTCATTAAAAAACATATATAAAAACACTCCGGTAAATCCAATAAAAATTAGGATTTCTACCAAACCAAAACCTGCATAAGATTTTGCTGTGCTTCCGTGTTCGTGTCCATGAGCTTCTACATGTGCCGATTCAGCTGCTTTTACTTCAGGCTTAGCAGTAACGGCATCTGTAGCTGCGTGTTCTGTAGCAGCCGCAGGTTCTTTTACAGCTTCTGTATTTTCAGCATATAATGCTGTAGCTTCATTGCTGTTAAGTGCATGATGTCCATGTTCGCCATGTCCTGTTGAAATTACATTTGGTTCATACATTACCATGTTACAAAAATCAATATGATGCCCGATAATTATCATAACAGACACAAAAGATATGGTTTTAAAATTTCTTTTAGCTCCTCTCTTAATTATAACCAATAAAGGTAACACAAAGTTAATAGCCAAAGAAACAAACATGCTAGTATGAAAACCTGTGCCTGCACGTTTTACCCAGTACATTGTATCTTCAGGAATGTTGGCATACCACTGCAACATATATTGGCTAAACCACAAGTATGTCCAAAATATTGAAAATCCAAAAAGGAATACTCCCAAATCGTGAATATGATTTTCATTTACTTGTGCTAAATAGCCTTTAGATTTTAAATAGATAGTTAATAATATAGCAAATGAAAGTGCTCCACAACCGTAGCTGGCAAAGTTATACCAACCAAACAAAGTTGAATACCAATGTGGATCAATACTCATAATCATATCCCAGCTAACAAAACTTTCAGACACAGCAAAAACAACAATCCACATTGCCGCGATAAGCTTAGATATTTTGTAAGATCTTTTATCGGTTATGTTACCAAAATACTTTGTAATGATACGAGCAAACAACATCCAAAGAATTGCATAAACAGCAATTCTGGCAGTCCAAAATGTTAAGTTAAAGAAAACTGCTTTCGTTGTCATACTTTCCGGAAGGCTTTCCGGGTGCTTAATTACATGCAGCCAATGGTCGTAAATATTGTGCACATTTCCCCAAGTAAGCAATGCTATTAAAAGCAAAAGTGGCGCTCCCACAAATACAAAACCAGACATAGACATAATTACTCTGCGCACCAAAACTATCCAACCTCCGTATCCTAATTGGTGTGCTGCAACAAAGAACAAACCAAATATTCCTATTCCAGTAAAATAATATGAATTTACTAAAATGTTTGTCCAAAAACGGCTGTGTGAGTTATGCGGATATAACACAAACGCCAAAACCAAACCTACCAAACCCAAGCCCATCGCAATGAATAAGTTCTTCTTGAGTTTACTATCAAATTGAAATTTTTCTGTCATTTCTTAGCTATTTAGCGTATTTAATTGGTTCTTATTTTTTTTCTGCTGTTACCGGAGTTGCTGCTTTTGCTGCTGTATCTGTTGCAGCGGCAGTAGTTGCTGTTAATCCGGCTAAACTTTTAATATAATGAATTACTTGCCATCTTTCTGTTACACTTAAAGAATGCGCATAAGGTCCCATCATGCCTTTTCCGTAGCTAATGCTATAAAACATATTGCCATCTTTAATTTCAGGCAAGTGCTTTTTGTATGCAGGAGGAACGGCTGTGTATGGGCCATCACTTCCATCAGCAAGAACAATAATTTGTCCATCGCCATTTCCTTTTTCTCCGTGGCACACTTTGCAGTGAATAGTATAAACTTCTTTTCCTTTGTCTAAGTTTTCTTTTGATTGCTCAAGTGGGTCTTGTAAAAGTTGAGCTGCTTTAGCATATTCTTCATTCCACTTTTCAGCCTTACCGGTAAAATGGTTTTTCGCCATATAACTCATCAAGTATGCTTGATTTGTTCTAATCTTTTCATCAGATGGAATGAATCCGTGAGGAATTGTTCCTTCAACTGGCAGACGAGCACTCATTTTTACTCCTTCAGGAGTAGCAATAGGGCTTTCTGAGTAGGTTTCATAACCCGGACTGTAAGCCATATCCGGCATGAAAATTTTTCCGGGTTCTTTTGGATTTCTGCTGCAAGAAGTTGTGGTTGCTACAGCTAAAACCATTAAGCCTAAAATGTATATTGTGTTTCTCATTTCTAAACAATCAGTTTTTGGAGTTCTTAAAATTAAAGTCCGTCTCCTTCTTTAAATTCTTTTGTTTTAATTTCTACAGCTCCGTTTGATTCGCATATAGTTCTCAATTTTGCAACATCTGCTTCACTCTTTCCTTCAATATCAAATACAAATGCAAAACGGTCGTCAGTTGTGCGCGGATCATAAATACGAGGCACATAACCAGGGAATAACTTATTACGTGTGCAATAAGTTAATACCATACCAACTGCAGAAAACAATACTGTTAATTCAAATGTGATTGGAATAAAAGAAGGCAAAGCGAAAAATGGTTTACCGCCAAACACTATTGGATAGTTTACTGACATAATCCAGCCCATAAGCAATAAAGCCATGGTAGTTCCTGTGATACCATATAAAAATCCTGCAGTGTGCAGGCGAGTTTCTCTATAGCCCAATGCGTGTTCCAATCCGTGAACAGGAAAAGGAGTAAGTGTTTCATGAATTTCTACACCGTCATGAGTGAGGTGCTTTGCTGCATGAAGAAACACTTCTTCATGATCCCACATGCCAATTAAAAATTTATTACTCATAATATTATTTCATTATAGTGTTTATGACTTCAATTTTTAAAATTAGTTTTTCGCGTCTTTATCTAATATTCCAACTTGATAACTGCCCACATAACCTCCACTTGAAGAGCCGGCTTCTTTAGCGCGCTCAGCTTTTGCTACTGCAGAAGAAGTTCTAAATATAGATTTTACCTCTGCTATAGCAATTACAGGGAATGTACGTGCAAACAACAAGAACAAGGTCATAAACAAACACATTGAACCAACATAAATTCCAATATCTACCCAAGTAGGAGAGAAATAAGCCCAGCTTGATGGTAAGAAATCATCAGCTAATGAAGTTACGATAATTACAAAACGCTCGAACCACATTCCGATGTTTACAAATATTGAAAGAACAAAAGTTACTAATAAGTTTCTACGAACTTTTTTGAACCAGTAAGCTTGTGGTGTAATTACGTTACAAGACATCATAATGGCATAAGCCCACCAATATTTACCCAATGCTCTGTTATAGAAAGCATGTTGCTCATATAAATATCCAGAATACCAAGCAATAAATAATTCTGTGATGTAAGCAATACCTACTATCGAACCTGTTAGAACAATAATTTTGTTCATTGATTCGATGTGGTTCACCGTAATATAATCTTCTAACTTAAATAGCTTTCTCACGATAAGCATTAAAGTTTCCACCATTGCGAAACCTGAGAAGATAGCGCCCGCAACAAAATATGGAGGGAAGATTGTAGTGTGCCAGCCCGGAATTACTGATGTAGCAAAGTCAAACGATACTATGGTGTGAACTGATAATACCAACGGAGTTGCCAAACCTGCTAAAACTAACGACAATGACTCGAAACGTTGCCATTGCTTTGCTGTTCCTTGCCAACCAAATGAAGCTATATTGTAAATAAACTTTCTTGTTTTACTTTTTGATCTATCGCGGATAGTTGCAAAATCAGGCATTAAGCCGGAGTACCAAAATAACAACGATACAGTAAAATAGGTTGAGATTGCAAATACGTCCCACAAAAGCGGTGAGTTAAAGTTTACCCACAAAGGACCACGTGTGTTTGGGTAAGGGAAGATAAAGAAATCTAACCACTGGCGACCAGTATGTAATAATGGAAATACACCGGCACAAATTACCGCAAAAATTGTCATCGCTTCTGCTGCACGGTTAATTCCGGTACGGAAACGTTGGCGGAATAACAATAAGATTGCGGAAATAAGCGTACCTGCGTGTCCAATACCTATCCACCAAACAAAGTTAGTGATATCCCATGCCCAGTTTACAGTTTTATTTAAGCCCCAAGTGCCTATTCCAAACCAAATTGTCCAGCCTAAGCAAAACAGGAAAAACAAGGTTCCCATTCCCATTATGCTAAACAATATCCACCAACTTAGCGGTGGAACGCCTTCAGTTGGTCGTACCAACTCGTCAGTAATTTGAGTATAGCTCTTTACAGAAGGTCCAATGAGCGGTTCTCTATAATCCGATTCGTATGCGTGCATTGATATTATTTAATTTCTATTTAAAAATTTATGCTTTTGCTTCTTTATCTGTGTTTCTAACTTGTGTTAAGTACATCACATTCGGTAGTGTATGCAACTCTTCTAATACTCCAAATGCTCTTTCTTCGTTAAACAATTTCGCAACTGCTGCTTCTTTATTGTTTCTATCTCCAAAAGTAATTGCATTTGTTGGGCAAGCTGTTTGGCAAGCTGTTTGTGCTTCGCCATCTAATAATGGGCGATTATCTTTCTTGGCAGTAAGTTTTGCATCTTGTAAGCGTTGTACGCAGAAAGAACACTTTTCAATTACACCACGTGAACGCACAGTAACGTCTGGGTTCAATACCATACGAGTTAAAGGTTCGCGCATTCCTAATTGGTATGCAGCCAATCCCGCATCGTTTCCTGTTCCCCATTTCTTGTCGAAGCTATCGTTTCCTGCATAGTCGTACCAGTTGAATCTACGAACTTTGTAAGGGCAGTTGTTTGCGCAATATCTTGTACCAATACAACGGTTGTAAGCCATTTGGTTTAATCCTTCGCTACTGTGGTTGGTTGCTGCAACCGGGCACACGTTTTCGCAAGGTGCGTTATCGCAGTGCTGGCAAAGCATTGGCTGGAATACCGCTGTTGGATCTTCTTCGCTTCCTGCAAAATAACGATCAATACGCAACCAGTGCATTTCACGAGCACGAACTACTTGGTCTTTTCCTACTACCGGAATATTGTTTTCAGCATTACAAGCTACTACACATGCATTACATCCGGTACAAGTGTTTAAGTCAATTACCATAGACCAGTGATGTCCCGGGAAATTATGTGTAGGATATAAAGTAACTAAATGCTCTAAAATATCCGCTCTGTCTTCGTTTCCTGCGTAAGGATTTTGCTTATATTCTTCTAAGGTTGTTTCCTTAATAATATGGCGTGTTCTTGTTCCTCCTAAGCCTTTTAAAGTTAAGTTATGGTGTGTTTGGGTAATTCCCAGTTTTTCGGTTTTACCTGCTTTTGTCCAAGTTACATTGCCAACAATATCTAAACCTGAAGTTAATAACGGATAAGCATTTTTACCTACTTTCAACAAATCATGGTTTACTGCTGTACGGCCAAAACCTAATGCTACACCGAATGTGTTTTCAGGTGTTCCCGGAACGGCAACCACAGGCAATTCAAGTTCTACATCGCCTGCTTTTAACTTAATTACATGGTAATCTTTCATTTCAAGATCGGGTTGTAAACCGTTCTTTTCAACAAACTTAGGGCTTACCATTACAAAGTTTTCCCATGTAACCTTAGTTACTGGTTCAGGAATTTCTAATAACCAAGGGTTATCGGAGTGTGTTCCATCACCTATTACTGAAGATTCGTAAATTTTCAATTGATTTTCTCCATAACCTTTTACTGAATCAGCCAAAACACTTGCAGCTTCTGCAAGGTTTGGATTTCCTGCGGTGGTTGCTGTTGGAGCAACATTCAACACTACTTCACCATCGTGAATTGTAGTATCCCAAAATGCCCAAAAACCTGTGTATTTTGTTTGTTTAGGATAGAAATTGGTTTCCCAATTCTTTTGCATGTACTCATAATATTTTACAGTTTGACCGCTATAAGTGAGTAATGTATCTTGAAATTGGCGAGTATCGAATAATTTTGAAATAGTTGGCTGAACAGTGTTTAAAATACCTGCTTTTACTTCAATATCGTTCCAGCTTTCTAAATAATGGTTGTCCGGTAAAACATAAGCGGTAACCGAAGATGTTTCGTCCAAGCGATTGGCAAAAGAAACGCTTAACTCTGCTTTAGAAATTAACTCTGATAATTCTTTTCCCTTAGCATAATTGTAAACCGGATTTGCTTCGTAAAAAAGCACACCTTTGTAAGTTCCGTTTTTCAAACCTTCAAACAATGCAGTTGCCGCAGTATCTGAACCTTGTTTTAAATAAACAGGACGGTCAAAACCAAGTGTAGTGCCATAATTCCCTAAAGCTGAGTTTACGGCATTAGTTAAAAGTTGAGCGTGAACGCTGTTGCTTCCACAAACCAATAAACTTTCGCCTTTTGCAGCCACAAGTGCTTTTGCTGCCGCTTCTACTTTTGCATTCTGCAAAGCTCCTGCTGCGCTGCTTCCGGTAACTATGTTGTAAATGGCAATTAAAGCAGCAATTTCATCAGCCGGTTTCACAGGTACGCGAACATCGGCTTTAAATCCTGTTGTAGTTGGCAAACATTCAATTTGGAATGTTTTACTCATAGCAGTATTTGCTTTGCTCACTCTACGGTTCACAGCCCAATCTGCTTCGTATTCAGTATGGTTTAACCAAGAACCTAAATAATCTGCACCAACGCCTACAATTACTTTTGCTTTTGCAAATTGGTAATTTGGAACTGCACGAACACCAAATGATTGTTGGTTTGCATCTAACAAACCTGAGTATGAAACGGCATCGTAAACCAAATGCTCTACATTTGGATTAGTTGCAATAAAATCTTTAATAACTGCTTTGGTTGAAGGACTTGCTACTGTTGAAGTAAACAATGCTACTTTACCGCCTGCTGCTTTTATTGATTCTAATTTTGCTTTAACTTCTTTATCAGCAGTATCCCAAGTTATATTTTCTTTTCCTTTGCGTGGGTTGGTGTATCGGCTGCCATCATATAGACTTAAAACTGAAGCTTGTGCACGAGCAGAAGTTCCATGTCCGGTAACTGTGCTTTGTTTGTTAGCTTCTACTTTTATTGGTCTGCCTTCGCGGGTTTTAACTAAAATAGAATTAAATTCTCCTGCACTAAAATACGCAGAAGCATAATAATTCGCAACACCCGGAACAATCTCTTCAGGTTTCCAAGCATAAGGAATAGACTTGCGAACAGGAATTTCGCAACTTGCAGCAATAGTTGCAGCAGTTACGCTAAATCCCAACATTTTCAAGAAATCTCTACGGTTGGTATTGCCTTTAGTTGAAATTGCATCAACGGCACTGCCTACTACCGGAAGATTTTCAGCAAATTCTTTACTTTCAGATTCTGTGAAAGATATCAGCTGATTTTTCTCTTCTAACCCTTTCCAATATATTTTATCTGCCATGTTTAAACTTTTAACCCGAAGGGTGATTTAGTTTGATAATGTATTTTAAATTACGATTAGCTTTAAATTTTTAGTAGTGACATTTTTGACACTCGGTTCCTCCTATTGTTTCTACAGTAACCTTATCCAACTTTTTACTCTTTAATTCTTCATGAATTTTTTCGTAAATTGAATAATAGTTGTTGTTAGCAAACTGTACTTCTGTATTGCGGTGGCAATTGATACACCAACCCATTGAAAGTGGCGCAAATTGATAAACCTCTTTCATTTCTTCAACCGGACCGTGGCAGTTTTGGCAAGCAATTTTACCTGCATTTACGTGTTGTGCGTGGTTAAAGTAAACGTGTTCAGGCAAGTTGTGAATACGAACCCACTCAATTGGTTTTGGCTCGTTTACATATTTCCCTTGGTCAGGATCCCAACCCGCAGCTGCATAAATTTTTGCAATTTCTGTAGTGCCGAATTCTGGTCCTTTCTGAACATTTTTATGGCAATTCATACAAGTATTTACCGAAGGAATATTGCTGTGTTTACCTTGTGCGGCTGTGCTATGACAGTATTGGCATTCAATTTTATGCTTTCCGGCATGCAATTGGTGCGAGAATTTAATTGGCTGAGCTGGTTGATAGCCTTGCTGGCGACCTAAGTGAATTGCGCCATCAACTAAATTATAGAAAACAAAAATAGTAGCTAAAATAATTAGTGTTGCTAAAAGTTTTCTGCTTTTCCAAAAAGGTGTACTAAGCTTAACTTCTTCGCCATTTTTAGCTGCAAGAACATTATTTAATTTACTTGTAACTGAAACTAAAATAACCACTAAAGCAACTAAAATCCCCAAGAACAAATAGATAGCCATTGCCGGAGCTTTAGCACCTGTTTCTGCTGCAGGAGCAGCACCTTGTGCGCCTGCTGTAGCAGCGCCCGCAGGTTTCACATCAGAATTATCTACGTACAATAAAATTTTATCTATTTCGTCATCTTTCAACGCAGGGAACAAGGTCATTTGCGAAGGCGACCAATTGCTCATTTCAATAGCATGAGGATAGCCTTCTTTAACTGGAGTGTTCCAGTTACGAATCCATTCATGCAACATCTGCTTTCCGGTTTTACCTTTGTAATCTCCGGCAGCTTCCCAACGCGCCAATACGCCTTTCAAAGCAGGACCGGTTCCGTTTTGGGTTGGATTGTGACATGCAGCACAATTTGCCTTAAACAAAGCCTTGCCCGCAGCAATATCAGCAGGATCCGGAGCTTGCGAAAACGATAGTGTTGAAAACAATAGTAATAAGGCAGTAAATGCCAACGAGTATAAGCTTATACCCTGTTTTTTGTTTATACGGTCATTCGACCACCAATACAGATTTGTCATCTAATTGTCAAAATTTAGCCGCGCAAATATGGTATCACATCTTGAAATACCAAAAGTATTTGCGTAAAAATTTTGCTCCTGCCTCATATTTACTATTATTCTAAGGTACAATCGCTATTCTTTTAACCACCTTAGCTTGGGCACTTATCCACACAAAAGCGTTGATAAAAAACTTAAAAAAAGCAAAATTTCAAAGCCTTGTTCAGCGTCTTTTTAGCGCGAAGCACCTTTTTGTTTATCGTCATTGATTTGGTGAAGTTTCATTTAAAAACATAAAAAAATAGTAAAAAACCTAAGCTTAAATTCATTTTAAAACTTAGGTTTGGCACACAATTAAAAAACAGCAAAATGATGCCATTGGTAGGTGTGGTGATGGGCAGCCAAAGCGATTTACGCGTAATGCAAGCTGCCGTTGATATTTTACAAGAATTGCAAATCCCTTTTGAAACAACAATTGTGAGCGCACACAGAACACCACAACGTTTAATTGAATATGCTTCTACTGCTGCAAGCAGAGGTTTAAAGGTAGTAATTGCCGGAGCAGGCGGTGCAGCACATTTACCCGGAATGATTGCCTCTGTTACTGCTTTGCCCGTAATTGGCGTGCCAATAAAATCATCAAATTCTATTGATGGCTGGGATTCTGTACTTTCTATTTTGCAAATGCCCGCAGGTGTACCGGTTGCCACTGTAGCTTTAGATGGCGCTAAAAATGCCGGAATATTGGCGGCACAAATTATTGGCGCAAGCGATAAAACTGTTTACAATAAATTAGAAACCTATAAAAAGGAATTAGCAGATAAAGTGCTTTACTCCGTTCGTGAACTAAAAATTGCAGGCTACAACAATAATTTCGATGAATAATTTTTCCGCTTCCGCCCGACTAAATTTCATTTTCTTTTTCTGCTTCCTATTTATTTCATTTTCGCTTCAAGCACAACAAAAACCTAAACTTTTGGCTGGTCCGGTGGTTGGTTCAGTAACGCCAACAAGTGCAAAAGTTTGGATTGGCTATAGAGGAACGGGAAAGAACACTTTAATTTTAATGGACACCACTGCAAAGAAGATTTTTTACCCACTTGCAGAATCGCATATTGCCGGACCTAAAGGGCAAGTTGCGCTTACCATGCAGTTTGAAAAATTAGAGCCCGGGCATTACTACAACATCATTATTGAAATTGATGGCTGGGGCAAAGAAGTTCGCTATGGATTTAAAACACCCTTAACCGAAGAAACACAAAACTTCAACTTTTTATTAGGCTCTTGCCTGCTTTTAGAAACAGGCTTACCACGCATTTTTTATCCTGGTTTCAAGGCTTTTATCTTAAACCGAATGAAAGATAAAAATGCCGATTTTATGCTGTGGATGGGCGACAATGTTTATCTACTTTGGAAAGACCACAAAAACTACAACAACATGTTTAAGCGAAACATGAAAATGCGCAGCAGATTCAAAAAATTAAATCGTTTTTTAGCCAACCAACCCAATGTTGCTGGTTGGGACGACCATGATTTTGGTCCAAACAATGCAGGCTCCGATTGGCATTTAAAAGATACTTCGCTAAAGATTTTTAAAGGCTTTTGGCCAAACACTTATCCCGAAAATCAGGCGCTTTACGGAAACTACTTTAAGTATAGCTATTACGATGCCGATTTCTTTGTTACCGACAATCGATATTTTAAAGCGCCACATGCCGATACCGCAGGTTCATTTCTGGGCGAAACTCAAATACTTTGGCTGAAACAACAACTGCAAACGAGTCAAGCTACTTTCAAATTTATCGTTATTGGCTCGCAAGTTATTAGCGAAAAAAGATTTGGTGAAAAGTATATTGATTATGACCGTGAGCGCAGAGATTTGCTTGATTTTATTGCTGATAACAATATTAAAGGCACTATGTTTTTAACCGGAGATATGCACTTTTCTGAACTCTGCAAAAAAGATTGGAACGGCTATCCAATGTACGATTACACTTGCTCTTCTCTTACTTCCGTCCCTCTTCCGGTTCGCTTGGTTGGGCTAAACAAAAACCCATTGCGAATTCCGGGCACCAAAAAATTGGGGCATAACTTTGGAAGAATTTCCATAAGTGGTGAAGCAGGAAACAGAATTTGCACTTTAGAAAATTTTAAACGAAACGGCAAGCGTAAATGGGTTTACAGCATCAACCAAAACGAACTTTCTAAACCATAATGTTCAGCTACTACTTGCTTTCTCCCTTGCTTTGGCTAATTGCAAAGCTGCCGGCAAAAACATTATTCGGCATTGGAGATGGCATTGGTTTTTTGTTGAATAAAATTATCGGTTATCGAAAAAGAACAGTACGCTCAAATATTCAAAAAGCATTTCCAAATTTTTCTACTGAAGAAGTAAACTCCACTGCAAATTCATTCTACAAAATATTGGGTGAAAGAATTGCCGAAAGCATTATGGCAATTGGAATTTCAAAACAAGAAATACTAAAGCGCTGCACCGTAAAAGATTTAAGCATTGTAGAAAAATGGAGCAGCGAAAACCGAAGCATTGTAGCGCTTTTGGGGCATTGCGGCTCATGGGAATGGGCTGGCTTAACCGCAAGTCTTGTTACCGATTATCCACAAATGCTGGCGCTCTACAATCCACCAAACAATAAGCATTGGGACAATTGGATAAAGCGCAACCGCGAACGATTTGGAATGAAATTAGTGAGCATGCGTGGCAAAGGTTTTATCCAATATTACAAACAAAAACAAGCACAAAAAACAATCCACTTATACGTTGCCGACCAATCGCCAAGAGGTTTACAAGGCGCAGTTTGGTGCGATTTTTTAAATAGTAGATTGCCATTTTTTTCGGGTGCAGCGCGCTATGCCGTAGCAAACGATTGCGAAGTTTTGTTTGTGAAAGTAGTGCAAACCGAAAGAGGTTTTTATCAAATAGAATTAGTGCCAATTACCAATAGCCAAAAGAAACTTTCGGCAGAAGAAATTACCACGCAATTTGCGGCTTTGTTAGAAACACAAATTAAAAAATCTCCTCACGATTGGCTTTGGAGCCACAAGCGCTGGAAGCACGAAGGAAAAGAGTAATCTTTCAAAGCTATACCGCCATTCAATTATCCCAAATTTTGCAGTAGAAATTTAAGCGAGATGAAATAATACAAAATAAGCTGCAAAACTGCGATAAAAGCATAATGAATTATGTTTTTTGAACAGTTGAAGCAGATATAAAGTAGTGTTTTATCGTAGCAAAGAATCTACTGCAAAATCTGGGATTATTCAATCTTAACCATTGAAGCATTGAAACTTCCATCGTAAGCAATAATTTCTTTTGCCATAGCATCAATACTGGTTTTCACCGGATTAAAAATTAAATTGGCTTGCTCGTAAAAAGGTCTTCGCTGCTCTAAACTTTTTGCAATAAAATCGCGTAATTCTTCGCCCGAAAGGCTTGCAATTAACGGGCGGTCGCGATGCTCTTGGCTTCGCAATCGGCTATAAAGAATTTCTTCACTCACATCAAAAAAAACAGTTGTGCCTAAGGAATTTATGTATTCCATGTTATCGTAAAAACAAGGCGTGCCTCCACCTGTGGCAACTAATTTATCTTCATAGTTCAGCGAAAGCAATACATCGTGTTCTATAATTCTAAACTCTTCAATACCTTCTTCAAGCACCAATTCCGAAATGCTTTTCTTTATTCTCTTTTCTATTTCCCAATCTAAATCTACAAACTCCAATTTTAGTGTATTGGCGAGTCGCTTTCCCCATCCGGTTTTGCCGGAGCCCATAAAACCAACGACAAAAACTGGTTTCATATTTTAGTGCTTGTTTACACAAATTTGAGTGAATATATTTTAATAAGTTACAAAATGTTTAACGTTCCAAAGTGGAATGAATACGAAAAAGGGCAACTGCTTGTGCTAATTATTTTTCTGCAACTGAAATTTTTAGCAAAATGTATAAAGTAATTTTTCTTGCTTTGTGAGGAAAACTGTTTTTATCGGAAAATTATTTAGTGTATTTTAAAACAATTAAAATTTAGCATGAAAAACATATGTATTGTGTTGGCAGGATTGCTATTTGCCACAGCGGGCTGTAAAAAAGATGTAACCTCCAATGCCGCAGACACCGCTTGGGACACGGTGAAGATGAACAAAGTACAAGTTTTAGCCAGCCACAACAGCTATCGCAAAAGAACCTACCAACCTATACTCGATGGCTTAATTTCACTTAAAGGTTCTTTGCCTGCAAGTTTAGATCCGGAGGACTTAGATTACACACATATTCCATTGCCCGACCAGTTTGATACTTATGGCGTGCGCAGCATTGAATTAGATATTTATTACGACCCCGATGGCGGACGATATTACAGCCGAGGCGGAATGTCTTTAATTGGTGAAAATCCAGAATCAGGCATTCCTGAATTAAAAGATAAAGGCTACAAAATTTTACACATTCCTGATATTGATTTCAATACAAACTACTATACTTTTAAGCAAGCATTGCAAACCGTAAAAAGTTGGTCTGAAGCACATCCGCGCCATTTGCCAATTGTAATTTATATTGAAACAAAAAAAGAAACCGCAGCAGATTATTTGCCGGTTACAGGTTTTGTGAAAGGCTTGCCATACACACCGCAAGCTATTGATGATTTAGACGCAGAAATAAAAGCAGTATTTGGTGCAAATTTGGATAAAGTAATTACGCCCGATAAATTTAGAGGCAATTACAGCACTTTACGCGAAGCCGCTTTGGCTAATAATTGGCCAACTTTAGGCGAAGCACGCGGCAAAATTATGTTCGTTACAAATGGCGAAGGAACTGATGCCTACCGCGCAGGAAAAACAACTTTGGAAGGCAGAGCAATGTTTGTGTTCGCAGAGCCAAACGAAGCCGATGCAGCATTCGTTATCCGCAACTCGCCAATTGGAAACGAAACAGAAATTACAAATTTAATAAAGCAAGGTTTTATGGTTCGCACCCGTGCCGATGATAATATTTCCTTTGCCAAAAACGATGACCATTCCCAAGCCAATGCAGCTTTTGCAAGCGGTGCTCAAATAGTTTCTACCGATTACTACCGCCCAGATTATCGCTGCGATACCAGCAAAGTTTTTACCTGCTACAAAGTGAATATGCCTGATGGAAAGTTAGCAAGAATTAGCCCTGCTTTTCCAAATTATAGCGTTAAAGTAGATGTGAAAGAGTAGGAATTTTTCAACAAAAAATTTTGATATAAAACATGACAATCGAAAATGTTTTTCAAGACAAAACAATAAAAACAAAAGGCAAAGTATCTTTAATTGGCGATTGGTTGCTAAACGGGGCTTTGCCTATTGATGAATTATTGATTTATGCGGAAAAACATTATGCCAAATTCCGAATTACTGTTTGAAGTTTATCCGCAACCTCACCAGCAATTTTTTCCAATGCAGGGTTTTTAACTGCTGCCATTGAGGCAATTGGATCTACGGCACTCACTTTCACTTTGCCATCTTTTGTTTCTTGCACTATCACATTGCAAGGTAACATGGTGCCAATTTCTTCCTCAGCCATTAGTGCTTGATAGGCAAATGGCGGATTGCACGCACCTAAAATTTTATAGGCTCTAAAATCTACATCTAATTTCTTTTTTAAAGTAGCGGCAATATCAATTTCTGTGAGAATGCCGAATCCTTCCTTTTTTAATTCTTCGGTAACGTTTGCAACTGCGGTAGCAAAATCTGTATTCACTATCCTTGAAAAAGTATAACTCATAACTATATTTATTTGTGTGCTAAACTAATGCACAAAGCACTTAATTTTTGCAACCAATGTTACAAACATAAATTACTATTGAGTTCACTTGTTTAAACTGATGTTTTCCTATTCAACCAAAATGACATTTACATTTTTATTACTACTCTTGAGTGTTTCGTGCAGTTCTGTTTCTGAACCGCAACCGCAAAAAACTGCTACTAAAACATATACCGTAAAAAAGGTTTCAGATGGAGATACTTTTTGGATTTACAATGGAACCGAAAAGGGAGAAAAAATTAGATTGATTGGAGTAGATGCTCCCGAAACTCAAAAATCGAGGAGAAAGGAAATTGGTTATTATGGCGAAGAAGCAAAAGCCTATTTAAAGCAACTGTTGAACAGCAAAAATGTACGTATTGAATACGATGTAAGTTCTAAAGACCAATATGGCAGAACACTTGCTTATGTGTATCTTGAAGATGGAACTTTTGTGAATGCAGCCTTGGTAAAAAACGGCTATGCAACAGTATTAACCATTCCGCCTAATGTAAAACACGCAAAAGAGTTTGTGAAATTACAGCAAGAAGCAAGAGAAAATAAGCGCGGATTGTGGGGCGAAATAAAATAGTAAAATATACGTAGGATATATATACTGAAACAAATTTTCTGAAATAGAGTATATACAACAAGTACACTATTAAGTTTAGTGCCTATCTGACCATTTACGCAGTGTTTGGTGATGAGTTTTTATCACTAAACCATAACCTATGAAAAAAATTGCTACCCCACTAATTATCGCCTTTGTGTTGGCGTTGCTATCCAGTTTTGCAAAATCTAATAACAATTCCGGAGCAGAAAAAAACGATACTGAAATGGTTGCTGTTAAATAGATTTCGTTCATTCTTTTTAAAACAATGGTTAATTCATAGTTTCTCTAAACTATTTATTTGGCGATTGTTTCATTTCTTTTTTAAATTCGGCTTCTAAATATTTAAGCCAATGTTCACGCAGTTTGAAGAAGAAGTTTTAGTTAAAGAAACCGTTACACACACACATAGATTGATTGTTCACAACGACAACATCAACACTTTCGATTGGGTAATTTTAGCCCTAATAGAAGTTTGTAAACACAGCATGGAGCAAGCCGAACAGTGTTCCTTGTTTATTCATTACAAAGGAAAATATGCAGTAAAGCAAGGCGACTTTACTTCGCTCAACAATATGCGCATTGCCATTTCTGAAAGAGGAATTGGCGTAACTGTGGAAGAAATTTAAAATCATCTCTCGCCATTTTCAATTTACATCATGGAAAGTTTTTCAAGAAAAAAGTTTTTGCTCACCAGCGGCATTATTGGTGCTGGATTGTTGTTGCCCGATTTTTTACATGCAGCAGCAAAATCAAGTAATACCAAAAAAAGAGTACTTCGTGTAGCACACATCACCGATATGCACGTGCAGCCCGAAGGCGCAGCCACGCGCGGCATGGCAAATTGTTTGCACCAAATACAATCGTTGAGCGACAAGCCCGATTTTATTATCAATACGGGCGATTGCATTATGGACGCTTTGGGGCGCGAAAAAAGCAACGTGAAAGCACAATGGGAAACATGGAATGGCTTGTTGAAAAATGAAAACAGCTTGGAAATATATAGTAGTATCGGCAATCACGATATTTGGGGCTGGAGTGGACTTTCTGCTCGCAGAACCGATAAACACTACGGCAAACAATGGGCAGCAGAAATGCTTGGACTAAAAAACCGCTATTATTCTTTCGATAAAAACAATTGGCATTTTGTGGTTTTGGACAGCATGACACACGTACCTTTTGGCTACACCGCAAAATTAGATGGCGAACAATTTGATTGGCTCAAAGAAGACCTTGCCAACACGCCCAAAAATAAATTTGTGTGTGTGCTAAGCCACATTCCTATTTTGGCGGCTTGCGTGTTTTACGATGGCAACAATGTAAAATCCGGAAATTGGAAAGTACCAGGCGCTTGGATGCATAAAGATTCTAAGAAAATAAAAACCTTATTTAGCGAACATACCAATGTGAAAGCAGCGCTCAGCGGACACATTCACTTAATTGACGAAGTGGCATACAGCGGTGTGAATTACTATTGCAATGGCGCAGCCAGCGGTGGTTGGTGGAAAGGTGATTATCACGAATTTCCGCCCGCATTTTGTGTAATGAATTTTTACGATGACGGCTCTACCGAGCGCGAAGTTCATTTCTACAATTGGAAAGCATGAGTTTTTCAGAAGCAAGGCTGAAGCAGCTTTTAGACTTAGAGTTACAATCGCCAAACGATCCATTTTTAAAGTTTGCTTTGGCACAAGAATATGCCGCAATGCCCGATAGAATTGCAGCCGAAATGTACTATGAAATTTTACTGGAAAAATTTCCCGATTACCTGCCAACCTATTATCAATACGCCAAATTGCAAGAAGAAAAAAACGAAACAGCAACTGCAAAAGATTGGTACGAACAAGGAATAGCATTAGCCAAAAAACAAGCCGATAGCAAAACGCTTTCAGAATTAGAAGCAGCACTTTTTTTACTCGATTAATAGTACGTTAGCAGTCTCATCTTAGCAGCGGCAATTCCAAAACAAATTCAATTCCAAGTAAAATATTTTCTATATTGAACAGCTTTAGGTTTTATGAATTTAACTATTGAAAATATATTGCTAATCGGCTCAATACTGCTTTTCATAAGCATAATTGCCGGAAAAACATCTTCCCGTTTCGGAGTTCCCACACTAATATTCTTTTTAGCAGTTGGTATGTTGGCAGGCTCAGAAGGTATTGGAGGAATTCATTTTGACAACCCTAAAATTGCTCAATTTATCGGTATAGTTTCATTAAATTTTATTCTGTTTTCGGGAGGCTTAGAAACAAACTGGAGATCCATAAAACCAATATTGAAACAGGGAATTGTGCTTTCTACTTTAGGAGTATTATTAACCGCAAGTTTAATAGGGCTTTTTGTATTTTGGGTTACAGATTTTACAATTTACGAAAGCTTATTACTTGGGTCTATAGTATCTTCAACAGATGCCGCAGCCGTATTTTCAATTCTTAGGTCTCGGAGCATTGCCTTGCGCTCCAATCTCCGCCCAACCTTAGAGCTGGAGAGCGGCAGCAATGATCCAATGGCTTACGTTCTCACAATAATTTTTCTTACACTAGTAGTTAATCAAGATGAAAATGTCGTTACAATGATTCCAATATTTTTCAAACAAATGTTCTTGGGAGCAATGCTTGGGTTGGCATTTGGCAAGCTGAGCAAACTTATTGTTAATAGAATTCAAATAACCTTTGATGGGTTATACCCGATTTTAGTAATTGCACTTATGTTTATTACCTTCTCTGCCACAGATTTTGTTGGTGGAAATGGGTTTTTAGCTATCTACCTTGCTGCTGTTTATTTTGGAAACCAAGACGTAATTCATAAAAAGAACATAATAAATATGTATGATGGATTGGCTTGGCTAATGCAGATTGTCCTCTTTTTAACCTTAGGCTTGCAAGTTTTTCCATCTAAGATTTTGCCGGTATTGGGAATAGGTATTTTAATCTCATTTTTTTTAATAGTTTTTGCTCGCCCAATAAGTGTTTTACTATGCTTATTACCTTTTAAAATGGAGATGAATCGAAGACTCTTTATTTCGTGGGTTGGACTAAGAGGGGCGGTTCCAATAGTATTTGCAACCTACCCGCTACTTGCGGGGATAGATAAAGCCAATATGATCTTTAATATTGTATTTTTCATTTCTCTCACCTCTGTTTTAATACAAGGTACTACAATTTCTACCGTTGCAAAATGGCTTAAAGTAGCAATTCCTGAGGCAGAAAAGGAATTAGACGATACCGATAAGCTTTTACTCAACTTGCCAAAATCACTTTTAAGAGAGTTTGAAGTATGCGAAACTTGTAGAGCTGTAAATAAAAAAATAGTAGATTTAAATCTGCCGAAGAATACGTTTATTGTAATGATTAAGAGAGGAGATAAATTTTTACGACCCGGAGGATCTACCCCAATTTTTGCAAAAGATAAATTGGTAGTCTTGGCAGATAATCAAGACGATTTTACAAGAATAAATGAATGTTTTAGCAAAGCAAGAACTACTTAAGAACTAATGAGAAAAAGATTTGTTGTTTTAATAGACTTATTAGAAAATGCCGCAAGCTTATTAAGTTTTGTGTCGCAGTGGGCTTTGCAAGAAAATGCAGAAATTCTAATAATACATGAAACATTTCCGTTAGTTCCGGTACTTAGCGAAGTTGAACACAAAGAAGAGTTTGCCGCCAACACGAACAAAGAAGCAATAAAACAAATAGAGGCACTTATTCGAGCAAATACATCTAAAAAAATAAAAGCAAACTACATAGTTAGCGAAGTTCATTTTCAAATAAAACTAAATGAATTATTAACCGAGAACTACGAGCAGATTGTTGTTGCAGGATTAAAGAAAATGAGTTTTGTTGATAAATATCTTTTTAAAGACAGGGCATTGCAACTCATTGAAAACACAAAAGCCATTTTGGTTGCAATGCCATTTTCTGTAAATAACTATTCGCACGAAAATATTTTTGTTGCAGTACCCGATAATGTAACTTTTAATCTTCTTGAGTTTAATAATTTCTTGAAATTTATAGATCCAAAAAATACTACAATAACCTTTTTCCACCTGATAAAGCCAAACGACAGCAACTTAGAGATAGAAAAAAAACTTAGCGACTTGGCTCAACTCTATTCTAAAAATTTTAAAACATCTTTTGAGATATACGAAACAAATAATCCAAACAGAGATATTAAAAAAGTAATAAATAGCTCTATAAACGAAATTTTAGTAGTGCAGCGCGGTTCAAGACTGCTTAGCGACCAACTGTTTCGCCCATTCCTAATTAATGAACTCGTGTACGATGGCGAAACTCCTTTGGTAATAATTTCTTAGCTTTAAATAATTATGTAGAAGCGCATAAATACGATTTTACATAAATTATGTTCTTTAAAATTTGGTTCTATATTTACTAAAAATTTAGATGATATGGCACGTTTAACTCTAATGTTTTTTTGGGTGCTTTTTGCTGGCTCAACTTTTGCACAAGCAAACTACAAATCCCAAAATCGTTGGCTTTCTTTAATAGAATACGCAGGTTTAAATTATCAAAAAATTAAATCGGCTGCACCACATTTTCCTAAAATAAAAGTGGCAAGCGAAAGTGAAAATGCAGCGTTTGAACAAAAGCTAAACCAGTGGAAAGCTAAGTACACAAAAGAAGTAAATGCTTTTCTTACACTTCCTGAAATTAAAAAACTAAATCCTGCACTTGCGCATTTAGGCTTGCAGCAAAATGCACAAGCCACAAAATTTGAAAATAGCTATTGGCAATGGATTACAGCATCGGGTTTAAGTACTTCTACTTTAAAATCTATTGCACCACATTTGCCTATCCCGAATTTATCTTCAACCAATATTCCTTTAGCAGAAAAAAACTACATCTGGAGTTTTCAAGATTGGATGTTGCTTTTCCCAAACGAAGCAACACAGCTATTTAACCAAGCTGAAATGAAAGCACACACCGTGCTTAAAGAAGATATTCAGTTACAAAAAATAGATGGCGAAAATGCTTACTTGTATGTGAAAGTTTCTGAAGTGAGACCAGAGCGCATAGCATTTAATTCAGGCAACGAAGAGTTAGATGCACTGCGCTATTCAACCTATTTGAAGGCTTGGTATCACAAGTTTCACGAAGAAGAATTTTACAAAATATATCAGCCTGAAAAATATGCTGAATGGAAGAAAAACCAAGCCGATCCAGAAAACCACAAACACTAAACCTATTTCACACAAAACAATCCTGAGTTATGAAAAAGATATTATACACAATATTTTTCTTTGCTAGTATTATTTCAAGTACCAAAATTTTAGCACAGCCGGGCAGAGATGGCGCTATGCAAGTTCAATTGCGTTTTGAAGATGCTTGGAACATGGACAGAAACGGAAACAGCGGTTGGGACGCTATAGAAGTGCCATCTTACGAATTGTTTTTAGATATTAAAACTCGCGACTATCCCGATGTTGATGGCGTAAGCTGGACAAACTCCGGTTTTATTCCATATTCAAATGGAAGTTTAAGCACATCGGGACCTTATGTAAGTGGCATCACCGATTACAACAAAACTTATACTTATGGCGCATTTAATACGCCCGGACCTCAAACTACTCCGCTTGGTATTCAAATGGGTTTTAATGGTTTTGAAAAAGATTGTTGGAACTGTTCAGGTGGTTTTCTTTGTTTTGGAAGTTGCAGCGGAGGAAACTTTTATCAGTTTCAGCCAAACTGCCCTTGCGGCTGCGATTGCAATGGCGATGACCAATTAGCACAAGGCGAACACACCGGAAGTAACCGCTACGATTTTAGAGCCTTTCCACCGTATGCTTTTTCTCCACAGGTTTTGCAAAGAACAGGTGCGGGAGGAATAAGCACTTCAAGTTCAAGTTACGATTTGGGTTCGCTTTTCCGTTCACAATGGACTTCGCCTTGCCCAGATACATTAAAAACTACAAGACAACATTTGTGCGAACCGGGTTATGTTACCATTACTACGCACGGAGCAGTTTTTGGTGGCGATTATGTTTGGTTTGAAAATGGAAACTTCCTGCAATATTCTTCTAACAGCGATTCTTTTTTAACCGTTTATATTCCTTCTACTACAACTTACCGTGTTTATACTAGAAATGGCGGACAAAACTCTTGGAGCTACCGCGAAATTACCATTACTGTTGGGCAGCCGCTTATTAACTCTATTACAGCTACCGACCCAAAATGCAACGGTGCTGCCGATGGCACAATTACCGTTACCGCTTCTAACGGAAATGGTGCGTTGCAATATTCAAATAACAATGGCGCAACATGGCAAAGCAGCGGTAATTTTACAGGATTAACACAAGGAATTTATTTCATAAAAGTAAAAGACACTTATTGCACTGTTCCGAATTTTGGTGTTTCTATTCAGCTAAAAGATCCGCCACTTTTAACTTCAAATATAGCTTCGGTTACACACGCTTTATGCAACGGTATAAACAGCGGCAGCATTGACCTTTCAGTAACCGGAGGTACTCCGCCATATACTTATAATTGGACAAAAAATGGTGCAGCCTATTCAGTAACTGAAGACTTGAATAATATTTCAGGAGGAACTTATGCCGTAACTGTTTTTGATAGTAAGGCTTGTGCAACCACACAAAGTGTTACCATAACACAGCCTACAAGCCCGCTAACCATTACAGGTAATGTAACTAATATTTTATGCAATAATGGTTCAACCGGAAGCGTTGATATTACTGTAACTGGAGGCACAGCACCTTACACCTATTTTTGGAGTAACAATGCTACCACTCAAGATATTACGGGTGTACCTGCCGGAGCTTACAATGTTTTAGTAACAGACATAAATGGTTGTCAAAAATCTGCGGTGTTTAATGTTACCACACCAGCACCGCTCTTGTTATCGTTTATCAATCAGCAAAATGTAAATTGCTTTGGACAAAGCACAGGAACGGTAGAAGCTGCTGTTACAGGAGGCACAGCACCTTATAGCTTTATATGGAGCAATGCAAATGCCACTGCGGTATTAGCAAATGTTCCGGCTGCGAAATATTATGTAACCGTTACTGATGCTAATTCGTGCAGCACAGCAGATAGTGTGATTATTACTCAAAATCCTAAGTTTTTAATCACGCTTGAAGTAATACAAAATGCGCGTTGCTTTGCTGATTCAACAGGCTCTGTTGCTATTTCAATAAATGGCGGCACAGCACCTTTTAATTTCCAATGGGCAGATATAAATAACGGAGGAAACTTCGGCACAAGTGAAGATATTTACAATGTTCCGGTTGGCAGTTACCGTGTGGTAGTTGCCGATGCTTTTGGTTGTATAGATTCTGCTGATTATAGCATTACCGGGCCATCTTTGGCACTTTCTTCTGGCGCACAAGGTTTTAATGTAAACTGCAATGGCGGCAGCGATGGTTCTATAACAACAAACGTTGCCGGAGGCACACCGCCTTACCAATTTATTTGGAGCAATCTTTCTACCCAGCCAAATCTAAACGGACTTGTTGCAGGACCTTACCAACTCACAGTTTCAGATGCAAACCACTGCACAGCAGTTACGCTAATAAACATCACACAACCACTTCCATACAGCGTGAAAGACTCAATTGTTCATGTAGTTTGTAATGGAGAAAGCAATGGTTCAATTTTTATTACCAATGTGAGCGGAAATAATGGCGGCTACACTTTTGTATGGAGCAATGGAGATACAGCAAGAAGCCAAACCAATTTAGCCTCAGCAAAATACCACTTAACCATTACCGATAATAGAGGCTGTACTTACACAAACACCTATCATGTTCAAGAACCTTCGGCTATACTTTCTGAAGTTGCGGGGAACAACCCAAATTGCCATGGCAACGCAACCGGATTTGCCGTAGTGAGTTATAGTGGAGGAATGCCACCTTATACTTTTGTTTGGAACACCACTCCGCCACAAACGGGCGTGATGCCAATAAATCTATATGGGGATATTACTTATGTAGTTACAATTACTGATGTGCGGGGCTGCACAAAAGTAGATTCTACGCATCTAATAAACCCTGCGAAAGTACAAGCCACAACTGTACCAAAAGATGTTTCTTGTTTTAGTGGCGATGATGGCCAAGTAATTATTCATGCAACAGGAGGAACCGGTGTTTACAATTATTATGTGAATGGTATTTACCAAACCGATAGTGTTTACAATGGCTTATACGCTGGCGTTTATACCGTTGTGGTTGAAGATGATAATAACTGCCCCGGCACAACTACATTTAGCATTACCCAACCGCAAGCATTTTCGGCAAGTGCCGGAAAAGACCAAGTTTCGCTGCGCAAAGAACCTGTGAAATTAGTGGCAACAGCAACTTCTACCAATGGAATAATTGGTTATTTGTGGACACCAAAAGATGGCTTGGATTGCGATACTTGCCGCGAAGTTTCAGCATCTCCGGATAGTACTACAGATTACGTGCTGCGTGTGATGGATGGCGATAGCTGCGTGAATTTTGATACTGTTCGCGTGGTGGTAAAATATGCTCCGCAATCGTTTATTCCTACAGCATTTACGCCTAATGCTGATGGCTTAAATGACTACTTTAACTTCGATATTTTAGGGGCTAAAAATATTGCTGTGCAAGTTTTTGACCGTTGGGGGAATTTAATTTATGACAATCCAAACCAGCCAAACGGGACACAAAGCAAAAACGCTTGGGACGGTACATTTAAAGGTACGAAAGCAAATTTTGAAACTTATGTTTACACCATAAAAGTTACTTTCTGGGACGAAACTGAAAGCACATATACCGGAACAGTAGCCGTAATGCGATAACAATGAAAAATATTTTTGCTCTTGCTTGTGTGTCAGGTGCTTTGGCTGTTGCCTTAGGTGCTTTTGGCGCACATGGTTTAAAACCATATTTAGATGCCTACCAAACAGAAATTTACAACAAAGCGGTATTTTATCAGTTTGTTCACACACTAATTATTGCTGTAATTTCATGGCAAGGCACTACACAGAAAATTAAACTTCCTGCAATACTGTTTTTGGTAGGAATACTACTTTTTAGCGGTTCGCTTTATTTATTGGCAACCGCACATTTACACGGAATGCCTAAAATAATTTTAGGTCCTATAACACCAATTGGCGGTTTGTGTTTTATTGGCGGCTGGCTCACTCTTGCTTTTGGAGTGGGAAAAAAGTGATTTTAAGGTGTGGACTAAACATAATGAGTTGCTCCTCAGTGCCCACTTCCGCTTCATCCGGTTCGTCAAATATAAAGCGTCCCGCTCTTCGAGATGTTAGCGTAGCGCATCTGGAAGAACAGATAAACGGGATTTTAAATCCCTCCATATCTGCTGTTCGAGATACCTTTCAGAACATCTCGAACAGCTAGATTACGATAAATGAAAAGGAGACTAAATAACAGGTCTATTTTGCATATAAATCCCCTTCCCAAAAAAAATTTCAATAAAGTGAAACCTTTTGTTTGGAGTTGCCGTAAAGGATTACAGAACCAAATAAAATTTTATCCTATGAAAAACATAATAG
>MKTC01000012.1 GCA_001897535.1 Bacteroidetes bacterium 37-13 | reverse complement strand
GAGCTACCTCGCCATTATTTTTTAAAAGAACTTCACTTTCCATCTCCGACCTTCCCGCTTTGGGCGGGACGCTCTGACCAGCTGAGCTACCTCGCCATTTTTTGAGGGCGCAAATATAATAATCTAGTTCAACTCGCTTAATTTAAAATGATTTTTTTCTCGAACACCTCTTTCAGTTTGTTCTAAAGTGCAACATTCAATGTTTTTATCATGCTCAAAAAAGAAAATATGGTCGTGCTTTACTCCTTCTTCCAAATACTTCTTTTTTTCTTCTAAAGTTAATAGCGGACGTGTATCATAGGCCATTACATAAGGCAGAGGCAAGTGTGCCATTGAAGGAAACAGATCTGCACAATACACAATAGTTTTTCCATTCCATTCAATATGCGGAATAAGCATACTCTCAGTATGCCCATTTACAGTTTTAAAATAGAAATTTGGGTTTACGTTTCTTGTTTCATTTTCAATAAAATTCAGCTGTCCGCTTTCTTTTATCGGTAAAATATTTTCGCTTAAAAAAGAGGCTTTTTCTCTTGCGTTTGGCTTAGTTGCCCATTCCCAGTGCTTTTCATTACTCCAATATTTTGCATTCTTAAATGCAGGAAGAAGCCGCTCTCCTACTCTACTTATTGCTCCTCCGCAATGATCAAAATGCAAATGTGTGAGAATTACATCTGTGATATCATCTTTTGAAAAACCAAGTTTCTTCAAGCTAATATCTAAACTTACATCGCTTTGCGGCTGATAGTAGCTAAAGAATTTCTCGCTTTGCTTGTTTCCTATTCCACAATCAATTAAAATAAGTTGTTTACCATCTTCAATAAGCAAACAGCGTGTTGCCCAAGTGCAAAGGTTGTTGGCATCAGGCTCATTTAATTTCTGCCAAATAGATTTAGGAACTACGCCAAACATTGCGCCACCGTCTAATTTAAACAGTCCGCTTTCAACAGTATAGAGTTTCATTTTTTACGCTTAAAGATTATCGCGTAAAGTAAGCATTTTTAGTGCAGCAATTGCACATTCTTCACCTTTATTTCCAAGTTTTCCTCCTGCTCTATCTGCTGCTTGTTGGTGATTATTTACCGTTAAAATACCAAACACATAAGGTGTATCATCTTGAACGCTCATTGCCATTAGTTGTTTTGCAATGGCATCATTTATGTAGAAATCGTGTTCAGTATCGCCTTTTATTACGCAACCCAAACAGATGATAGCATCAAAATCTCCAGCATCAAAAAGCCAACGGGCAGCTAAAGGAATTTCATAAGCACCGGGAGCATTTTTCACAATAATATTTTTAGTTGAAACGCCTGCTTTTTTTAAAGTTGAAACAGCGGCTTTTTTTAGCTTCTCACAAATTTCTGCATGATACTCGCTTACCACAATTCCAATTAAATAATCCGAAGCATTAGGAAAGTTTAATGCTTCGGATTCTGTAGTACTTTTAAGTTTTCCAGCCATTGAATTTACTTTTTCTTATCAATGAAAATTTCTACTACAAGTGGATTTTCTACTAATAATAAACTAATCTTCTTACTCCTGCTAAATGTTTTACTAAGCGCACAACTTGGCAAGTATAGCCGTATTCGTTATCGTACCAAGCATATATTACCACTCGTTTTCCATCTTCTGAAACGATAGTTGCCTTGCTATCAATTTCGCAAGCGTGGCTGTTACCAATCACATCGCTAGAAACTAATTCTTCGCTAACAGAAAAATCTATTTGTTCTACCAATTCTCCATAGAGTGAAGCATCGCGCAAAAGTGCATTTACTTCTTCAACCGTAGTTTTTGTTTTTAATTCTAAACTCACAATCGCCAAACTCACATCTGCAACAGGCACACGCACAGAGTTTGAAGTAAGTTTACCTTTCAAGAAAGGAAATACTTTTGTAACCGCTTTTCCTGCTCCGGTTTCGGTGATAACCATATTTACTGGAGCACCTCTTCCTCTGCGAGATTTTTTGTGATAATTATCCAATAAATTTTGGTCGTTTGTGTATGCGTGAACCGTTTCAACGTGTCCTTGCTCAATACCAAATTTATCTTCAATTACTTTCACAACCGGCACAATAGCGTTAGTGGTACAACTTGCTGCGGTAAATATTTTTTGTTTTTCGGCAGAGAAACCTTGGTGATTCACACCGTAAACAATATTCGGAATATCGCCTTTGCCCGGTGCGGTTAAAACTACCATATCGCTACCTTTAGCTTTCAAGTGTTCGCCCAAGCCTTTTTCATCGCGCCAAACGCCTGTGTTATCAATAATTATAGCATCATTGATTCCATATTGAGTATAATCAACTTCTGAAGGAGAAGCCGCAGAAATCATCTTCACACTGTGTCCGTTTATGATAAGGCTTTCGTTTTCCATATCGGCTTCTACTGCTCCGGCAAATTTACCGTGAATAGAATCTTTGCTTAGCAACGAAGCTCGTTTTTCTAAATCATCGGCACCTCTTTCGCGGGTAACAATTCCTCTTAAACGCAATTGCTGTCCGCTTCCGGTGTGTTCAATTAAAACTCTTGCAGCTAAACGACCAATACGACCAAAACCGTAAAGAACCACATCGCGAGGCTTTAAAACTTTACGTGCCACACCAACAAAATCTTTCAACTTTTCTGCTACAAAAGCATCGTAATCTGCAAAGTTTTTTCCTTCTTCTAACCATTCTTTGCTCAAGCGACCAAGGTCAATTTTTGAAGGTGCAAGGTCTAATTTATTTAACGCACGAGTTAAATTCAAAGTTAATTCAAGCGTAATTTTTATACCTGAAAAGTTCCTTACATAAACGTGGTCGTTAATAATTTCGCTAAGTCTTTTATCAAATAGTTTTCTTCTAAAAAGAACTAATTCTACACTTTTGTTTAACTGCAAACTGCTGGTTATTTCTAATAATTCCAAAGCGGCTTTTTCGCTATTGATGCGCTTCTTAAGTTCTATTTCGTATTGATCCTTCATTATTTTGTACTTTTAAAATTGCCGCGAAAATAAAAAGAAAACAGAGGTAAAAAAGCCTTTAAAACAAAACAACCGTCTTGAAGATGAATTAGTTGAGCAAATCAGCCTTTTGCCGACTTTAAAGTCCATCGAATTTTACATATTCGCCACCATAAATTTCAAAAAAATGAATTTTGCAACGGTTGAAAAAAGGCAAGGCGTAGCGATTGTATGGTTAGATGAAGAAAATTCACCTATCAATAAAATTTCGTTGGAAGCAATGGGCGCTTTCGATTCTATTTTTAAACAATTAGAAAATGATAATGAGGTAAAGGCTTGCGTACTTATTTCAAAAAAGAAAGATTTTATTGCCGGTGCCGATATTGAAATGTTTGGCAAGGTGAAAAAGAAAGGCGATTTTGAACCATTCACACGCAAAGGACACAAAGCATTAAACGATTTAGCAGCATCAAAAAAACCTGTTGTGGCTGCCATAAACGGAGCGTGTTTGGGTGCCGGAACCGAAATTGCCCTCGCTTGCCACGCGCGCATTGCCAGCGACAGCCGCAAAACACATTTAGCATTGCCAGAAATTATGCTTGGCTTATTGCCTGGCGGTGGTGGCACGCAACGTTTGCCACGCTTAATCGGCATTCAACGTTCGCTCGATATGCTGCTTACAGGCAAAAAAATATATGCTGCAAAAGCATTAAAGTTAAACTTGGTTGATAGGCTCACCACTGCTGAAAGCTTGTTAGATGGCGCAATTCAGTTTGCTTTGGAGCTTACGAGAAAACCTATTGAACGAAAAGATAAAAGAACATTTGTAGAGAAATTTTTAGAAAGCAATTCGCTTACGCGCAGCATTATTTTCAACAAAGCAAAAGAAATGGTTCAGCGCCAAACAATGGGCAATTATCCTGCTCCGTTTAAAATTTTAGAATGTGTTGAAACTGGCATGAATAAAGGTTTTGAAGCTGGTTTAGATGCTGAAGCAGTAAAGTTTGAAGAACTAATTTTAACCAACGAAAGCCACCAACTCATCAATATATTTTTCGCCATGACGGAGAAAAAGAAAAACCCGTACACAAAAGAATTGGTACGCGAAGTGAAAACACTCGGAATGGTTGGTGCCGGTTTTATGGGCGCAGGAATTGCCGAAGTGAGTGCCAACGATGGCATTGAAGTAATTTTAAAAGATATAAAAGAAGAAACGCTTGCCTCTGCCAAACAAACTATTTGGAAAAATTTGGAGCGCAAGCTAAAGCGCAAAACCATGCGCGAACCGGAAGCAGATAAGTTTATGAGTTTAATTGAAGGAACACTCGATTACAAAGATTTCAACCATGTAGATTTGGTAATTGAAGCCGTGTTTGAAGAAGTAAAACTAAAGCAACGAATTGTGAGTGATATTGAAGCAAACACAAAACCAAACACCATTTTTGCAAGTAATACTTCTGCGCTGCCAATTGCCCACATTGCAGAAAAAGCCGCACATCCTGAACTCATCATCGGCATGCACTATTTTAGTCCTGTACCTAAAATGCCATTACTTGAAATAATTAAAACGCCTAAAACTGCCGATTGGGTTACTGCCACTTGCTACGAAGTTGGCATAAGGCAAGGCAAAACAAATATTGTGGTGAATGACGGACCGGGATTTTATACCACAAGAATTTTAGCTCCTTATTTTAATGAAGCATTATTGATGATAAATGAAGGCTGCGATGCTGCCCAAGTTGATAAAGCAATGAAAAAATGGGGCTTCCCTGTCGGACCAATAACTTTGCTTGATGAAGTTGGCTTAGATGTTGGTGCACACGTGATGAGCGGTGATTTAATTGAATATTACTTGCAGCGTCCGGGCGCTAAAAAAACAGATATAGTGAAGTTGATGTATGATGCCGGAAGAATGGGAAAGAAAAACAAAAAGGGATTTTTTAAATATGATGAAAATGGTAAAAAACAAGGCATTGATGAATCCATTTACCAATTCTGCGAAGTGAAAGAGCGCAAGCCTTTTAGCGATGAACAAATACAGAACCGCTTGGGCTTTGCAATGGTAAAAGAATGTTTGCTTTGCTTAGAAGATAACATTATCGAAAACCCGTTAGACGGAGATATTGGTGCCATTTTCGGCTTAGGATTTCCTCCTTTCAAAGGTGGACCTTTCCGCTATGTAGATTCCTTAGGTTTAAACAAAGCAATAGAAATTCACCAAACATTGAGTAAGGAAAATGGTGAGCGATTTTCACCACCAAAAATATTGACTGATAAAGCCGCAAAAGGCGAAACTTTTTACAAATAAATATGAACAAAAATTTCAGAATCGGGTTAGTGCTATTTTTTATTATAGCATCGTTTGCCGCATGCAAAAAGAAAGAATACGGCAATTTACAATTCCAATTTCACCATTATGCGCCAAATGTTTCGGAGTTAAGTTGGATTTATGCCGGCAAAGATACTGTAGCTAGAACAGCATTTTTAGAAGGTTCTGATTATGTAACCGCTTCCTTAGAAAACGTATCGTTTATTGCTTATTCAAACAGCCAAGCAATTGCAAGTGTGAGCAATCCGAATTTTGCCGCTAATACGCGACATTCAGTTTTTGTGTGTGATACTTTAGGCTCTATTGGCAAAGTTATTTTAAACGATGAACACGATGCCGTTCCTGCCGGAAAAGCGCTTGTGCGCTTCATAAATTTAGTACCAGATACTATTGCTATTGTGCTTTCTGCAAATGGCAGCGATATGTTTAGCAGTAAAAAATTCCGCTATGCTCCTAAAAATTATGCTGATGGCTTTTCGCAATTTGAGAGTATTGATGCAGGCACATTTAATTTCACTATAAAAACTGAAATTGATTCTGTGCCATTTAATTTTCCAATACTAAATAGTGCTATAATTGAAAGCGGAAAAATTTACAATTTGGTAGCTACCGGCTTCCCGAATGCCATGCCAAATTTAGATATGAAATTAGTACTCGAACCTTTTAAGGAATAATCTCTACTTAGAAAACTGATATTCTTCGTTGCCTTTTGTAAGCGTTAAATTATTTTTGTCAATCTTCTTGATATTGAACATGCGAACGCTGGTAGAAGTAGCACTTCCTATACTTGATTTATCTACCAATTGAATATCTTTATTGCTATTGATAAGTTGCCATTCGCCTGTGATTTGAGAATAAACTTGTCCGTTTAGCAAATAGGATTCTGTAAACAAATTACTTTCCTCAAATTTCAATGAATAATCTTGATGCGAAGCTTTAAACTCGGCAGTTTTATCTACATTGTTTTGAATGTAGCTGTTCAACTTAAATGTTCCAACTAAGTTCTTAATTAGTTGTTCTTTAGTGCAAGAAGTTGCCAAAAATAAAACTGCGATAAATGCGTAAAATAGTTTGTTCATGTTTGTTTGTTTTATGCTTTAGTTTTTCAAAGTTTCCTCAAATGTACCCGAACTTCTGTTTTTTCTAACATTGTTCCAAAAAAAATATTTTCCCTGCATGGCAACATACACTCCATGCGGCAAAGTTTGCGCAAATGCAATGGCACTTCCAAGATTAAAAAGCCCATCGCTACTACCAAATTTAATAGGAATAAAAGCGCCTGTAAGCACTATTGTTTTATCTAATTTTGCATTGCCCAAAGTGTGAGCTGTAACCTCCATTGTATCGGTTCCGTGTGTAATTACAATACTTTCTTCTTCGCTATTTTTACAAGCATTTAAAATACTCTGCCTGCCTTCTTCTGTCATATCTAAACTATCAATCATCATAAGGGTTTCCATCTTTACGCCTAATTTACAGCGCCCCATTTGTAGCAATTCTGGCAAATGCGTATCCTGAAAATAAAGTCTGCCGTTTATTTCATCATATTCTTTATCAAAAGTGCCTCCTGTAACTATTATTTTCAAGCCCATAAATTATTCTTAGTGTTTAAGGATTGTATTTCCATAAATAAAACTGCTCATAAACATCACTTTTCTTTTCGGTGAGCAATTTAGAGAAATTTTCAAAAGATACTGAAGCGATAAAATATTTTGAAGCATCAATATCTTTCAACAATTCTGTTTTGTGAGTTTCAAAAGCCTTAATGTATTCGCCAGCGGTATCTTTATTTTTAAATTGCCTTACAGAAATCAACTTAGTGTTGGCATCTAATAATACCGACTTTGCAGTGAGCCTATCCGATGCAAAATTTTGAATATCAAAAAGCGTAATTGCATTTACTGCACCATAAATTTGGGTTTGCGAAATTGTTGCATCTTTAAAGAAAACCATTACCAAATGTGGCGCATCGGCATGATAAGTAAAATTAGAAATTACAGTATCAATTTTAGGTCTTGGAGGTGTAGTAGTTTTTGCTACTATTTCGTTAGTTTTTACTTTAGAAGTATCACCTGTTGAAGTAGTAACAGCTTGTTGTTTGCTATTTGTATTGGTAGCAACAACAGCAGTTTTATTTGCTGAATCTTGCGGCAATGCGCTGTTTGTTGTTGGCATATTTGAAACAACATTTGCAGCTGGATTAGCAATAGAATTTGCAGTAGCAGCTTTGGTTACAGTATCTACTGGTGGCGGATTTTTGCTCAAATCTATCATAGGCAAACCTGATTTATTGAGCGCCTCAAGCAAGTCCTCAGCAGCCTTTTTAATATCGGCATCTTTTGTAGTTGCTACTAACTTATGTAGTCCTTGCACATAATCATCTAAACGGTTTTGCTTTGCTAAAATCAATACTTTCAGCAAGTCAAATTTAGGCTGTAAAGTATTTGGATTGAACCTTACATTGCTATACAAAACTTTTTCGCTTGCAGAATCTAATGCACCTGAAACATAATCGTTGTAAGCACTTGCATAATAATTATTTATTGCATTTTCTCTTTCAGTTTCTTGCGCTAAGAAATTTGCATCTCTCAAAACAGCAGCAATTTTACTATTCGGAAACTCAGCAAGAATTTTTGCTTTGTAGTCTTCTGCTTTGGATTGGTTGTTCAAATAATCTTTGCAAAGTAAATAGCAGTGATAATAATCTTCAAGTAAAAAACGGTGTTTACCAAAGCGCGTATTTAGCTCTTCAAACGTGCGCAAAGATTTTCTGTAATTCTGCAAATCATCTTTGTAAATTATCGCCAAATTGTAATATGCTAAAATCAAATTCTCATTAGATTTTTGCATGGCTTCAGCAGTAAGCGGAACGCCTTGCAAAACTTGATCTTCTTCACTTAATGGTTTTCCATCTTTGGTTAAAGCGGCATTTTTGCCATCTACGGTTGTGTCCTTTTTCTCTGTTGAATTATCAGCAGTTTCATCGGTAATCGTAGTACTTGTTTTATCTTTTCTGCGCCAATTTTCTTCATACTTTCTATCGCCCCATTTTTTAATAAACTCCGTGTAGCCTTGCGCTCTCGAAGTGGCATTGTAAAAATACCAAGTGCTTCCGCTGCTGCTATTATTGGCTGCATTTTGATTATTGTTGTTATTGTTTAGCGTATTAGGAACTGCGCCTTTATCTTTTTCATCTTGCTTTTTAAACTCGGCATCTTGCCTATCAGAAATTACTTTCTTCACAAACTTTTCTCGCTCTCCTTCGCTCATGTGTGCGATTTTTTGCAAACTGTCTTCTACATGAATTATATTAAGATTTTCTACCAAGCGCGACAGCATTTTATCTTTAAAATCAATTGGCGTGTAGCGCTTATCGTCTTTGCTCATTGCCTGCAAGCAGCTATCGTAGTTATACTTTGCAGCGGCATATTGCTCTTCTTCAAAATCAATTTCTGCTAAACGCAAATAAGTTTGAGCTAACTGTTCTTTGTTGCTTGTACTTGCTTGCACCGATTTTCTGAAATATTTCCGAGCCGAAAGCTTATCACTTTCTGAATAACTTATTTCGCCCAGTTCATAATAAATTTGATCTAAATACTCTTTGTTTTTACCATCTCTGCTCATCTTTAGCAATAGCGATTTTATTTCACTACTGCCACTTCCGCTTCTTCTTCCCAAATTTGCTCTTTTAATTTTGGCATAAAATTCCATGTCGTAATTTGGGCGACCTTTCAGTGCATTTTTATAGCCGCGTGCCGCACCGGAATAATTTCCTGTGACTTCGTAGCATTGTGCCAATACAAAAGTAGGGCGTGTGCGTGCGCGAGGTTTCTTTTTTAGTAAGCCTACCACTTTTTCCAATGGCGCAATTGCACTGTTGTATCTTCCTTGTTTTACATATAAATCGGCTTCGGCAAGCAATAATTCTTTGTCATAATCTTGATAAAATTTATTATCACTTTGTGCATAAGCAACCACGGCCTCGGCATCAGAAAACTGTTTAGCAGCCGTTAATGCTTTCACCAGCCAAACTATTGCTTCACTTCGTGCAGGATCGTGAATTAATAGTTTTCGCTTTGGACGATTATCAATTACCTCTGTAGTTTTGGTGCCGTCTTTATTTTTGGTAACTTTTAAAGTTGGTTTATTGGGGTCTTTCTTTTTTTTCTTTTTCTTTACTACATCAGAATATTTCTTCCCTCTATCTTTTTGAATGGCAATGTAATCTACTCCATCTTTATATTTGGTAGAAATATACTTAAAAGTTTGCGCTGCTTTTTCGTAATCGCCTTTTAAATAATAGGATTTTCCGATAAGCAAAAAGTGGTCATCGCTCCAATTTGAATACGGGTGAAGTTGAATAGCCCCGGTACTTCTTTTCACAATATCATCTGCATCGCTGCCAAAAGCTGAAGTTTCCTTTGAATTGGTGTATGGAAAAACCGGAATCACTTCGCGGTAATCGTCTTTGTGATTGGTTTCAATGTTTTTGATTGTAGCTTTCCATTTTTCCGAAGCATTGTAATAAGCATTATATCTCGAAGTAATATCGTGATAAGCCTGCTTGTGAATAGGCGCATGGTTAGTGGTGGAGCAAGACTGGGCAGCTAGCAACAGCACTACAATTACAAAAATGGAATATGGCGAAAAACTAAACTTCACTTTTAAATCGGCTGCAATTAAACGCAAAAACAGCAATTTATTTTATATTAAAAACAGAAAAATTAAAACTGAACGAATTTCAATAAGTTCGGCACTTAAACATTCCATAACTTTATCATAAAACTGCGTTGGCTAATCTATAATAAAAAGCTGTTATTTTATTCATTGAAAACCTATACCACTTCTACTTTTACTTGAAGCATTTCTTCGTTCATTTGCACTTCATCTGCCGTATCTAAAGTTTCAACCAAACTGATTTGCTTAGCTAAAATTTCGTTGCTGATGTAATCGTAAAACTGATTTAAAGCTTCTTCAAATATTCCATTCTTCACCACTGAAACTTTAATTCTATCTAACACTTGGAAGTTTTTATCCTTACGCAAATTTTGAACTTTGTTGATGAACTCACGGGCGTTTCCTTCTTTACGCAAATCATCGGTGATGGTAACATCTAATGCAACTGTTAATCCTGCATCGCTCACTACCAACCAACCTGGAATATCTTCAGTTTGAATTTCAACTTCATTTAGTTGCAACAAAAATTCTTCGCCATCTAAGTTAAGTGTGTATTGTTTTTCGCGCTCGATGCGGCTAATGTCTTCTTGAGTGAAAGCAGCAACTGCTTGCTGAACAGCTTTTATTTTTTGCCCTGCGCGTTTTCCTAATTCTCTAAAATTTGGTTTTATTTTTTTCTTCACTATGTCCGAAGCATCGCTTATATATTCAATTTCTTTCACGTTTACTTCGCTCAAAATATAGCTTTCAACTTTTTTAAACTGTTGCTCTTGCGTATTGCTCAAAACAGGAATTAGAATTTTATTCAACGGCTGACGAACTTTAATTTTTTCTTTCTTGCGAAGTGATAAAATTAAAGAACAAGCTCTTTGCGCTAACTCCATTCTTTCTTCTAAATCGCTGTTCACGAAAGAGTTATTTGCCTTTGATAATAGCGAAAGATGAATAGAATTTACCGTATCTGCCGAAGTACTTTGAAATGAATTACCATGCAGATTTCCAAAAAGCCATTCGCTAAAAAATGGAGCAACTGGCGACATGAGCTGTGCCACCGTATTTAAACAAAAATAGAGTGTATCGTAAGCAGCTTGTTTATCTTCGCTCATTTCACCTTTCCAAAATCTTCTGCGATTTAAGCGCACATACCAATTGCTCAAATCTTCGTCCATAAATTTTTCGATGGCGCGTGCTGCTTTGGTAGGCTCAAAATCTTCGTAAAAAGCGGTAGTTTCTTTGAGCAAAGTTTGTAGGCGCGACAATATCCAACGGTCTAATTCCACAAAGTTTTTATTCTCTACAAGAACATTTGGCGCTTTTGCAGGTTTATCAATATTAGCGTAGAGCGCAAAGAAAGAATACGTATTGTAAAGCGTTCCGAACAAAGAGCGCTGCACTTCTTGCAATCCTTCAATATCAAACTTCATATTATCCCACGGATCGCTGTTGCGAATCATATACCAGCGAGTGGCATCGGCAGAATAGTTTTCAATCGTATCAAAAGGATCAATTACATTACCCAAACGTTTGCTCATTTTGTTGCCATTTTTATCTAACAACAATCCGTTTGAAACTACATTTTTATAAGCAACAGAATCAAAAAGTGCTACTGCTAAAACGTGTAATGTAAAGAACCAACCGCGAGTTTGATCCACGCCTTCTGCAATAAAGTCTGCCGGGAAATTTTGCTTAAAAACATTTTCGTTTTTAAACGGATAATGCCATTGTGCGTAAGGCATGGCACCGGAATCGAACCAAACATCAATTAAATCCGGCACACGCTGCATCGGCTTTCCGGTTTCTGAAACTAAAACAATTTCATCTACAATCGGCTTGTGCAAATCGGTAATTTCAGTAGGTTTTGAAACTCCTGCTTGCACTGCTTTTTCAATTTCTAATTTAAGCTCAGCAACCGAGCCTATACATTTTTCTTCACCACTATTATTTCTCCAAATTGGCAGAGGCGTTCCCCAATAGCGTGAGCGCGATAAATTCCAATCTACTAAATTTTCTAACCATTGCCCAAAGCGGCCTTCTCCGGTGTGAGCAGGTTTCCAATTGATGGTTTTGTTTAGTTCAATTAAGCGATTTTTAACTGCGGTAGTTTTAATAAACCAGCTATCTAATGGATAGTAAATTACAGGTTTATCAGTTCGCCAGCAATGCGGATAACTGTGTTCATATTTTTCAGTTTTAAAGAGTTTGTTTTCGAGTTTTAATTTCAACACAATTAAATCATCTACACTCATAAAACTCTTCAAATTCGGAATTACGCCTTTTTCACTTAATATCATTTTTTGATATTCGTACTCTGCTTGTTTTTCTTCTGCTGTGTAATAATCTTCTTTCACATAGCGATTTTGAAGCGGAAAAACTTCATCGTTTACAGCATCAACAAATTTACCTTGTCTATCAACCAAAGTAAGCGAACCAATTCCGTTTTGCTTGGCTACCCTAAAGTCGTCTGAACCAAATGATGGTGCAATATGCACAATGCCTGTGCCATCTGTAGTAGTTACAAAATCGCCAATAATTACACGAAACGCATCGCCATCTTCAGGTTGCGTATATGGCAAAAGTTGCTCGTAACGAATATCTTTTAAATCTGAACCTTTAAAACTTTGCAATACTTTGTATGGAATCTTTTTATCGCCTTCTTTGTACGATTCAAAATCCAATTCTTCATTTTCTTTTGGGAAATATTGCGCCATTAAATCTTTAGCAAGCACTACTTGAATTGGCTTAAACGTGAAGGCATTAAAAGTTTTCACTAAAACATATTCAATACCACTTCCAACTGCTAAAGCGGTGTTGCTTGGCAATGTCCAAGGTGTGGTTGTCCATGCTAAAATTCTAACATCATCGCTTTCAGTTTTAAAAAGAAAATCTGACTCTTTACTTCTCACCACTTTAAACATGGCGATAGCTGTTGCATCTTTCACATTTCTGTAGCAACCCGGTTGGTTCAATTCGTGCGAACTTAAACCTGTACCCGCAGCAGGCGAATATGGCTGAATGGTGTAACCTTCGTAAAGCAAACCTTTTTCGTAAAGCTTTTTCAAAAGCGCCCAAAGTGTTTCTATATAATCATTTTCATAAGTTACATAAGGGTTTTTCAAATCAACCCAATAACCCATTTTCTCGGTGAGTTCATTCCACAAATCGGTGTAGCGCATCACATCTTCTCTGCAATGCTTATTGTATTCTTCTACCGAAATTTTTGTGCCAATATCAGCTTTCGTGATGCCTAATTGCTTTTCCACATTCAATTCAACTGGTAAGCCGTGTGTATCCCAACCGGCTTTGCGTTCAACGCGAAATCCTTGCAATGTTTTATAGCGGCAAAATAAATCTTTAATGGTTCGCCCCATCACGTGGTGAATGCCCGGCTTGCCATTGGCAGAAGGCGGACCTTCGTAAAATACAAATCTTTTATCTTCTGAACGTTCGCTAATGCTCCGTTCAAATACGTTATTTTCTTTCCACCACTGCAAAATTTCTTTTTCAATTGATGGCATATTTAATTGCTCAAACTCAGGATAAAGTGCTTTCTCAGAATTTTTTCTTTTCATAATTACAACAAAAAACTATATCGTTTTCAATAAAAAAATGGTTGGCGAAATTACATAATACCACTTAGGTTTTCAATTAAAAATTTCAGTTACTTAACCGCTTACATTTTTTTATATTCGTGAACCAAAAATTTCAACTAAAAATAAACATGACGAAGCGTAATTTCTACACTACTATTGCTTTTTGTACACTTTGTATTTTTAGTTTTCTCAGCCATGCACAAAATAATATCGGCATTGGCACTTCTACTCCAAACCCAACTGCGGTTTTAGATGTGAATGCCAATGATAAAGGCGTACTTATTCCTCGATTAACTACTGCTCAGCGAAATTCAATAGCAACTCCTGCAACAGGATTATTAGTTTTTGATACAGACTTAAACTGTTTTTTCTTTCACGATGGAACAACTTGGGCTTCGCTTTGTGCAGCACAAGTGGGACCAACAGGCGCAACCGGAAATACCGGAGCAGCAGGAGTAAATGGAATTGCAGGAGCGCAAGGAACCACAGGCGCTACGGGTGATACTGGACCAACAGGAGCTACCGGAGTTGCAGGTGCAAATGGTTTAACCGGAGCTACAGGAAATACCGGTCCAGGTGGATACTGCAATACTGCTCAAGCGGGCTATGTAGCTAAATTTACCACCACAGATACGGTTTGCAATTCTATAATGTTTGAAAATGCAGGGAATATTGGTGTAGGAACAACTACGCCTACCCAAAAATTAGATGTTTCAGGGAATACACAGTTCTCAGGAGCACTAATGCCAGCGGGAAATGCAGGCACTAACGGACAAGCACTTTTAAGCACAGGCAGCAGCACTGCTCCTGTTTGGGCAAATATTCCACCGCAGGGCGGTATTATTATGTATTCCGGAGCGTGGAATTTTGATGGCACAGGACTTGGTACTGGAACTTTACTTGGTTGGGCTTTGTGTAATGGAAACAATGGTACACCAAACTTAAATGATCGTTTTGTAATGGGCACCAACACCAACGCTTCTCTTGGTGCTACCGGAGGAAATAATTCGTATTCCTTAACAGTGGCGCAGCTTCCAAGTCATAACCACACTATTACCAGCGATGGAAATCACTCGCATACTGTTACAGCACGTTTTCATGGAAAGGATGGCGAAGGAGGTAGTAACTGTGCCACAAATTTATTTTTTGGTGATGATAATGCTTGGCCAAACTGCACCAACCCAAGTACTGCACCTTTTGCAACTTCTGTTGATGGAAATCACAACCACGGAGGTGCAACTGCTAATACCGGTAGCGGAACAGCGATAGATAACCGCCCGCAGTATTTAGTACTTGCGTTTATTATGAAGCTTTAAGCAATTGGGCAAAACTGCTCGCTTACTTTCCAAAGTTCTTGTTGGAGCTCGGTATTACGAGCAAGTTTAGAAGGTGTAATTTCTTTGCATTTAGCAAAGTATTTTCCAGTTATGTTTTTCACCTCTGGCGATGACGCAAGGTAAATAGAAGTAGATGCTCCTTGTGCAGCAGTAATGCCTCCAATTTTTGAATACAGCGACCACGCTAAAGTTGAATACCAATTAGTTTGCTTAATACCAATATCTGTTTTTACCAAACCCGGGTGAAGACTGTTTACAGTTGTTCCTGTTCCATTTAATCTACGCGCCAATTCTGCTGTGAATAGGATATTTGCCAATTTACTTTGTCCATAGGCTTTTAATATAAAATAGCCTTTGTTAGTGGTGAATGATTCAAAATCTATTGAGGCTGCAAGATGTGAACGTGAAGACACATTTACAATTCGAGCGTTGTCTGCTTTTTTTATTAAATCTAAAAGTAAATTGGTGAGTAGAAAATAAGCAAAATGATTTGTTGCAATGGTCATTTCTAAACCATCAGCCGTTTTCTTAAACTCAGGAAAAACACCTCCCGCATTATTCACTAAAACGTCTACTTTATCGAGTCTTTCACGAAGTGATTTATTAAGTTCACGAATAGATTTTTGAGTGCTTAAATCGGCAATTAGATAATCTACATTTTTATTACCACTAATTTGCTTAATCTCAGCTACTGCCTGTGTTGCCTTATCTTTATTTCTACTTACAATAAAAATATTCCCACCCTGTTTTGCCAATGCTACACTTGTTTCAAAGCCAATTCCGGCATTGCCGCCTGTAATAATTATATTTTTGTTTTGCATGTTTTATTTACGATTTAACGAACTCAATATTTTAGTTGTAGAAAGATTTTTTTCGAGTGGGATAATTTTTACTTCTCCTCCATTTTTAAGCACAAAATCTGCTCCTGCTATTTGAGAAACAGTGTAGTCGCCTCCTTTTACTAATATGTTTGGTTTTATTTCAGAGATAAGCGCTGCCGGAGTTTCTTCTTCAAAAACTACAGTAGCATTTACCACTTCCAAAGCAGCAATGAGTGCCGCGCGGTGAAGTTCATTATTTATGGGGCGATTTTCACCTTTCAACTTTTTCACCGAACTATCACTATTGATTGCTACAATTAGCTTCGTTCCAAATGCTGCAGATTTATTTAGCAAACATAAATGCCCGTAATGCAAAATATCGAAACAGCCATTAGTAAAAACAATTTTCTCACCGTTTTCTCTCCAGCTTTCAACCAAATTTATAAGCTGTTGTTTGCTTAATATTTTATTGCTTGTATTCACTTTGGGCAGTTGCTTTGTTGGTAACAGAAATCAAAACTAAGGAAAGTAAACCAACTGCAATTACCAAAACTGTTTGCACTCCCCAAACTATCCAACCGAAAGTGTAACCGATAACTCCGGCAATACCATAAAGTAGCAAAACGGCCTGTACTGCAAGCGGATAAGAACCAATGCCGCCTTGAGTTGCAATAAATGCAATGCCGCCAAAAAAAACTAAGGTAAGTGCCGAATTAAAACTTGCATTGCTGGTTTCAACTAATGCTTGATAACATATATAAATCATTAAAGTATAGCAAAGCCAAACCATTATACTATAGAAAATAAACAGCCAAGCATTCTTTAATTTGAATATACTTTTAGCTCCTTCCAATAAACCTTCAATTTTTTCAATTATAGAGCGCACAAAAGCATGGCTTTTAAAACGTTTTAGCAAAAACCAAACTGCTATAGCTAAGAATAAACCCAATAACATTATTACCCATTTCAACATTGAAGTATCGCTATGCGATTTACTTTTAAAAATAGTTTGCTCAAAGAAATTTGACAGTACATCGTATTCGGCAAAAAACAGATAAACGCCAATAAGCAACATTGAAATTACATCAACTATCCGTTCTGTAATCATGGTACCAATTGATTTTTGTATTGGAATGTTTTCGTAGCGAGCAAGTAGCGCACAGCGCGAAACTTCGCCCAAGCGCGGGAAAACTAAATTGCCTAAATACATTACCATTACGGCATAAATAGTGTTTCCAATTTTTGGATTATAGCCAATGGCGTTCAGCAATAACCGCCAGCGATATGCACGAATAACATTGCTAAGCATTCCAACAGCAAGCCCCGGCACCAACCAATAATAATTGGTTCGCACAAAGGCATCTTGCATTTTTTCAATATCCTGTGGCGAAAGATTTCTTAGTGCTAACCACACCAGCATCACTCCCAAACCTAAAGAGAGAATGAATTTGAGAATGTTTACTAAGGTTTTTCGCATTTAATCGGTAAGTTGATTTGCCGCATTTACATGTACGGTTCGCGGCTCGTGGGTTTTATGCTCTTCTAAACTTAACATACAGTACGAGATAATAATAATGATATCGCCAACTGCTACTTTGCGGGCAGCCGGTCCGTTTAGGCAAATAACACCACTTCCTCTTTCGCCTTTAATAACATAAGTTTCTAAACGCTCGCCATTATTTACGTTTACTATTTGTACGCGCTCATGTTCAAAAATGTTGGCAGCCTCCATTAAGTCTTCATCAATGGTAATAGAGCCAATATAGTTTAAGTCTGCCTGAGTTACCGTAGCACGGTGAATTTTCGATTTGTAAACAGTTAATAACATTACTTCTTTTTATTGGATGCAAACATCAATTATTTTCCTTGAAAAACAGCTTTTCTTTTATCTAAAAAAGCTTCTGTGCCTTCTTTAAAATCCTCAGTTGCTACGCAATCGCTGAAGCGGTCGATTTCTGTATCGAAACCATCAATACCATCTTTAAAGTGTGCATGTACACATTCTATTACTTTAGAGATTGCATAAGGCGCTTTAGTTTTAATTTTAAGCAACATGGCTCTGCAAGTTTCTAAAAGTTCTACTGTTTGAACCACTTCATTCACCAATCCTAATTTTTTTGCACAAACTGCATCAATAGTATCGGCAGTCATCAACAACTCCATTGCCTTACCTTTGCCTACCAACTGAACCAATCTTTGTGTGCCGCCATAACCTGGAATAATTCCCAAATTAACTTCCGGCTGTCCGAATTTTGCATTTTCGCTTGCAATACGAATATGGCAAGCCATTGCAAGTTCGCAACCACCGCCTAATGCAAAACCATTCACCGCAGCAATAATTGGCTTTGGAGAAAGTTCTATTTTATTAAAAACTTGATGTCCATTTTTTGCCAACACAACTCCTTGTTCTTTGGTTAATCCAGAAAATTCAGCAATATCGGCTCCGGCTGCAAAAGCCTTATTTCCTTTTCCCGTAACAATGCAAGACTTAATTTCTGCATTATTGTAAACTTCATCTAATACTTCATTTAATTCACCAATCAATTGCTTGTTGAGCGCATTTAGTTTATTTTCTCTATTAATAGTAATGGTTAAAATACCATCTGAAAGTTCTGTAAGTAAGGTTTCAAAATTCTTCATTTCTAATTATTTGCGGTGCGAAAGAACTAATTGCATTTATACCTGCAAAAATTTTTTTCAATAAAGTGAAACCTTTTGTTTGGAGTTGCCGTAAAGGATTACAGAACCAAATAAAATTTTATCCTATGAAAAACATAATAGCAACATTAGCGGTAATAGGAACC
>MKTC01000011.1 GCA_001897535.1 Bacteroidetes bacterium 37-13 | reverse complement strand
CTCTCGGCACAAAAAGACCATTCCGACAAAACAAAATTCCGTTTGACTAAGTTGCTGTAACGGGACAGCAAAATGGCAAAAAAAGAAGTACTGACGGACTTTTGGGTTTACGAATTACTCAAAGAAGCAAACATAAATCTACATCCGCAAGGAAGCAACATAAAAGAAATTGATGATGCACTAAAATCAGCTTCAAAAGCTGGAACTGGGAAAGTTGGCTTTCCTGAATATTGTGGAGTTATCAAAGATTTTGTTCTTATCATCGAAGACAAAGCAGATGTTTCTAATCACATCAAACGAAACGACAAAGACATAATTTGTAACGCAGTAACAAGTGTAAAAAATTATGCGGTAAACGGAGCTTTATTCTACGGAAAACACATTGCAGAAAAAACATCGTACAAAAAAATCATAGCTTTCGGAGTTTCGGGAAACGAGAAACGACACAAAATTTCGCCCATTTTTATTGACGAACGTGGTGGCTACAAAGAGTTGGAAGACGTTGAAACTTTTACGCTTTTCAACGACAAAAATATTGACGAATATTACACTATAAACATTCTCAAAGAGCAAACACCCGAAGAAAAAACGACAGAAGAAATCTTGAAAGATGCAAAAGCTCTTCACGAAGATTTACGCAATTACGGAAGCATACAAGACAAAGACAAACCATTGATTGTTTCGGGAATTTTGTTGGCTTTAAGAGAAATGGAATACAAAGGTTTCAGTATCGAAAGTTTAACAGGAGACGAAACCACAACGGACGGAGAAAAAATTTACGAAGCCATTGAGAAAAATCTCAAAAGAGCCAATGTTGCACCACAAGTAAAAAAAGACAAATTGTTAAGCCAGTTTTTGGTTATCAAAGACACCAAAGCGATTAACGAAATCAATGAATACCTAAAGAAAACACCATTAAAACATTACACCGAATTTCTTTACGAAAACATTTACAAAAACATCAAGCACATCAGTTCTTCTGAAGATTATTTAGGTCGTTTTTACGGAGAATTTATGTCATATTCGGGTGGAGACGGACAAAATTTGGGAATCGTATTGACACCCAAACATATAACCGAACTATTTTGCGAATTGGCAGAGTTAAAAACAACTGACGTTGTTTTTGACCCTTGTTGTGGAACAGCAGGTTTTCTGATTGCTTCAATGCACGATATGTTGCAAAAAACAAATGATAAAACGCAACAGAATAGAATCCGAAAAAACCAGTTGCACGGTTTGGAATTGCAACCGTATATGTTTACGATTGCGACAACGAATATGATTTTGCGTGGAGACGGAAAAAGCAATTTAGAGCAAGAAGATTTTTTAAAACAAAACCCAGCACAAATACACCTTAAAGGTTGCACAGTCGGAATGATGAATCCGCCTTATTCAATGGGAAGCAAAAGCAATACGAGTTTATACGAAATCAATTTTACCGAGCATTTGCTCAATTCCATAACGCAAGACGGAAAAGTAATCGTGATTGTTCCGCAATCTTCAATGACAGGAAAAACCAAAGAAGAACAAGCGATTAAAGAAAATATTTTAAAAAATCACACTTTGGAAGGTGTGATAACTCTCAACAAAAACACATTTTACGGAGTTGGAACAAATCCGTGCATTGCCATTTTTACGGCAGGAGCTCCGCATTACAAAGACAAAGAAGTAAAATTCATCAACTTTGAAAATGACGGTTTTGAAGTGCAAAAACATCGTGGACTTGTGGAAACTGTTCACGCAAAAGATAAAAAACAACATTTGCTTGATGTTTGGTTTGACCGACTTGAAGCCGAAACCAAATTTTGTGTAAATACAACTATTGAACCCGAAGACGAATGGCTACATTCATTCTATTACTTCAATGACGAAATCCCAACCGAAGACGATTTTGAAAAAACAATCGGAGATTTTTTGACGTTCGAGTTTTCGATGATTATGCAAGGACGTGAATATCTGTTTGACAACGAAAAAAACTAAATTATGGAATTGAAAAACAGAGAATGGAAAGAGTTTTCTTTGACTGAAGTTTTTACACAAATTCAGAGAGGAAAACGATTGAAAAAAGACGACCATACTCACGGAAATATGCCTTATGTTTCTTCAACAGCTTCAAATAATGGTATTGACGGTTTTGTAGGTAACAAAATCAGAGTTAGGATTTTTGAAAATTGTTTAACCTTAGCTAATAGTGGAAGTGTCGGTTCAACTTTTTATCAGCCTTTTAATGTAGTCGCTAGCGACCACGTTACGAAGCTCGAAAATGAAAACTTCAACAAATACATTTATCTGTTTTTGGCAACTATGGTTTCACGTTTAAATGAAAAATATAGCTTCAATAGAGAGATAAACGACCAACGCATAAAAAAAGAAAAGGTTTTACTTCCCATAAATTCCAAAGGAAAACCCGATTATATTTTTATGGAAAGTTATATGAAACAAAAGGAAAAAGAACTTTTAGAGAAGTACAAAAATTATGAATCAAAAAAAGTCTAACTATAATCTCGAAAAAAAAGAATGGAAAGAGTTTTTCATTGAAGATATTTTTCAAATAAAATCAGGAAAACGACTTACTAAAGCTGATATGATTAGTGGGAAAATCCCTTTTATTGGAGCAACAGATTCAAATAACGGAATTACTGAATATATTGCAAACAAAAATTCTTCTTATGACAGTAATGTACTCGGAGTAAATTATAACGGAAGTGTTGTTTACAATTTCTATCATCCTTATAAAGCTGTTTTCTCTGATGATGTTAAACGATTATCATTTAGAAATGTAAAAGGAAATAAATATCTATATCTTTTTGTCAAAACAATTATTTTACAACAGAAATCAAAATACGAATATGGATACAAATTTAACGGAGAAAGAATGAAGCGACAAAAAATATTGTTACCTATAAATGTTGATAACAATCCAGATTATGAATTTATGGAAAACTATATGAAAGCATTGGAGACAAAACAACTGAAACAATATTTACAGTACAAAAAACTGAAAACAACAAACTGAAAAAGAAGCCCAGCTGCCAACATCGTATTGGCAAAAGAGCGGGTTAAGTGCTAAATTCAACATTTGTACTTCTATTCCGCAAAAACCATTTTTTATTTGCTGAAAAAGTGTAAATTAGCAAATAAAAAAAATGGTTTTGCTAACGTTGGTGCAAAATTGAAAGTTTCGTCTTTCTAATCCGCTCCTTCGCCAATACGCGGACCGTTAGCGGGCATTGTAACACGACACAGAAAACATAATGACAGAAAAAGAACTTTCATATTTTTTTCCTTACAAAGTTGACAAAGAAAACAACTTCCGGTATTTCATAAATAAACGTGACGAGTTTATAAGAAGATTTATTCCTAACTATGATGGAACAAACGTTCAAGAGTTTTTAGAAAATAAATCTTCATTGAGCGAAGCAGAAAAATATGACTTTTTGTATCTACTCGAAAATTTTGGAAATTGGAGTTGGTGGTTTGAGCACGGAAAAAATATATTTTCCTTTTCTGAAGACCTTTTATCAATGCTTGAAAAAAGTGATGTAAGTGAAGTTACACCTGACTATTTTCATTTGCCATATGACATTTTCTATATTTCACTCAAACCTCTAAATCTCAAAATTTCCAAACATAGTGACGCTATAATTGAAGGCGTTTATATTGACCACAATTATTGGAATCCAATGGGAGAACACCCAGAAGGCTTTTGTGATTTATCATTTCATTTTGTAGGGGATTTTAAACAGATATACTTAGACTTTATTCCAAATGTTAAAAGCCGACTTCCGTATTACATTGACAAAGAAGAAAAGTTTGACGAGTCACCTTTAGGTAGTTTTTGGAATGTTTGGTTTTGGTTTGAAAAAGGAGAAGGTAGAGAAAACGTTAAACAAGCCGTAGATTATTTTTTACAAGGGCTTAGAGAAGAAATTTTTCCCAAGGACAATGAAACAGAAGTAACGGACTTTGATTTAGACTTTTACAACTCTACTGTTGAGTTACTTAAAAAAACCATAAATCTTGTAATCAATTGTATGTTGTATTTATCTCAACCAAAAGAAAAGATTGATATTGAAGAAAAATACCCAAGTAATCTACCCAACAACTTTGACAAAAAATTAAAATTCGCAAAGACAGTTAAAGAACAAAAGAAACTTGATGAGAAAATTGAAAAATTAGGTTTTACAAAAGTTAAATACGTAGGACAGTCTTTTAGACGTAACAACCAAAATTTATTTAGTAACTCAAGTGTTCAATCTCATTGGAGACGTGGACATTGGAGAAATCAAAAATATGGAGAAAAATTATCTTTAAGAAAAACAATTTGGATAATGCCGACAATTGTTAATCAAGAAAAAGGACAGCCGAAAAAAGGACACATATACGACATAGATGAAAAAACAACGACCCGCTAACACGGGTTTTGCGTCAGGCGGGGTGACGTGCAGACTTGGAGCTTTGTGCTTCTATTCAAGTTCAGTGCAGGTTGACAGTTTTGTGCTCCGAAACCCGCCCGAACGCAAAGCCCGAAACCGTTAGCGGTCAGCTTAAAAGACGACACGAATGAACATTAACAATTACAAAATATTAATCTCAAATCTGCCTGTAAGACAACAATGTTTTACGACAAAACGAACAACTTGGACAAAAGCGGAGAATGAAATTAAGTGGCTAAAAAATCTCAATGACAAGTTGTTTGGTGACAATAAAACTTTGACAATAAGCCGTCAAGACATTTTTGAAACAAACGAGCCGAGAGAAACAATTATCAAGACAATTTATTGGGGCTACACAGCAGGAATGCGTGGAAATCATTTTGTAAATATTCTGAAACACATTGACACCATTGAAAACGTGTTGCGGACTTTAAGAGATAAAACAAACCTCACAACGACAGACTTTAACGACCTGACACTAACTTTCAAAAATGTTGCAGGACTTGGACTATCAACTTATAGCAAACTACTTTACTTTTTCAAAATATCATTTAACGGCAATCCTTGTTTAATACTTGACCAGCGACTTATTGACGTTTTTGCGAGCAAATCGTATACTAACTTTCGGCAGTTAAGCAATATTCGTTATGACAACGCTGAAAAAAAATATCTTGACTTCTTAAAGCTTGCAAGGCAGGTTGCAAGTAACATAGAAACAGAAGGAGAAAACATTGAATTATTCCTTTTTACTTTCGGAAACAACTTAAAACCAACAAATATGATTTCAAATATGTGGGACGGATACTGCCCTGAAAGTTTATTAAAGGATAAAACAGTTCGTATGCGACTTAACCAAAGCGACTTTTTTGAAAGTGAAGAAACCGGACTTCAAATTTGTATCATTCCAGGAGTTCAAGCAGTAATTTTAAATTTTAGGGGAAAAGGAAAATTTAGAGAAACACCAACATATGGCGATGAAGTTGAAAACGGAGAAATTTTAAGTCCTCAAAATTCTGACAGACCACCTTTTAACAATCCGACAACTGCATTTGGTGAGAGTAAAGAAATTGAAAATTACATTGCGACAATTCATAAAGACAATGAATATTCAGCTAAATAATGACGACAGAAAAGAAAGCCGAACCGCTAACAGCCGTTTTGCAAAAGCGGGGGTTTCGTGCTTCTATGACAGTGAAGTGCTAAATTCAAGCTTTGTGCATCTAATAAAGTTTAGTGCTAAAAATCCCCGCCTTCGCAAAGCGGCAAACCGTTAGCGGCAAGCATTGACAGCGACCCCGCAAGACAAAACGGGAAAGCCGAAAACCGACCAAAGTAGGCAGACAAATAAAGGGAATAAACAATGGCAAAAGCAAAAGTTTTCATCGTTCCACAGGAATACAAAGCGAAATACAAAGTATTCTTCGTTGACCAATCCTACAAAGAGAAAAATGCTGACATCATCAAAGGCGGTGAATTGGTTAAGCAGGAGTATCAAGCAGATGTAAAAGTATTCATCGTTAATCAAGAGTATAAGGCTGACATTAAGATTATGCGGAAAAATTTTCCAAGCTAATAATGGAAACAAACTATTATATGGTTCGTGCGATGACTTCAAGCGAACAGGACTTTAAAGCATTTTTTGACAACAGTGTAGTTGCCGTTGGTTGGAGTGAAATTGATTTTTCACAATACGCTTTTGACAAATCGGAAGAACTTGCTGAAGCAGTGGAGAAAGTGTATTACAACTCCGACAATGTTTTTGCCCCGACTGTCAGCAAGAAATTGAATGAAGTAAGACGGTTTCACAATATCCAAAAGGGTGATTTCATAATCATTCCGTTTTACAATGCAATCCGTCTTGCTGTTGCAGACGACAAAATTCTCTATGACGAAAGCGCATACGACTTAGACCTTTCTAATCAAAGAAAAGTGCAGTATGTTCGTTCGGGGGACAACTTCAAGACCATTCCGAGAGACGTTCTTTCCGAAGCTTTACAGAGGCGACTTAGAGTGAGGGGTTCTACTGTTTCTGACCTTTACGAGTTTAAGGACGAAATTGAAAAACTATTCAGCAAAGACGCATATACTTGGACATCAGACTTTGAAGAGAAAGAAACTAAACTCAAAGACAGCTTTAAGGAGAAACTGATTGGTAAAATCAAGTCTGGTAAGACCAATTTAAAAACTGGCGGCATTGGACTTGAACATTTAGTGCAAGAATTGTTACAATGTGAGGGTTACAAAGCGGAAGTTTTAGCCAAGACCGCTTTTCAGTTTGGCGATGCTGATGTTTATGCTGTAAAGTCCGACAAGTTTCAGGAAACCAAAATTCTTATTCAAGTTAAACATCACAACGGCTACACAGACGACTGGGGACTTCAACAACTTGACGAGATAAAGAAAAACTCGGAACATAACGACCATAAGTATGCTCTGATTACAAGTGCAGCAATTAGCGATAGCGTGAGAAATATTGCAGACGAGAAAGGAATTATTGCGATTGATGGCAACGAACTTTCTGACTGGATACTTGAAAACTTGAGCAAACTTTCAGCAGAGACAAAAATTAAATTAGGTATAAGTGCAGTGCCACAGTTCTCCGATTGACAGTATGCCAGCCGCTAACAAGGGCTTGCCGCAAGCGGGGCGACAGTGCTTAATTGAAGTTTTGTGCTTTCTATTTACATTCGTGCTTGCCGACAGGTTAGTGCTTCTAAGCCCCGCCTGACGGCAAGCCCCGAACCGTTAGCGGCAACTTTATATGGGTGTGTCGCTTTAACCCTTTGTTTTTTATTTTATAGTTTTAGTTTTGACCTTCTTAAATTACATTTTATGACTGACGGACTGCCTGATTCATTTGCTGACCTTAATCTTATTTTTACACCTGACAATGAAGGTTGTGTTCTTTGCAATAAAGAAGACTTATCCTGTCATAACAATTGGATTTCTTCATTTGACGGTCAAGAGTATAATGTTCATATTTCCACTAACACTACAAGGACAAAGTTTCATGTTTCTGCTGTTTTAAACCCTTCTACTGTTTCTCCCTTAGACATTGATGCCAATTTTAAAGACGAAAAAGCTGCTGCAAGATTTGTCTGCAAAAACTTTTTAGGATTTAAGTGTGTTTAGCAATAGCCCATACCAAATCTGCAACATCATTTGCATGTATAACACTATTATCATTTATCACCATAAATGGGACATGTTTTACACCAAATTTGTTCATGACAGATATTAACTCTTCATCTGTGTCAAACTTGACAATTTCAAAATAGCTTTCTGGTAATCTACTTTTTGCAATACCGCCATACATCCTGCAAGGACTACATCCTTCTTTACTATAAAACTTAATCTTCTTTTCTGACATCTTTCTCAACTTCATTACATTTAACAGATTAAAAACTTAAAAACATGAACAATCCATATTGTCCAAAATGTGACAAAAACACAGACAACGTGGTCATGTTTTTAGTGTTATTGACACATCGGTAACTGACAAAGTTCATTTAATTAGTATTAAACGATAGTTTTACCACCGATTGCTAAAACTCTAGTTTGAGCAGCAATACAAACAGTTTCTGCTTGGTTGACAGTAAGACCCTTTAACACTTGTAGGACTTCTTCCACTTTTTGACAAATTATTTCTTGTTCTGACATTTTTTTATATTTAATTACATTTGTATGAATAAACCAAGCAATTATGATTTCTAAAAGAGTGATAGAGTTATTCCAAACAGGATTAAACGAGTTTGACAAAGAACTTGAAGACTACAAAAAGGACAACAAGATTGATAAACCTATCTTTCACCATTATCTTACTACTTTATGGTTAATTCCTCCTTATTTAAGTGAGGAAGGTGTCTACATTGACCCTAAAACACCAGACTTTATTAAAGAGCGATATAGACAAATTTACAACAGTGCAGTTATTCAAGCATCTAAATCTTAACAAAGTTCTTTGTAAACTCACACCAAGCATCAAACAGTGCTTTTGGTGGACAGACAAATGTTCCTAATCCTTCAAATTCAAAAGTTACCCATTCTGTATTGGGTATAATTATTAGCGGGTTTTGTTTTTGTTCTGACATAATGTAATTATTTCGACCTACATGTTTGATAATTAAAGCAGCCGCTAACATTGGTTTGGCAAAATGGGGGTGGTAACACTCCTTTTGCTTATTTTCTGTTATATTCGACTGTTGGCTTAACTAATGGAGGTTGGTCTATTTTTTGCCCCCACTTCGCCAAGCCAAATCTCGATGTAGCGAAATCCCTCCGGGCTTTCGCTACATCAGGAAGGCGGCTTTGCATAGATGCACGAAGCCCTACGGGACTTCGTACATCAAGCGGTTTTACGAAACGTAAAACGCTTCGCAAAGCCGCCTTCCTGTTACCTGCAAGGCTATGACGACCGACATTGCTAACATTAATCAGACAAATAAAAGACAAAATAATCCACCCACATTTTAGCACATTTGGTTTTGCCCGACACACAAATCAAAGCTTCGCAAAACCAAAAGAGCTAAAATTTCCCTCCCACACCGACATTCAAAATGCTAACTATAGTATGTGGCACACGTTGCATACTAAAGGTAGCTTTGCACTTTCAATGTTGGTATGACAAAAAAGAAAATTCTTATAGCATTTGGAGACAAAGTAAGAGAACTCCGCAAAGAAAAAGGGCTTTCACAAGAAGAACTTTCCTTCAAGGCTGATTTGCATAGAACCTACATTGGAATGATTGAAAGAGCTGAAAAAAATATCACTCTGACAAACATTGAAAAAATTGCAAAAGCACTTGATGTTAAAGTAAAAGACCTTTTTGATGAAACCAGATAAAAAATACATAACAATATCAGACAACTTAAAGCACATTACAAAACTAATTGACGAGTTGGTTTTGCTTCCAAGATTGAAAGCACTTGAGTGGTCACAATTGACAAAGCAAACTCCCAATATGAAAATCGGTTACCCTGGACAACACTTAGCGAGCCTTGTTGTTGGTATGGTTGGAAGTAAAACTGGTGCAAGGGGACACGACATAGTTGACGGTTCAGAAGTTAAATCTTGCAGTAGAGTGGATGCTTCTGATAAATGTAAAGATTGCGGAGAAAAATTGTTACGAACAGAAACACTTTGCCCTGTTTGTGGTTCGGACAATATCGCCCGAGACAATACCTCTAAATGGCTTTTCACGATACGAAGTGAAGCGGACTTAAAATTACTTACACAAAATGTTAAGAGAGTTTTACTTGTTTTAGCTGACTATCCTAACTTCGATAAAGACGACTACGAAGATATAAGATTTCAAGTTTTTGAAATTTGGACTAACTCCCCAAGATGCAAAGCGTTCAAGGCGACTATGATTGACTATTACAAAAATGTTTATTTATCCCATAAAAAATTGGATGGTGCAAAAACACCTGCACCTCAAAATTTTTGGCCTTACGATTACAGATTTTATAAATGTAATCCGATTAAAACATTTTCTTGCTTAGTAAAAAACGCAAATACAAAACCTAAAATAGTTATTGAAACTTATGTTGAGCCGGCAACTGACAGGTCTGCACTTCCTTCTGAAATTATGCCGACACAACTAGCCAAAAAGGAAGAATTTATAACAATGATTGGTAAAGCACCTGAAAAAGCCATTAAGAAAAACCTTGTAAAAGGTAAGTCTTACAATGATTTTTTGAAATTAGTAAAAGATGAACGGTTTTCCCTAAAGGCAGTTTTAGAATTTATGCCAACTATTGATGAAGACCTAAGAGAGTTTTTACCGATTAGACCTGCGAAACCTTTTAGCATAGCTACTAAGCACGTTAGACGCTAATCAAAGTTTTCAATGGATTAGTAATACTTTCCACTCTCTCCTTAACCACTTTTATATATTCTTCACTTGCATCGAATGTAATGTAATTTCTTCCAGCCATTTCCGCTGAAATAGCGGTAGAACCACTACCAGCAAATGGGTCAAGAATTAAATCTCCTTCATTGCTACTTGCATCAATTAATCTGCGAATTAACTTAATTGGTTTCTGCGTTTTATGAAATCTTTGTTCAGAATAAAAATCTATATCTCTCCAAACATCTGTAAACCCCATTTGCGGGTTGAATGTTTGAGACAACTTTTCATAAGGGTATTCAAATGATAATACCTCCTGTAATTTTAACCATAGCTCAAGTGTTGGAACTTGTTCACATACGTTTTCGCCTGTATAAATGCTCCACATTCCACCGCCATTACTTTTGACACCTAATCTCTCATTTATTTCCTTAGAACTTAATCCTAATTCCTTTTGTCTTTTTTTAAGTAATTCCTTTATAAATGGCTTGCTATCCTTGACAATCATCAAAATTGTTTCGGTTACATTTGGAAATATTTTATAATTTTTTGTTGCACGACCTGAAACAGAACGCATTCCTTTATCCAAAATAATTTGTTGTCTTAGTTCTAGTCCATATTTTTCTAAATGCGGAACCAATAATGCAAGTGTTCTAAAATAACCGAACAAATAAAAAGTTCCACCTTTCCTTAAAACATTTGCAGTTTCAGAAATCCATTCAAGTGACCAAGCGACATAATCAGCTTCAGTTCTCCATTGATAATCCCAACTTTCTCCAATGACTTTCCAATATGGCGGGTCAGCAATAACTAAATCGACAGTTTCTGCTTCGACTTTTTTAAGTTCTTCGACACAGTCACCGTGTATTATTTTCTTTATTTCTTTCATTTCTGTTTGCTAATTATAGTATGCAAATCTACGACCATTATTTCGACCGTGCAAATCATTTCGAAAAATATTTTTCAACAATTTCAAATGTAATGAAAATGCCAACGCATTTGGCGGCACATTTGCATTTTTTTCAACACACAATCCCCCTAAAAAATGCAAAAGAGCCACCAAGCAATCGCACAAAGACACAGCGACCTTGAAACAGTAAACCTTCGACAGACAAGAAAGCCCAGCAGGTAACAGCGGTTTGGCAAAAGTGGCGGTTCAGTGCTTCGTATGACAGTTTTTCGTATAATTGTAGTTCGGTTCTTCGTATGAAGTTTTGTGGTAAAAATCGCCACCTTCGCCAAGCCGCAAAACGTTATGCCTCACCTTAAAACCAAGTCGAAACCAGACAACTGATAGAAAAGGTTTTGTAATTGGTGGACGTATTGCAGACGATTTTCGCCTCTTATATTTTTAATTGGTAAAAACCATTGCCCTTGTGAATTATACCAACAAAACCAAAATTCAGTTTTATTGCTTTTCACGGCTTTATCATTAATCCAATCATATCCGTATGATGGGGACAGATGGAAACGGTAATCATCATTTACCCAATTTGACCAAAAATTGTTTTCAATTTGCCTTTCTCCGGGTGGAACTTTTTGAAACTCGATAGGTTGAAAATCGGGTGATTGGTTACGCCTGAATTTCAACATTATTTCTTCCGTAAGCGCAATAGGTTGATATTCTTTTGTTTGCTCCCAAATGTCAAAAATTGACCTTGCATCTATTTTGACCATTACACCATCGCGCATTAAATAATTACCGACACGTAAATCGACAACGGATAAAGGCGAAGGCATAACATTCGTTTGCCGCAAGTGGGGGGTTAGTGGTTCATTCATAATTTCTGCATTTAATTAAGTTTAGTGGCGGTTTGAAATTTAGTGCTTCGATTGCCCACCTGACGGCAAGCGAAAACACGTTATACGACACCCCTGAACGCCACCGCACATTCAAGCACATTTGGTTTTTCCAACCGCACAAATCCTACACAAAAAACCAAAAGAGCTTGAATTTTTCCAACGCACCCAAAAGAAATCAACCTGAACCGCAAAAAAAGTCGACAAACTATTTCACAAAATTGAAACTTTGACTACTTTTGGACAAGAAATTGTCAATACAAAAATATGTCAATAAATATGACTTCTTTCGGTGAAACTATCAAGCAACTGCGGTTAGACAGAAAACTAACCCAAAGAAATGTTGCAACTTTGTTAGACATTGACACGTCCGTCCTTTCAAAATACGAGAAGAACAAACGTCAACCGTCCGAAGAACAAATCGAAAAATTTGCAGAAATATTTAATGTGGATAGCACCACATTGAAATTTGAAGTTGTGACAGACAAAATTGCCAATCAATTCGTTGAAGATAACATCGATTCTAAAACGGTAAGAGTAGCGGAAGAAAAGGCAGAGTACATAAAACTAAAAAAGAAAATTTCTTAAATAAATATAGAAATGGCAAAAACATTTTCACAAGTAAAGTTAGAGTTTGATAAAAAATATTCGACTGCAATAGAGTTCGATAATTTTTTGCCGGAACATTTGACTGTTACAAAGAAAACAACACTAAAGAAAAAAAACGGAAGCAATAACGAGCAATATTATAAATGGCAGTTTTTTTATTCTTTGGTTTATTCGGGAATGTACTCTAAAGATTACATTGGAACAGAAGTATATTTTCCAAAAGGAAATAAAAACTCTGCACCTATAAAATTTGATGGAGCAATCTTTGACGACACAAATTGGTTTGAACACTACAAAGATTATCATAACAACAAAAGCCAAGAAGCACTTGATTGGTTGAGAAATCACATCATCGCTGTAATAGAAATCAAAAAAGAAAACAGCAAAGACGTTGAAACTGTTTGGAATCAACAACTAAAACCTGCATTAAAGGAATCTGAAAACGATTTTTGCCTTGGAATTTTATACGATACCGAAAGACTGTACCTTTTCAAAAAACAAGAAGGTAAATTTTTACGTTTAAATGAAGGATATAATACTAAAAAAGAAGCAAGTCAGACTAAAGACTTACAACTTCATTTAACTGATTCATACAATACAATTCCAACATACGAACAGTTATACCAAAAAATTTATCACCCCAAAATAGACCGAAGTAAAAGGACTATTGACGATTTAGAAATAATAAGTGGGGTTTATAGTACCCAATTAACAGATGGTATTTCTGCAATTTTGCGAACAATGGACAAAGTAAGTTTGAAAAACCAAAGAGGTTATGAAATACTTATCCAAATTATCGCATTAAAAATATATGACGAGAAACGAAGTGCAAAAATCAGTTCTTTTCTTGATTGGTATAAATCAGATTCAGAAAAAGAACGTTTGGACTTGTTGTTTTTTGTAACTGACAGAGAGCGAAATTATATTGATTTATCTGATGACGAAATTCAGTCTTTCATTGATAGAATGAGAGAATTATATAATGAAGCATCTCAAGAATATCAATTTATTTTAAAGCGTGATGACAGAGAAACAATAGTTTGGGAAAAAGAAGAACACATAAAAATAATTGCTGAAATCGTAGAACAATTTCAAGATTACAGTTTTGTCAAATCTCATAAAACAGATTTATACCAAATCGTTTTTCATAAATTCGCAAGCGAATTTTCTAAAGCAGAAAAAGGACAGTTCCTTACCCCTATTCCAATTATTGATTTTTTGGTACAAATTGTAAACCCAAGAAGTACGGAGAAAATAATTGACCCAACATCAGGAATTGCGGATTTCCTTTCTGTTTCCTATGTCAATTCCGAATCTAAATTAGACGATAACAACATTTATGGATTAGACAACGATGAGCAAATGGTAATGCTTGCTCAGCTTAATATGCTCTTGAATGGTGACGGAAACGCAAGACTAAAACACAAACCTGATTTAGGTTCTATCATTTGGAAATTTGATGACCGAGATAATTTAGTTGAGCTAAATTCCAAATTACACAAAACAGGAAATTGGGATAATTGGAAAAATCAAACAAAACTCAAAAAATTTGATGTCGTTCTCACAAATCCACCATTTGGAGAAGATAGAGCATTTGAACCCAAAGATTCTAAAGAAAAAGAACTTATTGAGTGCTACGAAATGTGGAATTTGTACGGAGGAAAGAAGGTTGATTTAGGGGTTGTTTTTTTAGAAAACGCATACCGAATTTTGAAAGAAAATGGAAGAATGGGGATTGTGTTATCTAATTCAATTGCATCAATTGACACACATAAACAAGCAAGAAAATGGCTAATGGATAAAATGAGGATAGTTGCCATTTTCGATTTACCTGCAAATGTGTTTGGAGAAACAGGAGTAAACACTTCTGTTATTGTTGCCTATAAACCGAAAGAAAAAGAATTAGCAAAACTTAAAGAACAAAATTACCAAGTCTTTTTCAGAGGAATTGACAAAGTTGGTTACGAAGTAAAAACCAGTAAACGTGTAAAATTTTTCTCACCAATTTACAAAGTCAATTATGAAACATTTGAAACGGTAATTGATGATGAAGGTCGTGTTGTTTTAGACGAAGAATTTTCACAAACAATTCAGCATTTCAAAGAATGGTGCAAAGGACAGGAAAAAACACTTCAAGATCTATTCATAAAAAAGAAATAAAATGAACAACAGTTATATAAGAATACCAGAATCAATATCTATAAAAAGCATTGAGGAAAAGGGATTTACCTTATCTTCTTCTCAATATATGGATTTGATTATGCCGAACAATAACTTTAAACTTGTTGGAGATTTCTTATCTCGTCCATTGAAAAGAAGTGATTTAGGAGTTGAAGTTGGAAGCATTAACTATATTAACCAATCGCCTTTTTACTTTTTACGAACGAAAGCACTTCAATCCTATTCTTTTTTACCTGAAATTACTTCAGAATCCACATTGCCAGTAATGCCAAGTGTTTTTGTAAAACAGAACTTAAAAGAAGGAGATTTGCTGATTTCAAAGGACAGCAATATTGGAGAGATTGTAATTTTAGATAAAGATTATCCAAACATTATGACATCCAGTGCCATTTATAAATTACCTGTAAATGAGCATAAATATTATTTACTTGCTTTCATTAAACATCAAATATTCAGAGAGCAATTAGATTTTATGGTTCCTAAAGGAGCAACAATCCGACACGCAAAAACAATATTTTTGGATTGTAAAATTCCTATTCCAAATAAAAACAGAGAAGAAACTATAAAATTTGTTGAAGTGCTTACACAAGCAATTGTCAACAAAGAAAAATTGATACAGCAAAGACACAATCAAATCCTTGATTCAATTAAACTTGAACTGACTAATAATCAGAAAAAAAATCAATTCAGATTTGAATATCCAAGTTTGAATGAATTAGAGTTGAATAATCGTCTTGATGCTACTTATTACTCTGAAAAGCACAAGTCTTTAATGTTTCCAACTTTAAATTATAAAAATGGTAGTTTACCATTAACAGAACAAGGATTGGAACTCAAACCAGGTCCAAGTTTAGAAATAAGACTGTTAGGAACAAGAATTGACTGTGATAAATATATTAATGGGTTTTATAGATTAGTAACACCAAAGCAAATATTAAATAACGGAACTGTAAAGAACTATGAATATATAGGAACACCTAAAGAAATTCCAACGATTCAATATGGAGATATTTTGTTTGGCGAGAGCGGAACAGGGAGAAGTATGGTATATTTAGATGATAACAAAAATACAATTAACAACGCTCACGCTCATATTCTAAGACCAATCAAGGGTAAATGTTCTTTAAATAAAGCAATTACTGTTCGTTGTATTATGCAGTATTATAAGGAAATAGGAATTATAGACTGTATAACCGTTGGTGGTTCAGGAGGACATTTATCACCATCATATTTTGATAGAGTTTATATTCCATCTTTTCCAGAAGAAATACAGAATAAAATAGCTCAACTATACCATAATCCGAAGGTTAAATACAAATTTGAGAAGTGTAATACAAGTAACTTCTTAGATGCAGATACAAAATATAATGAGCAAGCAGGAATATATGAACTTGATAAAACTGCGACTTTTTTAAAGGAAAAACTAAATTTAGCAATTGATAATATTGTAAATGACAAAGCTGTAAATATTGGGTTTAGTTAATCCCGACAATTTGGTAGCACATTTGCATTTTCCCAACCGCACAAAGCCAATAAAAAATGCAAAAGAGCTACCAAACCAACGCTAACTGACAAACGAAATAAATAAAGGGGCGGTCGTATAACAAGGGTTTTGCAAAAGAGCGGGTTAAGTGCTAATTTCAGCTTTTGTGCTTTCTATCCGCAAAACCATTTTTATTTGCTTAAAAAATGTAAATTAGCAAATAAAAAATGGTTTTGCTAACCGTAGTGCTGAATTGAACTTTTGTCCTTTCTAATCCGCTCCTTCGCAAAGCCCCGAACCGTTGCCTGCAAGCTTAGGACAAAACCCGCAAAAACAAAATTTGTATCTTTGCAACATAAAAGGAAGATAAATAATGGCTAAAAAGAACCAATCAACAAGGTTGACAACCCAACATAAAAAGTCCCAAGGTGTAGTAGGTATCTTTGGGGAAAATGCCAAATTACACGACTTGACTGTCGGTGAAATATCAAATCTTGTAATTACTCAACTGCAAGAAGAATATCCGCAATTGACGTTTCAATATAAAACGAGCATAAGAAAGGAAGAAATAAACGAAGCCTTAAAGAAAATTGACCCCGAATTGGGACAAACTCTTTTTGTTCCAAATTCAAGCATCAAACCAGATGGTGGCATAATTGAAGTAAAAGACGATAGCGGTGAATGGAGAATTGTTTTAGTTTCAGAAGCCAAACATCAAGGCAAAGACATTGAAAACATTAAGAAAGGACTACAAGTTGGCACAGCAGAAAATCAGGACTTAATGGCTGCTGGGAATGCAATTGAAAGGTCGCATAAAAACATATCAGAAATCGCTAACTATATGCTTTCTGAATCTCATTTTCCTTATGTCCTATTCTTAGAAGGTTCAAACTTTTTGACAGAAACAATTTCAATTAAACGACCTGACGGAAGAATTGTAACACTTGAATATAACTCAGGTATGTTGAACAGGTTAGATAGATTAACTGCGGCAAATTATGGAATGCCGATTAACACTAATCTTTGTGTAAATAAATTTGTGAAGCACAAAGACAAAACAATAATGCTTCAAGCCACATCTATTTACACGCAAGGAAATGGTGAAAAGTGGAACAACAAAGAAATGTTTGAAATAATGCTTGATATTTCAAAAACATCTCTGAAAATTTTAGGAAGTGATTTGTTCAATCAAATTACAAAAAAGTAAAAATATATGGCAAGGAACGCAACAAATAAATTACTGCAACAAGCTAAAAAATCAAAAAGCGATGAGTTCTATACTCAACTTTCTGATATTGAAAGTGAATTGCAACACTATAAAAATCATTTCAAGGATAAGGTAGTTTATTGTAATTGTGACGATGCCCGTATTAGCAATTTCTTTAAATATTTTGCTGACAATTTCAAAGAATTAGGACTAAAAAAACTAATTGCTTCTTGTTACCAAGAGCAAAAGATTGATTTATTTAATACAGAAAAAACTGAAAACGGCTTTTTCTTTGAATACACAGGTCAAGAAGGCGAAACGTCCTCACCAAATTCAAACGATATTATTTATTTTAAAGGTAATGGCGATTTTCGTAGTCCTGAAAGTATTGAATTATTAAAGCAATCAGACATTGTAGTTACAAACCCTCCTTTTTCGTTATTCAGAGAATATGTAGCCCAATTAGTAAAGTATGACAAGAAATTTTTGATTATTGGCAATATTAACGCAATTACATACAAAGAGATTTTTAAACTTATCAAAGAGAATAGGGCTTGGTTAGGAATAAATCTTGGAAGGGGTGTTTCAGGCTTCATTGTTCCTGAACACTATGAACTTTATGGCACAGAAGCAAGAATAGATAGTTTAGGAAATAGAATTGTATCGCCAAACAATTGCTTGTGGCTGACAAACTTGGACAACTTCAAGAGACACGAAGACATTGAACTAACAAGAAAATACTTTGGACACGAAGAAGAATTTCCAAAATACGACAATTATGACGGCATAAATGTTGACAGAACAGAAGACATTCCGTTTGATTACGATGGACATATAGGAGTTCCAATTACATTTCTACATAAATTTAATCCTGACCAATTTGAACTAATTAAATTCAGGAAAGGAAACGATGACAAAGACTTATCAATAGGTGGAAAATGCCCTTATTTTAGAATATTAATCAAAAATAGACGAGTAAAAAGTATATCACAAGACGACAGAAAGAAAGCCAGCAGGCAACAAGGTATTGCCAAAAGCGGGGCTGAAGTGCTTCTATGAAACATTTGTGCAAGGTTCAACATTCGGAATTCTAATGAACTTTTGTGCTAAAAATCCCCGCCTTCGGCAATACCCAATCGTTATCTGACATTCCCCATTTTTCCGCAAGAAAATAATTTCTCGTGCTAACGGGAGTGCCACCCGACAACAACTCTTGTTAAATTTGCCACGGCTCATTGAAAGACCCTTTTAAGCATTGGTGCTTTG
>MKTC01000010.1 GCA_001897535.1 Bacteroidetes bacterium 37-13 | reverse complement strand
CATGGTGCAAGGATATACATAATTAACTAACAATCAAATAGTTATGACATTTTTTGTATTCTAATTTTTATTTTACTTTTGAGTCGTGCAACAGGCACAGCGGTTTGGCGCAATGGCGGGGAAACGGCTTCGATTGAACTTTTGTGCAAGGTTGAACGGTAGTAATTCTATTCAACATTTGTGCTTAGAGTCCCCGCCTTCGGCTGTCTCGCCTAAAATAGGTTTACAAAAAAAAGTAAACAAAATGGACAAAAAAGCAATAGACAAAGAGGCTATAATAGCCGATTATTTAATGGGGAATTTAAGTTATCGAAAAATAGGGCTCAAGTATGGGGTTGACTTTAGATTAATCCATTCGTAGGTAATGAACTATCAAGGTAAAAAGCGAAAAAACAAGGTTGAAGTATAGGAGCAGCAAGGGCAAGAAGTTCCAGCTTCAAAGAAGGTAAAGTAAAAAGAATAGATGACAAAAAAATTACACAGAAAGTATTAAACGGCAGTTTTTGCATTAAAGCAATATAGCACTCAGCAACAGAGAAAGCAAAAAAGTGCCAACGGCATTTACTTTTAATAAAGAATCGAAGTCTTTTGCTTCTTGAGTTCTAAATACTTTAATAGCAGAATAGGTAAATAATAAAAATGGTAATGCTGCAATTGCAAATTGCCACCATTCATATTTCATTCTTAAAAAGAGGATTGACCAGCAAAAAAATGCAATTAAAATTAGCCAATAGAAATAGAGTTTTGATTTTTCTAAACCCAAGCTAACGGCTATGGTGTTTTTACCTGCAAGTGCATCGTTTTCGCTATCGCGCATATTGTTTAAATGCAAAACGGTAGCAGCGAGAAACCCAATGGTAGTTGCAGGTAAAAGTATAATTCCTGCATAGCTTTTTGCTTGCAAAAAATAACTTCCTACCACACCAACCCAACCAAAAAAGATAATTACAAACATATCGCCAAAACCCAAGTAGCCATAAGCATTTTTGCCAACCGTATATTTTATGGCGGCAGCAATAGCGGCAATTCCCAATAAAAAGAAAAAAATACCAATGCCAATATTCAAGCCTTTAGTGGCTTCAATAATTAGCCAAATGCCGGAAACCAAAGCTAAAGAAGTGGTAATTACAATTCCTGCTTTCATTTCGGTAAAGCTCAGCAAACCGGCTTGTATGGCTCGTTTAGGTCCAATTCTATCATCGTTATCAGTTCCTTTTTGGCTATCGCCATAATCGTTTGCCAAGTTAGAAAGCACTTGCAGCAAAAGAGTAGTAACAAGAGAAAGCACTAAAACCGTAATGCTGAAATTTTGCGGAAACTGCTTGTAGGCAAGCACACTTCCGGTAATGATGGAAGAGAATGCCAGTGGCAGAGTTCGCAAGCGCGATGCGTGAAGCCAAGCATTTATTTTGCTCATGCCTGTAAAAATGCTTTTCTAATGTTTATTGAAAACTGGCTGGTGTTTCGGTCGTTCATTCTTTCCGGATGCCACTGAACCAAAAGAAACCAAGCGTTTTCATTAGGCTTTTTTCTTTCAATGCCTTCTACCACTCCATCGGGCGAAAAGCAGTTTACCACCAAGCCTGCGCCAACCATTCCGGCACTTTGGTGATGCGCACTGTTTATGGTTCCACTTTCGCTTTGTGTAATGCTATATAAAAATGAATTAGCATCTACATTCACTTGGTGGTAGCGGTCTTTCCCTTCCATAAATTTAGAATGGTTGAGCTTGCCAAACGAAGGCAAATCCGGTATGAGTGTGCCGCCAAAAAACACATTGGCAAGTTGCAAACCACGGCAAATTCCAAGCAGCGGTAAGTTGTGTGCCTGTGTGTATTCCAATACTTTAATTTCAAATAAATCTCTGGCTTCGTCCATATCGGTTGGCAGGCAATATTTGAGCATTTCGGGCTGGTTGTAAAACTTTGGGTGCACATCTTCGCCACCCGTGAGTAGAATGTGTGTACACCTTTCAATTTCATTAAAATTGTTTAGCCTGTAGCTTAGTTTCACAATTTCAATTTCGTTAGAAAATTCGGAAATCCAGTTGCTGTAATTGTCAAATTTTCCGCAGTCGGTAATGCCTACTATTTTTTTTGAAACCATGCTGCAATAATAAAAAGCTGTTCTTTAAATTTATTTGAAAACAATACCCAAAGTAAAACTATTTTTGCGGGCTATGTGGGCAATTTATATTAAAGAAGTTCGGCAGTTTTTTAGCTCTTTAGTTGGCTTTTTAGCACTGTTGGTATTTTTACTCATGCTTGGTTTATTTCTTTGGATATTTCCTGATACCAATATTTTAGATTTTGGCTATGCTAATATTGACGGGCTTTTTGCACTTTCGCCATACATTTTTATGCTGCTAATTCCTGCTATTACCATGCGTAGTTTTTCAGAAGAACTCAGCACCGGCACTTTTGAATTATTGGTTACGCGCCCTGTTTCGGAATTGCAAATTGTAGGCGGAAAATATTTGGCAGCCATCACTTTAATTGCCATTGCACTATTGCCAACGCTCATTTATTTTATTACAGTTTATCGTGTGGCACTTCCCGTTGGAAATGTTGATACAGGCGGAATCGCAGGTTCTTACATCGGACTTTTTTTGTTGGGTTGCGTGTTTGCAGCCATCGGCATTTTTGCTTCATCAGTTACCCCCAATCAAATTGTGGCATTCTTGTTTGGAGTGTTTTTGTGCTTTGTGCTTTATCAAGCATTTGGCTATCTTTCTAAGTTAGGAATTTTCTTTGGAAAAAATGATTTTATAGTGGAGCAATTAGGTATTGATGCACATTATGCAAGTATGAGCAAAGGTGTGATTGATACACGCGATTTGGTTTATTTCTTTAGCGTAATTGCAGGTTTTTTGTTGTTCACCAAAACAGCTTTAAGCGCACGTAAATGGTAAATGAAGTTGTGTAATTTCTATTGGGAAATTATGCAAAACCGGATTCAATAAAAAAAGTATTTCATTTAAATAGGAATGGAAAATTCAAAAACAAAAAATAAAAAATTCAGTAAGCAAGAAGCAATTACCTCATTGGTGCTTTCGTTGGCGGTTTTGTTGCTGCTGAATGTGGTAGCAGCCTTTTTCTACTTGCGTTTTGATCTTACTGCCGAAAAAAGATATTCGCTTTCTACTTCAACCAAAACACTTGTGAATGGATTAAAAGACGAAGTGGTAATAAAAGTATATTTAGATGGCGAATTGCCTGCCGGTTTTGTACGCTTAAAAGACGCAACAAAAGATATTTTGAACGAAATGCGTGCCATCAATCGTGCAGATATTCAGTTTCAATTTCAAGATCCATTAGAGGGAAAATCTGAAGCAGAGAAGAAAGATATTTTAGATGAATTGCGCAAGCAAGGACTTACCGGAACAAACTTAACCACACAAGGTAAAGATGCCAGCACACAGCGTATAATAGTTCCCGGAGCTATTGTGCATTACGCAGGGCAATCTTTTCCGGTGCAGTTGCTCGAAAACCAAGCAGGCTTTTCACCACAAGAAATTTTGAATAATTCAATTGTGCAGTTGGAATATAAGTTTGCAAATGCCATAAAAAAACTATCGCAATACAGACAGCCGCGCGTAGCTTTTCTGCAAGGCAATGGAGAGCTAAGCCGCTTCGATATGGCTGATATTTTAAATACTTTAATTGCACAGCGCTACCAAGTGCAGGAAATAAATATTGACAGTACTTTTGGTATTCCTTCGCGCTTTGATGCCATTGTGATTGCTAAGCCGAGAATGGCTTTTGATGAAAAACAGAAGTATAAAATTGACCAATACATTATGCGTGGCGGAAACGTGCTTTGGTTGGTGGATAAGACTACTGCCGATATGGACTCTTTAAAAGAAAGCCTTACAGGGCAATTTGTGGTAGATAGAGAGCTGAATTTAGACGACCAACTTTTTAAATATGGCGTGCGGATAAACGATGATTTGGTACAAGATATAAACTTGAGCGGTGCAATTCCTTTGGTAATCGGAAACTTAGGAAATAGCCCGCAAACACAGCTTTTCCCTTGGTTTTATTCACCCTATTTAATAAGCCAAAATAACCATGCAATAAACAGAAATTTAGATCCGGTTGCTGCACAGTTTGCAAGTTCTATTGATACGGTAAAAAGCCCCGGAGTACACAAGACAATTTTGCTGAATACTACCGATAATTCTAAAGCATTGCGCACACCAACGCGTGTGAATTTTTCATTGGTAGGAGAGCGCCCCGATCCGCGCTATTTCACCCAAAAGAATTTACCTATTGCTGTTTTGTTGGAAGGCAATTTTCAATCGGTGTTTAAAAACCGTTTAGCACCGGAGTTTTTAGCCGTGAACGATTCGTTGGAGGATTTGAAATTTGTGGCAGAAGGCAAAGCAGCCAAGCAAATTGTGATTGCCGATGGCGATATTATTCGCAACGAAAAACGCAACGATGAAAGTGCTTATCCTTTAGGCTATCAGCCATACACGCGGCAAACCTTAGCCAACAAAGATTTTATTTTAAACTGCATTGAATATTTAACCGATAATGCAGGATTATTGGAAACTCGAAATAAAGAAGTGAAACTGCGTTTGTTAGATGCAACAAAAGTGAGCGAAAGTAAAACTGAAATACAGTTGATAAACGTAGTGCTGCCAATAGTATTAACTATTTTGGGTGGCTTAGCTTTTGGCTATTGGCGTAAAAAGCGCTATGCAAAATAAAGCACTAATTTGGTAAGTGAAGTTTTAAAACCTTAGTCGTTTAACTTCCAATGCTTGGCAATAAAAGGTATTGCTTTGTGCATAGTTAAATCGTGCTGAACGGGAACAACACTCACATAATTATTTGCTAAAGCCCATTCATCGTTGTCTTCACCTTTATCGTAGTTTACAAATTTACCGGTAAGCCAATAATAATTTCTGCCCGCAGGGTCTTTGCGCTCTAAATATTCTTCAACCCATTTTGCTTCGGCTTGGCGGCAAATTTTTATGCCTTTAATAAGCTCTAATGGAAGTTTTGGAATGTTTACATTTAGCAGCGAAGAATTTGGAATGCCATGCTCTAAAACTTGTTTGGCAATAAAGTGTGCATAGTGTTTTGCAGCAGAAAAATCTGCTTCAATGGCAAAATCGGAGAGCGAAAACCCAACAGAAGGAATGTTTTCTAAGCTGGCTTCAACGGCTGCACTCATGGTGCCGCTATAAATAATATTGATTGAAGAATTTGAACCGTGGTTGATACCGCTTACACATAAATCCGGCTTGCGGTTTAATATTTTATTGGTGGCTAATTTTACACAATCTACCGGAGTGCCTGAGCAAGCATAAGATTTTATACTTCCAAAGTTTTTGGTTTCTACCAAACGCAATGGTTTGTTTATAGTAATGGCATGCCCCATACCCGATTGTGGCGAATCCGGTGCCACCACCACTACTTCGCCTAAAGTAGAAACGGCTTCTACTAAAGCTTGAATGCCAGGTGCGGTAATGCCATCATCGTTAGTTACTAAAATCAGCGGTTTTTGGCTCATGTTAATTGCTTTAAATTATCAATCTAATCATTCAGTTTTAATACGGCAATAAATGCTTCTTGCGGCACTTCTACTTTCCCGAATTGGCGCATTTTTTTCTTTCCTTTTTTCTGCTTTTCAAGCAATTTTCTTTTACGCGAAATATCGCCTCCGTAACATTTAGCTGTAACATCTTTTCGCATTGCGGAAATATTTTCGCGGGCAATAATTTTTGAGCCTATTGCTGCTTGAATAGGAATCATAAACATTTGTCGTGGAATGATGTCTTTTAATTTTTCGCACATTTTGCGTCCAAAATCTTCGGCTTTTGAGCGGTGAATCATGGAGCTGAAAGCATCAACTTGCTCAGCATTTAAAAGAATATCCATTTTTACCAAATCACCTTCGCGATACCCAATTTGGTGGTAATCGAAAGAAGCATAACCGCGCGAAATGGATTTTAGCCTATCGTAAAAATCGAAAACAATTTCTGCCAAAGGCATTTCAAACGAAAGCTCTACGCGCTCTGTTGAGAGGTAGGTTTGGTTGGTTAAAATACCGCGTTTGTCCATACACAAATTCATGATAGAACCAATGTATTCGGGCTTGGTAATTACTTGCGCTCTTATGTATGGCTCTTCAATTTTTGCAATGCGCGAAACATCGGGCATATCGGCAGGGTTGTTTATTACCAATTCATCACCGTTAGTCATATAAGCATTGTAGCTTACTTGTGGAACGGTGGTAATAATCGTCATATCAAATTCGCGCTCTAAGCGCTCTTGCACAATTTCCAAATGCAGCAAGCCTAAAAATCCGCAACGGAAACCGAAGCCTAAGGCTATGGAAGTTTCAGGTTCATAAACTAATGAAGCATCGTTTAGTTGCAACTTTTCTAAAGAATCGCGTAAGTCTTCGTAATCATCATTATCCATTGGGTAAATACCGGCAAATACCATTGGTTTTACATCTTCAAAACCCTTAATGGCTTCTTTTGTTGGATTGTTGGTTAATGTAATGGTATCGCCAACTTTAATTTCTTTGGCGTTTTTTATTCCCGTAATTACATATCCCACATCTCCGGCTTTCACTTCGCTGCGTGGTTCTAAATCCATGCGCAATACGCCAACTTCATCAGCCAAATATGATGCTCCGGTATTTACGAATTTAATTTTATCGTTCTTTTTTAAAGTGCCGTCAATAATTCTGTAATATGCAATTACTCCACGAAAAGAGTTGAACATGCTATCGAAAATTAGGGCGCGCAAAGCATTGTCAGGGCTTCCTTTTGGCGCAGGAATTAAATCAATTACGGCATCAAAAATTTTATCAACGCCTTCCCCTGTTCTTCCACTGGCACGGATAATTTCTTCGCGCTTGCAGCCGATTAAATCTATCACTTGATCTTCCACTTCTTCCGGCATTGCTCCCGGCATATCAATTTTATTGATAACCGGAATAATGGTTAAACCTTGATCTACTGCCAAGTACAAGTTTGAAATGGTTTGAGCTTGAATACCTTGTGAAGCATCAACTAGAAGCAAAGCGCCTTCGCAAGCTGCCAACGAGCGCGAAACTTCATAGCTAAAATCTACGTGTCCCGGAGTATCAATTAAATTTAAAATGTAGTGTTCGCCATTTCTGTAAAAGTCCATTTGTATGGCATGACTTTTTATGGTAATTCCGCGTTCACGCTCCAAATCCATATTGTCGAGAATGGTATCCATCATTTTGCGCTCGCTTACTGTTTTTGTGCTTTCAATTAAGCGGTCGGCAAGTGTACTTTTACCATGGTCAATATGTGCTATAATGCAGAAATTTCTTATGTTCTTCATGTGTTTTTTTATTGCTTGCGTGTAAGGCGTTTTGTTTTGCTATACTTGTTTTTACAGAGCTTTGAAATGGAGTGTGTTTTTGAAGAAATTCTATTTTAGTTTGGCAAAAGCTTCTATCATTCTTTTGCAACATTCTGTAAGTTTTTCTTCGCTGGTGGCATACGAAAGGCGAATGCAGTTTTTATCGCCAAAGGCTTCTCCGCTTACTAATGCAATATTTGCTTCTTTCAATAAAAACATAGAAATATCTTCGGGCGAGTGCATGGTTTCTCCATTGTATGATTTGCCAAAATAGGCACTTACATCCGGGAAAAAGTAAAAAGCGCCATCGGGTAAATTTAATTTTAAGCCCTCGACATTTTTCAATAAATTATAAACCAATTCTCGTCTATTTGTAAATGCTTTTAGCATATCGTAAGTAGGTTGCAGTGTTCCGCTGGCAGCAGCTTCTCCTGCTTTTTGGGTAATGGAGCAAGTAGCAGAAGTAAATTGACCTTGCATTTTGTCGCAAGCCTTTGCAATCCAAAGTGGAGCGGCAATGTAGCCTAATCGCCAGCCTGTCATGGCAAAGCCTTTGCTAAAGCCGTTTACCACAATTACTCGGTCTTTTAATTTTTCAAAAGAAGCAATACTTGCATGTGGTTTTCCGGTGTAATTGATAAATTCATAAATTTCGTCAGAAAGAATATAAACGTGCGGATGACGCTCTAAAACTTCTGCTAATGCGGCTAATTCTTCGTGAGAATATACCGTTCCGGTTGGGTTGCATGGCGAAGAGTAAATAATCATTTTGGTGCGCGGAGTAATAGCGGCTTCTAATTGTTCAGGAGTAATTTTAAAATTGGTTTCAATAGAAGTTGGCATTTCCACGGCTATGCCTTCTGCTAATTGTGTAATGGCAGCATAGCTTACCCAATAAGGCGCAGGAAGCAATACTTCATCTCCAGGATTTACCAAACACAATACTACGTTTGCAATAGATTGTTTTGCTCCGGTAGAAGTTACGATTTGTTCGGGTGTGTAGCTTAGATTATTGTCGCGCAGTAATTTTCCTGCAATTGCTTTTCGTAATTCAGGATAGCCAGAAACTGGTGTGTAGTGTGAATAGTTATTATCAATGGCGTTTTTTGCGGCAACTTTTATGTGTTCAGGAGTATCGAAATCGGGCTCGCCCAAGCTAAGGTCTATTATATCTTTGCCTTGTGCTTTTAGTTCCCGGCTTAGCTTTGCCATGCGAATGGTGGCAGATTCTTGTAGTGTTTCAATTCTGGTTGAAAGTTGCTGTGCAATAATAGTTTCCATTGTATTGATATTGAAGTTGTACGAAATTTGAGGCTGCGAAAATAGCCGAATCTGTTATTATTTCTTCATAAAAAAATAAAGCGCAGAAAGGATTTTTTCCCCTCTGCGCTTTTAAGTGTTATTTCAACTGCGAAATATTAGTATCTGTAATGTTCAGGTTTAAATGGACCTTCTATATTTACTCCAATATAATCGGCTTGTGTTTGGTTTAATTTTTCAAGTTTAGCGCCAATATGTGCTAAGTGTAACATAGCTACTTTTTCGTCTAAAACCTTAGGTAGCATATACACTTTGTTTTCATAGTTGCTGCTATTTTTCCAAAGTTCAATTTGAGCTAAAGTTTGGTTGCAGAATGAGTTGCTCATTACGAATGATGGGTGTCCCATTGCACAGCCTAAGTTTACTAATCTTCCTTCGGCAAGTACAATAACTTCTTTCCCATCTATAGTGTAAACATCAACTTGTGGCTTAATTGTATCTTTTGTTGAGCCATAGTTTTTGTTTAACCAAGCCATATCAATTTCGTTGTCGAAGTGGCCGATGTTGCAAACTACAGCTTTGTCGCGCATTTTTTTGAAGTGGCGGTCGCAAATAATGTTTACGTTTCCTGTTGTGGTAACAAAAATATTTGCTCTTGAAGCAGCTTCGTCCATTGTTACTACTTCGTAACCGTCCATTGCAGCTTGTAGAGCGCAAATAGGGTCAATTTCAGTAACTAAAACTCTGCAATGCGCACCACGCAAAGATTCTGCCGAGCCTTTTCCTACATCGCCATAACCTGCTACTACGGCAATTTTTCCGGCAAGCATTAAATCTGTAGCTCTGCGAATGGCATCAACCAAACTTTCGCGGCAGCCGTATTTGTTATCGAATTTAGATTTGGTAACTGAGTCGTTTACGTTAATGGCAGGAACTAATAAAGTGCCGTTTTTTACGCGCTCGTACAAGCGGTGAACGCCTGTGGTTGTTTCTTCGCTAAGTCCTTTAATATCTTTTGCTAATTCCGGGTAACGGTCGAAAACCATGTTGGTTAAATCGCCACCGTCATCTAAAATCATGTTTAAAGGTTTTCCGTCTTTAAAAGCAAAAAGCGTTTGCTCAATACACCAGTCAAATTCTTGTTCATTCATGCCTTTCCAAGCGTAAACAGGAATTCCGGCAGCAGCTATTGCAGCGGCAGCGTGGTCTTGTGTAGAAAAAATATTGCAAGAGCTCCAAGTTACTTCAGCACCTAATTCTACTAAGGTTTCTATAAGCACTGCAGTTTGTATTGTCATGTGCAGGCAACCTGCAATTCTTGCCCCGCTTAAAGGTTTTGATGCGCCAAATTCTGCACGTAAAGCCATTAAGCCCGGCATTTCAGCTTCTGCTAATTTAATTTCTTTTCTTCCCCATTCGGCAAGTGTAAAATCCTTCACTTTGTATTGAGGGCGTGTTTCTGTTGTTATTGACATATTAAAATTTTCGGCTGCGAATATACTATAATATAAAATTATATCCAATCAAGTTTAACCCAGATTCTGCAATAGAAATTTAAGCGAGATGAAATAATACAAAATAGTTGCAAAAATTCGATAAAAGCATAATGAATTATGTTTTTTGAACAGTTGAAGCAGATATAAAGTAGTATTTTATAGCAGTAAAGAATCTATTGCGGAATCTGGGTTTAATGCGGCACTTCTTGTTCTTTAATAATTTCTTGTTTTACCCATGTTTTGTTTTTTGCATTCCACCACCATTTATTGTTTAAACTCTGGGCGGTAGATTCTTGCGGAAACTGCATTTCGCGTTTCCATAATGGATTATTGTTTTCATCAAAAGTAATTTCGGTTTCGTACCAATACATGCTTGCTCCGGGGTTCATTGAAATTTTAGCAAGAGCGCATGCGCCACCGGTATAAAATTTTACAAGTTCTGTGGTATAGGAATAGCTTCTTCTTATATCTTCAATGGTATAAGTGGTATCTCCTGTGGGATTTAGAAAATATATTTTGCGTTTTCCATCTTCTTGCTAAGCTGTAATCTCAACAGATTTTTGTTTTGCTAAAGTTTGGTAGTAGTAAACTTTGCCTTGATTAAACGAATTGTTTGATTTGGGTAATGGGTTTTCTTTGGGCGTAGGCTTTATTGTTTTTTTATGCGAAGTATCGCTCTTGTTTACTTCTAATTTAGAAGGAATAGTTTTAGGTTGAATTGATGTAGTTTCAGCAGTTGGATTTTGGTTGTTATTTGAAATAAAATTTGTTGGCATATCGGTTGTATTCGGTTCTGCCAACTGTTGTTTTAAGGCTTTAATATCGTTTTGTAACGAATCTATTTTTTGAATCAGTTGCTCGTTACTTTGTTTGTGATTTATACAACTTGAAAGAGTAACTAATGCCCCAAAAAGTAATAGATAAAACTGTAGATGAAATAAGTTTAATTATTCCATAAAACAAAAAGGCTGCCAATAGGCAACCTTTCTGTTTATCTCAGATTACGCGATAGAAGTTTTAAATGTAAAGGGATAAGTTGTAAAAGTTCATGTTCTACCAGGATATCATTTGCTTCCACAATCCTACTACAAGATTTGTGTTAAACAAGAAGTTTAAGTTGATTATTCTTTCGAAACTTTATATATTAAAGTATGTCCATTTTCTAAATGGATATGAACAAAATACACACCTCCAAGTAGGTTACTTAAATTTACCAGAATTTCTTTTGAATTGTTGTAAGTGATGGTTTCCTCCTGTTTTCCGAATAAATCGAAAAGAGTAACTTTTTGAATATCGTAATGTGGCGAAGTAATATTGATATGTGCAGTTGCAGGATTCGGAAACACCCGAACCGATAAATTTTGACTTGAAACATTGTGAATACTTGTAGGGAGATGACTGCAAGCTATTTGTGGATTTGTTTGATAAAGATTAAAACTATCATCTTTATAGCACCTGAGTGAATAAGTTTGCTCTAATGCAGTATTACAACTAAAAAATGGAACCATTAAAAACATGTAACCATTATAGTAATCTTGAGTATAAATACCTAATTTTTCAATAACGGTGATGCTTGCGGGCTCTATATTTTGACCTGAATAAGATTTGATAGGGTGCGCCATGTAAAATCGAAGCGGTTCATTATTTATTTGGGTAATTCCTGAGGAATCGACAGCTAAGCGTATAACCGAATCGTTGCCACAATTGATAGAACGTACAGGATTAGTAATTTGTAAAGTATCGCCTTTTTGTGCATTTAAAAAATAAACGGCATGAAATGCTTGCCCGTAAAAGAAATAGACGGTATCGTTTTGCGCATAGGTGAAAAATGGCTGCTTCGTGGAAGTAAGGGTATCGGAGTATATCCCCAAAAAATTCTGTTGGGAATAAATTTGAGTTGCACTTAATTTTTTACAATTTATGTTATTTATGAGCGTATCTTTTTCAAAAGCAACTTTTGTATAGCCTGCCTCATTAAATCCGGTATAATTATATGTCCATTCTGCGCCTGCCGGACACCATTTTTGCGAAAAGGCAGAAAAGAATAGTGCGGTAATGAAAATTGTTGAAATATATTTTTTCATAACGTATATTTTATGGTGATTTAATTTTTTATTCCAACAAAAGTACCGCTTTGGTAAACAGAGGAGTTATCTACCGTACTTGTAACCGTAAACTTGGGCAGATAGCCTACCGTGCTGCTTCCCGTAATGTTTTGAGCTTTTACCTCAAACATAAGTGCCATTAAACTAATTGCTAAAATGGTGGTCTTTGCAGGTCTGCTTTCCCCCCCCGAGATTTTGTAAAATTGAAATGGTTTTGCATAAAAAAGTTTTAAAGTGAATGGATGTTTAATATTAAATCTTTTTTTGTTTAGATTGGAATGTATAACAAAAAGAGTAGCAAAAATTACATTTTGGTATATGTCGTGTTTTGCAGTAGCGCAAAAGCTCTGCAATAGTTGCAAAATAGTTTTGCTATCCAATATATTGTCGGACTAATTTGTAAATCAATTTGGTATAACTATCTATATTTTGTTGAAATAGAAAAAGGCTGCCCATTTCGGACAGCCTCTTCTTATTTTTCAGAGCTTGGGCTATTTTAATCCAAAAGCCTTTTTTACAGCCGCAACAGCATTTAGCTCTTCCCAAGGGAAAAGTTTTACCGTAACTTTTTTCTCGTTGCTTTTCCCTTTATTAAACACTTTTTGAACTTCTTTTGTTTGGCGGCCCATGTGTCCGTAAGCTGCGGTTTCGCGGTAAATTGGAGTGCGAAGGTTAAAGCGCTTTTCAATAAAATATGGGCGCAAATCAAATTCAGCCATTTTAGAGATTTTGTCGGCAATTTGTCCATCAGTTAATTTAACTTTTGAAGTGCCATAAGTATTTACAAACACGCCAACCGGTTTTGCAACGCCAATAGCATACGCCACTTGTACTAATGCTTCATCACAAACGCCTGCTGCTACTAAGTTTTTAGCAATATGCCTTGCAGCATAAGCCGCAGAGCGATCTACTTTAGATGGGTCTTTGCCGCTAAATGCACCGCCACCGTGTGCGCCTTTTCCACCGTAAGTATCTACAATAATTTTTCTTCCGGTAAGCCCTGTATCGCCATGCGGACCGCCAATTACAAACTTTCCGGTTGGGTTTACGTGGTATTTTATTTTATCGGTAAATAATGCTTGAATTCTTTTTGGTAAAGATTTTTTTACACGCGGAACTAAAATATTGATAACATCATCTTTTATTTTTTTCAGCATGGCAGCATCTGTTCCAAAATTATCATGTTGGGTAGAAATTACGATGGTGTCAATTTCCAAAGGTTGGTTGTTGTCATCGTATTTAATGGTAACCTGGCTTTTTGCATCGGGGCGCAGGTATTTTATTTGCTTGTTTTCTCTTCTTAAAACAGCCAATTCGCGCAAAAGCAAATGCGAAAGTTCTAATGCCAAAGGCATATAATTATCTGTTTCACGGCTGGCGTAGCCAAACATCATACCTTGGTCACCCGCACCTTGGTCTTCGGCTTTTTTGCGCTCCACACCTTGGTTTATATCCGAAGATTGTTCGTGAATGGCAGAAAATACTCCGCAAGAATTGGCTTCAAACATATAATCGGCTTTGGTATAACCAATTTCACGAATTACTTGGCGGGCAATTTCTTGCACATCTAAATAGGCATTAGATTTTACTTCTCCTGCCAAAACAACTTGGCCTGTAGTAACTAATGTTTCGCAAGCTACTTTTGAATTTGGATCGTATGCTAAAAAGTTATCAATAAGTGCATCTGATATTTGATCTGCTACTTTGTCCGGGTGTCCTTCAGACACTGATTCTGATGTAAATAAATATGGCATTGTAATTTTTTTCGAAAGGCGAATAAAGTAAAATTGAATTAACTCTTTGCTTGTTTTTAATTATTTAAAGCACAAGATTAGTTAGAAAAAATTATTTTGTTTAGAATTTGTCTAAATTATAAACGTTAAGCATTACATTCGCGCAAGTTTTAAAAAAAAATACGAATTGAGGCATTATGGAAAAAGAACAAGACGATATTTTACAAGAGCATATCAATTCTGACTATAAATACGGTTTCACCACAGATATTGAGCAAGAATTTGCTCCAATGGGTTTGAATGAAGATATTGTACGCTTTATTTCTGCCAAGAAAAATGAACCGGAATGGATGTTGAATTGGCGCTTACAAGCTTTTAAAGCATGGCAGCAAATGAAGCAGCCACAATGGCAAAATGTGCATTTCCCTGAAATTGATTACCAGAAAATTATTTACTACGCTGCTCCTAAAAAGAAAAAGGAAATAAAGAGTTTAGATGATATTGACCCTGAAATTCGCGAAACCTACGATAAGCTTGGTATTCCAATTCAAGAACAAAAAGTACTTGCAGGTGTAGCAGTAGATTATGTAATGGATAGCGAAAGCGTGATAACAACTTTCCGCGCAGCGTTAAAAGAAAAAGGAGTTATTTTCTGCTCTATGTCCGAAGCCATTCGCGAACATGCAGATTTGGTAAAAAAATATTTAGGAACGGTGGTGCCAACGCGCGATAACTACTTTGCCGCATTAAACAGTGCCGTTTTCAGCGATGGAAGTTTTGTATATATTCCTAAAGGTGTTCGCTGCCCAATGGAGCTTTCAACGTATTTTAGAATAAATGCAGAAAACACAGGGCAGTTTGAACGTACCTTAATTATTGCAGACGATAGAAGCTATGTGAGTTATTTAGAAGGCTGCACTGCACCAACTCGCGATGAAAACCAACTACACGCTGCGGTGGTAGAATTGGTGGCAATGGATAGTGCCGAAATTAAATATTCAACCGTTCAAAACTGGTATCCTGGCGATAAAAACGGAATTGGCGGAGTTTACAATTTTGTAACCAAACGCGGCTTATGCCAAGGCGATAGCTCAAAAATTAGTTGGGCACAGGTTGAAACAGGAAGTGCCATTACATGGAAATATCCAAGTTGTATTTTAAAAGGTGATAATTCTATTGGCGAGTTTTATTCTGTGGCTGTAACTAATAATTACCAACAAGCAGATACCGGCACTAAAATGATTCACATCGGTAAAAATACCAGAAGCAGAATAGTGAGTAAAGGTATTAGCGCAGGTAAATCGCAGAACTCTTATCGCGGCTTGGTAAAAGTGGCAGGAACAGCCGAAAATGCCTATAATTTCAGCCAGTGCGATAGTTTGCTTATTGGCGATAAATGTGGCGCACACACTTTCCCTTATTTAGAAATAAAAAACAATACCGGAAAAGTGGAACACGAAGCCACTACTTCAAAAATTGGTGAAGACTTGATGTTTTACTGCAACCAGCGCGGGCTAAGCGATGAAGAAGCAGTGAGCATGATTGTGAATGGCTATTGCAAAGAAGTATTTAAGCACTTGCCAATGGAGTTTGCGGTAGAAGCACAGAAACTTTTAGATGTGAGTTTAGAAGGTAGCGTTGGATAAAAAATCAATCATTAAATAATCAGTTTACCATTACGGAAGAACTTAAAAAAATAGATATGTTAAGTATTAAAAATTTAGATGTTCGTGTAGAACAAAAAGAAATTCTAAAAGGATTCAATTTACAAATAAACCCTGGTGAAATTCACGCCATAATGGGGCCGAACGGAACGGGAAAATCAACATTAGCTTCAGTTTTGGCAGGTAAAAATGAATACGAAGTTACCGGAGGCGAAATTTCTTATTTAGGAAAAGATTTATTGGAAATGTCGCCAGATGAGCGCGCCCGCGAAGGTGTATTTTTGGCTTTTCAATATCCGGTAGAGATTCCGGGTGTAAGCACTACAAATTTTATGAAGGCAGCAGTAAATGCAAAACGCAAGCATCTTGGCTTAGACCCAATGGATGCTAAAACATTTTTACAGTTGCTAAACGAAAAACGCGCCATAGTTGAATTGAGCCGTGAGTTTACTTCGCGTTCTTTGAACGAAGGTTTTAGCGGAGGCGAAAAAAAGCGCAACGAAATTTTCCAAATGGCAATGCTGGAACCTAAACTGGCAATTTTAGACGAAACCGATTCCGGATTAGATATTGATGCACTTAGAATTGTGGCAAACGGAGTAAACCAGCTGCGCAATAAAGACAATGCATTTCTTGTAATTACGCACTACCAACGGTTATTGAATTACATAGTGCCGGATTTTGTTCACGTAATGTATGGCGGAAGAATTGTGAAAAGCGGAGGTAAAGAATTGGCGCTGCAATTAGAAGAAAGAGGTTACGATTGGATAAAAGAAGAAGTAGCTTCTTTAGCATAAAAGAAAGGGAGAAGTGAAAATGGAAACAATAGAACAACAATTTAAAAATACTCCAACAACACAGTTAGATAAGGTGCGTGTGGAAGCTTTTAATGCTTTTGAAAAATTGGGCATCCCAACTTCAAGAGTTGAAGCGTGGAAATACACTAACATCAAAACAAAACTTAGTAAAGATTTTATCTTAACGCCATTAGAATCGGAAGTAAATACTGCTGTAAAAAACTACATTGCAAGTTTGCCGCCTTATGCTTTTCGCTTAGTGTTTTTAAATGGAATTTTTCATCAAGAGCTAAGTATTATTCCTGAAATTGAAGGCTTATATATTACAAATTTAAAAGAAGCTTTTGCAAATAAAAGCAGCAACATAGAGCAATATTTCGGCAAAGCTGTGAACTATAACGAAGAACATTTTGCTGCATTAAATACTGCTTTTGTAACTGATGGCGCATTTATTCACGTAAGCAAAAATGTGGCTATTGAAGAGCCGATTTATTTACACTATTTCTTTACGGCAACTGATGCAGATGCTTTTGTGCAAACAAGAAATTTAGTGGTGGTAGAAGATGGCGCTTCGCTGCAAATAGCTGAAGATTTTAGAAACGCCAGCAATATTACTGTTCAGTACAATCACGTTACAGAATCTTTTATTGGCAAAAATGCGCAACTCACACTTGTGAAACTACAAGTGGAAACTAAGAACGTAAAAGGCATACATTCATTAGAAGCACTTTTGCAACGCGATTCAACTTTTAATGCTTCAACTATCACGTTCGAAGGCAATGTAATTCGCAATAATATTACCGCGCAGCTTTTGGGCGAAAATGCTCATGCCGATTTAAGCGGTTTATATTTTGGAAAAGAAAATGCAAGTATTGATAATAATATTCTTGTGAAACATCTTGCGCCCAATTGCACCAGCAATCAGTTGTATAAAGGTGTAATGAATGATGAATCTGTAGGTTCATTTAGCGGGAAAATATTTGTAGATCAAATTGCGCAAAAAACTAACGCTTTTCAATCGAGTAAAGGTTTGTTGCTTTCAAATGAAGCAAGCATAAACAACCGCCCGAACTTAGAAATTTTTGCCGATGATGTAAAATGTTCGCATGGTGCAGCAATTGGACAATTAGATGAAAATGCCCTGTTTTATTTGCAGGCACGCGGTATTCCGTTTGAACTTGCAAAGCAGCTGCTTACTTACGCTTTTGTACACGAAGTTGCTGAGCGCATACAAGCAAAACCGCTCCGCCAGTTCATTTGCGATAAGCTGAAAGAAGAGTTGAAGTTGAATTGGTAATTTGAAATTTATTTAAAAGTGAACACAATTAGTGATGTAAGAAATTTATTTCCCATTTTAAATCAAAAGGTAAATGGGAAACCGCTGATATATTTTGATAATGCAGCAACATCGCAAAAACCAAAGCAGGTAATTGAAGCGATAGAAAATTACTATAGCCAATACAATAGCAATATTCACAGAGGTGCGCACTATTTGGCAAATTTAGCTACGGAGGCTTACGAGCATTCGCGCCAAGTTATTGCGCAATATTTGAATGCTGAAACACAAGAAATAAATTTTGTGCGCGGCACTACCGAAGGTATAAATTTAGTGGCACAAACTTATGGTAAAGCCAATGTAAAAGCCGGTGATGAGATAATAGTTTCTGCTATGGAACATCACAGCAACATTGTGCCTTGGCAAATGCTGTGCGAAGAGAAAGGTGCTACTTTAAAAGTTGTTCCCATTTTCGATTCGGGCGATTTGGATATGGAAGCGTATGAAAAACTACTTTCAGCAAAAACAAAAATAGTTGCAGTTACATACATTTCAAATGCTTTGGGAACAGTGAATCCTGTGCAAGAAATTATAGCAAAAGCACATGAAGTTGGTGCTGTTGTTTTGGTAGATGCAGCGCAAGCGGTTCAACATAAAAAGATTGATGTAAAAGCGTTAGATGTAGATTTTTTAGCTTTCAGCGGACATAAAGTTTTTGGACCTACTGGAATAGGTATTTTGTATGGCAAGAGAGAACTTTTAGAAGCTATGCCGCCATACATGGGCGGTGGTGAAATGATTGATAACGTTACGTTTGAGAAAACTACTTTCAATAAAATTCCCTACAAATTTGAAGCCGGAACACCACACATAGAAGGTGGAATTGTGCTTGGCAAAGCAATAGAGTTTGTGCAAGAAATTGGGTTGGATTTTATTGCTGAAAAAGAAGCTGAATTGCTACATTATGGAACCCAAAAGCTCTCTGCAATTGATGGATTGCGGTTTGTGGGAACAGCACAAGAAAAATGCTCTGTTATTTCTTTTTTAGTTAAAGATATTCACCCTTACGATATTGGTACATTATTGGATAAACAAGGCATAGCCATTCGCACTGGGCATCATTGTTGCCAACCACTTATGAAGCGCTTACAGATTGAAGGAACTTGCCGCGCCTCATTCGCTTTTTACAACACTGCCGAAGAAATTGATGTGTTTGCCAAAGCATTGGAGAAATCAATAGCGATGCTTTCTTGAGCTAAAGCAAAATTGTTGTTGTAATAATGAAGATTGTGTCTTAGTAAACTAAAACTTTTGTAGCAGTATTATTCACACGAACAAAATAAAGTCCTTTTTGTAAGTTACTGTATTCTAAAGTATAAACTCCGGAAGTATTATTAATTGTTTGAGCGTATATTTTCTTTCCTGCCAAATCAAACAATTCAATAGTTTCTGCTTGCGAATTTAAAGTCGCCAATTCAACAATAATTTGTTGTTTTTCTATATCAAAGCGAGCATTTATTTTCTGTGTATTTTCTGCGATATTTTTAATTGAAGTTGGAGTGCCTAACTGACATGCACTATCTTTTTCAATTACTTTTAAATATAAGCTAAATCCGGCTTGTTGTGCCATACTTTCATCAATAGGATATGTGGTAGGAAAGCCCATTGCTTTTACATACGCTGTTCCTGTAAACGCAATATCATAGCGTTTTGCAGTGTCTGTGGTACTTCCATAAACAACAAAGCAGCCATTTTTTCCACCAATAAAAGTGCAAGTAGCATTATAGCAAACGTAATTGATGCCTGAAGGTAAATTACTTACTGTTTCCATTTTAAAAGAATCAATAGTTGCATTGATTCCCTGTACAGTATATTGTGTTGGCAGAAGCACATTCACGACTTGCTCATAGTAAACCCCACGCTCAATACATGGAATAGAATCTGCTCTTGGAGTGCTTCCAACGGTAGTGTTATTATTGTTTGGAGTGCAAGTGATTTGTGCATTTGCACCAATTGTAAACGCTGTAAAAATAAAGAGTAAAACTTTTTTCATTTTAAATATTTGATGCTAAAGTAGGATTATTATCAAAGTAGTTAGGGATTTTTTCTTGACTCAAAAGTTTTGCTTTTAGTAAACAAAATTCCTTTTTGTATTTAATTTTAGAAATGTTTTAATGGAAAATAAAATTTCTATAATTTGCAATTCAAATCTAACTATACATGCAACAATACGATGTAACTATTTTAGGTGGCGGCTTAGCTGCGCTTACACTTTCAATTCAAATTAAACTCAAGAATCCTAATGCTAAAATTTTAGTTTTAGAAAAACGAAAAAGTGAAGCAACCGTTGCAGCACATAAAGTAGGCGAATCTACGGTTGAATTAGCGGGCTACTATTTTAGAGAAATTTTGGGTTTAGGAAAATACTTAGATGAATTTGAATTGCCTAAGCATGGTTTGCGATATTACTTTAAGTCTAACAATAAAAATGATATAACAACAAGAGTTGAATTAGGTCCAAGAAATTGGTTAAAGTATCATACTTATCAAGTTGATAGAGGCACTTTTGAAAATTTTTTAATTAAGAAAAATCTTGAATTAGGAACTGAAATTGTGTTAGATGCCCGCGTTACAGATGTGGAGTTAGGAAATGGCAATAATGCGGTGAAGTATGTTGAAGGAGGAACCGCAAAAACAGTAACAACTTCATGGATAGTTGATGCCAGCAGCCGCATGAGTTTGCTTAAAAGAAAATTAGGTTTTGAAAAGCCGATAGAACACAACTGTAACTCGGCTTGGTTTCGGGTGAAAGGTGTAGTGGATGTGGCTAAGTGGGGAAACAATAAAGAATGGCAAAATCAACTGCCAGATAGGCTGCGTTATTTAAGCACGGTACACTTTCTCGATAATGGTTATTGGGTTTGGATAATTCCACTTGGTTCAAAAAATACAAGTATTGGAATTGTTGCAGACCAAGATATTCATCCATTTGATACTTACAATACGCTTGAAACTGCAATGGAATGGTTGAAAACAAATGAGCCGCAGTTTTGTAAAGAGATAGATTTAAGCCCTGAAAACATTCTTGATTTTAAAATTCTAAAACACTTTGCACATCATTCTGAAAGGCTTTTTGATGGCTACCAAAAATGGGCAGCAACCGGTGAAGCAGGCGCGTTTTTAGATCCTTTTTATTCTCCCGGCAGCGATTTAATTTCCTTGAGCAATACGCTAATTAGCGATGTAATTTTGCGCAGCTTAAAAGGTGAAGATGTGGCGTTTAGAGCTGATGTTTACGAGCAAACATATCTAGGATTGATTGATAGTTGGATTCCGATATATAAAGATAAGTACAAACTAATGGGCAATACTCAAATTATGGTACTTAAAATATTTTGGGATTGGGCTGTTTATTGGTCTGTGCCAACAGTGTTGTTTACCAATAATGCTTTTACTGATTTGAATTTGGTGAAAAAACTGTTTTCTGCACCAGATGGTTTAGGTCGAAAATTTGGAAAGTTGGGCAATAGAGTTCAGCAGTTATTGTTGGATTGGCGTCCTTACGAAAACAAGGTTTTGGAAGGGAAATATATTGACCCATTTGATTTAGAATATTTGCGAAAGCTGCAATACGAAATTGAAATGAATCAAGGTGAGAATTTAATTGATAAGATGGCAGAAAACATTTCGCTGTTAGAGAAATTTGCTGCTGAAATTTTCAGAAAAATTAGTGCCGAAGTGAAAGGCACAGATATGAATCTAAAAGTAAATCCTTATGAAATGGTTTTAGATGTGGAAAATAAATTGAATATTCCGGAAGTATCTGATGAACACAACGTTGCACCAGACAAAATGATGCGCGAAGCTGTTGCTACCATTTGGTTTGAAAATGAAATTGTAAAATTGTGAGTGAACAAATTCTTCAAAACATAGCTAAAGTTCAAGGTGCTTTTCAAGAAGGTGCAAAAATTGCAGCACAAGTTGATATGCAAGAATTTTCCTCTCGTTTTGAGAATGAAAATACACCTTATTTATCGGCTAAATTTGAAGGCGCATCTTACCAATTTGCACTAAGCAATATCGAAAATTTGGAAAGTGATTGGCTATGGTTTGTAAACAATAATCCAAAACATCAAATCCAAATTTTTGTTGGACTGGGCTGGGCTTTGGCAGAAACGAACAATCTTGATAGTTGTAGTGAATGTGATTTTATTTCAGAAGAAGCAAAGCAGAAAGTAGCTGACGGTTTTGGCTTTTATGAAGGCACTTTTAGAAAACGGAAAGTTGTTTCCTTAGTTCAAAACAATATTTTCCCACAAAAATTTTTTCAAGATTATTATGCCGGAGTAGGAAGAAGTATTTGGTATAGTAACTTGGGTAACCCAAATGAGGCTTTTCAATTTATCGAAAAATTTCCTGAGCAAGTTAAGCCCTATTTGTGGAGGGGAATTGGCACTGCCTTTTGCTATGTTGGTGGATTCTCCGTGAGTGAACTAGAGCAAATAGTTTCGACTTCAAATAGCTATAAACAACAATTTTCTGAGGGAGTTGCAGCCTGTTATATTTCACGAAAAAAATCAAAATTGCTAACCGATGAAGTTCTGTTAGCAGCAGCATATTTTTCGATAAAAGATTGACGATTTTCTAAGCTATCTGCTTCTTAAAATTAAAAAGCCTGCTGTTACATTGCAACAGCAGGCTTTAACTTTTTAGCTAAGTAAGTATTATAGATTTTCAAAAATGCCGGCAATACCTTGTCCGCCACCGATACAAGCTGTAACCATTCCGTATTTTACGTTTCTGGCTTTTTGTTCTTCAATAAGTTTCATAAACAAGTAAGTGCCCGATGCTCCGAGTGGATGACCTAATGCAACTGCGCCACCGTTCACGTTGATGATGCTTGTGTCTAATTGTGCTTCTTTAATTACACCTAAAGATTGAGCTGCAAATGCTTCGTTCAATTCCATTAAACCAAGGTCGCCCATGTTTAAGCCTGCACGCTCTAATGCTTTTGGAATTGCAACCGCAGGTCCCATTCCCATGTAGCGCGGATCTACTCCGGCAGTTACCGAAGTTACCAATCTTGCGATAGGCGTAAGGTTTAATTCTTTTACCACTTTTTCGCTCACTACAAGCACAAATGCTGCGGCATCAGAGGTTTGTGATGAGTTGCCCGCAGTTACTTGGCCTCCGGCTTTAAATACTGGTTTTAATTTTGCTAAACCTTCCATTGTGGTGTCTTTGCGCGGACCTTCATCTGTATCTACAATGTACTTTCTGCTTTTCTTTTTTCCACCTTCGTAGTAAACTTCTTCTACTTCTACTGGAGTAATAAATTGTTTAAATTTTCCGGCAGCCAATGCGGCTAAAGCTTTCTGGTGAGAATTGAATGAAAATTCATCGCTTTGTTCACGAGTAATTCCATATTTATCTGCAATGTTTTCGGCAGTTAAACCCATACCGATGTAGTAATCGGGGTGTTCGTTTGCAATGGTAAAGTTAGGTACAGTTTTGTAACCAACTGTTGGCACCAAGCTCATGCTTTCGGTTCCACCTGCAATAATAACGTCAGCCATTCCTGAACGAATTTTTGCAGTTGCCATAGCAATAGTTTCTACACCTGAGCCGCAATAGCGGTTTACGGTTACGCCCGAAACTTCCATTGGTAAAGAACGCAGAGCAACCCAACGCCCCATTTGCAAGCCTTGTTCGGCTTCAGGAACTGCGTTTCCTACAATCACATCATCAACTCTTTTTGGGTCGAATTGTGGTACTTTAGATAATAAATCTGTGATGGCATAGTATGCTAAATCTACAGGAGTGGTAAAACGAAATCCTCCTTTTTTAGCCTTGCCAATGGCGGTTCTTGAACCCGCTACGATATAAGCTTCTTGTAACATATTTTAGTTTTTGTGCCATAGGCTATGGGCTTTGAGCCGTGAGCTATGACTGTTTATTTAATAATTTATTCAGATTAAAAATTTTCTTTTGAAGATGAATTAGCTTTTCAGTAATAGAATTGAAAGAATCATCACTTAAGTGCTCCAAGCGATTTGCAATAATGAGCTGAGTTTCTAATTCACAAGCAAAGCCATAAGCAAAATGCAAATACTGGCTAAACTGTTTTTCTGTTTCTCTGCCTACTCCTTCTGAGATATTTGATGGAATTGAAATTACGGCACGTTGAATTTGAGAAGTAATACCATACAATTCAGATTTTGGGAAAACTGATGTTGCTTGATAAACTTCAACTGATAAATCTACTGCCATATTCCAAACCTCTAATTTTTTATAGTCTCTCATAGAGCTCAAAACTCATAGCTAATTGCTCAAAGCATTTTAGTTTCTCAACGGCTTACCACTGGTTAAAATTGATTGAATACGTTCCAATGTTTTCTTTTCACCGCAAAGTTGCAAGAATGCTTCTCTTTCTAAATCGAGAAGATATTGCTCGCTCACTTTTGATTCGGCTGAAAGATCGCCTCCACAAAGCACATAAGCTATTTTACGCGCAATTTTTTCATCGTGCTCGCTGGCGTATTTTCCTACGCGGAAAGCTGCTGCACCTGAATATAATGCGGCTAATCCTGTTCTGCCTAAAACAGTAATGTCTTCGCGCTGAACCGGTTGAACGTAACCATTGCTGTATAGCTCTAATACTTTTTCTTTAGCTTCTTTAATGTGGCGATCTGCATTCATTACAATTTGGTCTTTCTTGCGATCCATCACACCGATATTGAAACCTTCAACAGCTGAAGTGGCTACTTTTGCAGTTGCAATTGCTGTAAAGCGCTCTGCTAATTGTGTAATTTGAGTATCGCCTGCATAGAACGAATCGCTGGCACGCAAAGCCATTTCTTTTGTGCCGCCACCGCCAGGAATTAAACCAACGCCCACTTCAACTAAACCAATGTAAGTTTCGGCCTGTGCCACTGCGCTATCGCTGTGCATGGTAATTTCGCAACCACCGCCAAGTGTTAAGCCTTTAATAGCTGCAACTGTTGGTATAGAAGAATAGCGCAAGCGCATAGTTGTTTTTTGGAACGCTTGAATAGCAAAATCCAATTCATCATAATCCTGCTCTACTGCCATCATAAATATCATGGCAAGGTTTGCTCCTGCACTAAAGTTTGTACCACTATGACCTAACACAACGCCTTTCCAACCTTGAGTTTCAGCCAAGTCAATTCCTTTGTTTATGGCTTCTAAAACTTCACCACCTAAAGAGTTCATTTTAGTATTCCATGAAACGTTTAACACGCCATCTCCCAAATCGTCAATTCTTGCTCCTGAGTTTTTCCAAATTGGTTTGGTAGAAGATTGAATATCTGAAAGGATAATGAACGATTCGCGACCCGGAATAGTTTTGTATGATTTAGAAGGAATATCGTAGAAAAGACGTTTGCCATTTTCTACTTTGTAGAAAGTAGTGTTTCCGGCAGCTAAAAATTCATCAACCCAAGCGCCAAGTTTCACTCCGGCAGCTTTCATATTTTCTACCGTAGCTTTTACGCCAACAATATCCCATTGTTCAAAAGGTCCGAGTTCCCAACCGAAACCTGCACGCATAGCATCGTCAATGCGATAAAGTTCATCAGAAATTTCAGGAATACGCAAGCTCACGTAGCTGTTTACGTAGAAAGAAAGTTTGCGCAAAAAGTCGCCATGTTTATCGGTTGAAGCCGCTACTGCTTTTAAGCGTTTTGGTAAATCTTCAATGTTTTTACCAATTTCGATAGTAGTAGATTTGGGTTTGCCTTTAGGTTTGTATTCAAGTGTTTTCCAGTCTAAAGTTTCAAACGATTTTTTGCCGCTGGCATCTTTAGTTTTCTTGAAAAATCCTTGACCTGTTTTATCGCCATGCCATTTGTTGGTATCCATTTGCGAAATCCAAGTTGGAACTTGGAAAACATCGCGATATTCATCGTTTGGAAGGTTGTCGTAAGCACCTTTCATTACTTTAATCATGGTGTCTAAACCAACCACATCTGTGGTGCGGAAAGTGGCAGATTTTGGCTTGCCGATTAAAGTTCCTGTAAGTGCATCCACTTCATCAATAGTTAAATCCATTTCCTGCATTAGTTTAATAACAGCACCAATGCTGAAAACGCCAACGCGATTGGCAATAAATGCAGGTGTATCTTTACATAAAACGGTTTGCTTGCCTAAAAACAAATCGCCAAAGTTCATTAAGAAATCTACTACTTCGGGATGCGTATATTGAGTTGGAATTATTTCTAACAAACGCAAGTAGCGCGGTGGGTTAAAAAAGTGTGTGCCGCAGAAATGTGCTTTAAAATCATCGCTTCTGCCTTCAGCCATTAAATGAATTGGAATACCTGAAGTGTTTGATGTGATAAGCGTTCCGGGTCTGCGGAATTTTTCTGCTTTTTCAAAAACTTGTTGTTTAATGTCTAAGCGCTCCATTACCACTTCAATAATCCAATCGGCTTCTTTTATCCAACTCATGTTGTCGTCAAAGTTTCCGGTTTTGATGTGTGCAGCGAGTGCTTTATCGTAAACAGGACTTGGATTGCTCTTTATTGCAAATGCCAAATGGTCGTTTACTAATTTGTTGCGAAGAGCAGGTTTTTTTGCATCTTCTTCTTTTAAATCGAAAGGTACAATGTCTAATAAAATTACTTTAAGTCCGATGTTTGCACAATGGAGCGCTATTCGGCTGCCCATTACACCGGAACCCAAAACCGCTACGGTTTTTACCTTACGAGCTTTTGCCGGAGTTACGGCAACTGCAAGTTTTTCTGTTGATGTTTCCATTTTTGTTTATTGAAATTTTAATTGATTGATTATTGTTTACTTTTTAAGTTTTCTGAAATAAAGCATTTCCTTTTTTGCATAAAATAGTTCCCAGCCTTTGTGTTCAAACTTGAATATTAACCCTTGAATACCTGCCGAAAATTGTGATTTATCAACTTGCTGAATCTCTAATTTAGCCATCTTCTGCTCGTCTGCTTTCCCTTCTATTTTTACCCAATTGTATTTTACACTATCTTGCCCCTGCGACCAGGTTGAAGCATATTTATATTTACTCTGCGCTAATAATACATTACTTAAAAGCATAAGAACAAACAAAATAAAGTGCGTTTTCATTTTAATTTAAAATTGTATAAAACGATTACGAAGCTAAAGTATATTTTTTACCAAACAAGCGTTTGGTAAAAAATGAGACATAAAAATAGCACAATAAAGTGTTAATATTTTTCAAAAGAAAAGTATTGGTAATTAGAAAACTGCTCTCGCAATTTCAATAGTTGCTTCGTGGCGGCTCATGGTGTAATAATGTAAGCAGGAAACGCCATGTGCTTTCAGTTCCTTAGATTGTGCTATTGCCCATTCTATGCCAAGTTGTTTTACTTGTTTGTCGTCCTTGCATTTTTGTATTTCATCAACCAAATCTTCAGGAATATCAATATTAAATACTTTGGGAAGTGTTCTAATTTGTCCTTTGGCAGTGAGTGGTTTTATTCCCGGAATAATAGGAACATTTATTCCTGCAGCTCTGCATTTTTTCTCAAATTCAAAGAATTTTTGGTTGTCAAAAAACATTTGAGTTACAATGTAATCTGCGCCCATATCTACTTTGTGTTTCAACCATTTTAAGTCAGATTTTAGGTTTGGAGCTTCAATATGTTTTTCAGGATAACCTGCCACACCAATGCAAAAATCGGTCTTTAATTCATTCTCGGTTTCTTCGTGCAAAAACCTGCCTTTGTTCATATTGGCAACCTGCTCCACTAATTCACTGGCGTATTTGTGAATCCGTTTTTCGTTCTGCGATTTATTGTGTCCTGCATCGCCTTGCAACAGCAATACGTTGTGAACGCCCAAATAATGCAAGGTAAAAAGTGCGTCTTCGGTTTCTTCCGGTGTGAAGCCATAACAAATTAAATGCGGCACGGTTTCCACTTTAAAGCGTTCTTTTATGGCTACGCAAATTCCCGCAGTTCCAGGGCGTTTGCGCACAGGCACTTCTTCAATTAAGCCATCAATACGTTTTTTGTAAATTATTTCTTCGCGGTGATAAGTTACATCAACAAATGGCGGTTTAAATTCCATTAAAGGTTCAATTACCGACAACAAATCGTTGATAGTTTTTCCTTTGCGCGGAGGCAAAACTTCGATAGAAAAAAGTGTGTTTTTAGTATTTGCTAAATGTTCAGTTACTTTCATTAGGGTGGCGAATGTATATACGAAAGGCTTAGGTTGTAATAAGTGCTAAAAATTCTTCGGCAAAAATTCTATTGTTGCTCAAGCGCGGAACTTTATGTTGTCCACCTAATTTTTCTTTTGCACCAAGCCAATTTCTAAAAAGATTTTGCGGTACAGCTACTATTTGTAAAGGTTGCAAAATATAATTGCCGCTTCGTTTTGCTTTGTAATCGGAGTTTAGCTGTTGCAATTTTTCATCTAAGATATGTTGAAATTGAACAGTTGATTTTGGCGTATTTTCAAATTCAATAAACCATTGATGGCAAATTTTTCCATCTTCTAAAAATAATGGAGCGGCAGAAAATTCTTGCACGTGCATTCCGGTTGTTTTACTTGCTGCTGCAATAGCTTCTTCTGCATTGTGAACCATCAATTCTTCACCAGCAATATTGATGTATTGCTTGGTTCTGCCAACAATTTTAAATCGGTATGGATTGATGGAAGTAAATTCAACGGTATCGCCCAAAGCATAGCGCCACAAGCCGCTGTTGGTTGTAAGGATAATTTCGTAAAGTATATTTTTAATTACGCCTTCGAGCGGAACAATCTGTTGCGGATGCTCCAATTCTCGAAATTCGTAAAATATATCGTGTTGAGGAAGTAGCAAAAGTTCATCAGTATTTTCTGTGTCGCTAAAGGCGAAAAAACCTTCGCTGGCATTGTAGGCATTGATGTAATTCACTCGTTTGCCAACTATATTTTCAAACTGAGTTTGGTATGGCGAAAAGTTTACGCCCCCGTGAATGTAAAGTTCAAAATTATGCCAAACTTGCTCAATATTTTTCTTGCCTGAAATTTGAAGAACAGCTTTTAGTAACTCTAATGACCAAGATGGAACGCCACTTAATCCGGTTACATTTTCAAAAGCGGTTTGGCGTGCAATGGCATTTAATTTTTCGTCCCAATTAGAAAGTAGTGCAGTAGCCAAATCAGGTGTTCTTAGTCGCTGAATCCATTGTGGTATTTGGTTAGTTAAAATTGCTGATACATCACCAACAAAAGCAGATGGATTATTGGGAACAGTCTGCAACGAGCCGCTCACCACTAAGTTTTTTCCCTTAAAAATTTTATTGTTGGGAAAACGCTCAAAGTAGGAAGCCAACAAATGTCTGCTACCTTGAAAATGTCCCTTAAACATTGAGCTTTTACTTACCGGAATATATTTGCTTACATCAGTTGTTCCGCTCGATTTTGCAAAGTTGGTAATGCTATCTGCGCAAAGAATATTTTCTTCTCCACGCATCATTTTTTCAATATACGGTTTTAAATCTTCGTAAGTAACAACCGGAATGTGCGAAACAAAAGAAGCGTAGTTAGTAGAAATTGCAGCAAATTGCTTTAAGTAACTTACTTTCCTATTATGGTAAATAATTTTATCTAATTCTAATTCTTGAAGCTCAACTGCAGATTCGCGAATTTTATTCAGCGATTGAATTTTTGCCTGCACATAAATATTTCCTACAAAACCAAACATATTCTAAGCGGCAAATTTCTTAAAATAGAGGATATGGCAAAAGCATTTTCAGTTTTAATTCTGCACCAAACAATCGCGCTTAAAATTTCGCTATTCTAAGCAAAACAGTACATTGGCACGCTTAAATTTAAAAATTGAATAGCGATGAGCAAGCAACAATATATACTTTCTTTAGATCAAGGAACAACTTCTTCACGAAGCATTTTGTTTGATGCCGAAGGCAATGCAGTTGCCGTTTCGCAAAGAGAGTTTTCGCAAATATTTCCTAAGCCGGGTTGGGTAGAGCACGACCCGATTGAGATATGGAATTCTCAACTTTACACTGCAAAAGAAGTGATGAAGAATTTAGGAATTTCTGCTGCACAAATTGCAGGAATTGGCATCACCAATCAACGAGAAACTACAGTGGTTTGGGATAAACAAACAGGGCAACCGATTCACAATGCTATTGTGTGGCAAGATAGAAGAACAGCATCAATTTGTGATGAACTGAAAAAAAGCGGACACGAAAAGTACATCAATGATAATACAGGTTTAGTGGTAGATGCCTATTTCAGCGGAAGCAAGTTGAAATGGATTTTAGATAATGTAAAAAATGCGCGCAAGCGTGCAGAGAATGGAGAACTTTTGTTCGGAACAATTGATACTTGGCTACTTTGGAATTTAACCGGAGGAACAGTACACGCTACTGATTATAGCAATGCTTCGCGCACTATGATGTTTAATATTAAGAAGTTGCAATGGGATAAAAAAATGCTCGATTTACTTGGTGTGCCGCGCATTATGCTTCCAGAAGTGATGGACAGTAGCAAGTTTTATGGCTTAACAGATTCTTTTTTGTTTGAAGAAAAGCAAGTGCCCGTTTGCGGCATCGCGGGCGACCAACAAGCAGCTCTTTTTGGTCAAGCATGTTTTAACGAGGGCATGGCGAAAAACACTTACGGCACAGGTTGTTTTTTACTCATGAACACAGGAGAAAAGCCAGTAAAAAGTAAACAAGGCTTAATCACTACCATCGCTTGGGGAATAAATGGTAAAGTGGAATATGCTTTAGAAGGTAGTGTGTTTATTGCAGGTGCAGCGATACAATGGCTTCGCGATGGTTTAAAGCTTATTGATAGCGCACAAGAAAGTGAATATTTTGCCAAAAGTGTTGATAGTAGCGAAGGTGTAATTGTTGTTCCTGCTTTCACGGGCTTAGGCGCGCCATATTGGGATATGTATGCACGAGGAGCAATATTTGGATTAACGCGCGGCACTACGAAAGCGCATTTGGTTCGTGCCACATTAGAGTCTTTAGCTTTTCAAACACGCGATGTGCTTAATGCTATGGAAAAAGATGCAGGCGTTAAACTAAAATCGTTGAGAGTAGATGGTGGGGCAAGTAACAACAATTTTTTAATGCAATTTCAAAGTGATGTACTTGGCACTCCGGTTGATAGACCGAAAACAACTGAAACAACAGCTTTAGGTGCGGCTTATTTAGCAGGTTTAGCAGTAGGTTTTTTCAAAAAAAGTAGCTTAGCAAAACAATGGCAAAAAGACACGACTTTTAAACCTAAAACCAAACTGGCTGAACGCGAAGAAAAATATCTAAAATGGCAAAAAGCGGTAAATGCTACCATGAAAATTGATTAGCATTTTAGTGTTTTTACTTGTTCATTTTACTGTGCTTACGGCTATAAGCAAAATACAAAAGTATGCCTATTGCCATCCACACAACTAAGCGTATCCAAGTATCAAGCGGCAAAGAAATCATCATTGCAGCACAAGTGAGAATACCTAAAATAGGCACAAGTGGCACTAATGGCGTTTTAAAACTTCTTGGTGCATCAGGCATGGTTTTGCGCATTACTAAAACGCCAATGCAAACTAATATGAAAGCAAAAAGTGTCCCAATACTTGTCATTTCGCCAACCACTCTTGCAGGCACAAATGCAGCAAATAAGCTCACGAAAATCATAAAGAATAGATTGGAGCGGTGTGGAGTTTTAAAGCGCTTGTGAACATGCGAAAAGAAATCGGGTAAAAGCCCATCTTTACTCATAGAATAAAATACACGGGTTTGTCCCATCAATAAAACCATAATTACAGATGAATATCCTGCAAGAATTGCCAATATAATTGCTTGGTTAAGCCATTTAAAAGGTGTGTGTTCCACAGCAACAGCTACCGGAGCAATTCCATCTTGACCTTGAAACTCTTTGTAGTTGGCAAGCCCTGTCATAACATGCGCAAACAGCACATACAACACTGTGCAAATAGCAAGTGATAACAAAATTCCAATTGGCATATCGCGCTTTGGATTTTTAGCTTCTTGCGCAGCAGTAGAAACGGCATCAAAACCAATATATGCAAAGAAAATTATTCCTGCCGCTCGTGCAATTCCACTCCACCCAAACTCTCCAAAAACACCTGTGTTTTCCGGAATATAAGGAACATAGTTTTGCGGGTTTATATATGACCAACCTAACCCAATAAACAACAGCACTACCATTATTTTTAATGCCACGATAATGTTGTTTACAAACGAAGATTCTTGAGTTCCTTTTATTAAAAGTAGCGACATTAAAACCACAATCATCACTGCCGGAAAATTCATGATTCCATGCACCACACTGCCATCAGCGAGTGTAACGGTATCGAAAGGCGACATTACCCAAGCGTCAGGAATTTGAATGCCAATTCCATGCAAAAACTTTTTTAAATACCTACTCCAACTTATGGCTACAGTAGCTGCGCCAACTGAATATTCTAAAACCAAATCCCAACCGATTATCCATGCAATAAATTCGCCCATTGTGGCGTAAGAATATGTATAAGCACTCCCGGCCACCGGAATCATACTGGCAAATTCTGCATAGCACAAACCTGCAAATGCGCAACCTAATGCGGCAATTAAAAATGCAATAGTTACGGCAGGACCTGCATTGTAACCCGCTGCAAGCCCGGTAATTGAAAACAATCCTGCTCCGATAATTACACCAATTCCCAATGCCACCAATGCACCAACGCCTAAAGTTCGCTTGAGTGTATCTGCGCCTTCTTCACTTTCACTAATAAGTTGAGGAATAGATTTTTTACTAAATAATGCCATCTGTTTTAAATGATTAAGCGCACAAAATAACTTTTTTTTAGTTTTTGAAAATGTATTTTAAAATTGTTTTCCTGAACACCAAACGTTGTACTAAAAAGTTTCCTTTTCCACAATACGCCCGAAAGTTTTAGCTTTAAACAGTAGGAATGAAGCTACTTTCGTGCATAATCTTTTATTGTAGAACATGGCTAAAGAGAAAGAGCAAAACGGAGTTAGTTATACCGAAGACCACATTAGAACATTAGATTGGATTGAGCATTTGCGCTTGCGTCCGGGAATGTATATTGGCAAAACAGGCGATGGTTCTTCGCCCGATGATGGTATTTATATTTTGGTGAAAGAAGTGATAGATAACTGCATTGACGAATACCAAATGGGTTATGGAAAGAAGGTGGAAATTAAGGTGAACAAAGATAAAGTAACCGTGCGCGATTATGGGCGTGGTATTCCTTTGGGGAAGTTGGTAGATGTGGTGAGCAAAATGAATACCGGTGCTAAGTACGATTCACAGGCATTTAAGAAAAGCGTAGGATTAAATGGCGTGGGTACAAAAGCGGTGAATGCGCTTTCTACTCATTTTCAAGTTTTTGCAGTGCGCGATGGCGAAAAGAGAACTGCTGTTTTTGAACGAGGCGAACTAAAAGAAGAAGGAAAAATTGAAAAAACGGATGAACCAAACGGTACAGGTGTAGAGTTTATTCCGGATACTCAAATATTTAAGAATTACCATTTCCGCCATGAGTTTGTGGAAACAATGGTGCAGAATTACACTTACTTAAATACCGGACTTGCATTCATTTACAATGGCACACGCTATATTTCTCAGCGCGGTTTATTCGATTTGCTTTCGCGAAAAAAAGACCCAGAGAATCTGCGCTATCCGATTATACATTTAATTGGTGAAGACATCGAAATTGCACTCACGCATACGAACCAATACGGAGAAGAATATTACAGTTTTGTGAACGGGCAATACACCGTGCAAGGCGGTACTCATTTAGGCGCTTTTCGCGAAGCTATTGTGAAAACAATTCGTGATTTTTACAAGAAAGATTTTGATACGGTTGATATTCGTGAAGCTATTTGTGGTGCTATTTCTATTCGTATTCAAGAGCCGGTGTTTGAATCGCAAACCAAAACTAAATTAGGTACTGATAAACTAATTGGCGATGGTAGAAGCATGAAACAATTTGTGCTTGATTTTCTAAAACAAGATTTAGATAATTTCTTACATAAAAACCCTGAAACTGCCGATGCGCTTTTAAAAAGGATACAACAAAGCGAACGTGAGCGCAAAGAGATTTCAGGCATCAAAAAATTAGCAAACGAAAGAGCTAAAAAAGCGAATATCCATAACAAGAAATTGCGCGATTGCAAAGTTCATTTTAATGATGCAAAAGGAGAGGAGCGCATCAACTCAACACTGTTTATTACCGAGGGCGATAGCGCCAGCGGTTCACTCACTAAAAGCAGAAATCCTGAAACGCAGGCTGTTTTTAGTTTGCGCGGTAAGCCGCTCAATTGCTTTGGTTTAACAAAGAAAATAGTTTACGAAAACGAAGAGTTTAACTTACTGCAACACGCACTAAATATTGAAAATTCTATTGACGATTTGCGCTATAACAATGTGATAATTGCTACCGATGCCGATGTGGACGGAATGCACATTCGCTTGCTATTGCTCACCTTCTTTTTACAGTTTTTTCCTGATGTGGTGCGCAACGGACATATAAAAATTTTAGAAACACCTTTGTTTAGAGTGCGCGATAAGCAGCAAACATTTTATTGCTACGATGAAGCTGAAAAACAAGAAGCAATAAAGAAACTTCGCGGTAAGCCGGAAATTACACGCTTTAAAGGTTTGGGTGAAATTTCGCCCGAAGAATTTGAACGTTTTATTGGGGAAGACATGCACCTAAGCCCTGTAATTATTTCTGATGATAAAAAGATAAAAGGCTTGTTGGAATATTACATGGGCAAAAATACCCAAGAGCGCCAAGATTTTATCGTAAATAATTTACGAGTTGAAACGGATAAACCTGTTTTAACTTCAGAAGTTGTAGAAGAAGCATTGGTGTAGTTTAGGTTATTTTGCATCACATGAAAAATATATTAAAAAATAGTATTGCTGATTTTTGCAAACTCTAACAGTAGCAAGCCTTTTGCTTACTTACTTTAGCACGCAGCACAAAGATTTTTGTGTTGATTTTTATAGAATAAAAATAAAGTAATGAAGTACGAGAAAGATATTGATGTTAGAGTTTTAATACCAATTAACCGGCATACATTGTTGTTGCAAATGTTTAGTGAACTTCCTGTTGGAGAAAGTTTTACCTTCATAAACGATCACGATCCAATTCCTCTTTACTATGAATTTCTTTCTATACATGGCGAAGTAGTTGGTTGGGAATATTTAAACCGTGGCGGAAGAGATTGGAAAGTGAAAGTAACGCGAACTGCCACCTCGCAAGCACGAGAATTTATTGGAGTTTCAACCTTAATTGATTTAAGAAAAATAGATAAAACAGAGTGGCAAAAAGTAGTGCTTCACCGCTATGGAATGATGCCAAAAGGCGATACAATGGAATTGATTGCTGCAAGTGAGCCGCAAGAAATTCATCATATTTTCAACGAAAAATTTAGTGGAAAACACACTTGGAGTGTAAAACCCTCTGAACCTAATGAATTGATAATTCACATTAAAAAAGAAGTGAGCAGCGGGTTAGAAGAAGCAGGTTTTGCAGTGGTAAACGAGTTTGATGTTCGCCCGTATTCGCCAACTGTGCGACACGAAATGTTTTACCAAGCATTTGCAGATATAAAACCAGGCGAAGCTTTTGAATTTGTGAACGACCACGACCCAAAGCCGTTGTATTACCAAATGAAAGCCGAGAGCAAAGAGCCATTTACTTGGGAGTACTTGCAAGAAGGACCTGATGATTGGAAAGTGCGCGTGGCAAAAGTGAAAGCATCAGTTTAAAATATGTGCAAAACTGTTACTGCAATAGTTCGTTTTTCTAATAATTTTATTTACCTTCGGAGCAGAAAGTTCTTTTACAGTATAAAGTTATCCCACACAGAATGATGCGTTAGTTGGATATTATTTATCGAACCGAGCTTAAAATCGTAGTGTCAATGGCGGGCTGCATTTCACAGCAATGTGAAACTTCGTCCACAAAACAAGTTAACAGCAGATTACAGCGATGCTGCTCAGCTCAAATCCTGAATTGTTAAGCAACTTAACGTCAGGCCTCTGTGTGGGTTTTTTATTTCTTCTCGTTTATTTTCAAAAGCAGTTTTCCTGCTTCAATATTTTCTCCTTCGGCTACAAAAATTTCTTCCACTGTTCCATCTTCAATTGCGGTAATGGTGTTTTCCATTTTCATAGAAGTGAGTACAATTAGCGCTTGCCCGTTTAGTATTTTATCTCCTATTTTTACTAATACTTTCACTACACTCGCAGGCATTGGCGAAATAAAGCCACCTTTAATTTTATTTTTTTCCGGCTCAGGCAGGCGCGTTTGTAATTCAATAATTACTTGAGGAAATTCAAAGTGTTGAACAAAATATTTGTTTGCAAACTGTGTAACATAAAAAGTTTCTATTGCGCCATTAAGCTGAACATGGAATGAATTTTCTTGTGTTTCTAAATTGGTTGCCGTGTAATTTTCTTCTCCAATTTTAAATGAGAATGAGTTATCGGTGTAGTGATAATTTAAGGTGTATTGAGTTCCTGAAATGCTAAAATTGATTTGCACCGGAGCAAAGAAATTGCTGCGCCACTGTGCTGGAATATGTTTAAGTGCTGTACGTATATTTTCATTTTTTTGCCAGTGATAAAGCGTTGCGAAAATGAGGACTTTTTCAATTTGCTGCTTGCTTAGACTCGGAGTGAGTTGGGTTAAATTGTTCGCAATAAAATGTGTATTGTAATCGCCTTTTTCAAAATCTGTTCGTGCTAAAATGTTTAATAGAAATTGCTGGTTGGTAGTTGAGCCTAAGCAAACTGTTTTGCGCAAACCATAAATCATCTTGCGGATGGTTTCTTCGCGCGAAGTGCCATGTGCAATTACTTTGGCAATCATCGGATCGTAGAAAATTGAAATGTCTGAATTAGATTTTATGCCACTGTCAAAACGCAAACCTTCAATTTTAGGAGTTTGCCAAAGTGAAATTGTTCCGGTGGCAGGCAAAAAATTATTTGTTGTATCTTCAGCATAAATTCGGCATTGCAGCGCGTATCCATTAGCTTTCACGCTTTCTTGTTTTACAGAAAGCGGCTTTCCTTCGGCAACTTCAATTTGCATTTTTACCAAGTCTAAACCTGTAATTGCTTCTGTAACCGGATGCTCAACTTGCAAGCGCGTGTTCACTTCTAAAAAGTAAAATTCTCCTTCGCTGTAAATAAATTCTACCGTTCCGGCATTGTCGTAGTTTAGTGCTTTAGCCATTCGCAGAGCCGCATTGCACATAGCTTCTCGTTGTGTTTGCGAAAGAATGGGAGAGGGGCTTTCTTCTATTATTTTTTGATACCTGCGTTGAAGACTACATTCTCTTTCAAACAAGTGAATGGTATTGCCGTGTTTATCGCCCAAAATTTGAATTTCGATATGGCGCGATGCTGAAAAATATTTTTCGATTATCAATTCATCACTGCCAAATGCAAGTTGTGCCTCACGTTTTGCGCTATGGAAAGCTTCTTCAAACTCGTTTTCTGCATTAACAATCCGCATTCCTTTGCCACCTCCGCCAGCGGCTGCTTTGAGCAAAATAGGAAAGCCAATTTGCTTTGCTTCAAGTGAAAATTTTTGCAGCGATTGCTCTGTGCCATTGTAACCCGGCACCACCGGAATGTTGTTTTGCTTGGCAATTTCTTTGGCTTTACTTTTTGAACCCATCCACTCAATGGCGTTGGAGTTTGGTCCAATAAAAATGATTTTTTCTTGCTCCAAAGCGCGTGCAAAATTTTCGTTTTCACTCAAGAAACCATAGCCGGGATGCACAGCATCTGCGCCACTTGCTTTAGCAACTTCAATAATTTTCTGAATGTTTAAGTAAGAAGCACTCACTTCGCTTGAGCCGATATAGTAAGCTATATCAGCCAATTTGGTGTGTAAGCTATTTCTATCTGCATCGCTGAAAACGGCAATAGTTTTAATGCCTAATTGCTTGCAAGTGCTGAAAATTCTGCAAGCTATTTCACCTCTGTTTGCTACTAAAATGCTTTTTATCATTGCTTTGAAATAATGTTGGGATTAAAAATTACATTCTAAAAACACCGTATTTGTTTTCACTTGTAATTGGTTTATTATTTACAACTGCTAAGCAAAAACCGAGGTAATTTCTTGTTTCTCGTGGGTCAATAATACCATCGTCCCAAAGCTGCGAACTTGCATAAAATGCGTTTGATTGTTTTTCAACTTCACCCATTAAATGATTGCGAAACATGCTGGCTTGCGCTTCATCATAATTGCCGCCCATTTTTTCAACTGCTTGGCGTTGAATTATTTCCATCACACCGCTTAATTGTTCGGCCCCCATCACTGCAATTTTAGAATTTGGGTAACTGAATAAAAAGCGCGGCTGATACGCTCTTCCGCTCATAGCATAATTTCCTGCGCCATACGAAGCGCCCATCAGTATTGTAATTGCCGGAACTTCGCTATTAGAAACTGCGTTAATCATTTTAGCTCCGTTTTTAATAATTGCACCTTCTTCGTATTGCTTGCCAACCATAAATCCGGTAATGTTTTGCAGAAAAATAATTGGGGTAAGATTTTTATTACACAACTGAATAAAATGTGCGCCTTTGTTAGCACTTTCTGAAAACAGAACGCCATTGTTGGCAATAATTCCAACACTGTAACCATGAATTTTTGCCCAACCTGTAATTAAAGTATTTCCCCACTCTGGTTTAAATTCATCAAAGATTGAACCATCAACAATTCTTGCAATTACCTCGTGCGCATCGAAAGATTTTTTCACATCTGCTTGAATAATTCCTAATAGCTCTTCGCTATTGAATTTTGGCTCGGCAACTTCTGCCGGAGGCGAAAAATTAGTTTGAGCAGGACGCAGATTTGCCACAATGCTTCGCGCAAGCCGAATGGCATCTGTTTCGTTTTCTGCAAGGTAATCGCTCACGCCAGAAATGCGGCTGTGCATTTCTGCTCCGCCTAAACTTTCATCGTCCACAATTTCGTTGGTTGCCATTTTTACCAAAGGCGGACCGGCTAAAAAAACCTTTGCATTTCCTTTTACAAAAATGGTGTAATCGCTCATTCCCGGTACATAAGCGCCACCGGCTGTGCAGTTGCCAAACACTATTGAAATACTTGCATTTCCTTCTTTTGAGTTTCTTGTAATGTTTCTGAATGAAGCTCCGCCATAGTTGAAAATTTTGGCTTGCTCGGTTAAGTCTGCTCCGGCACTTTCAACCAGAGTAATAGTTGGTAAAGCATTTTCTGTGGCTATTTCGCCCAGTCTGAAACTCTTGTTGAGCGTGGCTAAATTTACGGCTCCGCCTTTATTGGTGCCAACATTTGAAATTATCATGCAGAGTTTTTCGTTCACCAATCCAATGCCGCCAACAGTTGTGGTGCCGCCTTCGCTGCCTTTGTCAGAAAGACCCGCAAATGGTAGCAACTCCATAAATGGCGAATTTTCGTCTAAGAGCAATTCTATTCTTTCGCGGGCAGAAAATTTGCCTTCGCTTTTGGCTTTTTGTATGTGTCGTTCTTTGCCTTGGTAAAGCGATTCTGCTTTGTATTTATTCAACTTTTCAATTAGCTGAAGCATGGCTTCGCGATTGCTTTTGTAACTGCTTGAATTTGAGTTTATGTTTGTAGAAAGCGTGCTCATTTGCAATTAAATTAAAGTTTGAAGAATAAAATGACTAACTGAAATTATCTACTTTTCAATTATTGCAAAATGCTTCTACATTTCCAAATCTGTTGAAAGGCTTGCAATCACCATTTTTATTTCACCATAGGAAAATTTTTCTTGAAGTTGTGTGTGCAGCTCTTTATTTGATAGTCCTTGATTTTCTTCAATGCTATGTTTTATTTCGCTCCAGCGCTCGTAGCTCATTACTTTCAAAATTTTTATTTCACCTTGCTCTATTAAACGTGCAAAATGCCCTTCGATAGTGGTAATGCCTAAGTTTCTTTCTTGAGCAATTTCTTCTATCAATTTTCCTTCTTTGTAAAGTGCTAAAGTTGTGCGGTAGGTTTCGCCTTTTTCTTTCTTTTTCTTCTCAGGCTTTTGTGGTGCTTCCACCGTAATTTGCGCTAAAGCAGTTCGCCACGAAGTATCGAATTTATCTAAATTGTCATCTTTTTGAGTTTGATTGTTCAGCACGGTAGAAGCCAAACTTTCGCATTGGTGCATGAGCCTGAGTTGATTCATTAGCATAGAATCTAAATCGTCTAATTCTTCAGCATAAGTTTTAGTGGTTTTGCCCAATTGCATTTTTCGTTTATGTAAAAAAACTTCTGCACAAACCTTTTTCAGCGGTTGGTTGAAATAATTTTGAGCTGCATTTAATCTTTCAATCAAATAAGGTTTGTCTAATGTTCTTTGTGCAAAAATTTGCTTGAGTTGGTTTAGGAATTTAGCAGAAGTTTCAGCAATGGTTTTTATGCTTTCATATTGAGTTTGTGCCCATTCTAAATGCTTTTGTTTTTCCGAAAGGTTTTCAAGTTTATTGTAGCTAAGTAAGTGATTGTTCCATTCACGCAGCATGCCGGAAAGATTGTAGCAATCCATTGATAAAGTTTGCAAATGGTGCAAGGAAGATTGTTGGAAATTTTCGCTTAAATCGCCTTGTTCGTTTTTGGTTTCTTCAAAGCTTATTACGGTTTGGTCGTTGGCAATTCCTCTTGTAGAAAATGGTGTAGAAAGCACCAAGCCATCAAGGCTTCGCAAACGTGAAAGTGCCACATAAGTTTGTCCGGCTGCAAACACATTTTTTACATCAATAATAGCTTTGTCGAAAGTTAAGCCTTGGCTTTTGTGAATGGTAATTGCCCAAGCCAAGCGCAGGGGAAATTGTGAAAAAGTGCCTAATACTTCTTCTTTAATTTCGCGAGTGTTTTCATCAACCGAATAGCGAATGTTTGTCCAAGTAAATCGCTCTACTTCTATATTTTTGTGGGTGTCGGTTTCTACAATTATGGCATCGTTATCTAATGATTTAACCACACCTGTTTTTCCATTAAAGTATCTTCCGCCTTGGTAATCGTTTTTGGTAAACATTACTTGCGCGCCTTCTTTTAAAACCAAAGTTTTATCGCAAGGAAAAATGTTTTCGGGGAAGTCGTTCTCAATTAAAGCGTGGTAGTTGTATGAAACGGAACGCAGTTGGTTCAATTCATTTTGGTTAATGCTATCGGCAAAGCGATTGTGTGTGGTAAGTGTTACAAAGCCTTCGTGTGCTTTGGGTTTAAAATTCGGAATGTAATAGCGGTTTAAAATTTCAACATCTTCTTCTTGAATTTCGTTGTATCTAATGCTGTTTAAAACATCGGTGAAAGTTTTATCCTGCTGGCGGTAAATTTTATTTAGTTCAATATAAACAGGTGGATTTTGCTCTAAAACTTTTGCCGCAAAGAAAAACGGACTGTAATAGAATTCCCTTAAAAACTGCCATTCTTCCTTTTTTACTACTGGTGGAAGTTGCAGTAAATCGCCAATAAATAGTACTTGCACGCCACCAAAAGCAGTATTGTTTCTTCGTACTTTTTGTAGCACAAAATCTATGGCATCTAAAATATCTGCGCGCAGCATACTCACTTCATCAATAATTAAAAGTTCGGCTTCGCAAAGTGTTTTACGCTTGTGATTATTCATGCGTAAATGCCTGCCTAAAGTTGCTTTTGTTTCAAACTTTACATTTCCATCGGCAATAAGGTTTCCGAAAGTTGGTAAAAAACCACCAAGCGGAAGTTGAAATTGAGAATGTAAAGTTACGCCTCCTGCATTTAATGCAGCAATGCCAGTTGGTGCTGCTACAATAGTTTTTTTGTAGGTGCTTGAAATTATTTTTTTAAGCAAAGTGGTTTTGCCCGTTCCGGCTTTTCCCGTTAAAAAAATATTTTTTGAGGTATAGCGGATAAAATTTTCGGCAATTTCGGCAGGAGAGGATTTTATTAAGTTCATTGCGGTTCAATAATACAATTTCTATTTCCCAAAACTTGACAAAAACAATTCACAATACTATGTTGTTTATTGCTTGAATAATTTTTCGCTTACTTTCGCGTTCATTTTTTAAAATTGCATCATGAAAAATATAATGAAACTATTTTTTGCGGTAGTTGTTGCAGCAGGAATTATAGGTTTAAGTTCGTGCCACAGACAAACTTGCCCAACTTATACCCAAGCAGAAACACCGGTTCAAGACGCTCGCGTTTAGTATTATGAATTGGTTAGAACTTAATTCAGAAAGCGAATTGAGCGAAATTGAAAAGATTTCGTTTGCGCATCCGGTTGTTGTTTTTAAACATAGCACCAGATGCCCTGTAAGTGTTTTTGCCAAAAAAACATTTGAGCGAGAGTGGAAAATGCCGCAAGATGAATTTCCTGTTTACTTGCTCGACTTACTTTCTTTTCGTTCGGTTTCTAATGCTGTGGCTGAAAAATTTAATGTTATTCATCAATCGCCACAGTTAATTGTGTTGCAAAACGGCAAAGTAATTTATGCCGAATCGCATGAGGCAATTTCTGCTAATGATGCAGCGAAAGCCGCCTCTGCTACTGTTTCTTAAAATATTTTTATCAAGCGTGCAAAAACGTTTTTCTTTTTCAATATTATTTTTGGTTTTTATATTGCTTTGGCAAAGTTGTGATACTCCTGAGCAGCTTGCTAAATCTACCGATTTAGATTACAAGTATAAAAAAGCCATGCAGTGGTTCAATAAAAAACAATACTATAAATGTATTCCTGTTTTTGAAGAATTGATGGGCTTATATAAAGGAACAAAATCTACTGAAAACATTTACTACCATTATTGTTTAGCCAATTACAGACAAGGTGATTACATTATTTCTGCATATCACTTTAAAAACTTTTTCGATTTATACCCAACCAGCGAACATGCAGAAGAGTGTCTTTATCTTCACGCGAAAAGTTTAGATAATCAATCGCCACAATACGAGTTGGAGCAGGTGAATACATATAAAGCAATTGAAGCTTATATGCTTTATTTGAATAATTTTTATGATAATGCCTCGCGGGTAGATAGTTGCAATAAGTCTATCACTAAACTTCGTAAAAAATTAGAGAAAAAAGCGCTGAGCAATGCAGAACTTTACTACAAAACAGAACATTACAGAGCTGCCGCAACTACTTTTGAAAACCTACTCGAAATTTATCCTGACATAGATAATTCGGAGCGGATTTACTTTATGATTGTGAAGGCAAACTACAAATTTGCTATCAATAGTATTCCTTCAAAAAAGGAAGAACGCTTCGATCACGTTTTAGATAGTTATATTACATTTAGTCGAAAATTTGCTTCGAGTAAATACATGGAAGAAGCTACCGAATATGAGCAGCAATCGCGTTATCAGGTTGTAAAAGGCTTGATGGAATTGGCTCAAGTGAGTAGAATTTCAGATAGAGAAGCAATTTTTAGAAGATGTATAAAAGAGGCTGAAACGCAAAAGCCGCTTTTGAAAGAAGAAAAATTACAAGAGAAGTGCGATAAAATTAAAGAACAAGCCTATTTTAATATAGTTAAAACAAATTATTTGATGGCAGAAGAGCAGCGAGGAATCGCTAAAAATGAACCTTTGCAGAAAACTGTGAAAAGTTATTTTATCTTTGCCGACCAATTTAAAAAAAGCAGGCATTCGCGCGAAGCAGAAAGAATTTACCGCAATGCTTACAAAACACTGGAAAAATTAAAAACAGATGGATAAGAGTAAAAAAGTAAAGCTATCGCAGCTAAATCCTTACATCGAAACACAAAGTTTGGCAGCTATTGCAGGTAAAACAGGCAATTTATACGAGTCTTTGTATATTATTTCTCGTAGAGCAAACCAAATTGGAAAAGAATTAAAAGAAGAACTTCATTCTAAATTAAAAGATTTTGAATCGAACGATTCTTTAGAGGAAATAAACGAAAACCGTGAGCAAATTGAAATTTCACGTTTTTATGAGCGTTTGCCGCATGCAACACTTATTGCTACCAACGAATTTATGGATGGCAACGTTTATTACCGCGAAAATTTCGAAGGTAACGAAGCAAAATAAGCCTTCTAAAATATTAAAGCCATGCATTTAAAAGGGAAAAAAATACTCCTTGGAGTGAGTGGTTCTATCGCAGCTTACAAAGCCGCAACATTGATACGACTTTTTGTAAAAGCCGGAGCAGAAGTGAAAGTAACAGCCACTGCTTCGGCTTTAAATTTTATTACACCGCTCACACTTTCTACCCTAAGTAAACACCCTGTAATTACTGAAGTTTCAGACGGAGCAAATTGGAATAATCACGTAGAATTAGGTTTGTGGGCAGATGCTTATGTTATTGCTCCGGCATCGGCAAATACACTCGCTAAAATGGCAAATGGTATTTGTGATAATATGCTGTTAGCAGCATACTTTTCGGCAAAATGTCCTGTTTATTTTGCTCCGGCAATGGATTTAGATATGTGGAAACACCCTGCAACCCAGCGAAATATATCTTTACTGCAAAGTTTTGGTAATATTTTAATTCCGGTTGAAAATGGCGAATTGGCAAGCGGATTAGTGGGTGAGGGACGCATGGCAGAGCCCGAAACCATTTTTGAGTTGTTTGCCAATAATTAAGTTTAAAAATAGTTTGTAGAAACAAAGCGAAAAATTATATTTGCGCTCCTTTTTGAAAAATTGAAATAGAATCAACATGAATCATATTATTAAAGAAGTAACAGATACACTATTTGCAGAAGCAAAACAGCATCCAGATTTTAAACCGGGTGATAATGTTACTGTATCATACAAAATTACTGAGGGAAACAAAGAGCGTATCCAAGATTTTCGCGGTGATGTTATTCAAGTAAATGGCGTAGGCGTTACAACAACTTTTACGGTTAGAAAATTATCTAATGGTGTTGGTGTGGAGCGTATTTTCCCTTTATTTTCTCCATTTGTTGATAAAATTGAAGTGAACAAAGTTGGTCGTGTACGCAGAGCGAAATTATACTACCAAAGAAACAGAAAAGGTAAAGCATCACGTATTCAAGAAAAACGTGTAATTGCTACTGCTGCAAACGCATAAAAAATCAATTCATTGTATATAAGAAGTCCTCATTTCGAGGACTTTTTTATTTTTAGCCCTAAATCAAATTTGTTGAAATAACAAAAACATAATTTTTTAATGAGCGAAATTCAAAATAACGATTTAAAAGAGCAGGCAATAGAAAAAGCTACAGAACTGTATTCCCAGTTATTGCTTAATGTTGGAGAAGATATAACCCGCGAAGGGTTGGAAAAAACTCCACAACGCGCTGCCAAAGCTATTCATTATCTAACACACGGCTACCAAATGGATGCTAATGCAATATTAAAAAGTGCATTATTTAATGAAGATCATAGCGAAATTGTAATTGTAAAAGACATAGAACTTTACTCACTTTGTGAACACCATTTATTACCTTTCTATGGTAAAGCACATATTGGGTATATTCCTAATGGTAAAATTGCAGGGCTAAGTAAGTTTGCAAGAGTTGTAGATGTTTTTGCACGCAGATTACAAGTGCAGGAAAGGCTAACAATACAAATTCGCGATTGCATAAATGAAGTATTGCAACCTCAAGGTGTAGCGGTAGTTGTAGAAGCAAAGCACTTGTGTATGATGATGCGTGGAGTGCAAAAGCAAAACTCCGTTACTACTACTTCGGCATATACCGGAGCATTTGGCGACCATGTTACGCGCAACGAGTTTTTGAAACTTTTGCAGAGTAAGTTGAGTTAATTGTATTCTTACTCTTCTAAAGCGGTAAGTAGAAATTTATTGAAGCCGTATGCAGGCTTAAAATATTGCTTGTATAGAGTTTCATCAAAGTTATCTTCTAATAAAAGTTTAGTTGGAAGTTTTGCCATGTAATAAAAACTCTTGTTGGCGATGAGCGGTTGCTCTTGTGCAAATTCTTTATAATCGGAAGGGAGCACTTTGTTTTTATCTCCTAAAATTTCGGAGTAAACAGATTTGAAAGATTTGGCGTTTAGTATTTCTTTGAAAATTTCGGGGTTGTAATAGATTTCCTGCCGCACTTTGGCAAGTTGCTCTTTGCTTAACATGTAACTTCCGCCACCTGCCATTAACTCATTGGCTCCCAAGTGAATATAGAATCCAGGATAATCCATGTCTTTTGTTCCTTTTCGTGCAAAAACAGCAGCTACATGAGTTTTGTAAGGTGCTTTATTTTTAGAAAAACGAATGTCGCGATTGATTCTAAAAATAGACTTTGAAGCATTTGGGTTTATTTCCGGCAGGTCTTTTTGCAGTTTTAAAATGAGCGATTCAACCAAACTTTTGAAAGGCTTTTTTATTTCAGTTTCGTAAATATTTCTGTTTGCGTCAAACCAATCTTTGCTATTGTTTTGCTCTAATTCTTTAAAAAAGGACAAAAACTGCTTATTGAAAAATGCCATTGAATATTTTTTGATGCTAAAATAAATTTAAACCCAGATTCTGCAGGAGTCGGATAGAAATTCAACATTTATTCACTTTGGATTTGGCGAAACCGATAAATTATATTATTTTCGCAGCCCAATTTTTTAACAACGAGGGAGTTTGTAAGTTGAAAACATACAGGCGCAAGCACCTCAAAAAGCAATGATATGGCAAAAGAAATTCAAACGTTCATTAAGTTGCAGGTAAAGGGCGGTCAAGCCAATCCTGCTCCACCAATCGGTCCGGCACTCGGTTCTAAAGGTGTAAACATTATGGAGTTTTGCAAGCAGTTTAATGCTCGCACGCAAGACAAAATGGCTAAAGTTTTACCTGTTGTAATTACAGTTTATACCGACAAAAGTTTTGATTTTGTAATTAAAACTCCACCGGCTTACAACTTGTTAATGGAACTTACCAAAAAGCAAACTGGTTCTGCTGAGCCAAACCGTAAAAAAATCGGTGCAGTTTCTTGGGATGTTATCCGCAAAGTGGCAGAAGAAAAAATGCCTGACCTAAACTGTTTTACTATTGAAAGCGCAATGAGCATGGTTGCAGGTTCTGCAAAAAGTGCTGGTTTCTCTCTTGAAGGAAAAGCACCTTGGGAAAACTAAATTCATTCTAAATTATTCAAAATTTTTAAAACGTGGTAGAGGTGGTTTCGCCTCGTTAGCACCACACAAAATTTCAGTAACATGAAAGTAACAAAAAAGAGAAAAGCAGTAGCGGGCAAAGTTGATAAAGATAAACTTTACTCGTTGGAGGCAGCTTCTTCCTTAGTAAAAGAAGTGAACACAGCTAAATTTGACGCATCGGTTGATTTGCATATTTCTTTGGGCGTAGATCCTAAAAAAGCTGACCAAGCTATTCGCGGTACTACCGCACTTCCACACGGAACCGGTAAAACTAAAAGAGTATTGGTTTTAACAACAGCGGATAAAGAGCAAGAAGCTAAAGCTGCAGGCGCAGACTTTGTAGGTCTAGAAGAGTTTGTTCAAAAAATTGAAGGCGGTTGGATGGAGTTTGATGTAGTAATTGCTACACCAAACGTGATGGCTAAAATTGCCAAGATTGGTAAAATTTTAGGACCAAGAAACTTAATGCCAAACCCAAAATCAGGAACGGTAACACCTGAAGTTGGTAAAGCTGTTGAAGAAGTAAAAAAAGGAAAGATTGCTTTTAAGGTTGATAAATTCGGTATTGTACATACCTCAATCGGTAGAGTGAGTTTTTCTCCTTCACAAATAAATGAAAACGCTTCTGCATTGTTGGTTACACTTTCTAAAATGAAACCGGCAACTGCAAAAGGTATTTATTTTAAAAGCATCAGTATGGCAAGCACCATGAGCCCGGGAATTAGTGTTGATTACAAAACCGTGGCAGGTATCTAAAATTTTTCAATCTTAAAATTGAGCAAATCATGACAAAAGCAGAAAAAACGCAAGAAATACAGGACTTAAAAGATAAGTTCAGCACAGCACAATATTTTTACTTAACTGATTCTTCTTCTTTAAGTGTTGAAGTAATAAACAAATTCCGCAGACTTTGCTTTAGCAAAGGTGTTGAATTTAGAGTTGCTAAAAACACACTTATTAAAAAGGCATTGGAACAAGTTGGAGGTCAGTACGAAGAGTTGTTCCCAATTCTTAATGGACCAACAGGAATTTTATTTTCAGTAGAAGGAGCTGTTCCTGCAAAATTATTAAAAGAATTTCGCGGTGCAGATAAGCAAAAGCCGGTTTTAAAAGGCGCTTATATTGATAGCAGTATTTTTGTTGGCGACAATCAATTAGAAGCTTTAGCATCACTAAAGAGCAAAAACGAGTTGTTGGGCGAAATCGTTTCATTACTTCAATCTCCTACTCAAAGAGTTATCAGTGCTTTACAAGGTTCTTCCGGACAAAAAATTGCAGGCTTGGTAAAAGCATTAGAAGAAAGAGGAGAATAATTTTAGAGTTATCTCTTTTTAAAGATAATAAAGGCAGTTCTACAATGAGCTGCCTTTTTTGTTTTAACCTAGATGAAGCAGATATAAAGTAGTATTTTGTCGTAGCAAAGAATCTACTGCAAAACTGGGTTTAATGCTTTAGCAGTAACAAGTAGTGAGAAAAAATTCTTTCTTTTTTTAGCAAGATAGTTTCGCTGTGTTTAAGTCCGGCATTGCTGCACAGTTCAATATATTCTTGTAAAGTATATTGGTGAGGATGTAAAATATCGCCAGGAATGGCATGAAAAATAGTTTTAAAAAAAGAATGATTATGAGCATCAACTGATAGGAAAACTTTACCTTCTGGTTTGAGCCATTTGCATAGTTTATTTAAGCTAAGTTCAATATCTTTTACATGGTTTATGGCGTTGAAGCAAAGAATCACATCAAATTGCTTTTGAATTGAAGCTTTTTCAATTGAAGAAGTGATAAACTGCGTGTTAGGATATTCATTGGGTTTAAAAAATGAAAGCGAGTTTTGGTAAGATTGAAGGAGTGGATCTACCGCCACAATTTTATTTTGATTGAAATAAATAAAGCAACCGGCCGGTCCGCAGCCTAATTCTAAAATAGTATCAGATGGCTGAATACTTTCATAAATTTCTGTTTGTTTAAAAACACTTTTCCAGTAGTTTTTTTTCCAGTTTAAATAAGCTACTTTTTCTTTTCCTTTAAAGTAAAATTGCCACCATTTTAGTTCAAAAAACTGAGCTAATTTCCATTTTAAATTGCGGGAACTCATTAGGCAAATTGGCAAATTATTCCGCCCATTAAGCAAAAACAGATAATCCAAAAAGCTGCTACTAAAGCAATGTGCTTAAAACTCTTTTTCTCAAGCATTGCATTGATGGCAGTAATTGGTAAGGCTAAAGAAAATCCGACTATTGTGCCGTGTAAAGCGCCATGTTTAAACGTTCTGAAATTGGTCCCATATTTCTCAATAAAGGATTGAAGCATTAGACTCAATTCCGAACTTGGATTTTGCATATCCGGATTGCCCATTACAACGGAGAAAATGTGGAGTTGATGTACAACAGAAAATAGCAGCGATATGCTAATAAACAAAGACAGTATAAGCGACACAAATAGCAATAGAACAGCATTCTTTTTTGAATAAAGCACATTCGATGTTTGCAAGGCGTTGCCAAATACTTTTGGGTGAAACCAAACAGAGCCAACTAAAAGCGGAACTAAAGCAGTAGAAAAAACTATCAGCCAATTGATTGGATAGTGCATAAAGTTTAGTTTAAAGAAGTTTTAAAATCTATTGATATTGGCAAATGAAACACTATTCTGGTTCAAAGCCAAGTACAATTCTAAACTCACCGTATTTGCTAAAAATATTGTTTCCGCCTTTTGGCGCTCTATCCCAACCAATACCGTAGTCGAAACCAAGCAAACCAAACATTGGCAAGAATACGCGCACACCTAAGCCGGCACTCTTTTTCAAATCGTAAGGACGATAATCTTTAAAATTCATCCAATAATTACCTCCATCAAAGAATGCTAAGGCGTAAATTGTTGCAGATGGATTAAGCGATACCGGATAGCGCAATTCCATAGAGAATTTGTTGTAAAGTGGCGCGCCTCCGCTTGGTGAAAGTACCGGATAACCGCGCAAACTCACAATGTCTCTACCAAGAATTTGAGCATTAGAAATTCCATCACCGCCCAACTCAAATCTTTCAAAAGGAGAGTAGCCAATATTGCTATTGTACAAACCTAAGAAACCGAACTTAGCACTTGTTTTCAGCACCAAGTTTTTCCAAATTGGCACATACCAATCAACTTTAAATTTCCATTTGTGGTATTCAATCCAGTTGTATCTTTTTGAATTTGAAAGTTCCGGATCGGTATAGTCAAGATTTTTTCTGCCGGCAAACATGAGTGAGTATGGCAAAGTTGCACTTACTGTAAAGTCGAATAACACACCTCGTGTTGGGTAAAGTGGAGCGTCAATAGAGTTTCTTGAAAGGTTAAAGGAGAAGTTTAAGTTGTTCGCTTTTCCTTCTTGGAAAATAAAGAAAGAGTTTGGATAATTAGAAAGTTCGTAGCGCTGGAAGGAAACTGCAAACTCAGCAGTAAAAAAGTCATCCGGCTTTTTTAATCGTGTACCAAAAGCTACGGTAGCAGCAGTAGCAATATATTTTCCTGCAATTTTGTAGTTCGCATCTAAATTGTTTAGGCGCGTTCTGTTGAAACTAAGCGTAAGCGATTGTGGTTTTTTTCCGCCAAGCCAAGGTTCTGTAAACGAAACTGTATAGAATTGAGCTTGTGCTCCGGTACTTTGGAAACGCAAACTCAGGCGCTGTCCATCGCCCGATGGCAAAGGATTCCAAGCTTTTTTGTTAATGATATTTCTAAGTGAAAAGTTGGTGAAAGTTAAGCCGAGAGTTCCAACTAAACCACCACCGCCTTGGCTTCTGCTACCGCCCCAACCGGCAGAAAGTTCTAATTGGTCTGAAGGTTTTTCGGTAACGCGATATTCAATATCTACAGTTCCTTTTTCAGGGTTTGGAATTGGAACCATGTCTAATTGCTGCGGGTCAAAATAACCTAAGTTTACGATTTGTCTTTGTGAGCGCAACATGTCGCTACGGCTGAATTTGTTGCCCGGCAAAGTGTAAAGCTCACGTCTAATAACTCTTTCGTTTGTTTTAGTGTTTCCTAAAATTCGTACATCTTTAATGGTAGCTTGCGGACCTTCGTTTATTCGTAATTCCACATCAATTGAATCGCCTTCAATTTTTACTTCCATTGGTGTAACGCTGAAAAACAAATAGCCATCGTCCATATAAAGTGAACTTAAATCGCCACCGTTTTGGCTCATAAAGAGTTTTTCATCTAATAGCTTTTGGTTGTAAATTTCACCTTTGCTAATGTTTACAATACGATAAATTAGCGAGTCGGAATATTTTGTGTTGCCACTTAAGAAAATATTTCTGAAATAATATCTTCTGCCTTCATCAACCGAAATATCAATATTCAAATTGCGCAAATCGGTTTGGTAAACAGAATCGTGTACAATAGCAGCATCGCGAAACCCTTGTGAGTTATAGTACTCAATTATTTTGCGTTTATCGTCTTCATATTCCTTACGCTTAAATTTTGAGCTTTTAAAAAAGTTAAGGTTTGCAAATCTATCTACGTACTCATAAATACGCATTGGTGAAATTTCAAGTAATTTGTACGGGTGTTTTCTCCAAATACTGTCTTTAATGTTTTTCTTGAAGTTTAGAATTTCGTCCAAATCGAATTTTACTTTCTCTTTGGTTTCTTTCATAGCTCTGCGCAAGCGGTTTGCATTCACTTTTTGTACTCCATCAAATGTAATGTAGTTTATTTTTACTCTCTCTCCTTTATCTACACGCAATTCTACTTTTACACTATTGGGAATAAGCGAATCTTTCTTTTCATTTACACTAACACTTGTATTTAAGTAGCCTTTATCAACATAATACATTTTTAGCGCATTGGCAGCTTGTGCTTTTACACTTTCGGTTAAAATACTTCCGGCTCTTAGGTCAATTTTCTTTCTCAACTCTTCTAAATCGCCAGATTTTACGCCTTTAATGGTGTAGCGCGAAATTCGGGGGCGTTCTTCTACTTTAATTAAAAGCCAAACTTTCCCTTTTTCTTGTTTTGTGATGTAAACTGCTACAAATGTAAACAGTCGTTGTTTCCAAAGGTTTTTTATGGCTTTAGAAATGCCTTCGCCCGGCACTTTTATTTTATCGCCAACGCGCAAAGCCGAAAGTGTAACTAAAATTCTTTCATCTAAAAACTTAGTGCCTTCAACTTTTATTTCTTCAATTTCTACTTCTTCGCTTTTGGCAAAATCTACCATTTGCGATTGTGCAACCGCATTCTGCGAAAGCATAAAAAGTATTGCAAAAAAGGTATAACCCAAAGGTTTACAAACCGCTGTGTTACAATTAAATATGTTAATTATGGAATTTCTGAATTTCAACTTCTTTAAGCAGTTTGTGATTGAATTTGTTCACCTGTTTTGCCAAATCTGCGCTGGCGTTGCTGATAGTCTAAAATTGCTTTATACAATTCTTCTTTGTTGAAATCTGGCCAAAACAAATCGGTGAAATAAAGTTCTGAATAAGCCAACTGCCAAAGTAAAAAATTGCTGATGCGCTTTTCGCCACTGGTGCGAATAAGCAATTCAGGGTCTGGAATATGCGTAGTATAAAGATATTTGCTCACCAAGTCTTCGGTGATATTGTTTATGTCTAATTTGCCTTCTGCTACTTCTTTAGAAATGTTTTGAATGGCTTTGGTAAGTTCGCTTTTGCCGCTGTAGCTCAATGCTAAAATTAAATCCATTCTCGTGTTTCCGGCAGTTTTTTCCATTGCTTCGTTCAACTCGTTTAAAGTTGCTTTGGGCAGCGAATCTAAATCGCCAATAGCGCGAAGGCGGATATTGTTTTTTATTAAGGTTTTTATTTCCAACCGAACGGTTTTCAATAAAAGTTCCATCAAAGCACCAACTTCTTCTTTCGGGCGATTCCAATTTTCGGTGCTAAAAGCATAAAGCGTTAAATGTTTCACACCCAATTCTGCACAGGCTTCAGAAACTTCACGCACTGCTTTCACGCCATTGGTGTGCCCAAAAACGCGAAGTTTACCTTTTTGCTTTGCCCAACGCCCATTGCCGTCCATTATCACAGCTATGTGTTGAGGAAGTTTTTCAATATCAATTTGTTCTTTTAATGTACTCATTGGTAAATGAAAGCCCGCAAAGTTAGAATTTAGATGCAATGAAAGGAGGAATTACCAAAATAACTATTAACATTTCTCTAACTTTATTCATCATAAAATCTACAAAGTTTATCTGGTGCTGAAAGGTTTTGGACATTGAATGTGCATAATGGTGTAACTAACGGTAATTCCCACAAATAAGTATGCGTCAGTTTTTGTACTTTCTCCACGCTGCGTGCCGGGTTTGCCAATTGGCTCAATGCCGCGCTCGCGCGAACGATCGGAAAGCTGAGCCGCAAAACCTTTTGAGCCTCCGGGAAGCGAAGCGTAGCCCGGATAAACGCCACTCACATCATCTAAATAATCGGTGAAAGTTTGTCGCCAGCCGCCTTCAATTCCCAAGTTCCAATTTTGCAATGAAAACTTGAAGCCGAAAACTGCAGGAATTGAAAAGCTATAAAGTTTATATGGCTTCACACCTGAATAATTTGGGTCGTTTTGTCCTTCGGTTCCCAATGGTTGAAGATAAACCCATTTGCCTTTATACTTGGTTTCGGGGTTAAAAAAGAAAAGCGTGAAGCCGGTGGCTAAGTATGGTGTAAACCACTTTTTCTTTTTAGTTTTATCGTACTCCAAAAAATTGAATTCAATCAAGTTGGTAATTTCAATAATGTTGGAGCGAAACGAAAGATTGCGCTGAATACTGTTGGGAATTTTAGTTGCATTATCGCTAAATTCTACCATGCCATAATTGAAAGCAGCGCGATAAGCTCCGCGTTTTTTTATGTTGTAGCGATAAAAAACACCTGCAGCCGGACGCGGCATTTTGAAACTAAACTTAGGATTTAAGTCGCCAAAATAGTGCGCAAAGCCTGCAAACGCGCCAAATTCGTGGAATTGAGCACGCAGTGTACTTACACCTAAAAACAACAAAAGCAGCGCGAAGGCTTTTTTCATTTGGAGCGCGAAAATAACAGCATTTTGCTAATGCGCTTACTTAACGCAAAACATTACAAAAAATTGAGTATTGGACGAAAAATTTATTTTTAGAATGAAGTTGTTTTAAGTTAGGCTATTTTAGTTTTGACCTCAACCACTTTTTTTCTCGAATATATCGGGATAGGTTTGTAGTTACTATCTTTGTGTGGACTAAAAAGTTAAGAGATTTGGACTTAACTTCAAATTTGAAAATATTTAACAAGCATTTCAAGAACGTAGCTTAAACAACTATTTTTTATTGGAATTTCAGTTACTTTTGAATAAGTGTTTAAATAATATTTATTTTTAATTCATGCGAGAAAAACCTAGAATTGTTGTACTAACCGGAGCTGGTGTGAGTGAAGAAAGTGGTATTAAAACTTTTCGCGATAGCAATGGTTTGTGGGAAAACCATAAAATAGAAGAAGTGGCTTCTCCTCATGCTTGGAATCGAAGCCCATACTTGGTTTTGGAATTTTACAATAAAAGAAGAAAAGAAATTATAAAAGCCAAACCCAATGCGGCACATTTGGCTTTGGTGGAATTGGAGAAAAGGTTTAATGTGGTAATTGTTACACAAAATATTGATGATTTACACGAGCGAGCCGGTTCTTCAAATATAATTCATTTACATGGCGAAATACTAAAATCGAGAAGTAGCATAGATGAGGAATTGGTATATGACTGCAAAACAGATTTATGTATTGGCGATAAATGTAAACTTGGCTCACAACTTAGGCCGCATATTGTTTGGTTTGGAGAAGCCGTTCCTAAGATGGAGGATGCAATTACTGAAATAAGCATTGCAGATATTCTTATTATTATTGGAACTTCTCTGCAAGTTTACCCGGCTGCGGGTTTAATTCACTATGCGCCAGAAAATGCTTCAAAATATTTGATTGACCCAAATGCAAATGAGTTTTCATTGCCAAATGTAGAAGCAATGGCAAATAAAGCTTGTGCCGGAACATCTGATTTGGTACGGTTTTTAATGAATAATTAGATGTTTGTCTTTTTTTGAAACAGCAATTAAATTTCAACCTGAGGCAGAATAAATTATTATTGCACACCATGAACCAATTATCAAAAGTTAAGAATGTATTAGTTACTGGAGCGGCAGGATTTATTGGTTCTCATTGCAGTAAATTTCTTCTTGAAAAGAATATCAATGTTTTCGGAATAGATAATCTGAACGATTACTATGATGTGCATTTGAAAGAAGCACGATTAGAGCAACTAAAGTCATTCGATAATTTTAAATTCACAAAGGTTGAGTTGAATGACTTTGAGAAGTTGAAATTGTTGTTTGAAACTTTTAAACCCGAAGTGGTAGTTCATTTAGCGGCACAAGCAGGAGTGCGCTATTCGCTTCAAAATCCATTAACTTATGCCGATAGTAATCTTTCCGGATTTGTAAATATATTGGAATGTTGCAGGCATTACGCGGTAAAGCATTTTGTGTTTGCTTCGTCAAGTTCGGTATATGGTGCAAATGCTAAAGTTCCATTTGCAGAGTCCGATACCGTTGATTGCCCGATTAGTCTTTATGCTGCAACAAAAAGAGCTAATGAATTAATGGCATATACTTACAGTCATTTATTTAAAATCCCTTCTACTGCATTGCGATTTTTTAGCGTTTATGGTGAATGGGGAAGACCGGATATGGCATATTTCAAATTCACAAAAGCTATTTTAAATAATCAGCCGATTGATGTTTATGCTGAAGGAAATTTAGAAAGAGATTTTACTTACGTTGGCGATGTGGTGAATGCAATTTATCAAATTTTGTATGTACTTCCTGAAACCATAAATAATGCGCCATACAAAATATATAATGTTGGAAATCACGAGCCATGCAGTGTAAAGTATTTTATTCAAGTATTGGAAAAATTGATTGGAAAGCAAGCGGTGATCAATTATTTACCGATGCAAGATGGCGATGTGCCTAAAACTTATGCTGATATTAGTGCTATTCAAAAAGTGATAAACTTTACACCCGAAACAAGTTTGGAAAGCGGTTTGCAGCGGTTTGTAGATTGGTATAAAAATTTCTATCCAACAAACGAATAAAAACAAAAAGAGCCGGCACTAAGACCAGCTCCCACTCACTCATATTTTTTCGTGCTATTCTGCTTTGTAGTTGTCAATATAAAATTGTGCATCTTCTTGCAGAGCAAGTTGTAGTTTCTCGCCTTCAAGCGATTTATACTTTTCATTTGATGCCAACTTTGAAACAATTTCAAGTTGGGTTGGGTCGCCTTTTTGAAGGTCGAGAGTAGTGTTTTCTTTGCCAATGCCAATAGCAAGGCTAATAATTAGGGATAGTAAAACTTCCATAGGTGTGGTTAAATTTGGTTCGAGATATACTTACGCAACCCGAAAAAAAAAGTTACACCCGCAGAAGAATTTTATTTTCGTTTCGCTATGAAAGACTTAGCTGCCATTATTCAATCATTAGAGAAAAAAGAAATTGAATTGTACCAAAAGCTTTATGGAAGCAGCAGTACAACAGAGATTTCTAAATCGGAAATGCTTTTCAATTATTTATTGAAAAAGGAATCGGCAACTGAACGAGAGGTGATTAAAGCTTTGTATGCAGAATCTAAAAGCGCCACTTCGGCTTTCTCTCATTTAAAGCAGCGATTATTTAATCAGTTGAGTGTTGTTTTAATTGCGGTAGATAGTGTGGAAGACGAGCAAAGTAAAGATGCAGATTACAATACTGCTTTGCGACAAGTAACTCGAAAATATCTGGTTAGAAATATTTTAATTAAAAAGAAGGTAAATGAGGTTGTTTTTTCAATTGGTGAAGAAATTTACAAGAAGTCAAAGGAGTATGAGATATTCCATTTCTGGGTGCTTTCTCTCATGGAAATCTTAAGCCAAAATGCTTCAAAAGGAGAAAAGTATATTTCAAAAGTTAATAAAGAAATAGAACAGGCATTAGACTGTTTTGCAAAATACCACAAAGGAGATATGCTGCTTTGGGGATTAACTCCTGCAATGTATTTAAAGAATAATGAAAACGAATTTATTGATGGCGCTAGAAAGATTGTTGCTACTTTAAAGGAATATTCAAAAGCTACAAACTCTGATTTTATTTTGATGAATTATTTAGAAGGGCAAATGTTTTTAGCAGAATTTGAACGAAAACCAAAAGAATCTTTAGCGTTTGCAAGAGAAAAATATGAATTGGTTACTACATCAAAAGCCTTAAATAGAAAAGGGATTATTCGCGCTTCGAGAAACCAATTGATAATAGCAATGATAAATACCGGAGCTTATGCCGAAGCTGAAAATTGGGCTTTTAATTATTTGAAAGAAATTCCACCACAGTCAATAATTGTATATGCCGATAACGCTTTTAGAGCAGCGCTTTACAGCAGTAATTTTAAGCATTGTGCTGTTTATTTAAACTTATATGAAAAGAGCCCTCGCTTCATAAAAGATGAAGTACTCACTACGCAGTATTATTTCTACAAAGCCGGCTTAGCATTTTATCAAAAAGACTATAAAACTGTGATAGAAAATATTGCTAAAACAGGTTGGATGCTGCGCGATAAAACAGGCTGGGGGCTTGGTGTGAAGCTCATGGAAATATTAACGTATATTGAACTTGGGCAAACAGAAATGGTATTGTTTAGAATTAAAGCATTATGGCAGCTGCTAAACCGAAATTCCCAAAAAAATATAGCTCGCATAAAAGCAATTTCTCAAATACTTTATGCTTTATTACAATCAGGTTTTAATTACAGAAAAGTGATTGAAAAAGAAAAGCAAAAGTTCTCCGATTTGTGTGATGCTGATGGACTTTTTTATTGGGATCCAACCGGCTATGAAATTACGCGTTTCGATTGGTGGCTAAAAGAAAAAATGAAACGTGTACGCTAAAATCTACTAATAACATTTTTAAAATTATCAATTACAATAAACCAATGAATTACTTACAGTACGAATTTTTCACAACTGACAATAACGAACAAGAATGGCTCATGGCACTGCTTTCGGAATTGGATTTTGAAGGTTTTGAGCAAACCAATTTAGGTGTTTCTGCATTTGTGCCACAAGAAAGTATCGCAGATGGCGAAGTGCGCTTAACTTTAGATGATAACAATCTATCGCACGTGAATTTTGTTGTAAAAGTGATTGAGCCACAAAATTGGAACAAAGTTTGGGAAAGCAATTTTCCACCTGTTGTAATTGCAGATAGAGTTGGAATTAGAGCGCCTTTTCACGAAAAACTAAATACGGAAATTGAATTGGTAATAGAGCCTAAAATGAGTTTTGGTACAGGACATCATGCAACTACTTCGCTCATGGTTGAACTGCTTTTGAATATGGATTTGAAAGCTAAAACATTGTTAGATATGGGATCTGGTACTGGAGTATTAGCTATTTTAGCCAATAAATTGGGTGTAGAAAAACCTGTTGCAGTAGATCATGAAGAATGGGCTTACGAAAACGCAATTGAAAATGCTGCGCGTAACAATTCTACACTTGAAGTTTACAAAGCAGATGCCGCAATGGAGTTTAATATGCAATTTGATATTGTTTTAGCAAATATAAATAGGCATGTAATTGAGCAAAATCTATCTAATTGGGTAAAACTACTAAAACTAAATGCCCAAATTGCATTAAGCGGTTTTATTCAAAGTGATATTTCTATAATTACCAATTTGGCAAGCATGCAAGGCCTAACGCTACAAACAGAAAAGATAAAAGGAGAGTGGGTAGCTTTACTTTTTCAAAAGATGTAATTTTTGAACTATTTTTCTTAACTTCAAAACCATAAACAAAGTTGATGAAACATATTTTACCAATAATTGTAGTATGCACTTTTTGTACTCTAAGTTTGTTTTCGCAGAACCCGAGAGAAACAGCTGCTTACTATGTGGCACAAGGAGATGTGCAATTGCAAATGAGCAATGTGCAGCGTGCTATCGAACAATATAATTTAGCTATTGCCACAGATCCGTCATCGGCAGAAGCTTACATGAAACGAGCTAAAATATATGCTGTGCTTGGACAAAATGGAGAAGCGCTTAAAGACTATAATATGGCAATAAATATAAACCCAAATTCTGCCATATTTTACGATGCCCGGGCAAGAATTAAAACTTTAATTACCGATTATTCAGGTGCAAAAGATGATATTGAATCTGCTATAAAATTAGATCCGGCAAATAATCTTTTTTTAGAACACAGAACCGAGTTGCACTTGTCAGAAAGTGATTTTAGCAATGCTTTAAATAATATCAATTACCTAATTGCTCAGAATCCGGGCAACGATGATTATGTTCTAAAGAAAGCATTCATTGAATTTCAAATGAAAGAATCTGATAGTGCACAATTCCATATCAATTCTTTTTTATCGCGGCATCCCACATCGGTTATTGGCTCAAATCTAAAAGCGCTTATTTTGGTGGAGGCAGAGAAAATAGATACTGCCTTAAATTTACTTTCTGCTACAATTAAACAAAAACCGGATATAGTACTTTCGTATTTAATTAGAAGTTCTATTTACACTAAAAACGGACAAAGTGACGCAGCACTAAAGGATTTGAATAAAGCGATTGAACTAAATTCAACTTGTGCTTATGCCTATTTTAATAGAGCAGTAATACAAAATGAATTAGGCAATAAAACTGCGGCAGAAAGAGATTTTACTTTCTATTTAGGATTAGATTCTACTGATATGGACGCTCTTTTAAATAGAGGTTTTACGCGGAAACTTTTAGGCGATTTCACGCAAGCAACAAACGATTACAAACGAGTTTTAGAGGCAAACCCGCAAAATGTTCAAGCAATAAATGCTTTGGCAAATATTAAAGTTTTGTATGGTTACTATTCTGAAGCTATTGTTGATTATACTAGCGCAATTAACCTAAATGATAGCGATGCTTCTATTTGGTTCAACCGAGGCATTACAAGAATTTTAAACCACAGTGTTGCCGAAGGTTGCAGCGATTTAAGTAAAAGTAAATTGCTCGGAGCTAAACAAGCCCAAGAGTTTATTGACTCTTTTTGTTTTTAAGATAGAAATAAATGGAAATAATTTTTGCTACGCATAATGCACATAAAGTTGGCGAAATTCAATCGCTGTGCCCTGAAAATATTCAGTTAAAATCGCTGAAAGAAATTGACTTTAATAAAGAAGTTCCGGAAACATCAGATACAATTGCCGGGAATTCTTTTCAAAAGGCAGAATACATTTTTAAGCAGTTTGGCAAAGCTGTTTTTTCGGAAGATACCGGCTTGGAAGTTACTGCATTAAACAATTTGCCTGGTGTGCGCACTGCGCGTTTTGCAGGTGAAGATGCAACGGCAGAAGATAATATACAAAAGCTTTTATTGGAGTTGGAAGGAAAATCAAATAGAAATGCTCAATTTGTTACTGTAATTACATTTATTGATGAAGCTAAAGAAACACACCAATTTAAAGGTGTTTGCCAAGGTGAAATCTTAATGGCAAAAACAGGAAATGATGGCTTTGGTTACGACCCAATTTTTAAACCATTGGGCAGCGAATTATCTTTTGCAGAAATGTCTTTGAGCGATAAAAATATCTTTAGCCATAGAGCAAAAGCTTTTAAGTTGTTTGTTGAGTTTTTAAATAGAAAATAGAACTTTTATAAAACAAAAAAGTTTCGGCTATTAACCGAAACTTTTGTTGACCCAGCTGGATTCGAACCAACATACACAGAACCAAAATCTGTAGTCCTGCCATTAGACGATGGGTCAATGCTTGACTTAAAAAGCGGACGCGAAACTAAAAATTTTCTGAAACTCCCAAAAGGAATTGAACTTTTTTATTTCAAGTTTGTTTTTGGTGAAAGAAATATGTTTCGCAATTATTTTTTCCTTTCTTGGATATTGCGTAAAAGCTCTTGCTTAAATTTGTCTTCGGCACTTAAAAGTAAGGAATATTTTTTTGCACCAATTACTTGCTCCAATTGTGGACGGTACTTCTTTTGAATATCTAATTTTTTTTGGGCGTATTCAATTTTTCTATCTGCAAAGCCAGGGTCTTCATCATCTCTATCGCTTGCCATATATTGCTTGCGAAGGCTTTTTAATTCTGCACGATATTGATTGTAAACAGGCCAAAATTTTTGACTTTCTTCCGGTGTAAGTTGTACATAGTCTGTAATAAAAGCAACGCGCAACGATTCAAACTTTGTATCTTGCTGTTGAGCATTTGCTGTTTGTGCTACTAAGTAAAAAGATAAACAAAGAATCGTAAATATTTTTCTCATATAAGTTGATTTTTAGCCTTTCTAGTTGGTGAGTCCAAAAATAATTCTTCTTCCATTTCTCGCTGAAGAATTTGTTCAAGTTCATTATCGTTTAGTTCAGAGTCATTAAAAAAAGACATGCCATTAACATCACCGGCACGTTTTTTTAAGGTAGCTTCATCGTAATCATCAATATGCATAGCAACGTAATTGCTAATTTCGGTAGTACTCATTCGGTTCAATTCTCCATTTAAAGAGGCAACTGGATTTTGCTCAGTAGGTTTGGTATTATTTAGAAACCAAAAAGCAACGCCAACTGCAACAAGCGATGCAAATGCAACTCTTAGTTGTGGTTTGAAAATTGCAACTAAAATAACATCAATCTGTGCGTTTAAGTTATCCCAAAAACTTGGTAAGACTTCTTTTGCCGCTGCTGAATTTTGTTTGCTCACTTCTGCTAAAATGCGCTTAGGCAAAGTGCTGAAATAATTTTGAGGAACACTAAAAGCATTGTGCTTTTGCAAAGTTGAAAGTTGTGGCGCTAAAGCCTGTAACTCTTGAGTAACTTCTTCTTTTCTTATTGTTGAAAGAATGTTTGCTGTAGTATTAGCAAAATAATTTTCAGGCAAGCTGAAATGCTTTTTTCCTTTAAGTAATTGCAGTTGCGGTGAAAGTGCCGGGTCGCTTGCTTTCTCCCAAACTTCTTCTTCCTTTATTTTTGTGAGAACTTTACTTTGTAGTGATGAAAAATAGTTTTCAGGAACTGAGTAAGCATCGCTTTGAGCCAAATTTGCAAGTGTTGGCGCAACCTCTTTTAACTCATCTAATATGTTATTCCTATTTTTCACCTTGTATTAAATTAGCTATTGGATAGCCTTGAAGTAAAAAAGTTTAATCTCGTTTTAATAAAAATGCTTCTACTTTTTGTGCGGCATGGTGATAAGAGGCTTTAAGTGCGCCCACACTTGTTCCTAACATTTCGCTCATGTCTTCATAAGGCATTTCATCGTAGTAGCGCAAAAGGAAAACTTGTTTTTGTTTATCGGGCAAAGTATCAATTGCTTGTTGGAGTTTTAGTTCAATTTCATCACCGTTAAAATATGGGTCGCTTTTTAAATAATTTGAAGGTCCGAAATTATTATCATCGTCATCACTGCTATTATTGTTACCTTCAAAAGGAATAACAGCTTTTTTCTTTTTAATATTTATATGGTTGAGTGCTTCGTTGGTAGCAATACGATAAAGCCAAGTGTAAAACTGTGATTCTGCACGGAAATTTTCGAGTGCGCGCCAAACTTTTACAAATGTATTTTGGAGTACATCATCTGCATCATCGTGGGTTAAAACCATTCTGCGAATGTGCCAATACACTCTTTCTTGATATTTCTCCATGAGCAAAGTGAAAGCCTTTTCTCTTTGCCCGGAATGAAATAAATCTAATAGTTCATTATCGCTCATAAGGTTTTATTTCAAGTTGAAAATTTATCAAGTCTATATAAAAATGAGAACTACTTTTTTGCAATTACCTTTTTTGCTGCTTCAATAACGTTAGCAGAATCTAAGCCGTATTTCTGCAATAACTCATCAGGTGTTCCGCTTTCGCCAAAGCTATCATTTACTGCCACAAACTCCATTGGCACAGGTAATTCTTTAGCCAATAAAGTTGCAATACTGCTCCCTAAACCTCCAATAATATTGTGCTCTTCGGCTACAACAGCACATTTTGTTTTAGCTACCGATTTTAAAATAGCTTCTTTATCCAAAGGTTTTATGGTGTGAATATTTACAAGTTCAACCGATACGCCACTTGCTTGCAATGCTTTTGCAGCTTCGATACTTTTCCAAACTAAGTGTCCTGTTGCAAAAATAGTAACATCGGTTCCTTCGTTTAGCATCAATGCTTTTCCAATTTCAAAAGGTTGATTGTTTGGAATAAAAATTTGCCATTTTGGTCGTCCGAAACGCAAATAAACAGGTCCTTGATATTCGGCAGCAGCAATCGTTGCAGCATAAGTTTGGTTATAGTCGCAAGGGTTTATCACCGTCATTCCGGGAAGCATTTGCATTAAGCCAATGTCTTCTAAAATTTGGTGTGTAGCGCCATCTTCGCCTAAAGTTAAGCCAGCGTGCGAAGCAGCTATTTTTACATTTTTACCGCTATAGGCAATAGATTGACGAATTTGGTCGTAAACTCTTCCTGTTGCAAAGTTGGCAAAAGTGGTTGCAAATGGAATTTTGCCGCCAATGGTTAAACCTGCAGCAATTCCCATCATGTTTGCTTCTGCAATGCCGCATTGGATATAGCGTTCAGGAAAATCTCTAATAAAAGTATCTAATTTTAAAGAGCCGGCAAGGTCTGCGCAAAGTGCCACAACATTTGGATTGTTTTTTCCAAGAAAGTGCATGGCATCGCCAAAGCCTGAGCGAGTGTCTTTTGCACCGGTAGGTGTATATTGTTCTAACATGGATTTGTTTTCAGTTTCAAACATACAATTCTAAAACAAATGTTGTATTGTATTGATGTTGATAAAGTACTCAGGAGTAGTTTTTAGATAGCTTCCCAAAGTTCTACTTTGTTTCCTTCTCCATCAAGAATATGAACAAATTTCCCGTAGTCGTAGGTTTCAATATTGTCAAGAATTGTAACGCCTTCTTTTTTTAGCTCTTCAACAAGTTTTTCAAGATTTTCTACCCTGTAGTTTATCATAAACGCTTGCTGTGATGGCGCAAAATATTGAGTGTTCTCAGGAAAAGGCGACCATTGTGTTTGTGCCTTTTGAGTATCATTTTTATCCTCAAACCATTCAAAAGTTGCACCGTAAGGATTGGTGTTTAGTCCTAAATGTTTTTGATACCATTCCGTGATTTTTTTAGGGTCTTTACTTTTAAAAAATATACCGCCAATTCCTGTTACTCTTTTCATTTTCGTGTGATTTTTTTTATTTAAAATCTTATGAAATTAGCCGTTCTTTTTGCCTTCAAATTTCTTAGCTAATTCATCTAAACTAAAAGTAATGATTGCATTTCTGCCGTTGGGTGCATGGTATGGATTTTCGCACGCAAAGAGTTCATCAATTATATTTTTCATCTCTTCAATAGAGAGTAATTTTCCAACTTTTATTGAGGAGCTAATGGCTAATGCTTGTGCTAATTTTTCGCGCTTAGTGAATTTTGTAACTTGCATTTGGTTTTTGTACTGTTCCAAAAGTTCTTCTAATACTTGCTGCTCATTGCCGTTAAACACATCAGCCGGAAAAGCATGCACTACAAAGGAATTTTCGCCAAATTCTTGAACTTCAAAACCTAAGTTATTTATCTCAACCAAAATCTCGCGAAGCAAAGCAGCATCGGCAGGCGAAAACTGTATTGCTTGTGGGAACAATTGTTTTTGACTGGTGCTTCTATTGTTTTTAAGTAAACGTAAATAACGTTCGTATAAAATTCTTTCGTGCGCAGCTTGTTGGTCAATTAAAATAATGCCGCTTTTAATTTGTGAAACGATGTAATGACGGTGCAATTGATGCGGCTGTACTACACTTTTATCGGCAGTTTGCGAAGAGCGAAAAGTTATTTCAGAAGCATTTTCAGTAGGAGAGAAGTTGGGTGGAGTTGCATTTGGTTGTGAAATATTTCCTTGCGAAGTTTTATGGAGCTGTTGCCAATTTTGTGGAGTGGAATCGTAGGATTTAAAATTGCTTGGCGGAGCAAATTTTTTTGCCTCTCTGTGTTGTTCGGGTGTTTGGCTAAGAATGCTGCTACCTGTGAAGTTGTTATTTGTAAAAGCACCGATAGAATCTAAATGTTGCTCTTGGTTAAAATCTAAAGAAGGTGAAACGCTATAAGCTCCAAGTGCATGTTTTACGCCTAAATTCACGAAAGTGTAAAGCAGTTTTTCGTCTTCAAATTTCACTTCATATTTTTGTGGGTGCACATTTATGTCAATTCTGGCAGGATCAATTTCCAAGAAAATAACATAGAGCGGAAAGTGGTCTTTGCTCAGCATTTCTTCATACGCTTGCATAATTGCATGATGCAGATACGAAGATTTTATGAAGCGGTTATTTACAAAAATATATTGTTCGCCTCTGCTTTTCTTTGCGAAATTAGGTTTGCCAATGAAACCGTAAACATTTAAGGAATACGATTTTTCTTCAACGGGAACAATCTTCTTGGCATAATCATCACCAAAAAGTTGAACAATGCGTTGTTTTAAGTTGCCACTTTTTAAATGATAAAGTTCATAGTCGTTATGAAAAAGTTTAAATGCAATTTGAGGATTAGCTAAAGCTGTGCGTGTAAATTCTTCAATAATATTTTTAAGCTCAACATTATCGCTTTTTAAAAAATTTCTGCGTGCCGGCACATTGTAAAATAAATTTTTTACTGCGATAGAAGTTCCCGAAGTAGTTTGGCAAGGCTCTTGCCGTGTAATTTTTGAACCCTCAATTTCTATGAGTGTTCCGGTGTCTTCATCGTGAAGTTTCGTTTTTAATTCCACTTGCGCAATGGCTGCTACCGAAGCCAAAGCTTCACCTCGAAAACCCATAGTTCGGATATTGAACAAATCTTCGGTTTTGGAAATTTTTGAAGTGGCGTGTTTCTCAAAACTCATGCGCGCGTCAGTTCCGCTCATGCCGCAGCCGTTATCAATAATTTGAACCAGTGTTTTTCCGGCATTCTTTACAATAAGTTGAATGGAAGAAGCTCCGGCATCAATGGCGTTTTCTATAAGTTCTTTAACCACCGAAGCTGGACGTTGAATTACTTCGCCTGCTGCTATTTGGTTGGCTATGGAATCGGGTAAAAGATGGATAATGTCAGACACGCTCCAAAGAAAGTGAAAAAGCCTGAAACCTTTTATTGTTTACTTTTTTTTTCTGTGTTATATAACCAAATATAGGTTGTTGTATAAGTTTTAAAGTGCCCGGAACGAGATTCGAACTCGTACACCCTTTCAGGCGCCACCCCCTCAAGATGGTATGTCTACCAATTTCACCACCCGGGCATTTAACTAATGCTATTGCTAGCGGAGCGCAAATGTAATTTTATTCGTTAAATTTAATACTTTAATGATTGAGTAAAACGAAAGTTTTAAGATAGCTTTGCCGCATGAAAAAAAGAATTATTTCTCCTTCAATATTAAGTGCTGATTTCTCAAAGTTGGGTGAAGAGGTTAAACTTTTAAATGATAGTGCTGCCGAGTGGCTTCACATTGATGTGATGGATGGTGTTTTTGTACCAAATATTTCGTTTGGTTTTCCGGTTTTGAAAGCAGTGCGAAAAGAAACTTCAAAATTTTGTGATGTACATTTAATGATTGTGCAGCCGGAAAGATATGTTGAACAATTTAAAGCAGCCGGAGCAGATTTAATTACCATTCATTACGAAGGAAATTATCATTTAGATTCTACCATTCAAAAAATAAAGGCAAGCGGAGCAAAAGTAGGCGTAGCGCTTAATCCCGCTACTCCGGTAATGGTTTTAAAAGAAGTGATTCACTTGCTCGATTTGGTTTTGATTATGAGTGTGAACCCAGGGTTTGGTGGACAAAAATTTATACAATACACAATAAATAAAGTTACTGAAGCGCGCAATATGATAAATGAAAGCGGCAGCTATACTTTAATAGAAGTTGATGGCGGTGTAACTTTAGAGAATGCTCCAAAACTCTTTGCTGCAGGAGCAGATGTGTTGGTGGCAGGGAATACGGTATTTAGTGCAGCTAATCCGAAAGTTATGATAGAGCAACTTTTGAAATGCTAATGGCGTTATTGCAGAATTTTTCTTGAAAAAAGAGTTTAAAGTAACTAATAATTAAGCGATGCGTTTGTATTATTCTTGCATCAAAATATTAAATAATCATGGTAAAACAATTTAATTTTCCAACTATAATTCGTTTCGGAGCAGGTGCAGTAAATGAACTTCCAGCTTATCTTACAAGCAATAATTTAAAACGTCCGCTTTTGGTAACCGACCCAAATGTGGCACAATTAGATTTCTTTAAAAAAATAGTAAGTGATTTAAAACAAAAAGGTTTTAGTGTTGAAGTATTTCACGATACGCACAAAAACCCTGTAAAGAGTGATGTTTACAAAGGAACAGATGTTTACGATAAAACAAAAAGTGATTGTATAATTGGTGTTGGTGGCGGTGCAGGCTTAGATGTTGCGCGGGCAATAGTGTTGCGTGTAAACCATCGCGAAGATTTGTTTAAATATGATGATTTAATTGGTGGTGATGTGTATGTAACCAACGATGTGCCTCATTTTATCACCATTCCCACTACTTCTGGAACGGGCAGTGAAGTTGGCAGAAGTGCTATTATTTCTGATGATGAAACGCACCAGAAAAAAATCCTTTTTTCTCCAAAATTGATGGCGAAAATTGTTTTTGCCGATCCAGAATTAACTTACGAACTTCCATCTTTTATTACTGCGGCTACCGGTATGGATGCTTTAACGCATAATATGGAAGCATTTTTAGCAAAAAACTATCACCCGATGTGCGATGGCATTGCTTTAGAAGGAATGCGTTTGATTTCTGAATCTTTGGTAACTGCGGTAAATAAACCAACACCCGAAAGTAGGGCAAACATGCTATTGGCTTCAATGATGGGTGCTATTGCATTTCAAAAAGGATTGGGAGTAGTGCATTCTTTGGCACATCCGCTTTCAAGTTTGTTGGATACGCATCACGGTTTGGCAAATGCTGTAAACATTCCTTATGGAATGAAATTTAATATTGTAGGTTTTGAAGGCCGCTTTGCAAGAATGGCAGCTGCTTTGGGCTTGAAAGAACATAGCGGAGATGCTGTAGTGAATTACCTATTTGAGTTAAATACCAAGGTGAATATTCCGCACAAACTACGCGAAATAGGAGTGAAGCAAGAACATATAGAACCATTGGCAGACCTCGCGTTTGCCGATTTTGCCCACCCAAATAATCCTAAGCCTGTTAGCAGAGCAGATTTTAAAAAATTATACGAAGAAGCACTGTAGGTTTTATTGCCATTTTTTGTTACGACTTCATTTGTAATATTTTTCTTATTAGCTTTGTAAGAATGAAAAAATGGTTTGCCATATTGTGCATTAGTGCAATTAGCTTTCAAAATTTGAAGGCTGAGATGCCACGTCCATTTTTTTCTTCAAGTTCTGAAATAGGCAAAGTTTACGAGCAACTTAATTTAAAGCAGTTGGGTTTAAGCAAAGTTGTTTTTGAAATAGCTGTAAAAGGATTTGAAAAACTTTTTAAACAAGGCAAGTTGAGTACAGATATTTTATCAGTTTGCGATTTTTCGCAGTCATCGAATCAAAAGCGCTTGTTTGTAATTGACTTAGAAAATAGGCAAGTTTTGTTCAATTCGCTTGTGGCTCACGGCAAAAATACCGGAGAAGAATTTGCTTCAAAATTTTCAAATATTCCATCGAGTTTGCAAAGTAGTTTGGGTTTTTATGTAACAGGAAATACTTACCAAGGAAAACATGGTTTATCGTTAAAACTAAATGGCATGGAAAAAGGCTTTAATGATAATGCCGAAAGCCGCGCTATTGTGATGCACGGAGCAGATTACGTAAGTGAAAATTTTATTAACGAACAAGGAAGATTAGGTCGTAGTTTTGGTTGCCCAAGCGTTCCGGTTGAATTATGCCGTCCGATTATCAATTCTGTAAAGGAAGGTAGTTGTTTGTTTATTTACTATCCTGATAAAAATTATCTCTCCCATTCAAAGTTGGTAAAATAGTTTTTACCAACTTTAAATAGTATTATTTCTTATTGCTTCACGAACTTTTTAGTGAAAGAGCCTGCACCAGTTTTCACCGTAGCAAAATAAATGCCGTTCAATAGATTTGAAATATCAATTGGTTCGGTTTCAACCACATTTTGCGAAAGTATTTTGCGGCCGGTTACGTCAAAAATTTCAATTGTTTGTTTAGTTGAAAAGTTTGTGCTGATGCGCAGTGTGTTATTGGCAGGGTTAGGAAAAATTTCAACTGTATTTGTAGCTTGAACATCTTTAATGCTAAGCAAAGGATTGTAGTAAGCTAAATTTAAAATTGGCGCAAATTCTGCATCTTGCCAATCGCTAAAAACTACGCTACCTCCAGTAGCCGTTGGTGCGCTAATTACAAATTGTGTTTCAGCATTTTTATTGATAAATGGGAAAAATGTGGCTGGTAAATCCAATCGAATCCAATGTCCATCGCCACCATTTGAACCGAAAAGACAAGGCGTTCCGGCAGCATCACCGTTGTCGGTAAAATCAGCGGCTTCAATGTTTGCTGTTGCTCCAAAATTTCCGCTTTTAATTTTCACTTCTAATGAATTGCTTATTGGGTTAGTGCCACTCAGGCTTTTTCTTCTCAAAAAAATGCTTGCATTAGATAGCGAAGTATCTGCCATTGAAGTAGTATTAAAAGTTAATACGGTTGAAAATTTTTCTCCATTATCTTCACCCATCACCAAGCTATCTGCAGTATTCCCTAACGAAGAAACCGTGCCCGATTTTCCGTTTCCTTCTGCTAAATAGAATTTATCGTCCATCAAATATTTGTGGTAAAATTTTTGAGTATGGTATTCATTTAAATCTTGAAATCCTTTTGCAGAAAGGTGAAAACAATCCTTAGTAATTAAGTAATCGCGCATAGAACTTTTAGGTGAAGGATAATTAGGATCGCCTTCGGGCAATGGAACAGTGAATGCAGGGTAAGTGCCGCCCGGAGCAACACCCAAAGGCTGAGGTTGCCCATAAGTATATTGCATCAATCCTGTAGCTTTTACAAAATCTACTTGTGGATCTATTTGTGCAAAGCTATCCACCTCATCAGAAAATTGATTAAGTAAAGTGTTTATTTGAATAAAAGTTGGGTATTCCATTTTTTGCCAAGTGCCATTAAAAGGGTGATTGCTTCCCAAGCCTGAAGTAGGAATTACTTCGCCAAAGTTTGGATAGCAATAGCCGCTCCATAAAATTCTAATTCCGGGTTTGCAGCTTTTTATAAAGTCAATAACCTGCACTAATCTATCAGAAACTTCTTGCTTTATAGAGTCAGTTTTTGCTGCGGAATAGCTTACCTTCCATCTGCCTAAAACATCATTTCCTCCAATACTTAAATGCACAACTTTTATGCTCGGATTTTCATCGAGCATTCGTTTAATTTCATTCTGTTTTGTTGTAGTTAAGAAATCATCAGTTTGGGCACCGTTTTCCGCAATGGTTGAATTGGTTAAAAACTTGTAGTTTGAAAATCCCCATTTCTTAAATGCATTGTTTATTGTGCCATCTACACCCATAAAAAATGCCCAGCTATCACCAACTAAAAGCACTTTTGGCGATTGGGTTTCGGTGCATTGGCTAAAAGAATATTGGGTAAAAAAGGAAAAGAGTAATGCGAGCGCAAAAAGTTGTTTCATGTTTTATTCGTCAGTTTTATTTAGAGGTGAATGTAAAAGTTTTGTGCTTTTAAAGTTTTATTTTTTTCTTAAAAAAAGAATAACAATTAAAGGAAGAAAAAAATAAAGAAAAATGTGAGTAAATTACCATTTACCACCTGCACCGCCACCACCAAAACTTCCGCCACCAAAACCTCCGAATCCACCACCGCCAAAGCCTCCTCCGCTACTTCCTCCTCCAAAACCGCCACCGCCTCCCCAAATTACTGGACCACCGCCTGAGCCTCTAAAACCTCTACCGGAAATTGTGCCTCCATTGTTACCTTGGTTTGCACTAATAATAATTACAAGAACGATGATAAAAATGATAAATAGTATCATTTTCCAAAGTGGAATTTTTTCAACATTTTCTCTTGGCTCGGCTTCAAACTTGCCGGTTGTTCGCGCAATTATTTCATCGGTTGCACTATTAAAGCCAGCATAAAAATTCCCGTTTTTAAAATTTGGAATAATAATGCGCTCAACAATTCTTTTACAAATGGCATCAGGTAACACATCTTCTACTCCATAACCAGTGGCAATAAAAACTTCGCGCTGTGCTTTTGATGCTAAAATTAGAACTCCATTATTTTTTTGTTTTCTGCCAATTCCCCATTTTTCACCGAGCTGAAAAGCGTAATCGCTAATTTCATAAGGGCCTAAATCGTTAATGGTAACGATAGATATTTGTGTGGAAGTAGAGTCATCAAAATCTACTAATTTTTGTTCTAATCTGGCTTGTTCATCGGGCGATAAAAAATTCGCCAAGTCATTTACTAATCTTGGAGGATTGGGCTTTTCCGGAAATTGGGAGAATGAATTTAAGCTTGCAAAAATAAACATTGCAAGTACCAGAAAATTCATCAAGTGTAATTTTTTTAAATTCATTTTATATTTCAACTACAAGAAAAATTAGCATTAGTTTCCAAAACTAATATCATCGCTCAATTCATTTTTGTCGCCCTGTGTGAAAGGGAAAAATGCTTTAAGTTGTTCGCCTGCCATTTGAATTCCGGCAGCAATTCCTTCTACAATTTTTTGTTGCTTAAAATTATGCAGCATCAATTCTTTTGTGCTTTCCCAAAAGTTGGCAGGCACTTTTTGGTTAATGCCGTCATCGCCAATTATGGCAAATGTTTTATCGTGAATAGCAACATAAATAAGCACTGCATTTCGCTGTTCAGTTTTCTGCAATTCGAGTTGATGAAATAGCTCGATAGCTCTTGCTATTACTTCTGTTTTACAGTGCTTTTCTATGTGTACTTTTATTTCTCCTGAAGTGTTTCTTTCCGCTTGTTGAATAGCTTGTTTTATCTGTTCAATTTGCAATTTTTCAATAAGCTGCTTAGAGAAAATAGACATGGTAAATAATTAGAATGAAACTTGTGGAGCTTTTTCCGAACCTGCATCAGCTTTAAAGTATGCTTTTGCTTGGAATCCAAACATTTTCGCAGTAATCAATGCAGGGAAAGCTTGCGTGTGAGCATTGTATTGCTGTGCTAATTGGTTGTATTTATTACGTTCTACACTAATGCGGTTTTCGGTTCCTTCTAATTGCGCTTGAAGTTCCAAAAAGTTTTGGTTTGCTTTTAAATCAGGATAGCTTTCTACAGTTGCTAACAAACGAGAAAGTGCGCCTTTTAGTTCGCCTTGTGCTGCTTGGAATTTTGCAATATTTTCTTCAGTTAAGTCATCAGCATTTATTTGTACGCTGGTTGCTTTTGCGCGAGCTTCTACAACGGCTGTAAGTGTTTTTTGTTCAAAGTTGGCATAGCCTTTCACAGTGTTTACCAAATTGGGAATTAAATCTGCTCTGCGTTGGTAAGCTGTTTCTACATTTGCCCATTGTGCTGTAACTGCTTCGCGTTCTTGTACCAAACTATTGTAGCTGCAAGAAGAAAGCGTTAAAGCCAACGAAAAAACAGTTAATAATTTAAGAAGGTTTTTCATGGTGTGTTTGTTTACTTTTTGTTTATTGAATTTATTTGACGTGCAAAAGTAGAAATTATTTTATGCTGTGATATATTGTTGAGAGATGAACAAAAAATCCAATACTTTTTATTGAAGAAATAGTTTTGTGAATAGAAATTTTTATTCTTCTAAGTAACTGAATATATTCGCGTTGATGCTTATTAAAGTAATTCTTGTAGCACCTCTTTTACTCATTGTTTTGTTGTTTTTAGCACGACTGAAAAATCAAATTTTCTATCGAAGTTTCTTTATTTTAATTGCGGGTGTTGGTGTGTTTTTAGTTTTAAATCCAAATATCACAACCGATGTAGCTCACGCACTTGGCGTTGGTAGAGGCACTGATTTAATTCTCTATTTAAGTGTATTATTTTTCTTTATGTTTTCAATTCTTATTTACGCAAAATTCAGAAGGTTGGAAGCAGCACAAACTGAACTTGCAAGGCAAGTGGCTATACTTGCTGCCAAGAGATTTACCGATCACAAATAAAATTTTTATGAAGAATAAATTACTTCTAATTCTGTTGGCTTTCAATTCAATATTTGTTTTAGCGCAAAATAATATTGGAATAGGAACCAATACTCCGGCAGCATCTTCTGTTTTGGAGTTGTCTGCCCAAGACAAAGGCTTTTTAGTGCCGCGACTTACGCAAGCTCAAAGGCAGGCGATAGTTAGTCCTGCTACAGGATTATTGGTTTTTGACTTAACAAGCTCTTGCTTCTTTTATTTTGATGGTGCATCATGGTTATCGCTTTGCAACCAGCCGGGCGTTACAGGAGCAACCGGAGCACAAGGTATAACTGGCAATACCGGAGCAACCGGAGCGCAAGGTATTCAAGGCGCAACCGGAGATACAGGCGCAACCGGAGCGCAAGGCATACAAGGTGTAACTGGCGATACAGGTGCAACGGGTTCGCAAGGAGCTACAGGCCCAACAGGTATGGGAATTATTTGTGGCACTGCTGCGGCTAATTACATTCCAGTATTTACTTCGCCAACTGATATTTGCAATTCTGTATTGTTTCAATCATCAGGTAAAATTGGGGTAAACAATACTTCACCAAATGTGGCGCTTGATGCTTCTTCTGCAAGTGATGGAATTGCTTTTCCGAGTGGTGCTACAGCACAACGCCCTGCAACAACTTCAGCCGGAACTTTGCGTTGGAACACAACACTAAGTAGCATGGAATTTTATGATGGCACAAAATGGCTGAATATAAATACCCCACCAATTGGAAGCACTTATGTACAATGGTTTAATGCAGGAGATCCAAACGCAATGTATCCCGGAACTACTTGGGTAAAAACCGATATTCAAAACGGAGAATTTATCCGTGCGGTTGGAGGTGCAGCCAATGTTTCTGCCGGAGGTGCTTTAACGGGAGTTTTGCAGGCTGATATTGTAGGAAATCATACACACACCGCCTCTGCAACAGCAGCTGGTTCAGGCATTTTAACTACTTCAAGTGGAGGTTCTCATACTCATACAGGAACTACAAGCGGTGCTAATCCTTACAGTGGCAATATTTGGATTCCTTATGATGACAATCTTTCATCTGATACAAAAAATTTAAGTATGAACGATAATCCTTCTCAATGCGGAAGTACATGGGATAGCAGGCATACTGTTGGCAATTTTATGGGTAGATTAAATGATGGTTGTATGAATCACACGCACACATTTACTACTACGGCCGATGGAGTTCATTCACATACTGTACCTGATCATACACATAACATAAACGTAACTGTAAATAGTGGAGGAGGTGGCGTAGAAACACGCCCTGCTAACGTTGCCGTTATATTTTGGCGTAGAACAAACTAAAGATTTGAGGCAAAAAGCAATTCCAGATTGCTGTGCTTTATTTGGAAAATTTTAGCTAAATGCTCGTTGGTTAAATTGCCTTTGTACAAGTAAATACCGTTTCTGATTCCCACATCTTCGTAAATTAAGCCTTGCATTCCTTTTAAATCGCCCATTCGCAATAAAATTGGTGTAAGAATATTTGAAAAAGCGTACGATGCTGTTCGGCTAACCCTCGAAGTAATATTTGGAACACAGTAGTGTATTACACCATGCTTTTTAAAAGTTGGTTCTAAATGTGAAGTTAATTCAGAGGTTTCAAAACAACCGCCTTGGTCAATACTCACATCAATAACTACGGCTCCCGGTTTCATTCTTTCCACCATTTGCTCTGTAACTAAAATTGGTGTTCTTCCTTTTTTGCTATGCAAAGCACCAATGGCAACATCGGCAGTTTCTAATTCGTTTGCTAATATTTCCGGTTGTACGGTTGAAGTAAAAACGCGTGCACCAATTCGCTCTTGAAGGCGCATTAGTTTGTAAACATTATTATCGAAAACGCTTACTGTTGCTCCTAATCCAATTATGGCTCTGGCGGCAAATGTACCCACAACTCCGGCTCCCAGTATTACTACTTTTGCAGGTGGCACACCCGAAACGCCACCCAATAAAATTCCTTTGCCATTGTTGGCATTGCTCAAAAATTCTCCAGCAATCAATACCACTGTGCTTCCTGCAATTTCACTCATTGAACGCACAAATGGAAAGAAACCCGCATCGTCTTTGGTATATTCATACGCCAATGCTGTAATGCGTTTCTTCATCAGCATTTCAATATATTCTTGCTTAATGGAAGGAATATGAAGTGGAGAAATAAGCGTTTGGTTCATTTTCATGAGCGCTATTTCGTAAGGCAATGGTGGAGCAACTTTTAAAATTATATCTGCCTTGTAAACCGCTTCTTCATCAGCCACAATTTCAGCGCCTGCTTCAGAGTAATCGTTATCGTAAAACCGAGATTCTTTTCCCGCATTTTCTTCAATCACTATTCTGTGTCCATTGGCCGTTAAAACACGCACACTTTCAGGTGTAATCGCAATTCTGTGTTCTTGAAAACTTCGCTCTTTGGGAATTCCAATATAAAGTTTAGCTTTTTTATTTGAAACCATCGAAGGTGCTTCCATTGGCTGTAGTCCTAATTTAGACACTATGCCGGAAAAATCGCGTGAAGATGAACTCATGTAATAGAAATGAATTGCAAAGGCAACGAAAGTAATAAAAAAAGTATGGAAAAAAGAAACCTATTTTGAAATTGGGTAGAAATAGCAATTTAGTTGAGTAGTTTTGAATAGAGAACTAAATAAAAATTGGAAAGAAATAGAGTTAGTTCTCAAATTATCTTTTAGGAGAATGCTTTTATCTGTATAAATTAAGTTTGTTATGCTTAATTCTAAATACTCACCAAACAATTGCTAAGTAAAATACAAGAGCAAATTGAACGGTGAATTTTTGACTAAATGTTATATTCATAAAAAAAACATTTACGTTTGGTATTCATAGAAAAACAAGCACGTGAAAAACTATTATTTTACTGAAGAGCACGAACTTTTTAGACAAGGGTTAAAAGACTTTTTAAACAAAGAAGTTGCGCCACACATTGATGAATGGGAAGAAAACCAACGCATACCGAAAGAAATTTGGAAAAAGTTTGGCGACATGGGTTATATGGGTTTAAATTATCCGGTAGAATATGGCGGAGCAGGTGCTGATTTTTGGTACTCGGTAGTTTTTTGCGAAGAAATAGCTAAAATGTGGAGCGGTGGTTTTGCCGTTACGCCAAGTGTAATTCAATACATGAGTTCAACTTATATTTTTAAACACGGCAGTGAATTTTTAAAGCAGAAATATTTAGTGCCAACTATTAAAGGCGAAATGGTTAGCTCCATTGGCATCACAGAACCGGGCGCGGGAAGCGATGTACAAAACATACAAACAAAAGCTATTCGCGAAGGCGATTTTTATATCGTAAACGGGCAAAAAACTTTTATCACCAATGCGGTATATGGCGATTTTATTGTTACAGTGGTGAAAACCGACCCCACAAAAGGTTTCGATGGTGTTTCACTTTTGGTAATTGATAGAAATGCGCCTGGAGTGAGTGCAAAAAAGTTGAAGAAACTGGGCTGGCATTCTTCTGACACGGCTGAATTATTTTTCGACAACGTAAAGGTGCCGGTTGAAAATTTAGTAGGAGAGGAGGGACAAGGTTTTGTTTACCTCATGGGCGGTTTGCAGTTAGAAAGATTGTGCGGTGCTATTTCTGCCATTGCCGGCTGCGAAGCAGGAATTGAATACACTTTGCAATATATGAGCGAACGCAATGCTTTTGGGCGACCAATAAATAAATTTCAAGTGCTAAGACACAGAATGGCACAGTTGGCAGCAGAAACAGAAACCATAAAATACTATGTTTACCATTGTTGCAGAATGCACAACGATGGCGAATATGCTGTGAAAGAAAGTTCTATTGCCAAGCTTATGGCAACTGAACTAAGCGATAAAGTGGCTTACCAATGTTTACAAAATTTTGGCGGCTATGGCTACATGGAAGAATACAAAATGGCGCGTATGTTTCGCGATAGCAGAATATTAACCATCGGTGGCGGCTCTACCGAAATTATGCGCGAAATTATTGCCAAAATAATTATTGATGATAAGCAGTATAAAAATTCAGGATTAACAATTAACTATGCACACGGACAGACAAAAGAAAGTGATTTATTAACAAACAATAAAAACAATAACACAATGGCATTTGAAGCATTACTTTCAACATTGCAAGCAGGCGCAGCAGCCGCACCAACTTTAGGCAAAACCTTAAAATTTGATTTTGGCGACAATAAAGTTTTTATAGACGGAACAGGCGACTCTAACAAGGTTTCTGCTGAAGATAAAGATGCAGATTGCACTATTGGTGTAAGTGCAGAGGATTTGCAAGCAATGATGTCTGGAGCGCTAAACCCAATGACTGCTTTTATGAGCGGAAAAATAAAGGTAAAAGGCGATATGGGAATTGCAATGAAACTGCAATCGCTTTTTTCTAAGTAAGCAATTAAATGTTTAAAATAGAACCGCTTTAGTTTAATCTCCAAGATTAACTAAAGCGGTTTTTGTTTTTGATATAGTTGTGTAAGGAACATACAAAAATAAAAAAGCACTTTCCTTACTTAGAAAAGTGCTTTTAAAATGTAGTATAAAAAAATTAGAAACGCTCTAAACCGCTAAAGTGAAAAGCTGCTTCAATAGCTGCATTTTCATCACTATCGCTGCCGTGAATGGCATTGCGTTCGATATTTGTAGCGTATAGTTTTCTAATAGTTCCTTCTGCTGCATTTGCAGGATTGGTAGCTCCAATCAACTTTCTAAAATCTTCAACAGCATTTTCTTTTTCAAGTACAGCAGCTACAATCGGACCCTCGGTCATAAAAGCTACTAATTCACCATAAAAAGGACGTTCTTTATGAACAGCATAAAATTCTTGTGCTTTTTCAGTTGAAAGGCGAGTAAGTTTCATCGCTTGGATTTTAAAGCCCGCAGCAATAATGTGGTCTAAAATTTTTCCTGTAAAACCATCAGCAACCCCATCAGGTTTTATCATGGTAAGTGTAATGTTTGAAGCCATTTTTGTATTGTTTTTAAAATGCGCGGCAAAAGTAAATTGAAAAATGAGAAAATGAAGTATTGTGTTATCAAAATTTGACTTATTTCTTCAATATACACTTTATTTAGAACGCTATTGGGTTATTATTGCTCCTGAAATTTATTAGGAATTGAAAAGCAGAAACTTTAATGAGCCAAGAAATTGAAACTTTTAATGGATTATGGATTGGCAATAAATTAAGTTTAATAGAACTTCTCACCATTCAATCGTTTTTAAGTTTTGGTTATCATTTCAAATTGTGGATTTATGAACCATTGCAAAACGATTTGCCTGAAAAAGTAGAGCTGTGCAATGCGAATGAAATTATTCCGCATAATCAAATTTTCTATTACAAAAATAAAAGCCAGTTTGGTATAGGAAAAGGCAGTGTAGCAGGCTTTAGCGATATTTTTCGCTATAAACTTTTATATGAACATGGCGGTTGGTGGGTTGATATGGATATAACTTGTTTGAAAAAAATTGATTTTGCCGCATCATATTTTTTTAGAAATCACCACAATTTAAAAGTAGTTGGAAATGTGATGAAATGCCCAAAACATAGTGTATTGATGAAGCACTGTTACGAAGAAGCAACGGCTACAATAGATGAGCATAACACAGATTGGCACAAACCAATTGATATTTTAGTGAAACATATTGAACTGCAGCAACTCGAAAATTTTATTGTGAAAGATTGTAGCAACACAGATATGTGGCACGATACGTCAAGGTTTATTTTTACTAATGAAATGCCGCCTCAAAATTGGCAATTTATCCATTGGCAAAATGAAGAATGGCGAAGTAGAAATTTGAGTAAATCTGTTTTTTATCCTGATAGCTTCTTGGAAAAACTGCTTGTGAAATACGGGCTTTACAAAAAGCCGGAAACATTTTTAGAAAAATTGAAATGCAAGATTCTACTTTCTAATATTGTAAGGCGAATAAAGAAATTTGTTTAATTTCTAATTGCTAATCCCAACTCTGGTTTTTAAATATTGATTTGCCTCTAATTCTTTAAGAATAAAATCTGCCACATCTCCGGTAAATATTTTGCCTTCGCCTTTTGGTACAAAATCTTTGCGAAGATGATAAGCGCCTGTTTTTTCTCCATCAGGCAAATCTGGACAGCAAATAAATGTCCAATCTAAATTTGTTTTACGCAGCACATCAAATACTTTAAAATGCCCTTCTGAAACATTTTTATATGCAGCCGGAAAATCAGGCAAATCTTTGATAAGCGTTGTTTCATTTGCTTGCAGTGCACCCAAGCCACCAACGGCAATTACACGTTTTATGTGATGTTTTTCCATAGCGGGAATTATATGTTTCATTCCGTCACTCATTAAACTCACATCGCCTGTGATGTTGCTTTGTCCTAATGCAGAAATTACTGCATCTGAATCTTGAATTGCTTCGCTTATTTTGGCAGTATCGTAAGCATCACCTTCCACAAAACTCAAATTTGAATTTTCGATAGGTAATTTTTCTTTGTTTCTTAAATATGCAACCACTTGCCAGCCTTTGGCTAAAGCTTGCTCTACAATATGTTTTCCGGTGCGTCCGTTAGCACCAATTACGCTTATTTTCATCTTAAATTTTTGTTTCTAATTCCAGGTAAAAGAGATTGTCTTTTTTAAATCAGGGTGAAGCGAATGAAGCACGGGACAGTTGCGTCCGGTGTTTTCCAAAATAGCGATTTCTTTTTCGCTCAGTTGTTTACCTTTTAATGAAAATGCTACAACTATTTCGGTAATTCTTCGTGGTTCAGTTCCCATTATTTTAGTAATTGAAATGGTTGCTCCGCTAATATCTACACTCATATCGCGGGCTTTTATTCCCATTACAGTTACCATGCAGCTTCCTAAAGCTGTTGCCACTAAATCCGTTGGCGAAAAAGCCTCACCTTTTCCGTGATTATCGGTTGGTGCATCGGTAATAATTTCTTGTCCTGATTTTAGGTGTGTAGCTTTTGTGCGTAGTTCACCTAAGTATATAATTTCTGATGTCATTTTTTCTACTGTATAAAGCAATATTAGCAGTTGAAATCTAATTTTTATACAAAAAAATAACAGGCTGTGTTCGGCAGCCTGTTTGGTTTAATTCATAGGTGTATGTTTGATGTATTATCTGCTAACTATAAGTCTTTGTTTAAATTTGGCATCTCCACTTTGTGCAACCAAATTGTAAACGCCCGATTGTATATCTCCAAACTCAATATTTAAACTATTAAATCCTGAAAGTGAATTGAAATTATAGGACTTTATTTTTGCGCCTACCATATCGTAAATGGCAATGTTTACTTCACCTTCTTCTTCTAAATTTACATCAAAGTTTGCTGCATACGAACTTGGATTTGGGTAAACTTTTGACTGTAAAACTTTTATATCTTCGGGCTTTTCAGTTTCGTTTACAAGAACTTCTTCTTCGTTAGTTTTAAATGCTACTTTGCTAAGTTGTGTTTGCAATGCAAAGCAATTAGTAGATGTTGCACCTTGGTAACCGTAAACTCTTACATAGTAATTTCCTACTTCAGCATTGTTCCATTTTAATGCTTCAGGTTTGTCTCCGCTTCTGCGACTGCGTGTGAGTAACAAACCATTTGCATTGTAAAGTGCAATATCAAAATCGGCAGTTAATTCGCTAAGTGTAATGTAAATATTGCTCTGCACTTTGTTGTTTGAAAATTCAAACCATTCGCTTTTTCCACTTTTGTCAATTTTACCATAAGCAAGAGAAATGCCTTTTAATTGTTTCGCTTTTCCACGAATATCGTTATTGTTTTCACTGTTGCATTCGTTGTTTACTATGTTATTATCTGTTGCTGTTTTTCCATCAGGAAGTAATAATCCTTTTGAAGAAATGATGCTATGGCGAAAACCTCCTTCTGCAAAAAGTTTTTCCATTCTTGCAACTTGCCCTGTTGTGAACATTGCCATTCCTGCATCATCGGTATAGTCCATAAAATTCATGTACATGGAATTGTGCCCACAAGAACTTGGCTGCTTTTTGGGCATACCATAAGTTGGCATACTTTGTGGTGGCGTATCTTCCACTAAGTCATCGCCTTTGCAATCGGTTTTGTCGCCCCAAATATGAGCAAGGTTTAACCAGTGGCCAACTTCGTGAGTTGCAGTTCTGCCTTTGTTGTATGGATATTTTGCGGTTCCCAAAGTGCCAAAAGCTATTGGATTTATCACTACGCCATCGGTAGCTGCTGCACCACCCGGAAGTTGTGCATATCCCAATAAATTATTGTTCAACCTGCAAATCCAAATATTCAAATATTGTGTTGCGTCCCAAGCATCAGCGCCACCGCGCAAGCTATACTTCATGTCGTTATTATCAGAGAATGAAATTTTATTGGTAAACTTTCTTTCGATGCCATTTGTAGCTACACCATCGGGCTTTCTTGTTGCTAATACAAAGCGAAAATTTGAACCAGAAGCTACGGGTGTAAATTCATCGGGAATAGAATTTACTTCATCATTTAATAGTTGATAATCTTTATTTAAAACTTCGATTTGCGAAAGGATTTGATCATCGGTTAAGCTATCTTCAAATTTATTGTATAGCACGTGAATTACTACCGGAATTTGAATGATAGTGGTATTCGTTTTTTCTGTTTTAAAACTGCGTTGAGTTTTATTAAATCCTTCTATTTGTTGTCTTGCTGTGCGATAATTTGCATCTTCCAAAAGCATTTTTTCGTGATGCTCGTGTGTGCTGCAATTTCGCTGCGCTTGTGCGAAAAAAAATGGGGTGAACAAGCAAGTAAGTAAGTAGAGTTTAATCTTCATGGTTTAGTTGCCTAAAGGATTAACTTACTATACGGAAAAAAGAAGAAAAGGTTTTAGTTGAAAATCAGAAATCGTTTTATGTTCGCTGCATGGCAAAGAAAAAAGTTGATACAGTTGTAAAACTTTCCATTGAAAACATGGAAAAATCAGGGCATCATTTATTCCTGAATTTAAAGATAAATGGAAAGCGCTGTAGATTTCTTCTAGACACAGGCGCATCTAAAACCGTAATTGGCAAAGAGTGGTTTGAAAAAAATATTGGAAAAGAGAAATTGAAAACAATAAAGCAAGAAACTTCTGGTTTACACAGCGTAGTTTCTGAAAGCTATTACGGCAAAATTGATTTGCTTGAGTTAGGTTCGTTGCAAGTGAAAAAATATACTTCAGCAGTCGTAGAATTGGCGCATGTAAATGGCATGTATTCTAAATTCAAAATCAAAAAAATTAGTGGCATTTTAGGTTCTGATTTGTTGCTGCAATTAAATGCAGTAATAGATTACAAAAATGCTACACTCACTTTAAGCTAATTGCCTTCTATAAAGTTGAATAGTGTTTTCTAAACCATAGTAAAGGCAGTCGCTCACAAATGCTTGCCCGATAGAAACTTCTAAAAGATGGGCAACATTTTCTTTAAAGAACTTCAAATTGTCTAAATTCAAATCGTGCCCGGCATTGATGCCCAAGCCTAATTCTGTACACACTTTAGCTGCTTCTGAGAATGCAGAAATTGCTTTGTTTTTCTCTAAATAAAAATCGTGCGCATAAGGTCCGGTATAAAATTCAATTCGGTTAGTACCGGTTATTTTGGCGGCTTCCAATTGTTCTTTCATAGGGTCAATAAATAGCGAAACCCGAATACCATTTTCTTGAAGTTTTGAAATTATTTTCAATAAAAATTCTTTGTGCTGAACACAATCCCAACCGTGGTCTGAAGTAAGTTGATTAGGCAAATCGGGAACTAAAGTGCATTGTGCAGGTTTTACTTCTAAGACCATTTTTAAAAAATCTTCGCTTGGGTAACCTTCAATATTAAATTCGGTAGTAACTACTTCTTTTAGTGCATACACATCTTTTTTTGTAATGTGCCTTTCATCTGGTCTTGGATGAACTGTGATTCCTTGTGCGCCATACTTTTCACAATCCATAGCAAATTGTATTACATTCGGAATGTTGCCTCCTCGCGCATTTCGCAATAGTGCAATTTTGTTTATATTTATACTTAATTTAGCCATGGAAACCTTTTGGAACAAAAATTCTTTTATTTGCGTAAAAATAATTGAAAATCAGCTATCTACAAGGAGTGATTGTAATTAGATTAGCTGCAAAAATATAAAATTATGCCACGTTCAAAGCAATATAAATACGAAGCAGTTTTAGAAAAAGCTATGGATTTATTTTGGGCAAAAGGATACAACGGTACTTCAATTCAAGAGTTGGTAAGCCATGTAAAGTTGAGCAAAACCAGTATGTACGAAGCCTTTACAGATAAGCATGGATTGTTTATGGCAACGCTGCACAATTACAGAAAGCGATTAAACAACAATATGAGTTTGTTGCGTGAGATTCCTTCGGCAAGAGCAGCAATAGAATTATCCTTTGAAAGTATTATTGCAGAAGTAACTGACCATCGCCATCGCAGAGGAGGTTATTTAACCAATACGGCAATAGAATTAGCGCCACACGATAAAGAAGTGGAAGAATGGGTGAATGAGAGTATTAAAGATATTGAAAAGGTTTATACTGAACTACTTCAAAAAGGCATTAAAAGCAAGGAGTTTTCTGCTGATATGAATATAGAGAGTAAAGTAAATTTTATTATGGGCGTAAGACACGGTATCTTGGTTTATTCAAAAATAAGACAAGATAAAACTAGGCTTCAAAGTATTGTAACAGAAGCGTTGAAAGTGCTTTAGTGAATCTTTCTATAAAGTTTATTCTTAATCAGTCAAATATTTTAAGGCTTCGTTTACATACTCGTGTTCGCCTTCTTTTATTCGCTCTACTATTTCAGGAGAAATTTGCTTTACAATTTTTGCCGGTGAACCTAAAACCATTGAAAAATCAGGTATTACGGTATTTTCAGTAACTAAAGCATGCGCACCAATTATACAACCGTTGCCAATTTTTGCACCATTCATTACCGTTGCGCGCATTCCAATTAAATTATGATTTCCAATTGTGCAACCGTGCAAAATTGCACCGTGCCCAATTATGTTTCCTTGTCCAACATTTATTGGTTTTCCAGGATCTACGTGAAAAATACAACCTTCTTGAATATTGGTTCGGTTTCCGATAGTAATTTTATCCATATCAGCACGCAATACTGCACCATACCAAATGCTACTGTTATCTCCTAATTCAACATTGCCAATTACTACTGCATTGTGTGCAATAAATACATCTTTTCCTTTTTTTACTTGCGAAAGCAGTGTGTTGTAGTAAGTACTTTTCATTACTTTTTTATGCTTACTCAATATACTTTTGTGCAGCAATTTTTTTATCTAAGGTTTCTGAATCGCTTTTTGATTCTTTGGCTTTAATCCAATATTCAACTGCCTTTTGAGTTTCACCTAATTTTGAAAGTATATCGCCATAATGCTCTAAAAGTGTAGCGCTTGGCGGGTCGCTGTTTTTAAGAGCTTTTTCCTGCCAGGTTTTAGCTTCTTTGTATTCGCCCATCACAAACAAAATCCAAGCGTAAGTATCTAAGTAGGAGTCGTTGTTTTCTTGCAATTTATTGGCGTAGGCGCTCATTTGTTTTGCCTTTTCTAAATTGGCTTTGCGCAGCGAAAGGTAGTAGCTGTAATTGTTTAAAACAGTTGCGTTATCAGGGTCTAATTTTATGGCTTTATCAAAGCAGCTATCCGATTCTTCATTTCTTTTTAAGTTGTGTAGCACATCGCCCATGCTCGATAAAAACTGTGCACGGAGTTTGTTGTTATCGCCACTCATTTTTTCGCCTTTAGCTAAGCTTTTTAGTGCTTGGTCGTAATCCTTAAACTGGCTTTCTGCTAAGCCTTTAAATAGGTAAGTAACTGCTTGGTTTGGAAAATATTCTAAAGATTGTGTGGTAATTTCTTTTAAATTTTTCCAATCGCGTTTTTGATTGTAGATAAAGAACACTTGTTGCCAAACATTAAATACATCTTTCTGTAAATCTAAAGAGCGCAAATAAGCTGCAAGAGCGGTATCTAATTGATTATCTAAGTTGTATAAATCACCACGAATTGCTTGAGCTTTGGCTTCTTTTGGGTGTGTTTTTGCTAAAATATCTGCAAGTTCTAAAGCTTCGGTTCTATTATCCTTTTTTACATCAAAGTATTGAATGTAAGGAAATAGCATTTTTACTTTGGCATCAATATTTAGTGTTGGATTTGAAAATATTTTTTTGAGTGTTTCGCGTCTTGCAGTGGTGTCGCCTTGTTTGGCGCTGTATTCTGCAACTGCTAAAAGTGCTTGTGGATTTTCCGGTTCTAATTCCAATACTTTTTTGTAAAGTGGATAAGCCTTGTCGCGCATATTATTTGCAGTGTATAAATCTGCTTGCATTAAAAGAAAATTAGGCTCACCGGGATAAGCTTCTTCTAATTTTTTTAGTTCGTTTATTGCTTTGTCAAATTGATTTAAAGAAAGATATAAACTCTTTTTTCTTGAAACTATTTCTTCATCTATTCCGAATATACTTTCAAATTGGTCGTAAGTTTTTATGGCTTCAGCTGCTTGCTTGCTTTGTATTTGCAAGAATGCTAAATTCATATAAGCATCAGGAGAATTTGGGTTTTGTTTTATCAATTCCTTGTAAAGTACAATTGCATCTTTAGGAGAAGTTCGAGCAAGCATTTCGGCTAAAAACTCCTTGTAAAAAATATTGCTTGGGTCTAATTTTAAAGCAGCTTCGGCATGTTCCTTTGCAGCTTGTATTTGTCCGCTTCCAAAACTAAGTTGTGCTAATTGAAAGTGTGCATCTGCATTGTTTTTATCTAATTGAAGTACTTCTCTAAATTTCTTATCTGCGGTTTCATAATCTTCAATCATCTTTGCTTTTTCAGCATCAATAAACACGCGCTCTTCTTCTGGATTGGAAGCGCTGGTTGCTGAACTTTCTTTCCTCTTCTTATTGTTTTTTACCTTTTCTTTTTTCGGCTTTTCCTTTTTGGTTGGAAATGCCAAAACACTTTCAACTGAAGAAATAAAAATGAATGCAAAAAAAATAGTGATTATGTATCGAAGTTTCATTCTGATATTGATGTGTAATCGCCTATACTAAAATCGGCAAATGTTCCTTGTAAATTAACGTTGTTTCCTACCATGCTGTTGTGTAGCAGGTAATTTTTTAATGAAGATTGTGATTGTACAATACTGTTTTTAATCACGCAGTTTTCAATTGCCGAGTTTTTTCCTACTGAAACATGTGGGCCAATTACGCTGTTCAGCACTTTGGCACCTTCATCTACAAAGCAAGGAGGAATAATTGTGCTGTTTTCAATAATGGCTTTTTCACTAATTAGCTTTTCATTTTTAATAAATTCTAAATAACGCTGGTTGGTATCTACGGTGGCATTTTTATTGCCGCAATCTAACCATTCACTTACTTCGCCCGGCTTAAATTTTATGCCTTTTTGTTTCATGTTTTCGAGTGCATGTGTAAGTTGGTATTCTCCCTTTTGCTTAATGTCGTTATCAATTAAATATTGGAGTTCGCTGCGTAAGTTGGCACCATCTTTAAAGTAATAAATGCCAATAATGGCAAGGTCGCTTACAAAGGTTTGAGGCTTTTCTACAAAATCAGTAATTGAACCATCGGCATCTAATTTTACTACGCCAAATGCTTTTGGGTCATCAACTTTTTGTACCCAAATAATGCCATCTTGTTCAATATCTAATTGCTTGTTGAAACGAAAAAGTGTATCGGCAAATGCTACGATGGTTTTACCCACAAGCAAATCTCCAGCACATAAAGCAGCATGAGCAGTTCCAAGAGCTTCATCTTGATATGCGATGTGATATTTAATATTTAAAGAACTGCCGATTTGATTTATTTTCTCTTCAATAGCAGCACCAAAATCGCGCCTGATAATGAATACAACATTTTCTACTTTTTCAGGTACTGTTTTTATTAAATCTTCAACCAAACGCTGCACAATTGGTTTCCCTGCAATAGGTAGCATTGGTTTAGGAATAGTGAGTGAATGAGGACGCAGGCGTGTTCCCCAGCCTGCCATTGGAATAATGATGTTCATTTTATTTTTCTAAAATAATTAAGTGTGCAAATAGAAAATTTTATTGGAAATAAGAAAACCTTAATACAAAAAACGGTTATCTCGATTCCAAATTTTTACAATAATAAAACCCATGAGTGCACCGCCCAAATGCGCAAAGTGTGCAATGTTATCACCGGGATTCATAGAAATGCCTAAGTATAATTCCCATGCCACATATAGTAACACAAATACTTTTGCTTTAAGTGGAATAGGAGGGAAGAGCAGCATAAGTTCTGTGTTTGGAAATAGCATGCCAAATGCAATAAGAACGCCAAATACTGCACCACTTGCGCCAACAGTTGGGATAAAATAAATTTCTTGCAATGCTCTAAACTGCATGAGTTGAGCATCGGTTGCAAATATACTGCCGGTGAAATTGTAAACCTGCCAAGCGTTTACGCCCATGTGCAATAGTTCTGCGCCAAAGCCTGTAATAAAATAGAAAAACAAAAAGCGCTTTGGTCCCCACACTCTTTCTAATACTGTGCCAAATAAAAATAGGGCGTACATATTGGTGAGAATATGCAAGAAGCCTCCGTGCATAAACATGTGCGAAAGCAACTGAATTGGTTTAAAAGCAGGTGAGCCAAAGTAGAAAAGACCAAGTATTCGGCTTAAATCTATGTGCCAAACCATTTCGCCAAGAAAGGTGGCAACAAAAAGTAAAACATTTATTAAAATAAGATTAAAAACCGCGCTGCGTGTATCTATTTGAAACATGAAGCGAAGATAAAATTACCGCTAAATTGCATGTGTGGTTTTGCTTTTGTTAGCGAATATATTTTGCGAATTAAACTTCACACGGATATTCAAACAAACAATTTGTCTTGATAATATCTGCCACTTTATCGGGTACAAGTTCTTCCCATCCGCTTTCTCCACTTTTAATCATACTAATAACTTTTGGTGAAAAAATGCCTAACACTTTTGGGTCGTAGTTTTTTAAATCTGCTAAAAAACCGCTTTGTTTTAAATAGCGGAAAAGCGGCATCAGTTCTTCTGAAATATGAAGATTTTCTGAAGTGATTACAGGTTTATCATGTTGTGGCTGATATGGATACATCAACATGGTAGTATTGTTTAAAAATATATCGCCAAAGTAAGCCAGTAACTCGCGTTTAGGATTTTCGTAATGCTTTTCTTTAAAGAGTTCAAGCATATTCATAATGCCAATAATGATACCGATACTTTTTGGTTTACAACGATGTAGGTAGCGAACAAGCATATCATGTTTATGGGAATTAGAAACCATTACGGTGTGTCCTAAATTACAAAGAATTTCAGCACGGTCTAAAAAGTCTTTATCCGTATAGTTTTCATCGTGCTCTAAATTAGCAAGCGTTATTTCTGCAATCACCGCTAAATCTTGGGTGCCGCAACAAGCAATTTCTTTAAAATGCTCAATACCGCACCGCAGCATATCTTCATTTACTTTTGTAACAGGACGAAATCTACCACGGAGGCAAAGTATATTTTTTTTGTAAAGTGCATCTTTGGGTTGGTGAACTTCTTTATCTGCTCCAAAAATTGTGGCATCAGTATAATGTTTGCGCACAATCATTAGCGCTAAAAGGCGGTTGTCTATATCGAAATCCGGTCCTTTCATTCTAATCATGTCTAACTCTACTTGCTCCGGTGAAAGTTCATCATACAAAGAATCTAAGAAATAGTCAATGTGATGATGATACCAATAGCACGCAAAAATTAAGTTTACGCCCAATGTTCCAATTACTTTTTGTTGCTGAACATTGTCTGTTCCTTTGAGTCTTACATGTAGCTTTACATCGTTAATTGGGCCACCTGATTTTAATTGGAAGCGTAAGCCAATCCAAGCGTGTGGGTCGTTATTTTTTTGGAAGTTGATGGTGGTGCAGGTATCTGCAAATGCAAAAAATCTTCTGCCGGAATATTTATCGGAACTCAATCTTTCCTGCAGTAAAGTGTATTCGTGGTCGAGCATTTTGTTTATGCGCGACTCGCTAACATATCTGCCGCTTTCTTCTTCGCCATAAATGGAATCGGAGAAAGACATGTCGTAAGCGCTCATAGTTTTGGCAACTGTGCCAGATGCGCCTCCCGCTTGAAAAAATGTGCGTGCTACTTCTTGTCCTGCGCCAATTTCAGCAAAAGTGCCATATATAGTTTGTTCTAAATTTATTTTAAGTGCCTTCCGTTTTATCGAAAATATTTCGCGTTCCATAAAAATTCATTTTGTTCAGTTCTAATCTTTATCTAAGTTAATGTAATAAAGAGTTTAAGCGGCAAATATTGCATTTATTATATTATTTCAACATTTAGTAAAGTGAATTTTTGACAATCTTTAGTGTGGATTGCACACTCTGAAAGCGCTTTCTCAATGTAAAGTATTTATGTTTTGTCTGCACTATTGCTTTTCTTTTTCTGCTTTCAAGTAGTTGTAAATATTTTTCCAGTCGCGCGATTCTACAGCAATATATGGTTTTAATGATTCTTTGGTTTCGCCTCCAATTTCTGTTAGTCCTAAATCTCTTCCATCGTTTAGCCAAAAGCACTTACAGCCTAAATTTTTTGCAAGCATCACATCTGTAATTCTATCGCCAATTACGAAAGAGTTTTGTAAATCGTATTGGTCGGTTAGATAGTTGAAAAGCATTCCTGTATTGGGTTTGCGCGTTGGTAAATCTTCGTGCGGAAAACTTTTATCTATATGCACGGCAGAGAACACAATGCCTTGGTCTCTAAAAGTTCTTTCTATAAAATGTTGAACAGGCCAAAATGTTTCTTCCGGAAAAAAGTCAGGTTTCCCTAATCCATCTTGGTTGGTTACAATCACTAATTCGTACTCTTCTAAACGAGCAATTTTACCTAACCAGCGAAATATTTCAGGGTAAAAAAATAGCTTTTCAAAAGAGTCAATTTTTTCATTATCTGTTTCTAAAATTAGTGTTCCATCGCGGTCTATAAAAAGAACTTTTTTCATGCTATATTTTTTAGTTTTTCAATAAGAATATTGTTTTCTATTTCGGTGCCAACTGTAATGCGCAAGCAGTTTTCGCAATGCACTTTCATGCTTACATCTTGTACGGCAATTCCTTCAACTAATAGTGAATTGTATATAGTTGCGGCATTTTGAAAACGAACTAATAAAAAGTTTGCTTGGCTTGGATAAACATATTTTACGTTTGGAATTTTTTTGAGTTCTGTACTCAAATTTTCGCGTAGAGCAACGGTTTTGCGTATGTGTTCATTTACCCAGTTTAGATTATCTAAAGCGGAAAGTGCAAAATGCTGTGCGGGTGCATTTATATTGAATTGCGGCCGAACTTTGTTCATTAGGTTAATAATAAAAGAAGACGCGTAAGCTGTAGCTAAATGCAAACCGGCTAAACCCCAAGCTTTAGAGAAAGTTTGTACAATAATTAAGTTTGGGAAATGTGGTAAAAGCGATATAAAAGATGGCTGACGTGAATAGTTAATGTAAGTTTCATCAATCACAACAATACCTTGAAATTTACCGAGTAGAAACTCAATGTCTTCATTATGCAAAGCGTTTCCGGTTGGGTTGTTTGGAGAATTTAAAAATAGAATTTTTGTGTTTTGATTATGTTCAAGTATTTCACCTACATTTAAGTCAAAGTTTTTTTGCAATGGCACTCTTGCTACTTCTACATCATTTATTTTGGCAAGTCTTTCGTATAAACTATTTGAAGGGGGACAAGTTACACACCAATCTTTTGCTGGTTCGCAGAAAATTCTAAACAAAACATCAAGCACTTCGCTGCTGCCATTTCCAAGAAAAATATTTTGAGGAGGAACACCTTTTATGGTGCTTATTTTTTCTTTTAGTAAAGTTTGATTTGGGTCGGGATATCGGTTTAAGTTCTCTTCGTTTTTAGCAGGTGAGCCAAAAGGATTTTCGTTGGCATCTAACAAAATTGAAATTTCGTTTGCAACATCTTCATAAGCATTTTCATGTTGCGATAATGATAACATATTTTTGCGCACTAAGTTTTCAATCATATTGCAAGGATAACCTTAGCTATTGGAATGGGATACAAAATTATGTTATACAAATGTATTTCAATCAAATAGAAATGATAATGGAATGAAACTGTTTGATTTAGTACTTTCGTATCCTTTCTAACTCAATAACACTTGATGCGGCAATTTTAATCGGCACTTTTTCTTCTTCCATATTGGTAACATCTAAACCCAAGTCTGATGCGGTGTTTAAAGAAAATTTCTTCAATAATCTGTAGCCTTTCACTATGAATAATTCATAAGGTGAAAGCGCATCATCAGAGGCTACACGTGTATTTAGAAGTATGAATTTAAAATCGGCAGGCATTCCATATTTGCGTAAACTTGGGTAGTGGCTCACTTCGTCCACTTCACCTGATGCAACCATATCTTCAACTATTTTAGAAAACATAAGGTTCACTTTGTGTTCAACTTTAAATCCAAATTCTAAACGAATAAAAAAGCAACGCTTAGGAATTATTGTGTCAACAAAATAAAAAGCGCCAGTTGGCTCATTGGTAATTTCAACGTGTACAAACCAATAAATATCTGCTCGTTTTGGTCGCTTTCTAAACAATGAATAAATGATGTTTGAGTCAATTAAATTCTTATCGCTTGCCAGTGCCATATACACCAAATTATTGGCTTCTTTCGGTATGGTTTCATCTTGCATAAGATCTTTTATCATTGGAATGTAGTTCTTCAACTCTACAAACTCTGTATGTTTTTTGCGTAGAATTCTTGCTTGGTAAAGAATCCACATTACTAAAAATAATCCAACGGCTAACATACAGGTAAACCAGCCTCCGTGATGAAATTTAATAATGTTTGAAATAAAAAAGGAACCTTCAAGCGGTATAAATACGAGGGGAATTCCTATTACTAACCACCATGCTTTTCTTTGAACATACATAAGATATGTTAGCAAAATGGTTGTCATAAGCATATCTATGGTAATTGCTAAGCCATAAGCCGCTTCCATATTTTTAGATTCCTGAAAAAGTAGTACAACAAAAATACAACCGAGCAACAAAAACCAATTCATAAATGGTAGATAAACCTGACCTTGATGAGATGTTGGATACATCACTTTCAAGTTAGGCCAAAGTTTTAATTTCATTGCTTCATTTATCATGGTGAAGACTCCTGAAATCAATGCTTGGCTTGCAATGATAGTTGCCAAGGTGGAAACTGTAATACCAATTGGAATAAACCAATTTGGCATTAAAGCATAAAATGGGCTGGTGGTGCTTTGGTAAACTTTACCTTCAAATTCTGCAAGTAAATTAGCGTTTTGTCCGGCATAGTTTAGGAGTAAACAAATAATTACAAAACTCCATGAGATACGAATATTTTGTTTGCCGCAATGCCCCAAGTCGCTGTAAAGTGCTTCACCTCCGGTGGTGCACAAAAATACAGCACCTAAAAACCAAAATCCACCAGGGTAATGCAATATGAGTTTAAAAGCGTAATAAGGGTTTAGCGCTTCTAAAATTCCAGGATATTTTAAAATGTGAAATACACCTAAAGTACCAATCATAATAAACCAGATAAACATCACAGGCCCAAATATTTTCCCTACAACTTGTGTTCCAAATTGCTGAAAAACAAACAAGCCGATGAGTATAAGAATTACGATTGGAACAGTTGGGATTTCTGGGTTTATGATGCGCAAACCTTCAATGGCAGAAGAAATTGAAATTGGTGGTGTGATAAATCCATCAGCAATAAGTGTAGAACAACCAATAATTGCAGGAATAATCGTCCACTTAACTTTGTATCTGCGCACTAAGGCATAGAGTGCAAAAATACCGCCTTCGCCTTTGTTATCAGAGTTTAGTGCTAACCAAACATACTTTACGGTAGTTAATAAAATTAATGTCCAAACCACACAACTCATGCTGCCAAGAATTAACTCTCGTGTAATTGTATGCCCGCTTACGATAGCGTTTAAAACATACATTGGTGAAGTTCCAATATCTCCAAAAACAATTCCGAGTGTAATTAAAACTCCTGCTGCGGAAAGTTTATTCAGTTGATTTTCTGATGACATAGGCAAGTTTCCCTACTTCACTTTTTAGTGTGGAGTGGCAAAACTAAATTCTAACTTGGATTTTAAGTAAGAAAATATTTCTGCGCTTTATTTTGTTTATATTTTGTTTAAAAAGTGGATAGTTAATTTTCTGAACTTTATTCAATTCTGAAGGTTTTTTTTTCTGCTTTCGTTTATTTACGTTTGGCTTCTGATGCTTTCTATTGCTCAAATTATTTCGGTTTCGCAGGCAAAACTTCTCCAGAGCGGTGAAAATGAGCAATTGGAAATCAATTATCTTATTACCGATAGTAGGAAAATTTCTTCTGCAAAAGATTCTGTGTTTTTTGCTATTCAGGGTGAACGTTTAGATGGACACGACTACATTTCAGAGCTTTATGCAAAAGGCGTAAGTGTGTTTATTGTAAGCAAAAAAATTGATACTTCGGCTTACAAAAATGCCTTTATTCTATTAGTGAAAGATGTAGTGAATGCGTTACAGCGAATTGCTGCGTTTCAACGTGCAAAATTCAAATATCCTTTAATTGCAATTACAGGCAGCAATGGCAAAACTATTGTAAAAGAATGGCTCTATCAGTTGCTCCATGAGCAATTTAATATTGTGCGAAGCCCCAAAAGTTTTAACTCGCAAATTGGCGTGCCGCTTTCGCTTTGGCAAATGAGTGCTGCCAATAACCTTGCAATTATTGAAGCGGGAATTTCTGAGCCGGGCGAAATGGATAAACTTGCTAAAATTATTCAACCTACGATTGGTATTTTTACCAATATTGGCGATGCACACAGCGAAAAATTTCTGAACCTTAAACATAAAGTGAAGGAAAAATTAAAACTGTTTATGCACGCAGAAGTTTTAGTTTATTGCAAAGACCACTCTGAAGTAAATACTGCTATTGCAGAGGTGAGAGCGCTACACAGCACGTTTAAAACTTTTACTTGGAGCATAAATTCCGATGCGGATTTAAAAGTTACCAGTGTACTTTATCATAAACAATCAACTTTTATTTCTTGCTTTTACAACAATAGAAATTTTGATTTTGAAATTCCTTTCACCGATAAAGCTTCAGTTGAAAATGCATTGGATTGCGCAGCAACTATGCTTTTACTTAATGTAGATTTTACAACCATTTCGGAGCAAATGAAAAAGCTCACGCGCATATCCATGCGGTTAGAAATGAAAGAGGGAATAAACAACTGCAAAATTGTAAACGATAGCTACAACTCCGATATTGGTTCACTAAAAATAGCAATTGATTTTTTGAGCCAACAAACTCAACAACCTAAGCACACGCTTGTTTTATCAGATATTTTGCAAAGTGGTGAAGGAGAAATTGAACTTTACGAACAAGTGGCAAAACTTATTTCTCTTTCAAAAGTTTCGCGATTGATTGGAGTGGGCACTGCAATAAAGCGGCAGAAAAAATTGTTTGAAAAGAACAGCAATTTGAGTACAATGTTTTATGCTTCTACCGAAGAGTTTTTAAAATCGTTTGATACCGCAACTTTCCAAAATGAAATTGTTTTGCTGAAAGGCGCACGAAAATTTAGGTTTGAAATATTTTCTAAACTACTTGAAAAAAAAGCAAACGAAACTGTTCTTGAAATTAACTTGAATGCGCTTTCGCACAACTTAAAAGCCTACCAAAGTTTATTGAAGAAAAACACTAAAATTATGTGCATGGTAAAGGCTTTTGCTTATGGTAGTGGAAGCTACGAAGTGGCGAATATGCTACAGTTTAACCGTGTCGATTATTTGGCAGTTGCTTATACTGATGAAGGAATTGAACTTCGGAAAAATGGTATTGCTCTCCCAATTATGGTGATGAACCCGGAGCAAAGAAGTTTTGAGTCTATTATGCTACACCGCTTAGAACCGGATTTATATAACCATAGAATTTTTGATGCTTTTGTTGAAACATTGGAATTGGTTCAAACAAAAAACAGCGAGCCTTTTCCTGTGCATATTGAATTGGAAACAGGCATGAACCGGCTTGGTTTTAATGAAGATGAAATTGATTTACTAATTGAAAAATTAAATGCTCAAAAGCTGGTGAAAGTAGCATCAATATTTTCGCATTTAGCTGCGAGCGAAAATGCTGATGAAGATGAATTTACAAAGCTTCAAATCCAGCGATTTAAAACAATTACTTCAAAAATTACGGCTTTTCTTTCTTACAAGCCATTGTTACATATTTTAAATTCCGGTGGCATTAGCCGCCACACGGAAGCGCAATTCGATATGGTTCGGTTGGGTATTGGACTTTATGGTATTGACGAAAGCAAAGAGATGCAGAAAAGACTCATTCCTGTGAGCACGCTTAAAACAACAATTTCGCAAATTAAACATTTGAAAAGTGGCGATTCTGTTGGCTACGGCAGATCTGAAAAAGTAAATGAAAATACTGTGATTGGAACGGTTGCAATTGGCTATGCTGATGGTTTAAGCAGAAGATTAAGTAATGGCAAATATGCAATGGAAATACACGGCAAACCTGCTCCAATTATTGGTAGAATTTGTATGGATATGGCAATGCTTAATATCACAGAAATTCCAGAAGCAAAAGAAGGTGATGAAGTAGTAGTATTCGGGCAAAGTCCTTCTATTCAAACATTAGCAAAAGCCGCACAAACTATACCTTACGAAATACTCACCGGAGTTTCGCAAAGAGTAAAACGTGTGTATTTTCAGGAGTAGTACTATTCTTTTTTTTTACGTTTGTACTTATATAATTAGAAAATGACGAAACAAAATACTGCAAAATCCACAACACAACAAGCTGCATTTCAAGCGCTACAACCATTACTGCCAAACTCGTTAGGTAAAAAAGTATTCTTTGCCATAGCGCTGTTTTTAGGTATTAGCATGTGGTATGTAAGTAAAGATTACGGCATCACTGGCGATGAAAATTATCACCGCGTTTACGGACATCACGTAATGGATTTTTACCTCACATTAGGTAAAGATTCAACTGCCGTTACGCAATACGGAGCCATAGATTCTACCATGCGCTACTATGGTGGTTTTTTCGATGGCACAGCTTCTATTTTAGCTACAAAAGTTTTTAAGAATAGCGATGAATGGCGCGTACGACACGGTTTTAGCTCTATTCTTGGTTGGTTGGCAATGGTTTTTGCCGGCTTAGTGGTAATGGAAATTGCCGGCTGGCAAGCAGGAATTATCGCACTTATTCTTATGGCTTGTTCACCACGTTTTTTGGGCGAAAGCATGAATAATCCAAAAGATATTCCACTGGCAGCAGGTTATGTGGTGGCTTATTTTTTTATGGTTAGGTTTTGGAAAAATATCCAACATCCAAATTGGAAAATGGTGCTGGGCATCGGTTTGAGTATTGGTGTAGCAATGGGGATTAGAATTGGAGGTTTGTTACTTATTCCATATTTTTTATTATTCTATGGTTTGTACTTTTTGCAGTATCATTCACTTAGCGAAATACTTTCAGTTGAAGGTTTTAAGCGCATTGTGATGCCAAGTTTTAAATGGGTTTTAATAGCAGTTCCATTGGCTTATTTCAGTTCGTTATTGTTTTGGCCATTTGGCTTAGTGAAGCCGCTCACCAACCCTCTTTATACATTAGAATACATGAGCAAATACCCTGTAAATATTCGTGTTCTTTTTGAAGGTGGATATGTTGGAAGCACTGAAATTCCTTGGTATTATATTCCCAAATGGTTTCTCATTAGCACACCAATTGTAATTTTGTTGGGTTTACTTGCTTCATTTTTTACTTTGAAATATTATAAGCAAGCAGGGAAATTGCTTTATGTCGGTTTTCTATTTTTTACTTTGGTGTTTCCGATTGTATATGTTATTTACCAAAAGAGCGCGCTGTACGATACTATGCGCCACTTCTTTTTTGTTTACCCAAGCATTGTGATGTTGGCAGCATTGGGCATAGATTTCTTCATCAATAAATTACCTAAAGCAGGAAAGTTTGCAGTAGTTGGCGCTACGGCTTTGCTATTACTGCTTCCAATTCGGCATATTGTGGCAAATCACCCAAATGAATATGTATATTTTAATGAGATAGAAGGTGGAATGAAAAATGCTTATGGCAACTATGAACTCGATTATTACATGAACTCGGTGAAGCAGTGTGCCGATTGGATAAAAACGCAACAGTACAAGGGTACACCAGAGAAGAAAACCATGATTTTTACAAATGCTGCCGACCCTACTTACCAGTATTTTATAGACGATACTTCAACGGTTACAACTAATTACACGCGCTATGGAGAACGCATTGAAAAAGATGCTGACTATTTTATTTTTTATAATCGCTATGTTGATAGAAGAATTTTGCTTGCTAATGCTTTTCCGCCTGAGCAAAGTGAATTTGTTGTGAAAGTTGATGGCTACCCGATTGCATGTGTGGTGAAACGCACAGATAGAGATGATTATTTGGGAACAAAAGCCATGCAACAAAACGATTTTCCAACAGCAATTTCATTGTTAGAAAAATATGTAGCGAAATATCCTAAGAACGAAGCTGCATGGACAAATCTTGGTTTTGCTTATGTAAATTCAAGCCGTTGGGAAGATGCTATTCGTGCATTAAATGCCGGTTTACAAGTTTATCCTGATAATGGAAATGCTGTGTTCTATCTTGGTTTAGCATATTTCTACAAAGGCGATGCAACAACTGCGGCAACTGTGCTAACAAATTTGGTGAGTACTCAACCGTACTTTGCAGGCGCTTACCAAGTGCTTGCAGCTTGCTACGATAAATTGGGCAATAAAAACCAAGCAGAATACTACATGAATATTTATCGCCAATTAGGCGGTAGATAAAGTGTAGGCAAGTATAAAGCTTGCTTTGTTAAAGCAATATTCTATTCTTTTACAAAGCGTTTTACTGTGCCATTTTTGTGTAGAAAATAAATTCCTTTTTTCCAATTAGCAATGCTAATTTTTGAAGAAGAAACTGTAGGTATTTTTTGACCTAACACATCATAAATTTCAATTGTTTCAGTTGTATTTATGTCTTCAATTTGAATAAAATCACTTGCAGGATTTGGATAAATTTTAAAATCATTTGCTGATAGATTTTCAATGCTTGTTACACAAGTTAAATTGGAATTTGTAACATCATCAAGATTGTATTCCGGACGCAAATCGGGTTGCAATTCGGTGATTTTTATATCACAATATTTTATTCCGTTGATGTGTCGTAAGAAGAAACCTTTAGTTGGCAGTGTATCGCCAAACAAAGTGTTTTCCGGCTTTTTGGTTTCATTTTCCGGAACTGAAAAGTTAGGCAAAGAATCCATTCCGCCTGGAATTGTAATATCAATATTTTCTAAGAGAATATTTTCTGCTCGATAATTTGGAATACCTGTGATATGCGAAGTGGTATTTGTGGTAGCAGTTGCTGTAATGTTTCTAAGTGCAATATTTTTTAGATAGCCAACTCCCGGAGTTGGTGCAGATGGCATGTATTTATTAGCGCGATTTCCGAGCCTAATCACAATTGGTGTTTCAGCTTCTAAAGTAATGTTTTCAATACGCACACCGTCCATTCCGCCACCATCTACAATAGAAAGATTGATGCCGGAAGTTGCATCTGTACTTAGCGGACCTCTGGTGCTTTTCTTCACTACACAATCGTGGATATAAATATTATTAAAAAAACCTTGCGTTTCTGTTCCAATTTTAATAGCTCGTGAATAGGTTGCAAAAGTGCAATTTCGCACTTCTACATTTTGGGTACTAAGTAGTGCAGTGCCTTTTAAAACAAGTGCATCATCATTTCCATCAATATCGCAATTTTCAACTAAAGCATTTCGACACATATCTAAATTTACGCCATCTTGATTGCCAAAGCAGTGGTTTGTAATGGTTAAATTTTTAATTAAAACAGTATCTAAATTGCAGTTGTGCATCATCCAAAATGCGGAATTTTTCAGGATAAGATTTTCATAGCGAACATTAGTTGAAGAATAAATTCTAAAACCGAAAACACGGTTGTTGTTGTTTAGAAAAATAGGAGTTAAGCCATTTCCATTTACTTTACCTTTACCTGTAAAAGCTATGTTTCTTACACCTTCGGCATAAATTAAACTGCGCTGAACATACGCATCTGTATAGGTTCTGAGTTGAGGTGTTATTGTAGGATAATCGCTCAAACTTGGACTGCCTTTTAAAGTTGCAGAAGAATCAATATGTAAATCCACATTGCTTTTCATGCGCAAAGTTCCTGTAAGGTAAATACCTTGCGAAATAAGAACTTGTCCGCCACCGCTATTGCTGCAACTATCAATAGCTGCTTGTATGGAAGCCGTATTCAGTGTGATGCTATCGCCAACAGCACCAAAATTGATAACATTAAATATTTGAGAGAAACCTTGTGAAGTAGAAAATAAAAAAAGTAGAATAATAGAAAATAGGCGCATCGTTTGCCGTTTTATTTTTGAACTAGTGATGCTAAGGTAATAGTTCAAGACTACTTTTCTAATATCCGAATTGCTTGAGCAATTTCTCGTTACTACGCCACTTATCACGTACTTTTACGCGCAGTTCCAAGAATACTTTTTTACCTATAAAATTCTCAAGATGTTCGCGTGCTTGTTTGCCAACTTTGGTGAGTGCTTCACCGCCTTTGCCAATAATGATAGGCTTTTGCGATTCGCGCTCCACAAAAATTACACAGCGTATTTTATCAATATTTTCTTCTTCCTTATATTCATCAACTACCACTTCGGTGCTGTAAGGAATTTCTTTTTCGTAATTGAAAAATATTTTTTCACGCACTATTTCCGATACGAAAAAACGGAGTGGACGATTGGTGTAATCATCTTTAGGATAAAATTCCGGTGATTCCGGCAGAAGCGAAACAAGAAGCTGTTGAAGTTCTTTCATGCCGAATTTCTTTTCTGCTGCAATAGGGAAAAACTTTGCATCGGGCAACAAAGTGCTCCATTTATTTTGGTGTGCATTTAGCTCTGCTTCGTTCATTAAATCAATTTTGTTGAACACCACAATACACTTGCCTGCAAATGGTTTGGCAGCATCAATTAATGTTTGTTGCTCCGTATTTTTTTGAAATTTATCGGTAACTAAAAGTAGTACATCGGCATCTTCTAAAGCTTCAGTTACAAAGCCATTCATACTTTCATGTAGCTTATATGCCGGCTCATTTATAAAACCCGGTGTGTCGCTAAATACAATTTGAAAATCTTTTCCATTTACAAAGCCAAGTAAACGGTGCCGTGTAGTTTGCGCTTTGGGTGAAATAATTGCCATACGCTCTCCAACTAAGGCGTTTAGCAATGAACTTTTGCCTACGTTAGGTAAGCCGATAATATTTACAAATCCTGCTTTATGATTACTCACTGTTTTATTATTTGTGTTGAAATTTATTGTTTGTTGCGCTGTGCAATTTTGTCTTTGTAAAAACTTTTTGAAGCTACGTAAACGCTTTTGGTAAAAACTGCATACACATTTCCTGCATCATCTTCGTATTTTAATGGAAGTTCAAAAGTAAACTCGTTTCTTTCTGCAATGGTATTTTTTATTTCTTCAATCAATTCATCAGAAATATAAAATTTGCACTTCACTTCATCGGTAATTGGTCGAATAAATTTCATGCTTGCAGCTTTATCCCAAACCACAAAATCTTTCCCTAAAATTTCCATTAAAAGCAACATAAAATATGGATCTACACTGCTATAAATGCTTCCTCCAAAAACTGTTCCAACACGATTTCTTGTGCGCCAGTTTAGCGAAAGAGAAACATGCAATTCCTGCCAATTCCCTGAAATAAAAGTTACCTTACTTCCGGTACACCAAATGCAAGGCCAAAAATTGAAGGCTCTGCGAATCCAACGCGATTTTTTAGATTCAGTAAGTTCTGTTGCAAACAGTTTTTTCATCACTTCTTTTTATAGTCCGGAGGTATCACGCTCGATTTTGCTTTGCCACTTTTAGGAATGCCTGTTGGAGCAGGTTTATCGCTATATGTTGGGCAAGATATTTTGTTGCTCTTGCAACTTGTTGTGGTTAAAAGCATTGAAAAGAATAAAAGCATTAAACAAATACTACCTGTTTTCTTCATAGTTTTTACTTGATAAATTGTATTTGAATTTTTTTTTTTAAAGTGCAAAGAAGTTTAAGCGATTGATTTGCCATTGCCCTGTTTCGTGGAGTGTAAGCCATAAATCTACTTCAAACACTTGTTCTACATAGCGTTTTCTTTTTGCTGATTGAGTTTTTACAGTTATAAATACTTTTTCGTAAGCTGATTTTTTGTCTTCATACAGTGTGAACTCTATTGAATGAATATCTTCAATCTTTGCTTTTTCAAACGAAGCATGGAAAAAATTTATGCGTTCAAGAAATTCTTCAAACTCGCATTGTAAGCCATTTTCGTCTTTAAAATCTTCGTTAAAAATAAAGTTGAGCGGTATTTGCTCTTTTTCAAAAATAAACGTTGCCGCATCGTTTACCACAACTGCAATATCCATTTCGGGGTTTGGATAAAAATCTTCGTAGTTAAAATGCAGTCGCCAACCTTTTAACTTCATGTTTTCAACTTTATGCAAAAAAAGTTCTTCTGTAATAAAGCGATAAAGTTCTTCCAGCGGCACTGTGGGATAAAAATTAAGCGTAATTTTTTTCTTTTCTAAAGCGGCAAGCAGTGCTTTCAACTGCTTCCTTACTTCTTTTTTTCCTAAACTTTTTACCGGTGGAAATTCAGGCTCGCCAATCAACTCAAATATAGTAATGGTTTCAGCTTGCGCATGGGCTCTTTGTATTTTTTGAATTTGCTTCAAAAATATATTTTCTACTTCGGGAGGCACAGGTGAGTCAGAAAAGAATTCACCGCCAAATTCCGCCATCATTTTGAGCTTTAGAAATTCATTTTCTTCGCTCAATTTTTCAAAATCTTTATCCTTTTTGGGCTTTTTTTTTGCCATTATGAACGCAAAATAATTCAAATTTTATTGAAGCCAAACTTTTAGATTTTATCTATGCTTCCTTAAACTTATTTCACTATTTCAAGCATTAAATAACTGAAAATTTTTATGTTTGGCTGAAACAAAATTGAATGATTACGAGAATTGTAAAAATGACTTTTGCTACGGATAAAACTGCACAGTTTGAAAGTGTGTTTTTAGAGAAGCAAAAGCATATTGCTGCATTTCCGGGTTGTAGTGAAGTGGCTCTGAGGAAAGATGTGAATAACAATCATATATATTTTACAATAAGCATGTGGGAGAGTGAAAGTGCTTTAAACGAGTACAGGAATTCAAAGTTATTTGCCGAAACTTGGGCAACTGTGAAACAGTGGTTTGCTGCAAAAGCCGAAGCATGGTCGCTTGGTGAAGTTTCGGTTTAACCAATTCTTATTATTTTGCAATCAATAAAAAATAATAAATGAGTACACAAACTATTCCTATTGTAGATTTACAAAAATACATTTCGGGTACAGAAAGTGAGAAGCAATCTTTTGTAGAAGAATTAGGCAAAGCATTTGAGCAAGTTGGCTTTGTGAGCGTGAAAAACCACGGTGTTCCGGAATTTCTAATTGATGAATATTATACTTTGGTTCAGAAGTTTTTCGAACTTCCAACTGATGTAAAAAAAGGCTATGAAATTCCCGAATTGGCAGGCCAGCGCGGTTACACTTCTTTTGGCAAAGAAACTGCCAAAGGCTATGATGCGCCTGATTTAAAAGAGTTTTGGCAGTTGGGGCAAACGGTTGAAGGCGAAGATGTGGTGCGCGAAATTTATCCGCCAAATGTGGTAGTGCAAGAAGTTCCGGTATTCACCCAAAGAGGAGTAGATTTGTATAAGGCATTTGAAAACAGCGGAAGATATTTGCTACGCGCCATTGCAAACCATTTGGATTTGCCTGAAAACTATTTCGATGCGCATATTCATAATGGCAATTCAATTTTGCGCGCTATTCATTATCCGCCAATTAAGCAAGAACCTAAAAGCGCCATTCGTGCAGAGCAGCATGAAGATATAAATTTAATAACGCTTTTGGTTGGTGCTTCTGCCGAAGGTTTGCAGTTGCTAAATAAACAAGATGAGTGGTTGGATATTACTGCACCGGAAGGTTGTATAGTGGTAAACGTTGGCGATATGCTTCAGCGATTAACCAATAATCGTTTAAAATCTACCACGCATCGCGTAGTAAATCCTCCAAAAGAAAAATGGCACACTCCGCGCTATTCTATTCCTTTCTTTTTGCACCCGCGCAGCGAAATGCGTTTAGATTGTTTGAACTCGTGTGTGAGTAGCAGTGCGCCTTTAGCTTATGAACCAATTTCTGCCGGAGAATATTTAGACGAACGATTGCGAGAAATTGGGTTGAAAAAATAGCTACTTAACTTTAGTAGCAATATTCTCTAAAACTCTTACCACTGCTGGGCAATAAGAAATGTTTTGAACGGTTGTGTTTGGATATTCAAAAAAATCACCTGAATCGGTGTACGGATATTTTTTGCAATCACCGGGGCGTACTTCGTAAATGGAACACTTGTTGTCTTTTTCAAGGAAAGGACAAGGATTGTTTTTTACTACATAATCGCCATCTTCATCTAAGTGTAAATAACTTTCGATAAAGGCAGATTCTTTCATTCCTAATTCTTTTGAAATGCGCTTTATATCAGGCGTTTTAAAACGCGGAGAAATATTTTTGCAGCAGCGCGCACAATTCAAACAGTCAATTTCTTTAAAAGCTGCTTCGTGTAACTCGGGTAAAATTTTTTCAGCAGCTTTTTTTTTCGCAGCTTTTTTTAATGCGGCTGCTAAATATTTTTTTTTCTGCTGTCCGTTTTTTAAAATTTGTTCGTACACAAAATTTTGTTTGAAATGTAAAGAAAGTAATACAGATTGTATATGTCTTATGCCATTTAAAATAAATTTATATTAACTAATATAGTGAATGATGGCTATGGGAGATTGAGTGAAAAAAATATTTTTGTGCGAAACAGAAAGTAGAAAAGTTGATAGGTTCAAAATAAACTTACAGAATTAGAATGTAAGAATGACATGTATTTCCATGTCTGTTTATTTGTCATAATGTTTATTGCTATAAGCATTGTTAGTGATAAAAGCATTTGATGAATATTGCCATGTTTTGAGAATGTTTTCTGATAGTTGTTTAATGTCTTAATATGTTTAAGAAGAAATGAAAGGGTAAAAATTAAAATTAAAATATGCAAAAGATAGTAACCCTTTATGAATGGACTACCTCGTTACCCATTATTGCTTGTATCTTATATTTTTCTGGGTTATTAGATGATAATATTATTTTTCAGGTATTGGCTGGCGTATTACTACTACTATGTGTAATGTCTGCCGTTCACCACTCTGAAATTGTTGCTCATAGAGTAGGAGAACCATACGGAACTATAATTTTAGCGGTATCTGTTACCGTTATTGAAGTTGCAATCATTATTTCGCTGATGATGACTGGAGGAAAGGAATATGCATCTTTTGCAAGAGATACGGTATATGCTGCTGTAATGTTAATTCTGAATGGGATAATAGGCTTCTCTTTATTTATTGGGGGGCGCAAATACCATACTCAGACCTTTTCTTCACTTTCTGTAAAAATTGCACTTGTTGCGCTTGTATCTATTGTTACATTCACCATGATACTACCAACTTTTACGAGTAGTATTATTGGTCCATATTATACCGAAAGACAATTACTCTTTGAGATTATTGCTTGTTTAGTAATTTATATTGCTTTTGTGTCGGCTCAAACAATTAGATATCGAGAGTACTTTATGACAGCAACAACTTCTGATACAGAAGATACACACAATGATGTTTCAAACAAATCATTTATTATAAGTTTAGTGTTTCTGTTAGTTTGCCTAACAATAGTTGTGTTACTTGCAAAATCACTTTCTACACCATTAGAAAGTGTATTAACTTCTTATGGATTACCTAGAAGTTTAGTTGGAATAATCATTGCTGCAGTAATTTTATTGCCAGAAGGAATTGCTGCTGTATCAGCAGCAAGGAAGAACAAGCTGCAAAATAGTTTGAACTTAGCACTTGGCTCTGCACTTGCAAGCATTGGATTGACTATTCCCACAGTTTCTCTTGTTAGTTACCTTTTTGACTTGCCATTAATTTTAGGACTTGAGTTGTTACCTATAATCTTATTAGCCATATCTATTTTTACTGTAATGCTTTCACTAATTGGTGGGCGTAGTAATATTGTTTATGGTGTAGTTTTGCTGGTAAATTTGTTTGCATATGTATTTCTTACAATTAACCCATAAGAATGAAAAAAATACAGAAAACCCAATAGTGTGCAGTATTGCAATTGGTACAGAAGTTTAAACTATCCCAATTTAAATTGAATGAAGAATATCTTTAGCTATTTATTTCCAATACAGTTAAAATCGTATCAATCAAAGTTGAACGGGCAGTTGGAGGTTAATCTTATCAATGGAAAGAAAACTTTAGATACCGCAATTAGTAATTATTCCTACGGTTCGCTTCAGAAAATATTAAAGGCAGGTCTGGAAGAAATTGGACTTAGTAGAAGTACTGAAAATATTTTGGTTTTGGGTTTAGGTGCCGGAAGTATTATTGAAACGGTACGGAAGGATTTTAATTCTAATTGTTTTATTGAATTGGTTGAAATTGATGAAGAAATTATCCGCATTGCCGAAAGCGATTTCAATGTAAATAGCTTTGAAAATATTCACATCACCAATGTTGATGCGCTTGAATATTTGAAACAAACAGATACTACTTTTGAAATTATTGTGGTAGATATTTTTATTGTGAATACAATTCCGGAAGCATTTACCCAAGCAGCATTTATTAAAGACTTGTGTAAACATTTAAAGCCTAACGGAAAAGTAATCTACAACACAATTGCAGAAACATTTTCTGCGAAAGAACTCAATAATATAAAGCAATTATTTATTGAAAATAGTTTAGCAGCGCGAATACTAAAAGATGTGGAATGGACAAATAATTTAGTGATTGCAGAAAAGGAGAGGAGATAACAAAACAGTTATGCCTTTCTCACAAATTCTGACTTTAAAGCCATAGAGCCAAAGCCTTCAATTTTGCAATCAATATTATGGTCAGAATCTATGTTTAGGCGAATGTTTTTCACTTTAGTGCCTGCTTTTACGGGCTTGGGCGAACCTTTTACCGGAAGGTCTTTTAATACCACAACTGAATCTCCATTAAGAAGTTCATTACCATTGGCATCAAACACTTTTTCCGAAAGTGTTTCAATAGGTTCTTCGGCTTCTTGTTGCCATTCATGAAAACATTCATAGCATATCATTTTCTCTCCATCTACATTCGTGAATTCAGATTTGCAAGCAGGGCATTTTATAGTTTCGCTCATTTGATTAAAAGTAAATTGTTTTGGTGCAAAGTTAATTAATGTAAGTAGCTAAAAGAGGAAAAGCTGCCTTTGCAGACAGCTTTTCTTGATAGTTAATTTTGTAATCTATTAATGGAATTGTTCTGCTTCGGTAGAACCTGCAAGAGCAGTAGTTGAACTTTGCCCTTGTTGCACCACGTTTTGTACAGCATCAAAATAGCCTGTGCCTACAAAAGATTGGTGTTTAATAGCTTTAAAGCCATCTTTTTCCATTGCAAATTCGCGTTGTTGCATTTCGCTAAAGCCTGCCATGCCGCGCTCTACATAGTTCTTAGATAAATCAAACATTGAAGAATTTAAAGCGTGGAAACCTGCCAATGTAATGAATTGGAATTTGTAACCCATTGCAGCAATATCTTCACGGAAAGTGCGCATTTGTTTTTCATCCATAAATTTAGCCCAGTTAAATGAAGGTGAGCAGTTGTATGCCAACATTTTTCCAGGATACTTTGCATGAATGCCTTGTGCAAATTCGCGTGCTAAACCTAAATCAGGATTTCCTGTTTCCATCCAAATTAAATCGGCATAAGGTGCGTAAGAAAGACCGCGATCAATTCCTTGCTCTAAGCCATTTTTTACATAGTAAAAACCTTCGTTGGTACGAGAACCGGTTAAGAATTTATGGTCGCGTGGGTCAATATCAGAAGTAATTAAGTTAGCCGCTTCTGCATCAGTTCTTGCAATTACCAAAGTTGGCGTATTGCAAACATCGGCAGCCAAACGAGCAGAAACTAATTTGTTGATAGCTTCTTGAGTTGGTACTAAAACTTTTCCGCCCAAGTGTCCGCATTTTTTAGCAGAAGAAAGTTGGTCTTCCCAGTGCACACCTGCAACTCCTGCTTCAATCATGCCTTTCATTAATTCAAAAGCATTTAAGTTTCCGCCAAAACCAGCTTCTGCATCGGCAACAATTGGCACCATCCAGTCGCGTGTTGGCTCACCTTCCATGTATTCGATTTGGTCTCTGCGCATTAAAGCATTGTTGATGCGCTTTGCAACTGCAGGAACAGAATCTGCAGGATAAAGAGATTGGTCAGGATACATTGTGCTGCCAAGGTTTGCATCGGCAGCTACTTGCCAACCCGAAAGGTAAATTGCTTTCATGCCTGCTGTAACTTCTTGTACGGCTTGGTTTCCTGTAAGTGCACCTAAACCTGCAACCCAAGGTTCGCTGTTTAAAAGTTTCCACAACTTTTCTGCTCCATTGCGAGCTAAAGTGTATTCAACCTGCACAGAGCCCGAAATATTTACAACTTCTTCGGCTGTGTAAGGACGTGTAACATTTTTCCAACGTGGGTTTGTTTCCCATTCTTTTTTGAGCGCGAGTGCTCTTTCTGTTTTGGTCATGCTTTTTTTTTGTTTTCTAGTTTAAAAATTTAGTATTTAGTCAATTTCTTGGTAAGCCGGAAGGGTTAAAAATTCTACATAATCACCTTGTTGAACCAATCTATCAAACATTTCGATGGCGCGTTTCATAGTTGGTGTATTGAATGCTGCTTCGCCAACATAGGCTTTTACTTCTTTAAGTTCACTTGGTAGAATTTCTTTAAACAGTTCGTAGGTTACGGTTCTTCCGTCATCTAATTTGCTGCTGTTTTTAATCCATTGCCAAACTTGTGTTCTCGAAATTTCGGCAGTAGCTGCGTCTTCCATTAAATTGTAAATTGCTGCTGCTCCAACACCGCGCAACCAACTTTCAATATATAAAATACCAACGTTGATATTCATGCGCAATCCTGCTTCAGTAATTGTGCCTTCTGGTACTTGCAATAAATCTTTTTGAGTGTAAACTTCTCCTTCGCGCAAGATACTGTAATTGTTTGGCGTTGTCATGTGTTCGTTAAAAACGTCCATTGCTACTTTCACCAAACCCGGATGCGCCACCCAAGTGCCATCGTGCCCGTTTGTGGCTTCGCGAAGTTTATCTTGATATACTTTATCTATTGCTGCTTTGTTGGCTTCGTCATCGCCTTTAATTGGAATAAAAGCACTCATTCCGCCCATGGCGTGAACCTTGCGTTTGTGGCAAGTTTGAATAACCAATTTGCTGTATGAAGACATAAACGGAACAGCCATTGTAACTTGACCTCTATCTGGCAAAACATAGCCCGGAACATTGCGCAAACGCTTAATATAGCTGAAAATATAATCCCAACGACCGCAGTTTAAGCCTGCCATGTGTTCGCGGAGTTCGTATATAATTTCGTGCAACTCGAATGTTGCTAAAATAGTTTCAATTAAAACAGTTGCTTTAATAGTGCCTTGTGCAACGCCTAATTCATTTTGTGCAAACACAAAAGCATCATTCCACAAGCGCGCTTCCAAATGGCTTTCCATTTTTGGTAAATAGAAATATGGTCCGGTGCCGTTTGCTTGAAGTTGTTTTACATTATGGAAGAAGTATAAACCAAAATCGAAAAGTGAACCGCTCATTTCTTCACCATCAACGGTTACGTGTTTTTCGTTTAAATGCCAACCGCGCGGGCGAACCAAAAGCGTAGCAATTTTATCGTTTAGTTTATATTCTTTTCCGGCTTCGTTTTTAAAAGAAATGGTTCTGCGATTTGCATCGCGAAGGTTAATTTGCCCTTCGATATTATTGCTCCAAAATGGCGAGTTTGAATCTTCAAAATCTGCCATAAACATTTTAGCTCCGCTGTTTAAAGCGTTGATAATCATTTTTCTATCAACCGGACCTGTAATTTCTACTCTACGGTCTTGCAAATCGGCAGGAATTGGCGCAGCTACCCAATCGCTTTCACGAATGTTTTTTGTTTCAGGTAAAAAATCTGGTAATTTTCCGCCATCAATTTCTTGTTGTCTGTTTTGGCGAGCTTGTAGAAGTTCTAAGCGTTTTGTGTTGAAGTTTTTTTGAAGTTTTTCTACAAATACTAATGCTTCAGGAGTTAATATTTCAGCGTATTCTGGTGTAATAGGAGCGTTAATCTTAATTGCCATATCTTAATTTAAAACGTTAATTATAGATTCAAAATAAGTGCATCTTATTTTTTGCGCGGCAAAGGTTGTAAAATAAAATTGAAAATACAAGCGAAAATTCGCTAATAAGCGTTTTTCGCTGAAGTAGATAATTATTGAACTAAAAACCAATTATTCAGTAGATTTTCTTTGTTGTATACCAAAGGTTTGTTGGTTGTAGAATCTATCACTCGCTTTCCGGCTGCTTCAACCACAGCTTGAGCCGCAGCGGTGTCCCATTCCATGGTAGGCCCAAATCTCGGGTAAACATCGGCTTCGCCCTCGGCAACTAAGCAAAGTTTTAAAGAACTGCCGCGAGAAACAAATACTACATCTTTGCCTTGCTCTTTTAGCTCGTTCACAAAATCAATAGTTTCAGTAGAAAGATGCGAACGGCTGCCAACAACTCGAACAAGTTTTAGTTCTTCAAAGGAATTAGAAGTGCTCTTTTTTATGCGAAGTGGCGTTTTGCCTTGCTCTATTTTAAAAGCTCCTTCACCCAAAATTCCAATATAGCACAGATGCGAAACCGGAATATAAACAACTCCTAAAACCGGTTTGTTGTTTTCTATTAGAGCAATATTAACGGTGAAATCGCCATTTCGGTTAATGAATTCTTTAGTGCCGTCTAATGGATCTACCAACCAAAATTGTTGCCAATTTTTGCGCTCACTAAAAGGAATTTGCTTTGATTCTTCTGAAAGAATGGGAATTTTTGGGAAATGCTTTTTTAGCAAAGTTTCAATAATTTGGTTCGACTGTTTATCTGCTTCGGTGAGCGGGCTTTTATCTTCTTTTAATAATACTTCAAACGAAGATTTGTAAATCTCTAAAATTGCCTTTGCGGCATTGGTAGCAGTTTCTACAATTAAAGAAACATCAATTCCTTTATATTTAGGAAGCTGGTTCACTTTTACTTTTTTCGTTCAAGTTTAGAAGCATCAATATAATCGGAAGGAACAATGAAATCTGAAGCGGAGAATTGCGTTGGTTTCACTTCGGTGGTCTCAAACGAAGCCAATAAATTTCCTAATAAATCTTTTACCGTTGAAGCCAAAGGAAAACCCGAAAGCCCGGCTTCGGCAATGGCATTTAATTCAGGATATGATTGGAAAAAGCGCGACCACGATTTTACATCTGGCAATGATTCTGCCAACCAAAATTCGCAGGTAAATTTGTCGGTAGTATATTCAACTTTCTTACAGCTTATTCCTGCAATAGTTTTGGTTTCGTTTAAAATATTTGCTCTGCCGCGTTTGTAATCGAAGCGTGCATCAGGCATTAGCGAATTGATGTTGATGGTATAGAAAATCTTCTTTTGGTTAGCGGGATTTTCTTCCAACATTTTTATACTGTTTCCTGCTACATCAGTATAAAAAAATGAAGAAACATTTCTGCCTTCGTACTGTGTCTTCATTTGCAGTTTACAATTTCCTTTGTTAATATTCCAAACAAGTTCTGTGTTCATGTTTGGCACAGCGGCATTGTTATATTTCATACCAATTACAAAGCCTTGCGCATTAGCGTTTGAAAAATTAAAAACTACAAGTGTAAACAGCGAGAGCGCTACTAATTTTATTTTTGAGAGCATAACTTCTACAAATTTGAAATTGAAAAATTAAGGAGCAACTACACCTTTCACGGTTGGTGAATTGTAGCTGCCATCGGGCAAACCTTGCAATGAATTGTTGTTGCGTTTTATTGCTAAACCTGGTGCGCCACCTGCCGGACCATAAACCGGAACTAAACCGCCCAATGGCACATTAAAACAAGTGTTTCCAATTATTGGAATACTAATACAAACTTGCAGCGTTAAGTCCACAAATCCTGCTTGCCCTGCTTGCCCAAAACCACCGCCATTTCCACCGCCACCGCTTGGTATAATATTTATTGTGGCAATGCTTATTGGAATTGAAATAGGAACTGCAATTACACCACCGGTACCCGGTACTGAAGCGTTGCCTGCGGTAGCATCTAAGCCGGATTGAAATAAGCCAATGTTTAAACCTCCATTGTTTGCAGTAGAGCCGCCTAAACCCGATTCGCTACCACCGCCACCGCCTAAACCAACGCCCATGGTTACGTTTCCAATTATTGGCACGCTAAATGAAAATGAAACTCCAACAGAGCCACCGCCACCGCCACCGCCATAAATTAAACCATTGTTCACCAAAATAGTGCGTGTGGTTAAGTTCATAGCGTTACCGCCATTTTGTCCCGGATTTCCCGGAGGAAATTGGTTAAAGTTTCCACCAAAGCCACCGTTGCCTCCTCTGCCGAGAAAGCCACCATTATTTACTATTCCTACAATAGAATTTGGATTCAAGTTTCCTGTTGAATACGATGGAACTGTTGCACTATCGCCATGTAATACTGCACCTTGGTTCACTTTAAAAACCACACACTTTAAAGCTCCGGGAGGCAACAAAGCGCTATTTCTTGCTTGTAAATCGTAGCTGCTTTGGTCGGTGTAAACATCAATTTGCACACATGGTTCAATGTAAACAGTGTATGTTGTAAACTTGATTTCATTGTCGCAAATAGCTTGAACAATAATGGTGAACGTGCCGCCTTGCGCAAAAATATCGGCTTTCACAACTAACTTTACCGTGCCGCTGGAATCTAAAATATTGTTGCCATCAAAATAAACCGAAACACCTTGTGGGGGTGTGGCAATAAATGCTAAAGTTGTTTGTTGGTTTCCGTTTAGCTGATTTACTGTAATATTTGTAAACACAGAATCTGCAACTACTCTATCTAAAGTATCAACCGGATTTGGATTGAAAACATTGATGCGACATTCGTAGCAGTTTTTTTCATAAACGCGCAGCCAGCAATCGCCATTCCAATATTCAATTACACTATCTTGTGTATTGAAAATAGTTAAACCTCTAAGCGGCTTGTAAATAGAATCGCGCTGCGTGGTTGTGAGCCGCGTGAGTCCAAGCCCTTTTTTATTAGATTCTAATTGAAGAACTGCACTGCTATCTGGAATTAAAATGTTGATGCCCACTTGAGCAACAGCACTTTGCAGTATAACGCTGAATAGAAGTAAAATTATAAACCGCATATGCAAGAAATATCTACAATAATAAAACGAAAAACACAAAAGCAATAAAGTATTTTTTAACTCTTGAAATATGCTTCTGCTTTGTACGATTTGGTAGAATATGCTTGGCTTAATTCCGATTGTGTATGATTTGGCTACTTAGAAAAAGTGAGTGAAGAGTTTATGTCCCAAACTTATACTAAATTGATTTATAAATTAGTCCAATAATATATTGTATAATGCCGATGTGATAGTCGTTTAGGACAATGTAATTGGACTATTACGAATATCCAATCGGTATTGATATTTTCTTGTTTCTTTTATTTTTTCAGAAATAGCTTTTCAATTTCTGTTGCCAACAATTTTGCCCATTGCAAATACATTTTTCCCGAAGGGTGCAAACCATCTTCTGCTAAAAGTTGAGAATCATTTTTTGCGTCTTGCGAAATAGGAGTGATATTGATGAACTTAACACCAAACTGTGCTGCAATTTCTTGTTTCGTAAAATTAAACTTTTCAATTTGTATTGAAATTTGAGACGCGGTGCGTTTGTGTGCATCTTGTGCTACAAACGGTGTTATTCCCCAATCTGGTATTGAAAGTATAAAGACAGATTTTGCGCCTTGTTTTGACAATGAAATGGCAGTTTCAAGTAATGCGGTAAATTCTGTTTTATATTCTTCAATACTGCGTTTTCTGTATTGGTTGTTCACTCCAATTAAAAGCGTTACAATATCATATTTCGATTTTAAGTTAGCTTCTTTTATCGCAGTGGCAAGTTCATCGGTTGTCCAACCTGTTTTAGCTATAATTTCAGGAGTTGTAAAACTATATCCATTTTTTTGAAGCAATTTCAGGGTTTCAAAAGGGAAACTATTTTCTTGTGGCACAGCTTCTCCAATGGTGTAAGAATCGCCTAAGCACAAAATATTTCTTTCTGAGATTGCTGAATGATTATTGCTCATGTTTCAAAGATGGAAATTTTATTTTTTCAATAAAAATAGTATAGTCTAAATAAAATGTTAGGTTTGCCTAAGTTATGAGCGAAAAATCTTTAGATGAAGTTCACGGAAGTATAGATACCACCCAAGCAAAAACTTGGAAGCGCAGGCTGTTTTTATATATAGGACCTGCATTTATGGTAGCAGTAGGTTACATGGATCCGGGCAATTGGGCAACAGATATTGCAGGAGGAAGTAAGTATGGCTATTCGCTTTTGTGGGTGCTACTTTTGAGTAATTTAATTGCACTTTTGTTGCAGAGTTTTGCTGCGCGTTTGGGTGTGGTGCGCGGAAAAGATTTGGCACAAGCAAGCCGAGAAACTTATCCTCGAAAAGTAAATATTGCATTATTCAGTTTAGCTGAAATTGCCATAGTGGCATGTGATTTGGCAGAAGTATTAGGAATGGCAATCGGCTTAAATTTATTGTTTGGCATACCAATGCTTTGGGGTGTTTTTTTAGCGGTATTCGATACTGTGCTTATTCTATTTTTGCAAAGCAAAGGAATGCGCTACTTAGAAGCATTTATTTTTGCATTAGTTGCAATTATCGGTATTTCGTTTTTTATTGAAATTTGGTTTGCACAACCGCAATGGAGCGAAGTAGCCACAGGTTTTGTGCCGCATTTGAAAGATACTGGAGCATTGTATATTGCCATTGGAATAATTGGCGCAACTGTAATGCCACACAATCTTTATTTACACTCTTCACTGGTGCAAACGCGAAAAAATAGAAAAGACGAGAGTGGTATCAGGCAAGCCTTGCGCTTTAACTTTATAGACTCGGCAGTAGCGCTAAATGCTGCCTTTTTTGTAAATGCAGGGATTTTAATTTTGGCAGCTTCGGTATTCTACAAAAATGGGTATCACGAAATAGTAGAAATACAAGATGCTTTCAACATGCTCGAACCGCTTTTAGGCGAAAAATTAGCACCAATTTTGTTTGCAGTTGCTTTGATTGCCGCAGGCCAAAGTTCAACCGTAACGGGAACTTTAGCAGGGCAAATTGTAATGGAAGGTTACTTGAATTTACGATTAGCAGCTTGGGCGCGAAGATTGATTACCAGGTTGCTTGCAGTGGTTCCGGCAATGATTGTAATTTACATTTGGGGCGATGGCGAAGTGGGAGATATGTTGGTGTTTTCACAGGTGGTGCTTAGCTTGCAGTTGGGTTTTGCGGTAATTCCGCTTATTCATTTTGTGAGTAAAGAAAAGCAAATGGGAAAGTTTGCAATTCCTACTTGGCAAAAGTTTGCCGGCTGGTTAAGTGCGCTTTTCATCGTTTTGCTAAACCTGAAATTAGTGATAGATTTTTTAATAGAATGGAAAAGTCAATCACACATTGCAGCATTAATTTTTGTGAGTATTTTGTTGATTGGGGCATTGTTTTTATTGGTTCACATTTCAATATATCCACTTTTAAAAACAAAGGAAAAGGAGCAGAAACTTGTACCGCATGGAGAAGCTGCTACTTTACCTGAGTTAAATATTAAGCAATATAAGCGAATTGGTATTTGTGTGGATTTTTCAACTTCTGATATTAAAGCCATAGAGCATGGTATTGCACAAGGTTCAGGAGATACTTTATTTTACCTTTTGCATATTACCGAAAGTACAGGCGCAAAAATTGCAGGCGAAGCAAGCAGCGATTTGGAAGTTCAGCATGATGGATTTCAGATTAAAGAATATGCGCTTCAACTCCAAAAACAAAATGTAAAAGCTGTAGGGAAAATAGGCTTTGGTTCACCCAAAAACGCAATACCTGCTTTGGTTAAAGAACTTGAAATTGATTTATTGGTAATGGGTAGCCACGGGCACACCACTTTTTTCGATTTTATTTATGGTGAAACTATTAGCTCGGTAAGGCATCAGGTAAAATGCCCGGTGCTTATTGTTTAAAATTTTTATTGAAAAACATTTTAATATACGGTTACAATTTTCAATAATTGCCGCCCGATTGTTTGATGCTCTAATTCAAACAAAAAAATAATGAAAGTTTTTCAATTAAAACAAACTTGGTTTGCAATAATTGCAGCATTTATATTGGGATTTGCGGCATCATATTTTCTTACTGAAAGAGAAATTGTAGTAGAGACCAAAGCAGAAGCACAAAATTCAACTTCGCAACTTAGAGAAAAAGGAAGTTTTCAATTTATTAATCCACTAATTGAGTGCGATAATTATCAACCGGAAAACAATGCCTCGGTAGCAAATTTAAGAGCAGAATTAGGAACTTATATTAGTGGCATAAAAGCGGATCATTCAGTAGAGCATATTTCAATTTATTATAGAGATTTAAATAATGGCGGCTGGATTGGAATAAACGAAGATGAGAACTATTCTCCGGCAAGCCTTTTAAAAGTGCCTATAATGGTATGTGCATTAAAAAAAGCAGATAATGACCCTGGATTTTTAAAAAAGAAAATAAAGTTTAGCCGATATTCTGATGATACTACTCCAAATATTGTAGATACAGCACTAATAAAGTTAGGGAATACATACACTGTAGAAGAATTGATTTACAAAATGATTGCTAACTCTGATAACGAAGCAAAAAACCTGATATTAAATGAAGTGGGAGATGATGCATTTACGAAAACCTTTATTGATGCAGGAATTGCACCACCAAACTTTGAGTATTCAACGGATATACTTTCAACAAAATCGTATTCTGCATTTTTTAGAGTATTGTACAATGCTACTTATTTATCGAAAGAAATGTCAGAGAAAGGCTTATACTTTTTAAGTAAAGCAAGTTTTAAGCAAGGCTTAGTTGCAGGAGTGCCGCAAGGTATAGCTGTTTCACATAAATTTGGTGAGAGAGCTTTTGCAGATACCAATATTAAACAGTTACACGATTGTGGTATTGTGTATTTAAACGGAACGCCCTACTTGCTTTGTGTAATGACAAAAGGTACAAATTTTAAAATCTTAGAAGGTGTAATTGCTAAAGTTTCTTCAATAGTATATAGTCAAGTTTCTTCTGGTAGTTAGAAGCAGTTTAAATTTTTATTTTTACTGCAATACATTTTTTTAGCTTGAATTTTCAACTATTTATTGTTCGCAAAATTGCATTTAATTTAAAGAAAGGCTTTTCGTCTTTCATTATCAAAATTGCGTTGGGGGCTGTGGCAATAAGCATTGCTACTATGATAATTTCGACCTCACTTATCAATGGTTTTCAAAAAGAAATTAGAGCTAAAATTTTTGGTTTTTGGGCGCATGTAAATATTGCTCCATATAGCCTCACAAAATCTTATGAAGAAACGGGTGTTTACAAAAATCAGGATTTCTATTTGCACCCAAATAAAATTAAAGAAGCAAAACATATACAAGCCACAGCTTTTAAAGCAGGATTGCTAAAAACGAAAACTAATTTCGATGGAATAGTTTTAAAAGGCATCGGCAGCGATTTTGATACGGTTACTTTTAAGCAGTATTTAAAGGCAGGAGAAATGCTGAGTTCCGATAGCAATAAATCTTATGCGCAATTGATTGTTTCTACCACAACAGCGAAAAGAATGAAGTTGCAATTGGGCGATAAAGTTTCAGTGAATTTTATGGGAAAGCAGGTGCGCGCAAGAGCATTTAAAATTTGCGGTTTTTACGAAACCGGTTTAGAGGAATTTGATAAACAATTTGCACTGTCTTCAATTGCTGTGATTCAAGATTTGAATAATTGGGGACGCGATACAGTTGGCGGGTTTGAAGTTTATTTAAAGGAACAAAATTTATTCCGAAGCAGGATAAATGATTATTTTCTTACACTTTTCGGCAGCTTGCTTTCCAAAGATACTTACGATGCATTGAGTGCTGAGCCATTAGATGAAATTGCTGATGATATTTTTTACCGTATTGCAGATTCTGGTTTAGATTTACAAACTATAAAGTATCAAAATCCGGGAATTTTTGATTGGCTGGAGCTTCAAACTATGAACGAAATTATCATTTTGATTTTAATGATTTTGGTTGCTGCAATCAACATGATAACTACCTTGCTCATTTTAATTTTAGAGCGAACAAATATGATTGGCATTTTAAAAGCGCTTGGCAGCAACAATGCAGGTGTGCGGAAAATATTTGTTTACTACGCTGTGGTAATTATTGGCGGAGGTTTGCTAATAGGAAATGTTTTAGGAATTTCTTTGTGTTTAATACAATCACATTTCGGAGTTATTAAATTGCCACAAGAGTCGTACTATATTTCTACTGCGCCAATTGATTTGAATTATGCTTGGATTGCAGTGCTAAACATTGCAACATTGTTGGTTTGCACCTTGTTTTTAATCTTTCCTTCAAGAATAATTTCAGGAATTAGTCCCGTGAAAGCTATTCGATTTGATTAAGAAAGAATAGAGTTTCGAACCATTGTTTTAATAGCACTTCTGGGCTCGCTTGCTTTCCAACTTTCGTAAAAATTTTCAGTTAAAAACAGCATTAAGAATTTGAAAAGAATGGTGTCGCCCTTTTCATATTTTTGATTCATATACGATAGCCACGATTGGTGAACAACCGAAGCAAAAACTTCTTCGTAAAGTAAGAAATATTCCAGCCATAATTGCTCATCTGGACTTGAAGCGCCTTTGCGTTTTATTTCGTTGCCACGCAAAAGCAAGTCAGGCAAATGCCCAAGTATAACGGTTTGCAAAACAGATTGATATAGCTTGTAGTTTTTCTTCACTACCGCAGTTTTGGCTTTTTGGTGAAATGCTGCAATTACAATTTTACAATCTTCTCTTTTTCTTACAAATTCAATGCTTTTAAATGTGGCTTCCATTTCAGTTTAGTTTTTTATTACCATACGAAACCAAACGCTGAATGTTACAATCTTGCTCTTGTAATTTCAATTTCTTTTTTCATTTTCACCATTGTGAATGTAAGTCTGCTTTGGGGTTTATTATTAGCAACCGGTTCGGGTTGGGTTCTTTTGGAAAAGCTGAAATTTAAAAGCAGTTTTGCTGAAAAGTTAGTCTATTCACTACTAATTGGCTTAGGCTTGCAAAGTTTGTGGATGTTTGTTTTAGATGTTTTTAATTTTCAATTTTCGCAGCCCATTCTCACCGTAGTTAATTTAGTTTTCACTATTGCGCTAAGCGATTTTAATAAAATTAGAAGCTATAAGTTCGATGATTTTAAACGCGATTTAAAAGCAGCAATTAGCTTTCAAAAAGAAAATTTTAATGCCGGTTCACTATTGGTTTGGTTGGTAATTGGTGGCTTGTTTTATCTTATTGCAGTAAAGTCAATGTTTTGGCCCACAACCGAGCACGATGCCATTGGCACATTCGATAAATTGGGAATTTGGTATGCCATAGAAGGTAAAATTCATGTGTCGCTTTACGATGTAAAATTGCAAGGTGCAGGTGGTATTTATCCACCACTTTTTCCTTGCAGTATTGCATACGTTTATTTGTATGGTGGCGAAAATCCGAAGATTCTTTCGCTGCTGTATTATGTAAGTTCGTTGCTTATTTTCTTCTTTATTACTAAACGCTATTTAAGCAGTTTTGGAGTTGCAATTTTTACTTTAGTTTTAGCTTGGGCACCAGAATTTTTTTCACATGCGGCATTGCTTTTAAGCAATTTGCCTTCCACTGCATATATCGCAATGGCAACGCTTCCGCTTTTTGTGTGGTATAAGGAAAATGACTTTAATTATTTTAAAGTGGCGGCATTAGGCATTTTCTTTTCACTTTGGCTAAGGCAAGATTTGGTTGCTTTTGCCGCAGCAGGCGGACTCTTAGTATTTATCTATTTTTTGAAAACTAAAAGTTGGAAGCCGATTTTGTACTATTCGCTTTCAGTAATTAGCTCGTTTTTAGTTTGGAGCTTGTATGTAAAGTATAGCTTGGAACTTTCACCAGCAGAGCGTTTTGGTTCTGGTAGTGTTATCACTATGCAAAAAATAAAATTAACTGCATCTTATTTTTGGGCATATTTTGGAACAGGACAAACAGGAGATAGTGCTCCAGGTTATTTCTTGTATGGCGTTGTATTTATTGTTGCTATTTTGCTTTTATTATTTTCTGTAAAATCGTTCTTTAAACAATGGGGTTTTACGTTGCTTTACTTTGCTGTTGCGTTGTTTTTTTATACGCTTATTTTTTTATTGATAGATGAAAAACTTCAAGAAGCAACTTTGCAATCTCTTATGGAAAGTTCATTTAAGCGCGGCTTGTTCTGCTTTATGCCAATCATACTTTTTCAGGCAGCAGTTACAGAAAGAGTAATACAGTTTTTTGCCTTAATTGAAAATTATTTGTGGAGCGAAGAGTGAGATGAATAGATGCTAAAGAGGCAATTCAATATACACACTTGTGCCACCATATAGAATGGATTCTATACTAATTTCTCCGTGTAGTTTTTCTATTATTTTCTTTGCAATAGCCAAGCCTAAACCATTTCCGGGATAAACATCAACTCGGTTTAAGCGCTCAAATGGTTCAAATACTTTTTTATGGTGTTTGCGAGAAATTCCAATACCGTTGTCTTTTACACACAAAAGCACTTTTTCATTATGCTTTTCACCAATAATTTGAATTGTGGATTTTTCTTCTCGTTTAAATTTTATTGCGTTATCTAATAAAATTATAAAGAGTTTAATGAGTAGTTTTTCATTGGCTTTCACCTCACTTAAACCATGCATTTTTACTTCAAAAAGTTTACTGTTGTAAAGTTTAGAAACCTCTGCCACTGCTGCCTTTGCTGCGGCTTCTGCATTTACTTTTTGTGCTTCGACTGCACTATCATTTATTTCAATCAATAATTTTAAATCGCTTAAAAGCTTATCCATTCCTAATGCTGCATTATTGGTAATTACAGCATATTCTAACGCTTGTTTATTTTTACCTTTTTTTAATTTGTCAATCGTGAGATGCGAAAAGTTTGCAATGGTTCGCACGGGCTCGCGCAAATCGTGCGAAGCCATCGTGATTAAATCGTGCGAATTAAACTTTGAGCTATTGTGTTCTAAATTCTCCTTAGCAATATTTTCGGGTAAAATTTGAACAATGCAAAATTGCTCTTCATCTAAAAGAATATTGCTTGAAACTATGTCGTGCTTAGTTTTGTTTTTGCCAAGCGCAATTTGTAAATACTTTGTTTGGAAGATACTTTCAACCGATTTTTTGCTGTTGTTCTTTTTAGTCCCTTCAAAGAAAAATTCAAAACAACTGCTTTTAAAATCTTCTGTTTTAATGCTCAATAAATCTATGGCAAGAGAATTTGCGGTAACTAATAAATTGTTTTTAAATAGTAAAACCGGCAATTGAATATTTTGAACAATTACTTCTGCTAAATGCAATTCGGCAGAAGTGGATTTTGCAATTCTTTCTTTGCGTAATAAAAATAGTGCAGCAGCTTCATTTTGCCACTTCACTAATGCAGTTTGAATAATCAACTTTTCATTGTTCAATACAAACTGTGAGGTTTCATTTTCTTCGCTCACTGTTTCAAAGGCAAACAGTGCTTGCAGTTTCTTTTTTAATCCAATGTGGCGCGTAACAGCGTAAAAAAAATCATTTGAATAAAGAATCTCATTCTGTTTGTTCAAGACCAATACGCCAACATCTGCAAATTGAAGAGCAAACTCCAACACCTTTGCATCAGGCAAGGTATTGCCGGAGCTTCTATCAAAAAAGAAAATGTTGTTCGCGCTTTCCAAGGTCGAAAGAATTATTTATTGGCGTAATATAAAATCCAAAGTACATTTAGTCAAGTTAGCATAGGTTTTTAGTATTAAACATTGTTAGAAACGATGTATTTTAAATAAATATTTAGTTACATTTGAAAAGGAATATTCCAAAGGTTTAAAATTTAACTACTATGAGTTTTTTATTCAGCGATTGGAAGTTAGGTAAGGACATTGGCATTTTGATTTTCCGCTTAACTTTTAGCTTAGTGCTACTTTACGGGCACGGTTTTGAAAAACTAACTACTGTATTTTCCGGTCAGGAAATACAATTTATGGATCCAATTGGTATTGGCTCCACTTTCTCTTTTTATCTGGCAACATTTGCAGAAGGCGTTTGTGCCATGCTTTTGGCGCTTGGTTTATTTACGCGAATGGCAACTATAATTCTGATTGGGAATTTCCTTGTTATTTTTAGCTTTCACGCATTTATGGTTGGTGATGGCTTTATGATATTGGAGCCGCGCATTTTCTATTTAGCATCTTATGTTGCATTGTTTTTTACCGGTGGCGGTGCTTTTTCAATAGATAGCATGATGCTAAACAAAGGCAAATAATTTCTTTGTTGATACGGAAAAAGAGAGGCTTGAAAGAGTCTCTCTTTTTTGTTGAATTTACTCCACCATTTTTAAAAAAGAATCTTCATCAATTATTTGAATGGAATCTATTTTTTGAGCTTTGGTTAATTTGCTTCCGGCATCTTTGCCAACTACTAAAAAGTTTAAGTTTGCTGAAACGCTGCTGAGCAGTTTTCCTCCGTTTTCTTCTACTAATTGCTTTGCTCTATCGCGGGTGAATTTTTGCAAACTACCAGTAAACAGGAATGTTTTACCTTCTAATTTATTGTTTTTACTCAATGCATCTTCAACTCTGTTTTCAGTATTTACGCCAATTGCTTTTAAGTGATGGAGCAGTTCTACATTTGATTTATTTGAAAAGAAATCTACAATACTTTGCGCTACTTTAGGGCCAATACCTTCAATGTTGGTGAGCCATTCAGTATTTTTTTCTGAGAGCTCAAAAATGTTGTTTAAGTGTGATGCCAAATCTTTGGAAGTAGAAACGCCAACCAATCTAATTCCTAAAGCATTGATAAGTCGCCACAGTGGTTGATTTTTAGAAGTTTCAATTCCGGCTTGTAAATTTTCAACGGATTTTTTCCCCCAACCTTCTAAATCTAAAATTTCTTGGTACGGAAGGCTATAAATATTTTCTATATTCTGAATAAATTTTCGCTCAATAAAATCTATCACAATACTTCTGCCTAAGCCTTCAATATCCATTGCGTCTTTGCTGGCAAAATGTATGGTGCGCTCTTCGGTTTGTGCAGGGCAATCGGCATTGTCGCAGCGCCAAACGGCTTCTTCTTCGGGTTTCACCAAAGGCGTGTTGCACGATGGACAATTTTTTGGAAACTCAATAAATATCTCTTTGCCTGTACGCAATTTTTTAACGGAGCCAACTATGTAAGGAATAACTTCGCCCGCTCGCTCCACAATTACGGTATCGCACAGCCGAATATCTTTTTCCTTTATGAAATCTTCATTGTGCAGCGAAATTGAAGAAATGGTAACACCTGCCAATGGCACAGGTTCTATTTTTGCTACCGGAGTTATAGCACCTGTTCTGCCAACTTGAAACTCAACTTTTAGCAATTTACTTTCTGCGCGTTTTGCTGCAAACTTGTAAGCCATTGCCCAGCGCGGATGGTGTGATGTGCTACCACATTTATTTTGCTGCGCCAGTGAATTTACCTTTAGCACCATGCCATCAGTATCAATATTAAAGTGATTTCTTTTCTCGTTCCAGATGTGTAGAAAATTTAAAATTTCTTGAACTGAATTGCAAAGTTTAAGCTCATGTAGCGGTGTTACAAAGCCACAATTCATCAATATTTCTATGCAGTGGTAATGGCTTTTTAGAGTTGAAAGAGCTAAATTATTTCCGTTTGAATCTTCTGCAAAACTCACGTGGTATAAAATAGCTTCTAAACGTCTATTTCTAACTTCTTCAGGATTTTTTAAGCGCAGCGAACCCGAAGCTGTGTTGCGCGGATTTTGAAATGTTTTTTCACCTAAAACAGCGCGTTGTTCATTCATTTTTTCAAATACATCGCGCTTAATTATCACTTCACCTCTTATCTCAATTTTGCTAATTCCGAATGAAGAAAAATTTGCTGTAAGCGGAATGCTTGCAAGTGCTTTTGCATTGTTGGTGATGTCTTCGCCAACAGTGCCATCGCCTCGTGTGGCTGCACGAACCAAGCGATTGTTTTCGTAAACTAAAGCAATGCTTGCGCCATCAAATTTTGGTTCCACACAATATTGAATTTGTGCTTCGCCAACTAAATCTTTTACACGCCTATCAAACTCAAGCAAGTCGGCTTCGTTGTAGCTGTTTTCGAGCGAAAGCATGGAAGTGAGATGTGTAACGGTTTCAAAATTTTCGGTTAAACCTCTCGCTACACGCTGTGTTGGGCTATCTTCTGTTACTAAGGTTGGATTGAATTTTTCTAATTCTTTTAGTTTTGAAAAAAGGAAATCGTAATCGAAGTCGGTGATTTTTTGTTCGCTTAAAACGTAGTAGCACCAATCGTGAAACTTAATTACAGTGCGTAAATTGCTAACAGTTTCGCTATTTGCTTGCCATTCACTTTTTTCTAATAACTTTTTGGTGAGTTGCAATAAATGTTGCTGTTCTTCAATAGAAAACATGCTATTAAAATTTAAAGGAATGAAAGTAACAAAAGCGCAATGCTATTTTAGTTTTTAGTAAAAGTTGAAACTTCTACCAGAAAATCGTTGCCTAAAATATCTAACTGTGTGGCAAGTTTTGAAGAAACTGTGAGCATTGAATTTCCTTGCGATTTGCCCAATACTTTTACATAAACAGAGCGTTTGCTCATAAGGTTTGTGATTTTTACTACCGTGCCGGGAGCGCAACTATTGCAAAAAGCTAAATATTCATTTCCTACAATTTTATCGGAGGTTTCAGCTAAGCCTCTTTGCTTGGTAATTTTTAGATTTTGGTTGCCGGATTTTTTCAAAAACTCATCAGCATATTCTTCGGAGAAACTTAGTACGGGCTTTGGTTTAAGTATTTCTTTTTTTATTTCTACATCTGCCTCCATTTCTTTTTGAGCGGTTGCTGGTAATTCTTCTTTAATTGGAGTTGGCTCAGTAATTGTTTCGCTCTTTTTGGGTGGTTCAGCTAAAGCTGTTTCTATGTTTTTTTCTTTTTTAAGCAATGGTTTTTCTGCATTGTTTTCTATTGTTGTTTCTTTAGTTTCTAAAGTAAAATCTTCTGCTTTAGTACTTGAAGTTTGTGTTTTTTCTTGTGTTTTTGCTGTTTCAATTAAATCAAGTCGCGCTTGCTCTTCGTCTTGTTTTCCTTTCTCCTTTTTACCTTTAGTTTTCTTCGTTTCTTTTTTTGTAGTTACTGTTTGGGTTACATCAGTCTCCTTTTCTTTTTCGCGCTTTGCCACTTCTTTTGCAATATCAATTACTACAGCTTGTTCGGGAATTTTTTCAGATTCTTCTTTTGCTTGTTCAGGCGCTTTTCGGTTAATAATTTTTAGTTCTTGGTCTAACCTAATTACAGAATTTGATAAGTTATTTAAGTTTTTCAACTCTTCAGGATTCATTCCATAGCGCTGTGTAATATTGTAATAAGTATCGCCAATGCTCACTTTGTGAACGCCCATTTTACTTACATCACTTGTTTGAATTGAATTGGTTTGAGCTAAATTATTCTTCGATTCAATTTCAGTCATTTCAACTATTGGCGAAATTTTATGGCGCGGTTCATTTTCGTTTAAACCTTTAATAAGTGCAGTGGCTGGAAGTATTAGTTTTTGATTTTCTGTAACAATAGTATTGGATAAATTATTTGCGGAAATTAAATCGTAAGCCAAAATATCATACTGCTTGCAGATGTTGTAAAAGCTTTCTCCCTTTTGTACAATATGCACATAAGAATTTCCTTCTTTTATTGGATTGGTAATTGCTGGTGAAGCTTTAGGTGTTTCTATTTCTTCAACCTTAGTTTTTGCAGTAGGAGAGGCGGAGGTTACATATCTTGGAATACAAATGCGCTGCCCGGTATGGATAGTTAAGCTTTTGCCAATCTCGGAATTTGCAGCTAAAATTTCGGAAACTTTTATCTTGTATTTTACCGATAGGCGATAAAGTGTTTCATCTGCTTGAACCACATGCGTATAACATTCAAAGATTTGTTTCCCTGAAGAACTAAAGCAAAATGCGCTCACCAACAACAATGTCCAAATATTCCGCAGCATCAATTTGTTTTATTAAAGTACAAATGTAGTTTTACAAAAAGTAGTTATGCAATTCTCTTATACGCTCTTAACCACCATTTTGTTCACTTTGTGTATTTCATTGCACACACGTGCCGAAAATATCGTTTATAGCTTTACGATACAAAGTGAAATTTCGCCATCGGTTACACGCTTAACAGAAAATGCTATTAAAGATGCTGAGCGCAGAAATGCAAAATATATTTTGGTTCAGTTAGATACTTACGGTGGTTTGGTGGACGATGCCGACAAAATTCGCACTATGTTGCTTCGTTCAAAAATTCCAACTTTGGTATTTATTAAAAACAATGCGGCAAGTGCTGGTGCGCTTATTTCTATTGCATGCGACAGTATCTACATGGCATCAGGCGCAACTATTGGAGCGGCAAGTGTGGTGAATCAAAGTGGTGAACTAATGCCTGAAAAATACCAAAGCTACATGCGCAAAAAAATGCGCGCCACAGCTGAAGAAACAGGCAGAAACCCTTTAATTGCCGAAGGAATGACTGATGAAAGTTTAGAAATTGAAGGCATAAAAGAAAAAGGTAAAATTGTAACTTTAACTACAGATGAGGCATTGAAATATGGTTTTTGCAATGCTAAAGCTGAAAATGTAAATGAAATTCTGAGCCGTTTGCCCGATAATCCTACTTTGGTAAATCACCAATCTAATTTAACTGAGAGCGTGATTATGTGGCTGATAAATCCGGCAGTTTCGGGTGTTTTATTATTGCTCATTTTTGGTGGTTTATATTTTGAATTTAAAGCTCCGGGAACGCTTTTTCCGGCTGCGGTGAGTTTGCTTGCGGCTGCGCTTTATTTTGCGCCATTATATTTAGAGGGCTTAGCGGCAAACTGGGAAATTATAGCTTTTGCAATCGGCATAGTTTTGATTTTAGCTGAAATTTTTGTGATTCCGGGTTTTGGATTAGCGGGAATTAGTGGAATTGTTTTAACCATCAGCGGCTTAGCACTTGCAATGTTGCGTAACGTGAATTTTGATTTTTCGTTTGTAAGTACCGATGAAATTGGTCGTTCGTTTTTTATGGTTGTAATTGCTATGATTACGCCACTTATTTTGTTGGTTGCATTCGGGCAGCAACTTTTCAATTCGCCTTTCTTTGAAAAATTAGCACCAAAAGATAATCTGTCTTCGCACAAAGGATTTTCGGTGCAAGAAAATACGCTTAAAAACTTGGTTGGCGCAAGTGGAAAAACAATCACAGACTTGCGACCTGCTGGAAAAGCGACTATAAATAACGAAAGACTTGAAGTGATTTCGGAAGGTGATTTTATTTCATCTGGAACAGAAGTGAAAGTGCTTCGTATTCAAGGAAATTATTTGGTAGTTACTAAGATTTAACTCTTTACCTATTAATTAGAAATTAGGGTTTATGGGAATGTTTATTGCAATGCTGAGAGGTATAAATGTGAGTGGACAAAAGTTAATTAAAATGAAGCTTTTGCAAGAAATGCTCGAAGAATTACATTTTGAAAATGTAAAAACATACCTCCAAAGTGGAAATGTGGTTTTTTCAACAAAAGAAAAAGATTGCTTTAAGATGCAAGCTGCTATTTCTCTTGCAATTAAAAATAAGTTTGGTTTTGATGTTCCTGTAATTGTATTGACAGCCGCACATTTAGAAACTATCATCAACAAAAATCCTTTCAGTAATAGGCAAAGCAAAAAGCCGGAGTTCTTTCATGTTACGTTTTTTTCCGGTGTGCCTGCATTGTGTAATTTGGAAGATGTACTGATGAAAAAATCAGTAGATGAAGATGTGGAATTTACAACTGATGCAGCATATTTATATTGCCCCAATGGCTATGGACAAACAAAACTCACCAATACTTTTTTAGAAAGTAAATTAAAAACAACAGCAACTACCCGAAACTGGAATACCGTAAATGCACTCTTGAAACTGGCAACAACATAAAAACTAAATTGAATTTTGTTTTTCTACAAAAGCATTAAAAGCCTCTATTACTTTTTGCTTTTCTTCCAACATGTTTACTTCGGCAGAATTAAATTGATAAGTGCCAAGCAAAGCGCCATTTTCGCGCAGTTTTTTATCGTTTAGAAATGCAATTCTCTTTTTTAGGGCATCGGTAATTTGAAATCCTATAGTTACACTATTAGAGTTGTTATTCAATTCGGGCATTGGGCGCAAAATTGAAATTACAAAATAGTCGTTTCCATCGGGGTGGCTTGCAATAAGCGCCAACACTTCGGAGTTTTTGCTTTCGGCAATATTTTCTGCTGAACCGGTTGAGTTTTTTTCTTTTAGAAAATTGATAATTGAAGCGGTTATCCAACGCTGAAAATGTTGCTCTGCTTGCCTTGCTTCAAAGTTTTCTTTGTGCCGGCTCAAATGCAATTCCTTTGAAATTTCTTTCAAATGTTTTTCAGGCTTTTTACTGCTGTAGCGGATAAAAAATAACTCGTTGATACCAAAAAATTTTGGAAGCAAATTGGTAATTCTTTGGAATAGCATTTCGGGTGAGGCCTGATATTTTTCCAGTAATTTCAAGATTAAATCTTCACTCCATTCCGGCTCATTAAAAAGTGCTTCAATATCGTTTTTAAACAACAAGGCGTTGATATGCAAGCATTGCGCAAAATACGAAGCTTTAAAATTATTTAGCACATGGTCGAAACTTTCCACTTTTAACCAAGGTGTGGTTGATGGACGTTTTTCGAGTTCAAGAAAGCTAAAACCAAGTTCGCGACCAAACAGAAACGTGCGCTGTTGGTCGGTAAGTTTGCCATTAAAAAATAGAAGATGATTTTTAGTTTCTTCTTTCGTTTTTTTAGTATCTCGAATAAAAATACTACGGAAGTTTTTTAGTGGTTCGTAACCATCAAAATTGGTGGCAGAAATTTTATAGCCAAATTTTTCTTGCAGCATTTGCACATAAAGCGTGGTAGAAACAGGCGGCTCGCAATGAAAACTAAATTCATTTTTAAAGCGCTCGGCTGCAAATTCAATGTCATCAAAATAATTATCGTTCAGCTCTTGATATGAGCGCAATGCGGCAAAGTAAAAATGCTCTTGTTTAAGGTTGTAGTTGCGGGCAATTTCGTAAAGCGTGTTTACTAAAGCTGCAATTTTTAATGGTGCATTGGCAATAATTCCCGTAAGCAAATTGCGGTCAATTCCGAAAGTTTCAAAAGGCAACTCATTTAAAATATCAAGGTTTAAAATTTGCCCAACAGGCGAAAGCGTTTTTCCGAGTTTTAAGGAAACTAATTGGTCGTAAGGAACTTCTAAGGCTTTTGCTAAATCTGAAATTTTTTCGGTTTTCGGATATTTTTTCCCTTTCTCAATTTCATTTAAGTAAGAAACAGAAATTCCGCTTTTTTCGCTCAACTCTTGAAGCGAATAGTTGCGGGCAGTTCGCAGTTCTTTCACCTTTAAGCCGAATATTAAATTTATATTTTCCTTAGTTGCGTTCTCCATAAAAGTTGCTGTCGTTTCCGCTAAGCGGTTGCAAATAAAGCGAAATTCTTTTATTGGCGAATTTCCGCAAGCTAAAACTTTGTTGTTGGCTCAAAAACTCAGTGAGATTGTTATGATAACTAAAGATGCATAAAATATTATTAAATATCTTTCGTCTTGTACTTTATTTGCCAAAATGTTTAGTGTTTCGCTTTGTACATCAGTTTCAATTTCTATGCCACTTACTGCTGAAATTTTTAATTCAGTAACCCAACTTCCGTTTAATAAATGGCAGAATTTTGTGCCCGAAACCAATTTGATGCACAGTTTTAACTATCTAAAACAATTGGAAGAAAACCAAGCGGGCAGAATTGCATTTCGCTATGTGCTTGTGGAGCAAAATAATGAATTGGTGGGCGTTTGTTATTTCCAGATAGTATATTTTAAAGGAACGCAGTTAAGCAGTTACCACGCAGAAAATGCTTTTACAAACACGCTAAAATCTTTGGCACTTCCTTTGCTAAACATGAATTTAATGGTAGGTGGAAATTTGCTGATGACAGGGGAAAAGGGAATGTTTTTTAGAAAGGATTTAAACTCTGAAGCAATTGCCGAAGCATATTTAAAAACTGTAAATACTATTTTAAAAGAAAGCAAGGTTAGCGCGTTTTTAATGACAGATTTATACGAAAGCGATACCGAATTAAAACGGAATTTTCTACAAAGTAGTTTTCACCCTATTTATGAAGAGCCGGATATGATAATGCACTTAAAGCCGGAGTGGAGCTGCTTTAAAGATTACCTTTCGACTTTGAGCTCAAAGTATAGAGTTCGCGCTAAAAAGTGTATTTCTATGAGCAAAACTTTGGTGCGAAAAAATTTATCGATTGAAGAAATTTCAAGTTTAGAAGATGAAATTCAAACGCTTTATCACAATACAATTTCAAAATCGCAGTTCAATTTAATTGAGCTTCAAAAAGGTTTTTTTACCGAGCAAAAGAAAATTTATAGCGAGCGCTACATGATTTTTGGATATTTTCTTGATGAAAAACTAATTGGCTTTAATTCGCTTTACTGCAATATAAACAAAGGTGAAGTACATTATATTGGCTTAGATTACGAAGTAAACAAAGAACATTCCACGTATCAGCGAATGTTATACGATATGGTAGATTGCGGTATTGAAAGAAAATTTGCGCAGTTACATTTCGGCAGAACCGCTCCTGAAATTAAAAGTACCGTTGGCGCAGTTCCGCGTGAAGTTTCCGGTATGTTGAAACACAAAAACGGTATGGTGAATTCGTTTATTATTAAACCATTAGCCGCAGCCGTAAAGCCTAAAAATTTTGTTTTTAGAAATCCTTTTCACCAAGTGGAAAGCAATGCCTAATTATATTTCTTGACAGAGCTCAATTAAAACGCCATTGGCGCTTTTGGGGTGAAAGAAGAAAACTAATTTATTATCGGCTCCGCGTTTAGGCTTTTCACTTATTGGCTGAAAACCTTCTGCTTTTAATCGCTCAATTTCCGATTCAATATTTTCAACTGCAAAAGCAATGTGGTGAATACCTTCGCCTCTTTTTTCAATATATTTAAAAATAGCACTTTCGGGTGAAGTGGCTTGTAGCAACTCAATTTTGCTTTCACCAATTTTAAAAAAAGAAGTTTCCACAGCTTCTGTTTCTACCTTTTCAGTTTTGTAAGGTTCGGTTGCCAGTAGTTTGGTATAAATACTATTTGCTTGCGTTATATCTTTTACGGCAATTCCGATGTGCTCAATTTTATTCATTTAACTTATTCAATTTCGTTTAAAAAATATTGTTCCGTACTTTTGTAGCCACAAAGATTGAAAAACTATGTTGTACATTTCTGAAGCTGCGAGCGAAAAAATAAAAAACATTATGCAAAGCGAACAAAAAGCTGAAAAGCATTTTGTGCGCGTGAGTGTGCAAGGTGGCGGCTGCTCAGGTTTAAGCTACAATATGGAGCTTGATGATAAGTTGCAGCCCGATGACCAAATTTTTGAGGATAAAGGTATAAAATTGGTTACTGATTTGCGTAGTTTTTTGTATGTGTGCAACACCACTTTGGAGTTCACCGATGGGCTAAATGGCAAAGGTTTTCATTTTAGCAACCCAAATGCCTCGCGCACTTGCGCTTGTGGCGATAGTTTTGCAGTGTAGCAATACATAAAAACACTGTTATTTTAGCGCTATGAATATTTCCATTATCGGAAGCGGCAATATGGCTTGGCATTTGGCGCATAAGCTAAAACAGAGCGGAAATAAAATTCTGCAAATTACCGGAAGAAACGAACAAACCGCTATTGCACTTGCAGAAGAAGTAAATGCTGTTCCAAATTTTTTGTTGCAAAATATTGATGTGGAAAGTGAATTGATTTTGTTTTGTGTGAAAGATGATGCCATACAGGAAATTGCTGTTTCAGGATTTAAAACTGAAGCTATTGTGGCACACACTTCCGGCTTTAGGTCTAAAAATTTATTAGAAAATTGTAGCCCTAATTTTGGAATTTTTTATCCCTTGCAAACCATGAAAAAAGGCATGGAAATTCCGTTTGAAAATATTCCTTTTTTAGTTGAAGGCAGTAATGATACAACAACTCAAGCGTTGCAGAACTTAGCATTAGAATTATCTAAAAATGTTCATCAAGTAAGTGAATTGCAACGGCAATACATTCACGTAGCTGCGGTATTTGCTAATAATTTCACCAATCATCTCTATGAGTTGGCAGAAAATTTACTTTCGGAGCATCATTCTTCTTTAGATATTTTGCGACCGCTTTTGGCACAGTCGGCACAAAATGTTCAGCACACTTCGCCAGCTAAATTGCAAACCGGACCTGCTGCGCGAAAGGATATGTTTACAATTGAAGAACATTTGAAGTTGCTCTCTTCGCACGAAGAGCTAACAAAAATTTATTCGATTCTCACTGAAAGCATTTTGCGTTCACGCGAAATTCAGGAATAACCTAAGACTTAATTTTTCTTTTCGCGAAACGGAATTTACGTCTTAACCTTGCTGCTAAATATTATGCATAAAATAATTGCCTTTTTTAAACTTATTAGGTGGCTAAATTTGTTGGTTGCCGGAGGCTCGCTCTTACTTTTTCAATATTTTATTATTGTGCCGGTGATTGGAATTGCACCAACGCTCAGCCATTTGCAAGTGTGGTTGCTAGCACTCAGTGTTATGCTAATTATGGCTGGCGGCAATGTGATAAATGATTTTCTTGACCTTTCTCAAGATGAAAAGTATAAACCCCAAAACGTGATTTTAGGGAAAGCTATTTCGATAAACTTTGCGCCATATTTAATTGTGTTTTTAAATGTTTTAGGTGTAGGAATTGGGCTATGGCTGGCGTATTCTGTTGGGAATTTAAAGTTAGCAAATGTGTTTTTAATAAGTGTATTGCTGCTTTGGCAGTATTCGGTTACACTTAAAAAATATGCTTTGGTAGGCAATGCAATTGTTGCAGGTTTATGTGCTTTGGTGTTTTTGTTGCCTGTATTATTCGAGGTTCAACTTGTAGAAAAGCATATAGCACCTGAAGCAAAATATTTTATTCTCACGCAAATGAAAGGCTATGCACTTTTTGCATTTGTAATCACTTTGGTACGCGAAATTGTGAAGGATTTAGAAGATGCAGAAGCTGATATTGCTTACAAATATCACACGCTGCCTGTTTGGTTGGGAACGAGAACTTCTAGCATCATTGCAGGTGTTATACAGCTAATTTTGATGATTGGAATTGGGGTAGTGATGTATGTATATTGGCAAACAGGATTAAAGAATAATTTTTGGTATGCCATGTTGTTTTTACAATTTCCGTTGCTCATAAATTTGTTCCCGCTTTTTGTGGCAAGAAATAAAACTGACTATCGCGTGCAAAGTGTGATGCTGAAAGTAATTATGGTTTTTGGTGTAGCAACAATTCCTGTTTTTTATCTGTTTTCTAAGCTGTAATATGAAAATAATTTTAGCTTCAAATTCACCACGCAGAAAAGAGTTGCTTTCGATGGCAAAAATACCATTTGAAGTACGCTCAAAAAACATAGAAGAAGTTCATCCTGAAAATACCGCTGCAAGCGCAATTTCATTATACTTGGCAAAATTAAAAGCTAAAGCATTTGAAGCAGAAATAACAAGTGAAATTGTGATTGGTGCAGATACGATTGTAATTCTGAATGGTGAAATTTTTGAGAAGCCAAAATCGCATGAGGAAGCAGTTGAAATGCTACAAAAGTTAAGCGGAAAAACACATGAAGTAATTACCGGAGTTTTTATATTTTCAAAAGAGAAAGAAGTAGGTTTTTCGGTGAGCACTTTGGTAACATTTAATAAACTTTCTTCACAGGAAATTGAATACTATGTAACTAATTTTAAACCATTTGATAAGGCAGGAAGCTATGCTTGCCAAGAATGGATTGGCGCTGTGGGTATAAAAGAATTTAAAGGAGATTATTTTAATGTGGTAGGTTTACCTGTGAATAAAGTATATCAAGTATTGGTAAGCGAATTTGGATTTAAACTAAGTAACAGATGACAACAATTTTTAGAAATGCAACTTTAGTAAACGAAGGCAAAATTTTTACTGCCGATGTGCTTGTGAAGGGCGAAAGAATAGAGCGCATTGATAGTAGTTTTGAAGTGCAATTTAATGTGCAAGAAGTAAATGCCGAAGGCAAATATTTAATTCCCGGTTTAATTGATGACCAAGTACATTTTCGCGAACCGGGCTTAACGCACAAAGCAGAGATTTATACGGAAGCGCGTGCTGCTGTTGCTGGTGGTGTAACTACTTTTATGGAAATGCCAAATGTGAAACCGGCAACGCTCACACAAGAATTATTAGAAGAAAAATATAGTATAGCAGCCAATAAATCATTAGCGAATTTTTCATTTTATATGGGCGTGAGCAACGACAATTTTGAGGAGGTAATGAAAACGCCTTTGCACAATGTTTGCGGCTTAAAAATTTTCATGGGAAGCAGCACGGGAAACATGCTGGTTGATGATACTGCAATTTTGGAGAAGGTGTTTTCTTCAACCCAACATTTAATTGCTACACACTGCGAGCATGAACCTTCTGTGCGCCAACGCAAAGCGGAATACGAAGCTAAATATGGCGATAAGTTAGACGCTTCTTTTCACCCTATTATTAGGAATGAAGAAGTATGTTTTTTGTCTTCTTCAGCAGCAGTTGCATTGGCAAAAAAGCATAACACGCGATTGCATATTTTGCACATCACCACAGATGAAGAATTGGCTTTGTTTACCAATAAAATTCCTTTGAGTGAAAAACGAATTACGGCAGAAGTTTGTGTACATCATCTACTTTTTTCTGCTGATGATTATGCGCAATTTGGAAATAAAATAAAATGCAATCCTGCCATAAAAGATAAGCACCACAAACCTGAATTGCTTAAAGCGCTTTTAGATGGCACTATTGATGTTTTCGCTACTGACCACGCACCGCATACACTCGAAGAAAAAAACGAGCATTACAATACGGCACCTGCCGGAGTTCCATTAGTTCAGCATTCGCTAAATGTGATGCTGCGTTTGTATGATGAAGGGAAAATTTCTTTGGCACAGATTGTGCAGAAAGGTTGCCATGCTGTTGCGGAATGTTTTAAGGTAAAAGAGCGTGGTTATTTGCGCGAAGGTTATTTCGCAGATTTAGCATTGTTAGATTTGGAGAAAGAATGGAAAGTAACGCGAGAAAACATTTATTACAAGTGCGGTTGGAGTCCTTTTGAAGGTGAAACTTTTAAAGGAAAAGTACTGCAAACATTCGTAAATGGAAATTGTGTTTACGATAATGATGTGTTTAACGAAACTCAAAAAGGACAACGTTTACTGTTTGATAAATAAAAGAAAATGAAAATATTAGTTACCGGAGGCTGCGGATATATTGGCTCGCACACTATTGTAGATTTAGTTGAAAATGGTTTTGATGTGGTGAGCATTGATGCGTGTTTTAATTCTCACGAAAGTGCCATACAAGGAGTTGAAAAAATTGTACAGAAAGAAATAAAGAATTACAGCATTGATTTATGTAATTATGAAGTTGTGAAACAAATTTTTGAAGCTGAAAAATTTGACGGCATTATTCATTTTGCGGCATTCAAAAGTGTACCGGAATCAGTTGAGAATCCATTAAAGTATTATCATAATAATCTTACTTCTCTACTTAATTTGCTTAAACTCACTGAAGAATTTAAGGTGAAGCATTTTGTTTTTTCTTCTTCTTGTTCGGTTTATGGAAATACAAAAGAACTTCCTGTAACAGAAGAAACACCTTTTGAAAAAGCCGAAAGTCCTTACGCGCATACCAAGCAATTAGGAGAAAATATAATTGAAGAAGTGGCGCAGAAAAGTGCTTCTAAGTTTGTGTTGCTGCGCTATTTTAATCCGGTTGGGGCACACGAAAGTGCATTGATTGGAGAATTGCCAACTGTGGTGGTAACGGCTGTTGTACCACGAATTACAGGCTTTGCAGCGGGTAAATTCAAATCGTTTAGCGTGATGGGAACCGATTATCCAACCCGCGATGGCACTTGTGTTCGCGATTATATTCACGTAATGGATATTGCACATGCACACACCAAAGCAATTCAATATTTGGTTGCAGAAAAACAAACTTTGCCTTGCGATATTTTTAATTTAGGAACGGGAAATGGCGTAACGGTTTTAGAAGCTATCAATAGTTTTGAAAAAGTTTCGGGCTTAAAATTGAATTACCAAAATGCACCGCGTAGGGAAGGAGATGTGGTTTCAATTTACGCAAATAATAATAAGGCTAAAAATCTTTTAGGTTGGACTCCTAAGCGCGATTTAGACAATATGATGCTCACAGCTTGGAATTGGGAGCAGAAGCAAGAATAGTTTAGCACTACTTTTCTCTTATTGGAATCCAAATTTCTTCTTCCGATAATGGATCGTTGTTTTTGTATTTACTTCCTAAAACTTCAAAGTGTGGTCTGTTATCTAATTGATAATTTGAATCAGGCAGCCAAGACTGCATTATATATTTGAAAATTGAATTGTCATTACTTGAACCTTTATAGTTGAAAACCGCATAAAGTCCACTTGGCAGTATTAGCTTTTCAAAATCGGTAGAAGTGTTTTCAAAATCTGAAACTTCAATTACAGCCCATTTTTCAAATGCTCGCGTAGGTTCAAATTCTGTAAAAAAATTAGGAGGGTAAATTGTTAGTGAAATTAAATCGCTGTTTAAATTGTTTTTAATTGAATGGCGTTTAGGCATAAATATTTTCCATAATTCACCAATTTTGTAATTGGCAAAACTCATGGTTGACTTGTTTCCAATCAGTTTCTTTTCAAGGATAGTTTCAAATCTCGGATTCATCTGTGTACAATTAAATTGAATTTTTAATTCAGTACATAATCCATTTAAACATTTTTGTTTTTTAATTCAAAACAAAACAGTTCTATTTGCACCGCTGCGGTTTCAAAATGTAAGCGAAAGCTGAAATGAATTAAAAGGGAACTCCGTGAAAGTCGGAGGCAGTTCCCGCTGCTGTAAGCCGAATTTCTTTCATTTTTTTTGAAAGAAATAAGATTTAATCTAATCCACTGTTGCCAATAGCGCGATGGGAAGGAAAATCAAAATCGGTGAGCCAGAAGACCTGCCATAGCAAAACAAACATTCAAACTTTCGGGAAGAAAAGTTAGGTGTGATACCATATTGAACCGGACAATTTGGTGTTTCCTATTTTCCTATCGAAGGTGATTTTTTCATCATTTAAAAACGTGTTTAAAACATGAACAAAATTTACCTTTTTCTTAGTGCTATTTGCACTTTCTCTTTTTCTGTAAACGCACAAGTTGTTTACACTTTTGAAAATTTATCTGTAGCGGCTGACTCTTTTACCTCTTCTAAAAATTTAAACGGTGGCTTTGGCGATTCGCTAGTTTATTTTCATTCTTTTTGGGATACTGCTTACGGTGGTTATTGGGGCAATGGTTTTGTGCCTTCAAGTAAACAAGATATTGTTACTCCTGGCTTTTCAAATCAATATAGTGCTATTACTGGAAGCGGTTATAGCAGCTCAACCTACGCAGTAAACTACGGTTCGGGGAGCATAAAACTAAGTGGAAATGCAGCAGGAAAAAATGTAAAGGGATTTTACATTACTAATACAACTTATGCTTATTTAAGTATGAAAGATGGTGATGGTTTTGCGAAAAAATTTGGAGGGACAAACGGAACCGATTCAGATTATTTTTATGTTACCGTGAAGGGCTATTTAAACGGAACTCAAAAGACTGATACTGTAAATTTCTATTTAGCCGATTATAGATTTGCTGACTCTACTCAAGATTACATTTTAAGCGATTGGGCTTGGGTGAATTTAGCAGCTTTGGGCAATATAGATAGTTTGAGTTTTCAATACACTTCAAGTGATACAGGTTCTTTAGGAATAAATACTCCGGTATATTTTGCAATGGATAATTTTACATTTTATGATGGTATAACAGCGCTTAATGAAGTTGAAAATATCAACGCAAGTGTTTATCCAAATCCAATTGCAGCAGGTCAGCTTTTTAATGTAGAATTAACTGAGTCTAAAGATTTTTCAGTTACTGTTTCTGCAATAAATGGTGCAGTGGTAAAAACAGAAAGTTTTGTAAAGAAAAAGCAAGCGGCCATTTCAACCGATGGCTTGTTGCAGGGAATTTACTTTGCTACAATTCGCTCTAAAAATTCATTGCAAACAGTTAAGCTAAACGTTTACTAAAATGTTTTTGGGTAAAACAGCAACTGTTACGTTTACTATCATTTTGGTAGTGAGTTCGGTGAGTTGTTTTGCCCAAAATTCAAGTGTTTTTGATGATACTTTAGAACTAAAAGAAATTATAGTTACAGATAGCAAAACACCTGCAAATACTTCACAACATCGCTTTGAGCGTTTAGAGAATTATGCAGGCAAACGTTTGCCGGATTTGCTCAATGAAATTTCAAGCATTTATCTAAAAAACTATGGCAATGGACAACTCACTACGGTTGCTGTGCGCGGCACCACCACTTCGCAAACCGAAGTGCTTTGGAACGGCATAAAAATAAATTCGCCCATGCTTGGGCAAAGCGATTTTGCCTTGTTGAATGTTGGTTTTCACAACAGTATCGGTATTCAATTTAATCAATTAAATACAGCAATCGGCAGTAATATCTTACTTAATAATTCATTGCCCGAAGCAGCTACGCATTTTGAAGGCAGCATACGTGCCGGAAGTTTTGGCTTGCTGCAAACGAATATGAATGTGAGCTATGGAAACAAGAAAATTCGCGCTGCTTCAAAAGTTGCATTGTTGAAATCAGATAACAATTTTCCAATTTTAAAAAATGAGGAAAAGAGCAAACAAACCAATGCAGAAGTTTTGCAATGGGCATTTTTTCAACAACTGAATTATTTAATAAATGCAAGAAATGAAGTAGAAATTTTTGCGTGGTATAATCAATCGCAAAGGCAAATTCCGCCTACACTTTTGCAACAGAGCAGCAAAGCTTTTCAAAATGATAATGCCGTGCGAACAATGCTGCGTTGGAAATATACTAAGCAAAAAATGCGACTCAATTTCACAACTGCTTATTTGCGTGATGCTTTGCAATATAACAATTATCAGTTGCTCACAAATGATAAAAGCATCACACACGCATGGCGAAACTCCTTTAATTTTAATTATCGTATTAAGTATTTTATTATTGAAGTGAATGCATTTTCCGATTATGAAAAAGCGCAAAGTGCAGGTTACGAAAGTGAACACCAGCGCGTTTTGTATGGCTTTTCGAGTAAGGTGAGTTATAGTTTGCGGCAAGGTTTCAATTTTGCAGCAGGTTTGCGGCAGGAGTTTATGAATCAAAAACAATCTCCGTTTATGCCTTTTGTTTCTGCTGCTTTTTCAAGAAAAGTAAAGTCGCATTTTGTTGGCTTGGAAGTTACGGGTAAGCGCAGTTTTCGCTTTCCAACTTTTAACGATTTATTTTGGCTAAACAGCGGTTCAAAAAATTTACTGCCTGAAAATAGTTGGAATACCGATGTCACTTTTAGCTATAAATGGAAATCGCAGATTAGTTTTTCGGCTGCAACCTTTTATACTTGGATAAACAATCAAATTCAATGGACACCAGACTATTCAGGTAACTGGCGACCTCAAAACCTCAAGAGTGTTTTTGCAAGAGGCGTTGAAGTTTCAGCAACTTTTTCTTTGCCTCAATCGTTGGTTCCGCATTTTAATATTACCGGAAATGTGAGTTATAGTTTCACACGTTCAACGCAAACGAAATCGGTATTCACCAATGATGATGCTGTTGGAAAACAAGTGATTTATGTGCCTTTGCATCGCGTTTCGAGTGCTTTGGCGATAAGCTATTATGGTTTTAAAGCTGCAATGTATTATCGCTACACAGGCTTGCGCTACATCAGTACCGATAATAGCGATGCGCTTGCACCATATTCTATTTTTGATATTGAATTTTCTAAAGTGCTCACATTCTCTAAATCGGCATTACAGTTTGCTTTTAGAGTGAATAATTTAGGTAATGTTTTTTACCAAGATGTAGCTCAAATGCCAATGCCTCCCCGAAATTTTGAAGGAACTTTAAGTATTAAATTATGAAATATATTTTTTCGATTGTTGTATTATTTTCAATAGCAACGCTTTGGACCTCGTGCGAAAAAATGCCCGATAAAAGTGAACTTCCAAATAGTGTTGCTAAGAAAGTTTGGATTGTAAACGAAGGAAACTTTCAGTTCGGAAATTCATCTTTAGATGTTTATTTTCCTGATTCGCAAACGGTGTTTAAAAACGTTTATGAAACTGCAAACAATAAAAAAATGGGCGATGTGGCTCAAACAGCAGTAGTTCGAGATAAACAACTTTTTACTGTTGTAAATAATTCAGCAAAAATTGTGGTGGTGAATACTGATAACTATAAGGAATTATACACGATTTCACTCACCGGAAGCTCACCGCGCTATTTGCATTTTGTTTCTGCGAACAAAGCTTTTGTTACCGAACTTTATGCTAATAAAATTTGGGTAATCAATCCTGCAATTGGCACTTTACTCGATACTATTTCTGCACAAGGTTGGACAGAGCAAATGGCACAGATAGATAATAATATTTTTATTACTCAACGCGCGCGATTGAATGGAACTTATGTTGCGAATTTGTTGGTAATAGATGCTTCTACAAACAAAATTTTGCAAACAATTTCTTTGCCTTCTGAGCCAAATAGTTTAGCACAAATAGGTAAATATATTTATGTAATGTGTGAACATAGCAGTACTTCTAATGCCAAATTGGTTTGTGTAGATGCAACTACCAAAAGTGTTGTGAAAACATGGGAGTTTATGAACGGCAGCAGCCCGTTTGCTTTGCGAAGCAATGCCGGTAAAAATGAATTGTATTGGTTGAATAATGGCGTGTTTAGAATGATTGCAGATGTAGGTGCGCTTCCTGCTTCTGCATTTATTAGTGGTAATAATCGCAATTTATATGCACTGAATATCAATCCTTTGAGTGATGAAATATATGTTTCTGATGCGGTAGATTATGTGCAGTCTTCTTCTGTTTTTAGATACAAAGCAAATGGCGATTTAATTCAAACTTTTAAAACAGGAATTATTACAAATAGTTTCATTTTTGAATAAAATGACGAAGTATTTTTTCTACTTATTGTTGTTGTTAAGCGCGTGTAATTCGGCAGTTCAGAAAACTGAAATTGCTGATACGCCAACTAAAATTATTCGCCCGAAGTATGCGCAAGGTTTTTGGATAGAAGTATTTAAAGACCATAAAATTATTCATGTAAGAAATGCTTACGACACCACACAAGTTATAGAAAACTACATCATTGCTAATAATAAGAAAAGTGTTCCTGATAATGCCACATTTATTCAAGCGCCAGTTCGAAAAAATGTGAGCCTTTCCACTACTCAAATAGGTTTTCTGCAAGAACTAAATTTAATTGATTCTATAATTGCAGTGAGTGATGCAGAAAGAATTTTTAATAAAAATGTTCATGCAAATATTTCTTCCGGCAAAACACAAACTATTGGAAATTACAACGGCATAAACGAAGAGAAAATTTTGTCGCTTCAGCCTTCGTTGGTTTTTGCATATAGTTTTACAGAAGGCAATAGCAGTTTGCCGAAATTAAAATCTTTAGGATTGAAAATTGTTTTAGTAAACGATTACAATGAAATTCATCCTTTAGCTCGTGCTGAATGGGTGAAGATGATTGCAGCTTTTTATGATAGAGAAGCTTTGGCAGATAGTGTTTTTAGTGAGGTTGAACAGGAATATTTGCAGCTGAGTGAAATGGCAAAAGGTGTTGTGCAAAAGCCTGATGTGTTTTGTAATTTGCCTTGGAAAGAAATTTGGTATATGCCATCGGGCAAAAGTTATTTTGCTAAATTTATTGATAATGCCGGAGGAAATTATTTGTGGAAAAATGATACTTCTTCCAGAACATTAAATTTAGATTTTGAAGCAGTGTTTGCTCGCGCAGCGCAAGCACCAATTTGGCTAAATCCAAATAGCGCTAAAAATTTGAAAGAAATTGGTGCGCAAGACAGTAAATTTCAACTATTTAAAGCGTTTAAAGCAGGAGAGGTGTTTAATAATAATAGAATGGAAAATGCTGGTGGCGGTAATGCTTTCTGGGAAACAGGAGTTGCAAAGCCAAATATTGTATTGAAAGATTTAATTCGCATTTTTCACCCGGAGCTGTTACCAAATTATCAATTGATGTACTATCAAAAGTTAGAAAATGATAGACGTTAAACACACTAAGTTTTTATTACTATTGTTGGTACTTTTGCCAATAGTTTTCCTAATGCAGTTGTTTATTGGTTCGGTGAATATTTCTCCCAAAGTTATTTTTGAAATACTTACCGGAAATTCTGATGAGTCGCTCTATCAAACAATAATTTTAAAGAACCGATTGCCAGGAGCTTTGGCAGCGGTAGTTGCTGGTGCAGCACTTTCGGTGAGCGGATTGCAAATGCAAATAATGTTTCGCAACCCGATTGCCGGACCTTATATTTTAGGGATAAGTGCAGGCGCAAGTTTAGGTGTGGCGCTAGTGTTGATGGGTTTACATTTTCTACCTCAACAGAGTTTTTTAGCGCATTGGCTCAATATGCCATTTAGCATTGCAGTAGCAGCCGCTGTGGGTACGGCTTTAGTTTTTTTACTCATCTTTTTAATTTCATTATCTGTTCGGCAAAGTGTTTCGTTACTCATTATTGGTTTAATGATTGGCAGCGCCATAAGCGCTTTGGTTGAATTACTTCAAGCATTTTCTGGCAAAGAGGAATTGCAGAAATTTGTGTTGTGGGGCTTTGCAAGTTTTAGAAATATCACACTTCACGAAGTGAAAATTTTATATGCAGGCTGCGCCATTGGTTTAGCATTGAGTATTTCGCTCATAAAGCCGATGCAAGCGCTACTTGGCGGTGAAGTATTTGCTGAAACAGTTGGTGTGGAAGTAAATAAAGTTAAACGTAAAATTATTCTTTCTACAGCTATTTTGGTTGGCTCGGTAACTGCCTTTTGTGGGCCTGTTGCCTTTGTAGGTCTAGCAGTGCCCCACATTTGTCGTAGCGTTTTAAAAACCTCAAACACATTTGTGCTCATGATGTCTAGTATTATTGTTGGCGCTATTGTTTGTTGCATTTGCAATATTATTTCTTCAGTGCCCGGCAGCGATATGGTTTTGCCGCTAAACATTGTTACTTCACTGCTTGGTGCGCCTTTTGTTATTTATATTTTATTCAAAAAAACAACTTTTGCATAGTGTTGGAATTAAAGCAGCTTTCTATTGGCTATGGCAACAAAACTTTGCTTGAAAATATACAAGTTAAAATTGAACATGGTTGTTTAATTGGTTTGCTTGGCGCGAATGGCATTGGCAAAAGCACTTTGCTTAAAACTATTGCAGGAATTATTCCTCCGCTTCACGGTTCAGTAAATGTTGCAGGGAAAAACTTACACCAATTTTCAATAGAAAAGAAAGCTGCTGCAATTACGATTGCCGGAACTGAAAGAGATGCCATTTCGTTTATGACCGTTCAAGAATTTATTCAATTAGGAAGGCATCGTTTTGAAACCGGCTTTAGTGTTCAAAGTAATTCAGCCGAAACTCAAAATGTGATTTCGCAACTTGAAATGGAAAAGATTGCCCAAAAACAACTCTCTGAAATTAGTGATGGCGAACGGCAAAAATCAATAATTGCGCGAGCTTTAGTTCAAGCAACGCCAATTTTATTATTAGATGAACCAACCGCTTTTTTAGATTACAAGAACAAAGCATTTGTGTTTTCATATTTGCGCAAAATAGCGGAAACTGAAAACAAAATCATTATCGTTTCCACACACGATATTGAAGTGGCATTTCAAAACTGCCAACAATGGTGGATCGTAAATGAAAATCAAAAACTTAGCATTACCGCAAAATCGGAAGAGGCAAAAGCACTGCTTATAGCGTAGCTTTATCGCTGTTGAGAATTTTTAACAAAAAAAATAGTTATGGTACAGCCTTTGAAAGCGCTTATGCGAGTAAATTAGTGGTGTTTTCTGCATTTGTATCGAATTATTTATTTGTGTTTTTAAATGTTTCTGCTACTTTTGCAGCCCTTATTGTAAAATCTAACCAAAATATGGGCATTTTAACGTTTCAAAAGCCAGATAAAATATCGCTTCAAAAGTCTACAGACTTCGAAGGAACATTTGAATTTAAACCATTAGAGCCAGGCTTCGGTGTTACTATTGGTAACGCTTTACGCAGAGTATTGCTTTCTTCATTAGAAGGTTATGCAATTTCAGGTGTGAAAATTTCAGGCGTAGATCATGAGTTTTCTACTATTAAAGGTGTAATTGAAGATGTAACCGAAATCGTTTTAAACTTAAAGCAAGTTCGTCTTAAAAAAGTATTGGACGAAGAAAGCCAAAACGAAAAAGTATATATTTCTATTAAAGGTTCTGAAACATTCCAAGCAGGTGCAATTGAAAAATTCACTAGTGTTTACCATGTAATGAATCCTGATTTAGTGATTTGCAATTTAGAGCCATCTGTAACTTTAGAATTAGAATTAACTATTACTAAAGGAAGAGGTTATGTTCCTGCTGATGAAAGCACAGCAAGAGAATTACCTATTGGTTACATTGCTACTGATGCTATTTATACACCAATTAGAAATGTAAAATACACTGTTGAACCTTTCCGTGTTGAGCAGCGTGTGGATTTCGAAAAATTGATTTTAGATATCACTACCGATGGAACAATTCATCCGGAAGAAGCTGTAAAAGAAGCATCACGTATTTTAATTCAGCACCTAATGTTGATTACTGACGAGCATATTTCTTTTGATACGCCTACTGCAGTTGAGCATGATGTAGTTGATGAGCAAGTATTGCATTTGCGTAAATTGCTAAAAACTTCTTTGGAAGATTTGGATTTAAGCGTTCGTGCATTCAACTGTTTGAAAGCAGCTAAAATAAACAGCTTGGAAGAGTTGGTTTCTTTCAATACAAACGATTTATTGAAGTTCCGTAACTTCGGTAAGAAGAGTTTGGTAGAAATTGAAGCACTTTTACACGAGAAAGGCTTGAGCTTTGGAATGGATTTAAGCAAATTAAGATTAGACGAAGAATAAAAAAAGAACAAATTTAAAATCATTATATAATGAGGCACGGAGATAAAGTAAACAATTTAGGTAGAAAAGCGGCTCACCGCCATGCTTTAATGATGAACCTTGCAAATTCTTTAATTGAACACAAGCGTATTTTTACTACGCTTGCTAAGGCAAAAGCTTTGCGCGGTTATGTTGAACCACTTATTACTAAAGCTAAAACTGACGATACACACAATCGCAGAACAGTATTCAGTTACTTGCAAAGCAAAGAAGCAATAAAAGAATTATTTGGAACAGTAGCAGGTAAAGTAGGCGAACGCCCGGGTGGATACACAAGAATTATTAAAACCGGTTTCCGCGCTGGTGATGCTGCTGAAATGGCAATGATTGAGTTAGTAGATTTCAACGAAATTTACACTCAAAATAAAAATGCAGGAAAATCTGCTGAGCCTAAAAAACGTACAAGAAGAAGTTCTGCTAAGAAAAAAGCCGAAGGCGAATCAGCAGAATAAAAATATACTCAAAGTAATTAAAAAGCCACTTTCTAAAAGTGGCTTTTTTGTTTTGTCTAAAATGGCAAACTAATACTTTCGGGCTCTACAAAATCGTAAGTGCGTTCATTTTCTAAATAGCTGATTGGTGCATTTGGAAATTGTATAATTTCTTTCTTGGTTAAGCCCCACGGTTTCCAATATTCTGCCAAAACTTGCGCAAACATATTGTCGTCCCACTTAGCAAAAATTGGACGATTATCAGTAACAGTAATCGGCAAAGATTCAATTAACATAGTGCTTTCGTTGTGTTCAACTTTATATTGCGGCTTATATTGCAATAAATATTTTGAGTAAATAAAGCGAGCGCACAATTCTTCGAACTGAACAGGGTGCAATTCTGAGTCTCCAATTTTTTTAAGTAAAGTTTTGTGTTCATTCAGTACAGCGCCATTATCTTGCAAACTGGCAACAATTCCAAAGCCGTTCATGCCTAGTGTAAACATTAAATTGATGGTATCATCGCGATAATTAAAAATATCTTTTGAATATTTCAGTTTCACTATGGCAATACTCCAAGGTTTTAATTTTCCAAAACTAATGGGTGAAATAATGGATTGCAGCATTAAATGAAACAAGCCAAATCGCTCTTTCAAGCGTAGCGAAACGGAAAATTCTCCTTCTGCTTTTTTCTTCTTTTCTAAAAGCAAATCGTGATACAAAACACCATAAACCATTCTGCCCATCCACAAAAAAAGCTGCTGCTCACTTAGTGAATTTACATCGGAATAACCATTGGTAAAAGCATTTTCTATAGCTGCGTCTAACTCATTAAATGCAGTTTTTACAGTTTGCGAACAAGGCAGCTTTAAATCTTTGTACTTAATGGAAGTTACATTATCCATCATTTTAAAAGATTGTTCTTTGTAGCCATATTTTTCCATTACCCACTTAGGAAAAACGGTTAAATTATTGTTGCTGTCTGAAATATCTTCTCCGGTTAAAAAGCAAGTGTTATCATCAAAATTGGCATTTTCAAAAGGTGCAAAAAGTTTCAAGGTTTCCATTTATGCTAAATTCAATTTTTTAATAAAGAAATGAACTTTCAAAGGTATTTCATTGCGCCTAATAGCCAAATTGCTGGTGTATATTTTAGATGAATTACGAAATTTAAGTTCCTACTTTTGAGTGGGCGAAAAAGTTAAGAGATTTGCACCTTAAATTCAAAGTATGATAAGTCCATGCACAACATTGGGTTAAACAAACCTTGAACGTGTAGCAAGAAAACTAATCAATAAAAACTCCAACAAAAACCAAGATTGCAAACATTTTAGATACTTCTTTTGGAAAACTATAAAACCTTACTATATTCGCGCCTCATTTTACGAGTATTATGCAAGCAACTAAAGAAATAAAAGAAAACATTTTCAAAGAATTTGGTGGAAAAGCAACAAACACAGGTTCTACAGAAGGGCAAATCGCTCTTTTTACACATCGCATTAACCACATTAGCGAGCATCTAAAAACAAACAAAAAAGACCACGCAAACACTCGTGCCTTATTGATGTTAGTAGGTAAACGCAGAAGACTGTTAAATTACCTGATGAGAAATGACCTTAACGGTTATCGTTCTCTAATCGAAAAATTAGGCATTCGTAAATAATCGAAATAGAAAATGGTTGGTTTATCCAACCATTTTCATTTTTAGAAACAAATTGGATGAGCAGTGGCAGCAGAAGAGGTTTCTGCCCTGAAGCGAATAGAAAACAATAAAGTAACTAAAAAAACAACCAAAACTCACCTTTGCGGCCGCACCTCTTTTTGGTCGCATTTAAAAACGGAAGCCGCACAATTTCTTACCGCAGCTACCATTTTTTTCAAGTTAGAAATAATTAAAACAATAAAATAGGATGAACATTATTAAAAAAACTGTTGATTTAGGCGATGGTCGCTTAGTAGAAATTGAAACCGGTAAATTAGCCAAACAAGCTGATGGCAGCGTGGTGGTGAAATACGGGAATACCATGATTTTGGCAACCGCTTGTGCAGATAAAGATGCCAAAGAAGGCGTAGATTTTATGCCACTTACGGTTGAATACCGCGAAAGCTTTGCCGCTTTGGGTAAGTTTCCTGGAGGCTTTTTTAAGCGTGAAGGAAGACCTTACGAGCACGAAATTTTGGTGAGCCGTTTGGTTGATAGAGCTTTACGTCCACTTTTCCCAGATGATTTTCACGCAAACGTGGTAGTCATGCTACAGCTTATTTCGGCCGATGCTGATGAATTGCCTGATGCTTTGGCATGTTTGGCTGCATCTTCGGCTTTAGCGGTTTCTACCATTCCTTTTTCTGAGCCGGTGAGCGAAGTTCGCGTGGCAAGAGTAAACGGCAAATTGGTAATTAACCCAAAGAAGAGTGTTGTAGAATCTGCTGAAACTGATATAGACATGATTGTTGCCGCTACCGCAGAAAACATTTTGATGGTAGAAGGCGAAATGAAAGAAGTGAGCGAAGCCGATATGGTGGAAGCTATTGCTTTTGCACATAACGTTATTAAATCACACATCAAAGTAATTCGCGAATTAGAAGCAGAAACAGGAACACAAACAAAACGCACTTACAGCCACGAAAAACACAACGAAGATTTAAAAGCAAAAGTGTGGAATGCTACATTTGATAAATGTGCAGCTATTGCTGGAGAAGGCTTAGCAGATAAGCACGCTAGAGGCGATAAATTTGCTGCCGTAAAAGATGAGTTTGTAGCTCAATACATAGCAGAAGTAGGAGAGGAGAAAGCAAAAGAAGATAGTTGGCTAATCGGTCAATACTATCACAAAGTAGAAAAAGAAGCTGTTCGCAAAGTAATGCTTACTGCCAAAAAACGTCTTGATGGTAGAAAAATGGACGAAGTTCGCCCAATTTGGACAGAAGTAGATTACTTACCTGGTGCACACGGCTCAGCTATTTTTACCAGAGGCGAAACACAATCACTTTCAACCGTTACTTTAGGTACGAAATTAGACCAACAAATGGTTGATGGCGTTGTGATAAACGAAGAAAAGAAGTTTATGCTAAACTATAACTTCCCTGGCTACAGCACCGGAGAAGCAAGAGTACCACGCGGCACAGGACGCAGAGAAATTGGACACGGAAATTTAGCACTTCGCGCTTTGCAAGTAGTAGTGCCAAGCGATTCTCCTTACAGCATTCGCGTAGTGAGTGATATTTTAGAATCAAATGGTTCTTCAAGTATGGCAACAGTTTGTGCCGGAACTTTAGCACTTATGGATGCAGGTGTAAAAATTAAAAAACCTGTAAGCGGTATCGCCATGGGTTTGGTTACAGATAAAGAAGGCAATTATTCAATTCTTTCTGATATTCTTGGAGATGAAGACCACTTGGGTGATATGGATTTTAAAGTTTGCGGCACTCAAGATGGAATTACAGCTTGCCAAATGGACATTAAAATTGATGGACTTAGCCAAGCAATCCTTATGGAAGCATTGGAGCAAGCAAAACGCGGCAGATTACATATTTTGGGCAAATTAACCGAAACTTTAAGTGCGCCACGCGAAGACTACAAACCAAATGCTCCAAGAGTAGTGGTAATGGAAATTGAGAAAGAATTTATCGGTGCAGTTATTGGCACAGGAGGTAAAGTAATTCAAGAAATTCAAGCTGTAACAGGAACCACAATTACTATCGAAGAAGTTGGAAACAAAGGAAAAGTAGAAATTTTCTCTCCAAACAAAGACGGTTTAGATGCTGCCCAAAAATGGATTGCAGGTATTGTAGCCGTTCCGGAAGTAGGAAAAGTATATGAAGCAACCGTGAAAAGCATTATGCCTTATGGCGCTTTTGTTGAATTTTTACCTGGCAAACAAGGCTTGTTGCACATCTCTGAAATAAGCAATAAAAGACTTGAAAACATGGATGGCATATTTAAAGAAAATGAAGTTGTGAAAGTTAAATTGCTTGGAGTTGAGCCTAAAACAGGAAAATTTAAACTAAGCAGAAAAGCATTGCTTCAAGAAACGGCAAATGAAAATTAGCGTTAAAATTTAAGTGGAAGTTGCTTTAGAAAATGTAGCTTTATCAAGGAGTTTCAAGTTTTAAAGCAACACAACTTAAAAATATTACACTTTACAAGTAAATTTATTGAAAAAACACGCATAATTTGTATATTTGCGCTCCCGTTTTCCGAAAGGGCTTCCAAACGGTTTCGTAAATTGTTCTTTATCAATTAGTTAAATCATAAAAAGCATTGTGAGTGCAATAAATTTTTTAAATATTTAGTAACGAACAAAATACAAAATCAATATTATCTCTTAAACAAACAATTAAACGGTAAAAAAAAATGGCAGATTTAAAGCAATTAGCTGAAACATTAGTAAGCTTAACAGTAAAAGACGTTCAAGAACTTGCAAACATTTTAAAAGCAGATTACGGTATCGAACCGGCTGCTGCTGCAGTTGCAGTTGCTGCTCCTGCTGCAGGTGGTGCTGCTGCAGTTGCTGAACAAACAGAATTCGATGTAATTTTGAAAAGCGCAGGCGCTCAAAAATTAAACGTAGTGAAAGTAGTTAAAGACCTTACAGGCCTTGGCTTAAAAGAAGCTAAAGATTTAGTAGATGGCGCTCCTAAAGCAGTTAAAGAAAAAACTGACAAAGCTACAGCTGAAGATTTAAAGAAAAAATTGGAAGAAGTAGGTGCTGAAGTTGAAGTTAAGTAAACTATAACAAACAATTATTAAGGCATGGTTTTTACTTTGTTAAAGCCATGCCTTATCCTGTTTATTAAACAAAATATTTAAGTGTAGTGCTCCCAAAGTTTAATAAACATCAGTGTAAGGCTGAAAAAGTGAGTGTGGCAGCAAAATAATTAAAACAGCATTTTCAATCTTTCAAATATTATATGGCTGAAAAGAGCAACCAAGAAATCCAGAAAAGAATTAGCTTTGGAAAAGTAAGAGTTCTGGATGAGCAACCAAACCTATTAGATATTCAACTTGCCTCGTTTCGCGAATTTGTTCAATTAGAAACTACTGCCGACAACCGCTCTAAAGAGGGACTTTGGACAGTTTTTTCTGAAAACTTTCCAATAACAGATTCCAGAGGTATATTTTTGCTAGAGTTTTTGGACTACTTTGTAGATCCACCACGCTACAGCATTGATGAATGTATTGAACGCGGATTAACTTACTGCGTTCCATTAAAAGCGAAATTAAGACTAAGCTGTAATGATCCTGAACACATAGATTTTAAAACTATTGTTCAAGACGTTTTCTTAGGAAACATACCATACATCACACCAAAAGGTACTTTTATTATTAACGGTGCCGAGCGCGTAGTTGTGAGCCAACTTCACCGCTCTCCTGGTGTATTTTTCGGTCAAAGCCTTCACCCGAATGGAACTAAGATTTATTCTGCAAGGGTTATTCCTTTTAAAGGAGCATGGATGGAATTTGCAACCGATATCAATAACGTAATGTATGCTTACATTGACCGTAAGAAGAAATTTCCGGTTACAATGTTGTTAAGAGCTGTAGGTTACGATACGGATAAAGATATTCTTAAACTCTTCGATTTGGCTGATGAAATCGAATTGAAAACTAAGAAAGATGCAAGCAAAGCAATTGGTAGAAAATTAGCTGCGCGTGTTCTTAAAACTTGGATGGAAGACTTCGTTGATGAAGATACCGGTGAGGTAGTTTCTATCGAACGTAATGAAGTTTTGTTGGAGCGTGATACCATAATTACCGATGACAATATTGAGTTAATTGTAGATAGCGGAGCCAAAACTTTGTTTGTACATAAAGAATCGGTAGAGGCTGATTACTCAATCATTTTCAATACGTTACAGAAGGATACTTCAAACTCTGAAGTAGAAGCTTTGAGTCATATTTATCGCCAGTTGCGTGGTTCAGATCCACCAGACGAAGAAACTGCTCGTGGTATTATTGAGAAGTTATTCTTTAGCGATAAGCGTTACGATTTAGGTGAAGTAGGTAGATACAAAGTGAACAAAAAGTTAGAACACGACACCGCAATGGATGTTCGCGTTTTAACAAAACAAGATATTATCTCGATTGTTAAATATTTGGTGAACTTATCTAACCAAAAAGCGGAAATTGACGATATTGACCATTTGAGCAACAGAAGAGTGCGCACAGTGGGCGAGCAGTTATATTCTCAATTTGGAGTAGGTTTAGCCAGAATGGCAAGAACTATCCGTGAACGTATGAACGTGCGTGATAATGAAGTGTTTACGCCAATTGACTTGATTAATGCAAGAACACTTTCTTCAGTAATCAACTCATTCTTTGGTACTTCACAACTTTCGCAGTTCTTAGACCAAACCAACCCGTTGGCAGAAATTACCAACAAGCGTAGAGTTTCGGCTTTAGGTCCCGGTGGTTTAAGTCGTGAGCGTGCAGGTTTTGAAGTAAGAGACGTACACTACAGCCACTACGGTCGCTTGTGTACTATCGAAACTCCGGAAGGTCCAAACATTGGTTTGATTTCAACTTTGTGTACACATGCAAAGGTGAATGCAATGGGCTTTATTGAAACACCATATCGCAAAGTAACAAATGGCAAAGTAGATATGAACGGTGCAGTTCAATTCCTTTCTGCTGAAGAAGAAGATAACTACACCATTGCTCAAGCAAAAACAGATATTGAAAAGAACGGAACAATAAGCACTGATAAAGTAAAAGCTCGTTTCCAAGGTGATTTTCCTATCACTACACCGGAAGAAGTACAGTTTATTGATGTTGCACCAAACCAAATTGTGGGTGTAAGCGCATCGTTAATTCCTTTCTTGGAGCATAATGACGCTAACCGTGCATTGATGGGTTCAAACATGCAACGTCAAGCGGTGCCATTATTGCGCCCTCAAGCGCCAATTGTTGGTACAGGATTAGAAGCTAAAGTAGCACACGATTCTAATAACTTGGTGAATGCAGAAGGAAACGGTGTGGTAGAATATGTTGATGCAAATCAAATTATTATTCGCTACGACCGCACTCAAGAAGAGCAATTAGTTAGCTTTAAAGACGATAAGAAAACCTATAACCTTTCTAAATTCTTAAAAACTAACCAAAGTACTTGTATCAACTTAAAGCCGTTAGTTCGAAAAGGACAACGTGTGGTAGCAGGGCAAGTATTGTGCGAAGGTTTTGCAACAGAAAAAGGAGAGTTGGCATTAGGTTCAAACCTTAAAGTGGCGTTCATGCCGTGGAAAGGTTACAACTTTGAAGATGCGATTGTAATTTCAGAAAGAGTTGTGCGCGATGATGTATTCACTTCAATTCACGTTGAAGAATTTGAGTTAGAAATTCGCGATACTAAATTAGGAGAAGAAGAACTTACACCGGATATACCAAACGTGGCAGAAGAAGCTACTAAAGACTTAGATGATAATGGAATTATCCGCGTTGGAGCGCACGTGAAAGAAGGCGATATTTTAATTGGTAAAATTACACCTAAAGGCGAAAGCGACCCAACTCCGGAAGAAAAACTATTAAGAGCAATCTTTGGTGATAAAGCAGGTGATGTAAAAGATGCTTCATTGAAAGTACCACCTTCAGTAGAAGGAACTGTTATCAATAAAAAACTTTTTGCTCGCGCTAAAAAGGACAAAACATCTAAAACTCGCGAAAAAACTTTATTAGAGAAATTAGATAAAGATTTTGGTAAGAAAACTGCTGAGATTAAAGATGTTTTAATTGAAAAGTTGATGACCGTTTTAAGCGGGAAAGTGAGCAACGGAGTTTACAATTCTTTCAAAGAAGAAGTTGTTTCTAAAGGAACAAAATTCACTTCTAAAGTTTTGGAATCTCTTGATTACACAAACATTGATGCTTTAAAGTGGACGAAAGAAGACGACACTAACCATTTAGTGAAGTTGATTATTCACAATTACACACTTCGCATAAATGAAGAAACCGGTCGCTATAAGAGAGAGAAATTCAATATTAGCATTGGTGATGAACTACCAAGCGGAGTATTGAAATTAGCCAAAGTTTACCTTGCTAAGAAACGTAAGTTGAAAGTAGGAGATAAAATGGCAGGTCGCCACGGAAACAAAGGTATTGTTGCCCGTATTGTTCGCCAAGAAGACATGCCTTTCTTAGAAGATGGAACTCCGGTTGATATTGTTTTGAACCCACTGGGCGTACCTTCGCGTATGAACCTTGGTCAAATTTATGAAACCGTATTGGGTTGGGCTGGCTTAAAATTAGGTTTAAAATTCGGAACGCCAATTTTTGATGGTGCTTCATTAGAAGAAGTTTCTGAGTACATTAAAAAAGCTGATTTACCTGAATATGGTTCTACTTACCTTTACGATGGTGAGACCGGAGAGCGTTTTGACCAAAGAACAACTGTGGGTGTAATCTACATGATTAAGCTTATACACATGGTTGATGATAAAATGCACGCACGTTCTACAGGTCCTTACTCACTCATCACACAACAACCATTGGGCGGTAAAGCGCAATTTGGCGGCCAGCGTTTTGGTGAAATGGAAGTTTGGGCACTTGAAGCTTATGGTGCATCAAATATTTTGCAAGAATTACTTACTGTGAAGTCTGATGATATTGTTGGTAGAGCAAAAGCTTATGAAGCTATTGTGAAAGGCGACAATATCCCTGAGCCAAACATGCCGGAATCTTTCAATGTATTGGTTCATGAATTGCGTGGTTTAGCATTAGATTTAAAATTCGATTAAAAAATACGTACTTTACAAAAACAAAAAGCAACTCATTCGGGTTGCTTTTTTTTGTTTACGGTTTAGCCAAAAGTGGGCACTCTCTTTTGAAATATTTTCAGAAATAATATTTGGTATTTTCAATAAAATCATACTTTCACCACCCAATAAAACAATGTAACAAATGAAACTTTTTACAAGACTAAAATGGCTTGGAGCAACAGTGGGAGCATTAGCTTTTACCGCAAGTTCTGCTCAACTCTGTAGCGGCAGTGGCAGGTATATTGATGATGTATTTTCCAATGTGGACACGGTGAGCGTTGTATATTCTACAACCAACCAAATGATGACTATTTACCAACCTCAAGGCGATACGGCTTCGCAGCGTCCGGTAATTATTTTTGCGCATGGCGGAAGTTTTGTTCGTGGCGATCGCACAGAAGGCACAGTTACAGCGCTTGCTAAGAACTTTGCAAAGAGAGGTTATGTTACAGCATCTATTGATTATCGTTTGGGAGGAATGTTAGATATGTTGCAAGCTAATTCGGCATTTAATGTGGTAATAAAAGCAATTAGCGATGGCAAAGCTGCAGTTCGCTACTTTAGACAAGATGCTGCAGGAGCAAATACATACCGCATCAATCCTAATTTGATTTATGGCGGTGGTAATTCTGCGGGAGCAGTTCTATTTGTTCACTTAGGCTATATTGATAGTGTAAATGAAGTTACCAATAATGATATTAAAACAGCACTTAATAACAATGGCGGTTTTGAAGGAAATAGCGGAAATCCAGGTTACTCTTCAAAAATAAATGCTATTGTAAACTTAGCAGGTGGAATAAACGACACAAGTTGGATTAGCTCGGGAAATGTTCCTATGGTTAGTTTTCATGGCGATGCTGATGCGGTGGTGCCATACTACTGCGCCAATGCACAAAACGGAATAACTCCGGTTACACTTTGTGGCACAGGTGCCATGCAACCGCGTGTTTTGCACTTAGGAATTGATAACGATGTTTTAATTTTCCCTGGTGATGGACACGTGCCTTGGGAAGGAAATGCTACCAAATTTGGACAAGTAGATGCACTTACAAAAACATTTTTATATAGAAGGTTGTGCAGCGATATGAATATTGGAACCCCAACCAATTGCACCACTGCAAGATTTAGAGATGAAATGTTTGAAATTGACAGCGTAGAGGTAGAATATACCAATGTACGAAGCGATAAAAACAAAATGGATATTTTCTTTCCTAAAAATGATACTTCAAGCCGCAGACCATTATTACTATTAGCACACGGTGGAGGCTTTACAGCAGGAGATAAAGCTTCTGATGCCTCAGTAAATTATTTCAAAAAGGCTTTTGCAAAACGCGGTTATGTAACTGCTTCTATTGATTACAGATTGGCACAACTTACCGATTTGGTAGATTCAACCAAAATGTTGCGCGAAGTAATATGGGCTATTTCTGATGCAAAAGCAGCTATGCGTTATTTTTCAAAAGATGCAGCTACTACTAATACTTACAAAATTGATACAAACTTTATGTTTATCGGTGGAAATTCTGCCGGAGCAATTCTTTCTGTACATTACGCTTATATTGATGATTTAAATGTGTTGCCAAGTTATGTGCGCGATACAATGTTGGCAAATGGTGGATTAGAAGGAAATAGCGGAAATCCGGGCTACACCTCAAAAGTACAAGCTGTTGTATCTTTAGCAGGTGGTATTAACCAAACTTCGTGGATAGCTCCAACCGGAGTTCCGATTTTTATGGCACATGGAGATGCAGACCGCACAGTACCTTATTACCATAATCAAGTGTATCGTTTACCGCCATATAATTCTTTCACATTAGTTACTTTGTATGGTTCTGGAAGCATGGATACTGCTTTAACTGCACGTAATATTCGCCACGAGTTGAAAACATTCCCCGGTGATGACCATTGCCCTTGGGATAGCGATGAAGCTAAGATGGCTGATATTGATACTTTGGCGCGTAATTTCTTATACCCAATGGTGTGTAGCCAATTCCCTGATGCTGGTCCAATAACTGGCATTTCTGAAATAAACGGAAGTTACTCATTAGCGATTTATCCAAATCCAAATAGCGGAACATTCAATATTAGAACAGATAAGTTTGAAAATGGAACAGTAGCTGAAGTGTTTAACCAAATGGGACAATTAGTAAATACTACATCTTTAAAAAATAATATTACTACACTAAATTTAAGCAATTCAGCTTTTGGTGTTTATGTGGTAAGAGTTTCTACAAATGGAATTACCAAAGCAATTTCAAGAGTGATTGTGAAGTAAACGCAGTTTGTAAAACGAGATAAAACCCGCGCAACTTTGTGCGGGTTTTTTATTTTCGCGCTGAATTTTTTACCGGTCTCATAGTTCAACGGATAGAATAGAAGTTTCCTAAACTTTTGATGTGGGTTCGATTCCCGCTGAGACCACAAAACAATAAAGCAAAGCAGTAATTTAAGTATGAAAAAGGTAGGGTTTGTTTTAGGATTGAGTTTGCTGTTTTGGAGTTGCAATAATTCGGTTTCAAAACTTACTTATAGCAACAAAGAAGTGTTTGTGAAAGACGATACATGCAAAACAGAATCTTGCACCAACGCCACTATTCGCTATTTAGAATTTAAAGGAACAGCGGCTGATACACTAAATAAAATAACGCTGGAATTAGTTGGCGCTTCATACTTCAACGATAGTTTTGTGATTTATACACCGGAGAAAACTGCTAAAGAATTTATATCGGTTTATCATTCGGCACAAGAAGAATTTCCGGAATCGGGCATTACTTGGATGCTGGATAAGCAAGTGAGTGTGGATACTGTTTTCAAAAATATGGTAACGATTCGCTACGATGAAGCAAGCTTTACGGGAGGCGCTCACGGCAATTATTTTACTCAATTTAATCACTATCGCTTAAAGCCGTTTAAATTGCTTTGGTTAGCCGATTTTTTGAATGAACCGGCAGATACTTTTCAAGTGATAAAAATTGCCGAAGCTGTGTTTAGAGAATCGGAGCAATTAAGCGCTTACGACAACTTAACTGACGAAGGTTTCTTTTTTGAAGATGGAATTTTTCGCCTGAACGATAATTTTCATTTCACCAAAGAAGGTGTGGTTTTCCATTTTAATATTTATGAAATTCAGCCGTATGCAAAAGGTCCATACGATTTGCTTGTACCTTATAAAAAGTTGGAGCATCTGCTGAATATGAAACTGCTGAAAGGTGCGAATTAATTTGTGCTTATTGCATTCACTCGGGTTAATTTTCTTTAAACATTTTATTAGAGTTTTGTAAATGGTACTTTCAAACTGAAATTCACAAAAACAAAATAGCTGTATTTGTTTTGGTTAAATTTATTACTGCTTGCTGCCGGTGCATTTAGTTTAACACTAAACACACTTTCTGTAATGGGAAAACCATTGGCCGAAACTTGGCGAATTGCCTTGTTTTCGGGCTTGCTCACCGTTTTAGCGTACTTGGCAATGCGCTCTCGCTTAATTTTTAAACACAGCAACGAGTCGGCTGCTAAAATGCCAAAATCGGTTGCGCTTACTTCTATGTTTTTGGTGGGAGCGGCTGTGGTTGGGCTAAGCCTTTTTCTTTTACTGAACCATCGCTTAGGTTGGCAAAATGAAGTGGTAATGGTATTTACAGGAGTGCTTACTTTCTTGTATTTTATTCCTATTACTTTGCGAAAAGATGGCAAACGCTTGCGCGATATTTATTGGCTAAAACACTTTGTGGTTGGAGCAAATTGGAGTTTAGCAACAGTGGCTTTTCCAAGTGGTATTTACGATTTGCCTCATGTGCTGGGGTTATTTTTGCAAGTATTTTTTCTCATTGCGGCACTTAGCTTATCGTTCGATTTGCGCGATGCAGCTTTAGATACAGCGGAGCATCACCGCTCGTTTTATATTTCGGAAGGCGAAACAAAATTAAAAGCGCTCGTACTATTTTTGCTTTCTTGTTGTGCCGTTGTTTTAGTAATTGTAAATCCAAATTTACACACCACAATCATTAGACTTTTACTGTTGGTGCTCTCTGCTTTTATTATTTTAAGAGCCAAACCAAATGATGCTTCAAGCAAGTTTAATGTGGTATTAGAAAGTATTATTTTACTTTATGGGCTTGCCGCTTGGGCGTGAGAAATAGTATTACAAAACCATTCTCATTGGTTCTTCTAAAAATTTGCGAACTGATTGCAAAAATTTAGCACCAACAGCGCCATCAACAGCGCGGTGGTCGCAGCCTAAAGTAACTTTCATTCGCTTTACAGGTTGAACTTGCTCGTTCACAAATGCAACTTCATCGCGCAAAGCACCAACCGAAAGAATGCAAGCGTCTGGTGCGTTGATAATAGCAGTAAATTCTTCGATGCCAAACATTCCAAGATTTGAAATGGTGAAAGTGTTCCCTTGCATATCTTCCGGCAATAGTTTTTTGCTTGAAGCTTTTTGTGCAAGCGCTTTGGTTTCAGTAGAAATATCGCCTATGTTTTTTGCATCAGCAAAGCGCACCACAGGAACTACTAAACCTTCCTCAACCGCTACGGCAACGCCAATGTGAATGTGTTGGTTAAAGCGAATGGTATCGCCTTGCCAATTTACATTTACTGCGGGATTTTCGCGAAGTGCCAATGCAACAGCTTTCACAACTAAATCGTTGAAGCTGATTTTTTGCTCGCTTACAGCATTTATTTCTGTGCGGAATTTCACCGCTTTATCCATTGCAATATCGGCAGTAAGGTAAAAATGTGGAGCTGTGAAAAAACTATCGCTGAGCCTTTTCGCAATGGTTTTGCGCATTTGCGAAACACGAACTTCGGTAAACGATTCTTTGCCAGAGAAAGGTTTTACTGTAGCCGTTGCCACAGGAACAAAAGATTCTAAATCGCGTTTCACAATTCTGCCATCTTCTCCGCTGCCTTTCACAGTGCGAATATCAATACCTTTTTCTTCGGCTATTTTTTTTGCAAGCGGACTTGCTTTTACTCGGTCATCGTTTGTTGCTGTATTAGCTAATGGTGTAGCTACTTGAGTAGTTACTTTTTCAGTTGTAGTTGCAGCAACTGTTTTAGGTTTTTCTTCTACCGGAGTAGCAGGTTTTTCGGTTGAAGCTGCAGTTAATAAGTTATCATATTTCTCTCCTTTTTTTCCAACAACGGCAATAAGGTCGCCAATTTTAAGTGAGTCGCCTTTTTTGGCTTGTAAGTGTAATATTTCGCCTGCAAAATATGATTCGAGCGGTAAGGTGGCTTTATCGGTTTCTACTTCTGCAATGGTGTCGCCAACTTTAATAGTATCGCCAACTTTTACAGAAATTTCTGCTACAAAACCTTCTTCCATTGTGTCTGTCATTCGTCCTAAGCGGATTGCTTCTGCCATGTTTAATACGTTTTTACGGGGTAAATATATTATTTACCTTTTTTAAATTTGATACAATAAATCAACGGTGTGAAATAAGTGAACTAAAAGTGAATAGCAACTTCTTTTAGAAAGTTGAAGTGATGGCAACTTTTACTCCACTAAAGGCGGGTTCAAAACGGCAAACGCCTCCTGTACAAACAATTCCTTCAACTTGTTTTACGTAGTTGATGCTAAAGCGGTGTGCATGGTGTGTAAATGCAAGAAATGCCGAATAGTAGTGATTTCCTTTTCGTGCAGATGGCACGGGATTATCGGGATTGGGTTTAAAATTCCACATATCGCTAACGGCTACACTCCAACGCGGGGCAACATTAAATTCGAGTAAGCCATAAATCCATTGCCCAAAATCTTTAGTTACGTGTTGGTATTGCAATTCCATGCGAACACTCATTTTTCGGTTGAAACGATAGCTTATTTCTGTGAATGGTGTGTAGGCATCAACGGCAATATTTCCTTCGTTTAAATAAAGCAAACGGTTGTAGCGCACGTATTGAAATCCAACTTCAATTTCAAAGTTTTTTATGGGTTTAAAAATGCCACTCACAAAACCTTCGGCAAAGAAATTGCGAACAGGAGAAAGTGTGGTATCTGTGTCCTTTAATTTTGCTTCAACCACAGCTGTGCCTTTCACATTATCTCGAATGTAAGAACCATTAAAGTTGAACGACATTTTTTTGTTGGGTGAATAATTTATATCTGCCCCAAATGCCAATTCTTGCTGGTCTTGCGAAGGTGCAAAATAGCGCGCAGGCAAGCGAAGCGAGTGTTGCTTACTAAGTGGCGGAAGAAAATTCATTAAGCCTTGAAAAATACCTTGTGCATTGTAATCGTTGGGCGAAATGCGCATTGAGAAATATTCTGTACGTTTAAACGAAAGCGAAACGCCTAAACCTTTTTGCGAATAATTTAAAGTGGTATAAATGATATTTCCGGGTTTGTTGTAAAGTATATCGTTGTAGCCACGCACTGCCTCGCGAGTCTTAAAAGCACCTTCGATGTACCAAGAAAAATTACCGGCTGTGAGTGTATTGTAAAAGGTGAGTGCGTAAACATTAAATTTTGGCACAAAGCGCTGTGTAGAGTCTAAGGTTTCAATTCTACTCACAAGCATTTCCATGCTTTCTTTATCCATAGATCGGTTAATAAAACCAACGCCCGGTTGCAGAGTAACTTTGTCTTTAATATTCGCATTTCCTTCGGCATTAAAACCGGTAATAAGTTGTTTGTAAATAGTAAAGCGATTTTTTTGCACTCCCGAAAATGCTTTCACCTTTAAATAGTCTTTAAAATCGTATTGCACTCTTGCTCCAAGCAGCGCATTGTCTATTCCGAGTGGGCGCTCTTCCCAACTGCGGTAAATAATTCCTGATGCTATTTGGTCGTAGAAATAACCTCCGGTGATGGTTACATCTTTTACTTTCTTTTTGATGTAAACTATTCCTAAACCTCCGTTGGTTTGCGGGTTGGTTGGAACCCATAAAATAGTGTTGTATAGAAAATCTACACGCGCACCAATTTCGAGCCCATATTTTTCGTTGTTGTAGTTTAAGTTTAGCCAAGCATCAGTTCCTACTTTGTAATTGTCGTAGTGTGGCAAATTAGCTGCGCCAATGGCGGTATCGCGAATGAAAAAGTTAGTATTTGATTGAAATGAACCGGAAAAAAAGCCCTGTGCATCTGCAAAAAGGCTGAATGAACAAGCTTTAAGCAACAGTAAAATTCTACTCATTGGGTGCAAAAGTAAATGTTTAGCTGAAATACGAACTATTCATGATAGATTGAAAGTGAGATGGAAGGATAGAAGTTAGAACCAAGAGCCAAGAATTAAGAAAACAGTTTTGAGTTTTGAGCCGTGAGCGATGGGCAAATAGAAATTGCTTAACTTTTCACTTCTCTCATTTGCACATTAAAAATTCAATATGCTCTATTATTATTCCCTTCAACAAAATTCATAAAGGCTTTGTTTACCACTCGGTTTCCGCCCGGAGTAGGGTAGTTGCCGGTAAAGTACCAATCGCCTTTATTTTTAGGACATGCTTGGTGTAAATTTTCTATAGTTTGGAAAATTACTTGCACATCGGCAAATATCTGCTGTGGCCGCACAATTTCAGAAATTTTTTGGCTTATTTCTTCGGCAGTATATTGCTTGTATAGTTTCTTTACATGGTTTTCAATCTGGTGAAGCGGCTTGTCTTCATCTTGTTTACACATTTCGTAAACTTCATTTATTAAATGCTCTTTTTTATCTTCTTTGAGCTTGGCAATTAAGGCTCTAAAGGCTATAAAATCATTCATTCGGCTCATGTCTATTCCATAGCAATCGGGATAGCGAATTTGCGGAGCAGAAGAAACGATAATTATTTTTTTCGGACTTAATCTGTCTAAAATAGAAAGAATACTTTTTTGAAGTGTGGTGCCGCGTACAATGGAATCGTCAATTACTACTAAAGTATCGGTGTTTGGGACTACGCTGCCATAAGTAATGTCATAAACATGGCTCACCATTTCATCGCGGCTGGCATCATCGGTAATGAAAGTGCGCATTTTTACATCTTTTACCGCAATTTTTTCTACGCGCGGTCTTAGTTTTAAGAGTCTGTTTAACTCTTCGCTCGGCATGTTTGGATTGGCTGCAATTTTATCGGTTTTATATTGGTTCAAAAAGTCTTCTGCGCCTTTTACTAAGCCATAAAACGCTACTTCTGCCGTGTTTGGAATAAATGAAAATACGGTGTTTTCAAAATCGTAGTTTACTGCTTTTAAAACAGTTTCGCTAAGCGTTCTGCCTAATTCTTTTCTTTCGTTGTAAATTTCAAAATCTGAACCGCGGCTAAAATAAATTCGCTCGAAACTACAACTTTTTCTTTCCTTAGGTTCTAAAATTGGTGTGTGCTTTACTCTGCCATCTTTCTTAATAATAATGGCGCTTCCGGGTTGAATTTCTTTTATGCTATCGTAGTGAACATTAAAAGTAGTTTGTATTGCAGGACGCTCGCTAGCAACTACTGCCACTTCATCATCGCAATAGTAGTAAGCCGGTCTTATTCCATTTGGGTCGCGAAGCACAAATGCATCGCCATGCCCGAGCATTCCTGCCATTACATAGCCGCCATCAAAATCTTTGGCGCTGCGCTGCAAAATTCTTGCAACATCTAAATCTTGTGCAATAAAATTGGTTGTTTCTCTATTGTTGTAACCTTGATTATGGTAATGGTCGAAAAGTGTTTGCACTTCGGTATCTAAAAAATGACCGATTTTTTCCATTACAGTAACCGTGTCGCTGTGTTCGCGTGGGTGCTGACCAAGTTCTATTAAATTGGCGAATAGCTCTTCAACATTGGTTAAATTAAAGTTTCCTGCCAATGCTAAATTTCTGGTTATCCAGTTGTTTTCGCGGAAAAATGGATGGCAATAGCTGTCGCTATTTTTGCCAAAAGTGCCATAGCGCAAATGCCCGAGCAGTAGCTCGCCAACAAACGGTACATTTTCCTTGTTCCATGCTGCTTCTGCCGTAGGATTTTCCAAAGGTTTTCTTCCTTTAGGAAAGGTAGCAAATACGCGGTCGAAAATATCTACAATGGGTTGAGTTTTGGTAGAAAGGCTGCGGTTAAAAAACTGAATTCCCATTGGTGGATCAATTTTAATAACGCCAACGCCTGCGCCATCTTGCCCTCTGTTGTGTTGTTTTTCCATTAGCAAATACAACTTGTTTAAGCCGTAAGCTATGGTTCGGTATTTTTCAACGTAATATTCTAAAGGTTTTAGCAACCGAATAAGTGCTATGCCGCACTCGTGCTTTATTATATCGCTCATATAGCGATTGCAAATTTATGAAATACTTTCCATGAAAATAATGGTTTTGGAAAAATAACAGAAGTATGTTCTTAATTTGTTCAAAACCTGCTTTGGTATAGTTGGATTTTATGAGTAAAAGCATACTTAAATTTTCTTATACACATCTTTAAAAAATTGCAGTTTGCCTTGTTGGTTTATATCGGCTGTGAGGTAAAAGAGCAATACCGGAAATTTCTGCGGTAGCTTTATATCGCGCGGTTTTTCGTTCTTTAAACATTCGTTTAAGTAAGCAGTGTTTACCGAATCGCCCAAGAGAATACTTGCCAATAAAAACGGTTTCTCCAAACGCACGCAGCCGTGGCTCAAATGTCTATCATTTTTAGTAAATAAATCGCGTCTGTTGGTATCGTGTAAATAAATGCTGAAAGGGCTGTTTAAGTCAAATTTCATCACGCCAAGCGAATTGTCGCAGCCTGTTCCTTGTCTAAAAGTATAAGGTAGATTTCGTGGCGAAATGTTTTGCCAGTTTATGCTTGCCGGATCTACTTCATTCCCTTTTTTATCCAATACCGCAAAATCGTTTTTGGCTAAGTACGAAATGTCTTTTTTTACCTTTGGTAGAATTTCTTTTGAAGCAATATTATAAGTAGGAAACCAATACGGATAAGTTACAATTTTAGAAATATAGGCTGTAAAAATTGGTGTTCGGGTTTGTTCTTTGCCAACTATTACACGCATATTTATTTCGGAAGTAGAATCACGCTGCACTATCCGCAAAGTAGCCGCAGGAATATTTACTAAAATAAATTTTTTTTCTGCCACTCTGCCCGTCCAGCGCCAGCAGTTGAGGCTTTGTTTTAGTTGTTGAACTCTAAATGAAAGTGGAGTGTTGAGTTCTTCTAAAGTGCGCTTATCTAATTTACCACTTGGCACAATTCCAATGGAAGTTTGAAACTGAATAAGTGCATTATAGAATGTGGAATCTTGAGTTGTATTTTCTGTAGCGAATTGTAGCGCGAAGAGTTTTTTTGTTACAATAGAATTGTTTTCGGCAGTGCATTTTAAAGTGTCAATTTGAGGATTGTTTTCAATATATATTCGCAAGTAATTGTAGTAGTTTTTCAGTTTTACGTATTCGGGAATTTTGGGTTCAAGTGTATCTAAAACATTGTGCCACTGCTTGGTTGAAATTACTTGCTGCAAAGCATTGGTGATTCGTGCGCTATCAATAAAAGGTTTTATGCCGTTGTATTCCAATTCAGGAATATCTTTTCCATAAGCAACATCAAATAAAAACGAGATAGCTGCATCTGCAAATACTACTTCGGTTTGCACCAAATTTTCTTCGTAGCTGTAGTTTGGATTGTTTAAATGGCTTTCAAAATTTTTTAAATATTTTTCGTGATAATCTTTAGAGTCTAAACCAAGGCTATCAGCATATTGCAACATTCTAAGCAGCAAATTTTTTTCAAGTGTTTTCTTTGCATTGTCTTCTGCAATTAAAGCTTGTTTGTGTTGCAGGTAATAAAGTTTCAGCAACTCGGTTTGGTTCATCGAGTGCGTATCGCTGCCATTTGTAACAGTTTCTTTTCCAAATTTGGAATTTAAGAGATGAAGCGCTTTTTCTGCGTAGCTTTCTTTATTCCAGAATTTTAGTGCAAGTAAAATACTGAATACAAAAACTGTTAGCAGAAGAATAATTTTCAAATATTTAGGCACGAGTACGCTTTATTTGCAACAAATAAATTAAAATTAAAACGAGATTATTTTTGTTTTAGAAGATTTTAATGGATAAGCAGATTTTGTGGTAGAAATTTTAAAGTTAATCTAAAAGAAATGAAGTTAGATATTCTTGCAGTTGGTGTTCATCCTGATGATGTGGAATTGGGCTGTGGCGGTACTTTAATCAATCAAATTTTAAAAGGAAATAAGGTTGGCATTTTAGATTTAACGCAAGGCGAATTGGGCACGCGCGGCACTGCCGAAACACGCGAAGCAGAAGCCGCAGCTGCAGCAAAAATTCTGGGTATTTCGGTTCGAGAAAATTTAGGATTTAAAGATGGATTTTTTCAGCACGATAATGCCCATGTTTTGGAAGTGATAAAGGTGATAAGAAAGTATCAACCTGAAATAGTTTTTATGAATGCGCCTTTCGACCGCCATCCGGATCACGGCAGAGCTTGTGCTTTGGTTCGTGATGCTGTTTTTCTTTCAGGCTTGTCTAAAATTGAAACCGGTTTAGACGGCAAAGCGCAGCAAAGTTTTCGCCCCAAAGTTGCTTACAGTTACATTCAGGCTTTAAATGTGGAACCTGATTTTGTAGTGGATATTTCAAATTCATTTGCGCAAAAAATGGAAGCTGTGGCAGCATACAAAACTCAATTTTACAATCCGGAGCAAGATGGAACGCAAACTTTTATTTCTTCTCCGGAGTTTTTAGAATTTGTGAAAGCAAGAGCAATTCATTTTGGTACTCCAAGCGGCACAACTTATGCCGAAGGTTTTAAGGCTTACCGTTTGCCATTGGTGAAAGATATTTTTAATATCGAATAATCCCAGATTGCGCAGTAGATTCTTTGCTACGATAAAATACTACTTTATATCTGCTTCAACTGTTCAAAAAACATAATTCATTATGCCTTTATCGCAGTTTTGCAGTATTTCATCTCGCTTAAATTTCTACGACAAAATCTGGGATAATTAGCATTTGCAACAACTAAGTCCGGAAAGTGCGAAAATGTGTTAAAGTGCAACAACGCTACAAAACACCTTGTTTGGTATTGGCTTTTATTTAGAGTAGAAAAGAGCGTATTTTTTGGAAAATATGTTGTGTTAGTATATCTTTGCGCCTCTCTTTGAGCGAAGTGTATAATTTTTTAATCATTTTTACGGTTTAAAAGCTAAGCGCAGCAAGGATTTTGCTGTAATTATATACTTTGTTTTAAATGAGACGATTGAACTAAATTTAATCTCCAATACATGGCTAAAAAAGAAAATCGGCTAAATTCTAACTTTTCAAAAATCACTATTATGTTGGCAAGTCCAGATTCGGTATTGGACAGAAGCCACGGTGAAATTAAAAAACCCGAAACGATAAACTACAGAACTTACAAACCCGAAATGGAAGGTTTGTTTTGCGAAAGAGTATTCGGACCTACCAAAGATTACGAATGCTACTGCGGTAAATACAAGCGCATTAGATACAAAGGTATAGTTTGCGACCGTTGTGGAGTAGAAGTTACCGAAAAGAAAGTGCGCAGAGAGCGCATGGGGCATATTAACCTTACTGTGCCTATTGTGCATATTTGGTATTTTAAGAGCTTGCCTAATAAAATTGGTTATTTGTTAGGAATGGGTTCTAAGAAATTAGAAAGCGTTATTTATTACGAGCGTTATGTTGTAATTCAACCGGGAAATACATCAAACGGTGTGATGCTTCAAACTGAAAAAGGAGAGGAGGAGCGCCAATTAGCTTACTTAGATTTACTTACTGAAGAAGAATATCTTTCTGTTTTCGACAATGAAAGCATGAAAAACAACTACCAACTTGAAGATACAGATCCAAACAAGTTTGTAGCAAAAATGGGTGCTGAAGCAGTAAAAGAATTATTAAGTCGCATCAATTTAGATGAGTTAAGTTACCAATTGCGCCATGCTGCTGCGAATGAAACTTCGCGCCAGCGTAAGAGCGAAGCTTTAAAGCGCTTGAGCGTGGTAGAAGCTTTTAGAGAAGCAAATGAACATATTGAAAACCGCCCTGAATGGATGGTAGTTCAGCATTTGCCGGTTATTCCACCGGAATTGCGCCCGTTAGTGCCATTAGATGGCGGACGTTTCGCATCTTCAGACTTAAACGATTTATATAGAAGAGTAATTATTCGTAACAACCGTTTAAAGCGATTGCACGAAATTAAAGCTCCTGAAGTGATTTTGCGTAACGAAAAACGCATGTTGCAAGAAGCGGTAGATTCACTTTTCGATAACTCTCGTAAATCAAATGCCGTAAAAGCAGAAGGTGGTCGCCAATTGAAATCGTTAAGCGATGTGCTTAAAGGAAAACAAGGACGTTTCCGTCAAAACCTTTTAGGTAAACGTGTTGATTACTCTGGTCGTTCGGTAATTGTAGTTGGTCCTGAATTAAAATTGCACGAGTGCGGTTTGCCAAAAGATATGGCTGCCGAATTATTCAAACCATTTATTATTAGAAAACTTACTGAGCGCGGTATTGTGAAAACAGTAAAAAGCGCTAAGAAATTAGTAGATAAAAAAGAGCCAATTATTTGGGATATTCTTGAAAACGTATTGAAAGGGCACCCAATTTTATTAAACCGTGCCCCAACGCTTCACAGACTTTCAATTCAAGCTTTCTTGCCTAAATTGATTGAAGGAAAAGCGATTCAACTGCACCCATTGGTATGTAGTGCATTCAACGCAGACTTTGACGGTGACCAAATGGCGGTTCACGTTCCACTTGGAAACGCTGCGGTTTTAGAAGCTCAAATGCTAATGTTGGCTTCTCACAATATTTTGAACCCACAAAACGGTACACCAATCACACTTCCTTCACAAGACATGGTGTTGGGTTTGTACTACATGACCAAGTCTAAACTAAGCACCGAAACTGAAAAAGTGAAAGGTGAAGGTTTAACTTTCTACGGAGCAGAAGAAGCTGTTATTGCTTTCAACGAAAAGAAAGTAGAACTAAATGCAGTTGTGAAATGCCGTGTGAGAGTAGTTGAAAATAACGAAGCTAAATATAAAGTTTTAGAAACTACTTTAGGTAGAATTATTTTGAACCAAGTAGTACCTGAAAAAATTGGCTACGTAAACAAATTACTTGGTAAAAAAGAGTTGAAGAATGTAATCGGAAATATCTTAGCGAAAACGGATATTCCTACTACTGCGAAATTCTTAGATGATATTAAACGCTTAGGTTTCTTCTTCTCATTTAAAGGAGGATTGAGCTTTAATATTAGTGACGTGTTAGTGCCAAACGAAAAAGAAAAATTAGTAGCACAAGCTCAAGAAAAGGTAGATGAAATTACTGATAGCTACCAAATGGGTTTAATTACCGACAAAGAACGTTTTAACCAAGTAGTTGATATTTGGACACATGCCGATAACCAACTTACTATCAAACTCATGAATCAAATTACTAAAGACCGTCAAGGTTTCAATAGTATTTTCATGATGCTGGATTCAGGTGCGAGAGGTTCTAAGCAGCAGATTAAGCAGCTTTCGGGAATGAGAGGTTTGATGGCTAAACCGCGTAAAGCCGGCACAACAGGAGCGGAGGTTATCGAGAACCCGATTCTTGCAAACTTTAAAGAAGGCTTGAGCGTATTGGAGTACTTTATCTCTACACACGGTGCGCGTAAAGGTCTTTCGGATACAGCTTTAAAAACTGCCGATGCAGGTTACTTAACCAGAAGATTGGTAGATGTGGCGCAAGATGTGGTAATCACAGAAGAAGATTGCGGTACATTAAGAGGTATTGCTGTAAGTGCAATTAAAAATGGAGACGAAATTGTTGAATCTCTTTCTGATAGAATATTAGGACGTTCATCTTTGGTTGATATTTTCCACCCTGAAACTGACGAATTGTTAGTAGCAGCAGGTACACATATTAACGAAGTTGAAGCTAAATTGGTTGAAAGTTCAGGACTTGAAACTGTAGAAGTTCGCTCGGTGCTTACTTGCGAAGCTCGCAAAGGCGCTTGTGTAAAATGCTACGGAAGAAACTTAGCTACCAACCGTGTGGCAGAAGAAGGCGATTCAGTTGGAATTATTGCTGCACAATCAATCGGGGAACCTGGAACACAGCTTACACTACGTACCTTCCACGTGGGTGGTATCGCCAGCTTAGGTACTTCAGAATCTAAATTGAGAGCAAACTTTGATGGTGTGCTTCAATTGGACGGAGTTCGTGTAATAGCTGCTACCGATGAAAATGGTGAAAAACAAACTATTGTAATTGGTAGAACGGGCGAATTAAGAATTGTGAAGCCGGAAAGCGACAAAATATTGCAAGTAGCACACGTTCCTTATGGCTCTATAATTAGCTTTAAAGATGGACAAAAAGTAGGCAAAGGCGATGAAATTTGCAGATGGGATCCGTATAACAACGTTATTGTTTCTGAAGTAAATGGTAAAATTCGTTTTGAAAACATTATTGCCAACGTAACTTACCGTGATGAAATGGACGAACAAACAGGCCACCACGAGAAAGTAATTACAGAAACAAAAGACAAAACCAAAGCACCAACTATTGTAGTTGAAAGCGGAAAAGATTGGAAAAATTATAGCTTACCTGTGGGAGCGCACCTTTCAATTGAAAATGGTGAAACAGTGAAACCAGGTCAAATACTTGCTAAAATTCCACGTGTAACAGGTAAAGTAAAAGATATTACCGGAGGTCTTCCACGTGTTACCGAGTTGTTTGAAGCAAGAAATCCAAGTAACCCGGCTTCAGTAGCTGAAATTGATGGCGTGGTTAGATTTGGTGGTATCAAACGCGGTAACAGAGAAGTAATTATCGAAAGCAAAGACGGTGAAATAGTAAAATATTTAGTGCCACTTTCTAAACAAATATTAGTTCAAGAGCAAGATTTTGTACGCGCAGGAACTCCGGTTTCTGACGGTGCAATTACGCCTACTGATATTTTGAATATTAAAGGACCATTTGCAGTTCAAGAATATTTGGTAAATGAAATTCAAGATGTTTATCGCCTTCAAGGTATAAAAATCAACGATAAGCATATAGAAGTAATCGTTCGCCAAATGATGAACAAAATGATTATTGAAGATGCCGGAGATACCAAATTCTTGGAAGGCGAACAAGTTGAGAAATTCAATTTGTTAGATGCTAACGACCAATTATTTGATAAGAAAGTTGTAACAGAAGCGGGTGATTCTGAAACACTAAACCAAGGACAAATTGTAACCTTACGTAAAGTGCGCGAAGAAAACTCTTTATTGAAACGTAACGATAAAAAGTTAGTTGAATTTAGAGATGCCATTCCCGCAACAGCTACTCCTAAATTGCAAGGTATCACTCGTGCTTCATTAAGTACTGCTTCATGGATTTCTGCGGCTTCGTTCCAAGAAACAACCAAAGTATTAAGTACTTCTTCTATTGCAGCTCGCCAAGATTATTTAGAAGGATTAAAAGAAAACGTTATTGTGGGACACAGAATTCCTGCAGGAACGGGTTTAAGAAAATTCTCTAAAATATTTGTTGCTTCTAAAGAAGATATGGAACGCGTAGAAAAACAAACGCAAGATGTGCAAGAAAGCGGTGTTGAGTTGATTGGATAACACTTAACTTACTTAAAAAAAATATAAAGGCTATCAGCAATGGTAGCCTTTTTTATTTGTCTTATACCAAATTGATTTATAAATTAGTCCAATAATATATTGTATAATGCCGATGTGATAGTCGTTTAGGACAATGTAATTGGACTATTACGAATATCCAATCGGTATTAAACCTACAATAGTTTTTGGCTAAGTTCCTTAAAGTATTTGTACGATTGTTTTATTCGAGAGCCGTACCAGCTAAACATTTCACCATCAACTAACACGATTTTAGCATTAGGAAAAATAGTTTGAAATTCCTGAAAATGCTTTTCTGTAAATTGGTAAGGTTCGGAAGAAAGAAATACAAAATCAGGTAGGTATTTTTGTAGTTCATTTTGGGTAAATTCAGGATAGCGCTCAAAATTTTCAAATAAATTTTTGATGCCGAATTCTCTTAGCATTGCATTGATAAATGTGTTTGATGCAGCTACCATGTATGGCTTTTTCCAAATAAAATAGGCTGCTGTTTTATCTTTAAACAGATTATAATTTTGGGTTTTAAATTTCTGTTTTTCGCTTAAAATTTCATTTGATAAGATTTTTGCTTCTTGTTTTCGGTTACAGATATTTCCAATATCGGTTATGGTTTTGAGTGTATCATCTATGTTGTAAATATCGCTCATCCAAACAGGGAATTTCTGCTGTAATCGAGTTATTCCTTCTTGATAGTTTTCTTCTTTGTTGCCAATAATTAAATCGGGTTGGAGTTTTTCAATTGCCTCAAAATCAAAATTTTTCGTACCTCCAATTATTGCTTTTGTGCTGCGCCATTTTTTAGGATGAACACAAAATCGAGTGATGCCAACCACTTCATTTTCTAAACCTAAATCGCAAAGTAATTCGGTTTGCGATGGCACTAAAGAAACTATCCTTTTTGGAAAATTTTGGAGTTTAATTTTGCTCTGCAAATGGTCTGTGAAATGTAACATTGAGCAGTTGATTTATTCAGAAAACTCTACTGCCAGCGCAGTTTTTTTCTCTGTAATAATCCGGTACACCAATTCGCGAAGCAGTTCGCCTTCGGTGGTGTTTGCTGTGCCGCCAACGCCTTTGCTTCGCAAGTCGTATTCGTTCAGTAATTTTAGAATTGTTACTACTTGCTCAAATGGATAATTGCGCACCGCTTCTTTGTAGTCTTTCACAAAGTATGGATTTACCTTTAGCAATGATGCCAAAGTTCTGTCATCGGCATTGGGTTGAGCGTGTGCCAAATAAATTTTAGCAAAGAAAGAATATAAACTTGCGACTGTAACCACAAATGGATTGTTCTTAGATTTAGCTAAGAAGTAGGCGATTTTAAATGCTCGTTCAGCATCTTTTTTAGCTAAGGCATTGCTGAGTTCAAACACACTAAATTCTTTAGAAATGCCAACCTCTGTTTCAATATCTTTTACAGTAATTGTGCCTCCTGCTGTTTTATTTAGCACCACTTTGCTTAGTTCATTTATTACTTTGCTTAGGCTGGTTCCGGTGCTTTCTACCAAAAGTTCTACTGCCGGTTCTTCTATATTTAACTTTCTATCGGTTGTGAATTTTCTAATAAAAGGTGCAACTTGATTTTCGTAAAGTGCTTTGCTTTCAAAAAAGCCATTACCTTTTGCAAGTTCTTTCCAAACTGATTTGCGTTTATCGGGCGAAGTATTTTTAAAGGCAAATACCAAAACGGTTGAGGTAATCGGGCGTTTAAAGTAGTTGAGCAAAGCGGTTTGGTCATCTTCCTTTTTTAGCTCCAAGCCTTGTGCTTCTTTTACAATTACCAGTTGTCGCTCTGCCATCATTGGTGGACGGCTCGCTGCTTCAATAATGGTTCTCACATTCACATCTTTGCCATAAACAATAGTTTGATTAAATGCCTTTTCCATATCGTTGAGCGCATATTGCTCAACTAAATCGGTAAGGCTATCAACAAAGTATGGTTCTTCTCCACAAAAGCAGTAAAGCGGTAAAAAACTTTTTGCTTTTATGTTGGCTGCAATTCCCTCAAATGATGTGTCTGATTGTGTTTTTGCCAAAACTATTTTGTTTAAATTTCTTGAAAAGTTCCGTTTGTTATCACAATAGAATCGGTGCTGCTGTAGTAAGCCACTCCTGAAAAAGTTCCTTCGGCAAAAAACGATGAGTTATTACCTGAATTTATTTTTGAAATGCTAAGTGTGCCATGCGATTTAGTGAATGAATTTGAAATAGAATAGAGTTTAGTTGTGCTTCGTATTTTATCTAAAAATGTGAGCCCTGGAGTGCCGTCAGAAAGTACTAAATTGAAAGTGCCAACGCTATCTGCTCCCGGAATAGTAATGGTTAAAACTCCTTTTCCGTTATTGGCTGTAACGCTTAGCAGTTGCGAAGTTCTATTTATCAATGATTGGCTTTCGCTGCTTTGCCAAGCTGTACCACTAATATTCATGGTTACAAAATCATCGGTATCTTCTTCTTTTTTACAAGATTGAAAGGTTGCAATTGCAAGCAAACACAAAATGAAAAATCTTTTTGCCATAGTTGAGAATTTGTAGCAATGATAGTGAAAAATTACGGTTAGGTTTATCGCTTTTCTTTCCCCCAAACATAGGCATTGCGCTGTGCAGTTGGGCAAATTATCATGTTGGTAATATTTACGTGTGGAGGCGTGGAGCAAACATACAAAACAGCGTCTGCCACATCTTTTGCAGATAGTGGTTTGTAGCCTTCGTAAACACGTTTTGCTTTGAGCGCATCACCGTGAAAACGCACTAAAGAAAATTCTGTTTCGGCAGCGCCAGGGTCAATAGAACAGCAGCGAAGGTTGGTTCCTACTAAATCAATATTCATAGCTTCTGTAAGCGCTTTTACGGCAAATTTTGTGGCATTGTAAACATTGCCTTCGGGATAAACCGAATGTCCGGCTGTGCTGCCAATATTGATGATGTGACCGCTGTTTCGCTCAATCATCATCGGTAAAATTGTTCGCGTTACGTAAAGCAAACCTTTCACGTTGGTATCAATCATTTGTTCCCAATCACTAAAAATACCTTCGTAAATTTTATCTTTTCCGGCAGCTAATCCGGCATTGTTTACAAGTATATCGGGCACAATATCTCTTTCTTGCAAATCGTTTGCCATCACTATAACTTGGCTGCGTTCAGTAATGTCGAAACAGTAGGTTAATATTTCAATTCCAAATTTTTCTTTCAGCACTTCTTTGCTTACTTCCAATCTGCCGGCACGCCTTCCGGTTAAAATCAAGTTTGCTCCGTTTTCTGCAAATATTTCTGCTATTGCTTTGCCAAATCCTGAGGTGGCTCCGGTAATAAGCACCCACTTTTCGTTAAATTGCTTCATGTTTTCAACATTTAATTTGCAAAACTTCATTTCTTTTTTTGAATTTCAAGTTAAGGTTTGTTCATTTGCAAAAATTTATTTCACAAAACAATTTTCAGCCTTTGAGTTTACCTACAAGACCTCGGTTTAGAGGACCAATTAAAAAAGAAGCGGAACACAGAATTAATGACAAAATAATCGCTCCTGAAGTGCGTGTGGTGGGCGATAACATTGAACCCAAAGTTTACAGCACCAGAGAAGCTGTGGCTATGGCTTTGGATATGGGTTTAGATTTGGTGGAGATTTCGCCAAATGCGGTGCCTCCTGTTTGTAAAATTACCGATTACAATAAGTTTCTTTACGAAAAGAAGAAGAAAGAAAAAGAGATTAAGTCTAAAGCTGTAAAAGTACAGATAAAGGAAATTCGCTTTACGGCAAATACTGATGAACACGATGTTGAGTTTAAATCAAAACACGCTGAAACGTTCCTTAAAGAAGGAAACAAAGTGAAAGCAGTGTTGATGTTTAGAGGTAGAGCAATTGTGTTTAAAGAAAGAGGAGAGTTGCTATTGCTTCAATTTGCAAAACGCCTTGAAGATGTTGCTACGGTTGAACAAATGCCTGCTTTGGAAGGAAAGCGCATGATGATGACTTTAACTCCTAAAAAGAAAAAATAGTATTTTTAAAGTTGAAATAGAATCCCATTTGGTATCTGCCTAATGGGATTTTTTTATACTCAAATTTTTATTTTCCCAAACGAGCGTTTGATAAGTTTGGTAATTTTTTATCTTTGATTTTCAATAAGGAAAAATATGCCTAAGCAAAAGGTTGATGAGCAATATATTATTATCCAATCGCTGATTCTATTCCGCCAGCGGAGTTTCCACAGCACCAGCATGAGCGATATTGCAAAAGCGTGTGGCATTTTAAAGGGAAGTCTTTACCATTATTTTAAAAGCAAAGAAGAGTTGATGGAAAAGGTAATTCGCTATGTGCATCAATACTTTAAAGTAGAGGTTTTTGCAAAAGCATACGAAGAAAATATTCCGGCCAACCAACGATTTAAGAATATGATGAAGGCTTCGGAGAAGATTTTTTTTGATGCTTCAACCGGAAAAATGTATGGCAATATGGGTGTAGAAAGTGCTTTAGTAATCCCGGAATTCAACCCAATAATTCGAGAGTTTTTTCAAGATTTTTTTAATGCTATTAAACATATTTATGCTGATAAATATGCTGAAGAAATTGCTAATGAATTAGCAGAAAGAAGTGTGGCAGAAGTGGAAGGAAGTATAATGATGTCGCGTGTTTTTAACGATAAAAGTTATATTAAAAACACACACAAACGCTTGCTTTCACGCATCGAAAAATCTACTGAAAAGCAAGAGAAATTAAGCGACTCAATTGTATAGATTTTTACAACCCAAGCAGAAATCCAATGGTATCTTTTCCATCAGCATAATCGCTTAAAGTTGGTTGCTGTGCTTTACCAAATGGAATCATTCCACTTTGTAAACCAACCACGCATTGAATTTGATTTTGCTGTACATTCAACTTTTTTTCAACCTCTGAAAAATCTGTGTAACGTTCAAAATATAACGTAGCAATTGGAGAATGTAAATCGGTGTTTTCTTGCAACATCACAAAGTCGTTTGCTTGGTGAGGCGTTTTATTCATCAAGAGAATGGTGCGATTGTAATCGTAATTATTCATGAAGTTTGAATTTTGATGCAGCCAACTGTAAGCTGAAAAATTTTCAAACAGTTTAGCGGTATCAAAACTATCAGGAATAAAAAGCTTAGCTATATTTCTGCAACCCAAGCCGAAGTATTGGAAAATATCATTTGCCAGCATTTGCAAATCTTGTGCTGTTTCATTGCCATTTAGCACTGCAACCGAAACCCTATTGCTGCGAAGTATGTTTGGATATTTGCTGAAATAATGTTCAAAATATCTGTTGGAAGAAGCGCTTCCGGTGGCAATAACAGCATCAAAATTTTGCAGTTTTTCTACAAAAGAAAATTGTTGTGCATAGGCTTTATCTTCATTTAATATTTGCTGAATTACAAAGCGTGTGAGCAGCGTATCTTTTGAACTTAATTTAAACTGTGCAGAAACGCCCAAAATATAACAACACAAAAAATCGTGAAAGCCAACCAATGGCACATTTCCCGCAGCAATAATGCCTACAGTTTTATTGAGCTTAAAATTATCTTCAATAAAATAAGGTTTAAGCCATGCGCTTAACTTTTCTGCTTGTAAAAACTCAGTACAAATTGCCGATATGCTGCTTTGCGAAAATTCAGGAGTAAACCATGTATTTTGTTTTGCTGCTTCGCTAATTATAGCTTGTGTTTCGGGCATTGCTGATAGCTTTTGCCCAATTTTATCCAATAATTCTATTCTATTTTTTATACTCATTTCCGCTGCAATGTTATGGAATGTTTTTCAATACATTTTGGTGTATTGGTAACATTTACAATAGTATTGAACAATGGTATTGCATTGTAGATACTATAAATTTTGAGTAAAAATAATTAGCTCCGCATCATTAAATTTATATCCTTAATAAGCTGTGGTCCTTTAAAAATAAAACCTGAATAAAGCTGTACCAATGCAGCACCGGCATCAAATTTTTCTTTAGCATCACTCGCTGTCATTATACCGCCAACACCAACTACCGGAATGTTGTAATCCTCAGCTTTTAGCGAAGCAATTAGTTGCTTAATAATTTCTGTTGAATGTTGTGTAAGTGGCTTTCCGCTTAAACCTCCGGCTCCAATTTTTTCAACTTCCGAAGTTGGAATTGATAAGCCTGTTCTGGCAATAGTAGTGTTGGTTGCAATAATTCCGTTTAGCAATGTAGCTTTCGCCACTTCTGCCACATCTTGAATTTGTTCTTGGGTTAAATCTGGTGCTATTTTTAATAAAAGTGGTTTTGGTTTTGGTTTCCCTGTATTTATATTTTGAAGCGAAGAAAGAATTTTAGAGAGTGAATCTTTGTCTTGCAAAGCGCGCAATCCGGGCGTATTTGGTGAACTCACATTTACTACAAAATAGTCGGCAGAATCAAACAAAGTATTGAAGCAAATTTCGTAATCGCGAAAAGCATCTTCATTTGCCGTAACTTTATTTTTACCAATGTTTGCGCCAACAATCACATTTGTTCTTCTACGGCTGAGCCTTGCTGCTGCTAAATCTGCGCCAACATTATTAAATCCCATTCGGTTAATAATTGCCTCATCATTTATTAGTCTAAACAAACGCGGTTTATCATTTCCAGGTTGTGGTTTTGGTGTAATTGTTCCAATTTCCACAAAGCCAAAACCGAGCCCTGCCATGCCATCAATTACTTCCGCATTTTTATCTAAACCGGCAGCTAACCCAACAGGGTTAGAAAACTGCAAGCCAAATACTTCGCGTTTTAGTGATTCATCGAGTAGCGGTTTAGGAAATGCAAGCTGCAATAGCTTAGGTTTATCTTGGAAAATTTGCAGCATTTGAATGGTAAAATGGTGTGCCGTTTCAGCATCCATTTTAAAGAGAAATTGCTTTAGAATATCGTACATGTTTATCGGTATGTATAGGTTTTTTCTTTGCACCAAATTTTAGTTTCGTAGGGTTGTAGAGAGTATGTAACTACCTCGTTGTATAAATTGAACTCGCGTACAATTTGGTCGCTCACTTCTACTTCTTTTCCGTAGTAAACGCCTTTTAATCTTCCGTTGATGTCTTTGTAAACTAAAATATCGTTATCTATTTCCCACTTAGTTGGCACATAGCGCTCTACCCAAGTAGTTTTGCCGTTGTAATAGGAATAAAAGTTTCTGCCATTATCGGCATACACTATCATGTTTTCTTTTACTTGAACGGTTGCCGGAGCATAACTTAGCAAAACTTTTTCCTCGTTGTTTTCCCATACACTAAACTCATTTAATCTTGAAATAAAAACGAATTTACGCTCGCATGGAAACACTTTTACCACATTATTTATATTGGTTTCAAATGTTTGTCCGAAATAAAAAAACTTCCAATTGCCTTGGTAATCCAAGTAGCTCACAATATCTCTATCCACATAAAAATCGTCAGGAATATAATTTTCGAGCACTTGCATTTTACCTCTGTAAAACACTTTGAAATTTCCTGAAATATCTGTGTAAGCAAAAATGTTATCACCAATTTTCGCTTTGCCTTCATCAAAATTTATATCATCAATTTTTCGTATCACACCGTTGTAAAAGACATTGGTTTCTCTAAACGGATTTGTCCAAGCAATTAAGCTATCGCTCACCCACATTTTATCTGTACCTTCTCTAAATTGAAATTCTACTTGTTTAAATTCATTTTCCCATAAAACTTTTATGCTGTTTAAGTTGCGAAACACAAACAAATTATCGGTAACATAATATTCCGGAATTATGGGTGAAGCATTATAGGTTTGCCCTTGATAAAAGATTTTTAACCTATCGTTTTGAGGCACATAAGCAATTACTTTTTTGCCAACTCTAAAGCTGCGAAACGGCTGAGGTTCTACTTTGAAGGTTTGCCCATCGTTAAAAACATATTGAATATTGTTGAAGTCGCTGTAAGGTGCTAAATACTGTGCTTTTACAGATATTACAATGTACCAAAGAACAAGAAAAACTAAAAATTTATTTACAGAATCGCTTTGCATAGTTGAATATTTTATTGGTTCCTCCACTGTTGTTTTTAATATATTTTAGGGCAGTATTTTCAATTGATTGCAACTTGTTTTCATTGTTTAAATCACTTTCTGTTTGTAACAATTCTTTCGAATTTGAAATAGAAAATGCGATGCTATTTTTAAGAAGTATTACACTCTCTAAACTCTTATGGTAATGCGTTCCAAACACAACCGGTTTGCCATAAACCACAGCCTCTAAAACATTATGAATTCCTGCTCCAAAACCTCCGCCAACATAGCAAATTTTTGCATAGCGATATAGCTTTGAAAGCATTCCGATATTATCAATTACTAAAATTTTTTTGCTTACATCTTCGGCTTTAAATTCTGTATAAAAAGCAACTTCTAAATAATGGTTCTTGAAATGATTTTCAATACTGTCTAAATGTGGCTTATCAATTTGATGTGGTGCAATGATGAGTTTGAAGCTTTCTTTAGTTGAAAACGCTTCTGCCAGAATTTCTTCATCTTTTTCCCAAGTGCTTCCTGCAATCCAAATATATTTTTCTTGTTGAATAAATTGCTCCACAATTTCATCTTTAAATTCGGTATTTGCTAATTTTACAACTCTATCAAATCGAGTATCTGCTGCTATTTCAGAAGAAATTGCAATTTCATTCAACAATGTTTTTGAATTTTCGTCTTGCACAAAAATGCGGGTAAAAGTTTGGAGCATTTCGCGATGCAAATATCCCCAAGGCTTAAAGAAAATTTGATTTGACAGAAACCTCGCAGAGTATAAAACCAAAGGAGTTTTTTGTTCTTTCAATGCGTTTAAATGGTGATAGAAAAAATCATATTTAGTCCAAAAAACTAAAGTTGGCTGAAGATGCTCAACAAGAAACGCAGCATTTTTTTGAGTGTCAATGGGCAAGTAAAATATAAAATCTGCAACTTCTTTTTTCTTCACTTGTTCGTAGCCGGAAGGTGAGAAAAAACTAAGATAAATAACACAATCTTCTAACTCATTTTTTACCTTTTCTATTAAAGGTTGCGCTTGCTCAAATTCACCTAAAGAACTGCAATGAAACCAAACTCTATTTTTAGATGCTGTAACATGAAAATTCCTTATTCGCTTTTCAGTTTTAGCTCTGCCAACAGCCCATAGCCTTGCTTTTAACGAAAACAATGAGGCAACTCTTGCAATTAATCCATACAGAGAAATTGCAAAATTGTAAACCGTAATTGAAATCCAATGCAAGCTTAAACTGTTTGTTTGTGTACAATATCTCTCTCTTGAAAAAGTGCAGCCAAAGCATTCACTGCTGCTTTCACGTCTTCTAAAGTATTAAACTTAGAAAACGAAAAGCGAATGGTTCTTCTGTCTTTTTCCACGCCAATTACATCTAAAACATGGCTTCCGCGCTCTGTGCCTGAAGAGCAAGCACTGCCGCCACTTGCCGCCACTTTTGCAATATCTAAGTTTATTAAAATCATATCGCTATTTTCATGTGGAGGCAGCGATACACTCAATATTTTTTGAAAGCAATTTGGCTCACTTTCAATAAACTCAACATCTTTAATTTTTTCGCGAAGTTGTTTTTTCATTTCATTGCGCAAAAAGCTAAAGTGTGCTAACGATGTTTCTTGTTCTTGCTTCGCCATTTTGAGTGCTTTGCCAAGCCCAACTATTGAAGCTACATTCTCTGTTCCTGCACGCATATTTCTTTCTTGTCCGCCACCGAAAATAAATGGCTTTACTCTTGCATCTCCATTTATGTACAAAAAGCCTACGCCTTTTGGACCGTGAAATTTATGTGCAGAACCACTAAGAAAGTGAACTTTTAAAGTTTGCAAATTGAATGGAAAGTAAGCGATGCTTTGCACTGTGTCGCTATGCAAATAGGCTTTGTAAGTTTCGCATAAATTTGAAATAGCTTGTAAGTCGGCAATAGTTCCAATTTCGTTATTCACGTGCATAATACTTACCAATGTTGGTTTGTTTTGCTGCAATAGGTTTTCCAATTCACCCAAATCTATATTGCCCAATTTGTCCACTTTCAAATATACCACTTCTGTGCCTTGCATTGCTAAATTGCGCGTAGTGTTTAAAACGCAATCGTGTTCAATTTTGGTTGAAACAATTCGTTTCACACCCAAAGAGCGAACTGCCATGTTTAATGCAGTATTATTACTTTCGGTACCACCGCTGGTGAAGAAAATTTCGGCTGTGGAAGCGTTCAAATAATGCGCCACAGTTTTGCGGGCTTTCTCTATTGCCGCCTTTGGTCTTCTTCCAAAAAAATGAACCGAACTCGGGTTGCCAAAATACTCGGTTAAATAAGGCAACATTTCTTCTAAAACGCTTTTATCTAATGGTGTGGTAGCCGCATTATCTAAATAAATATGCTCCATAATGTAATTCTCAAAATTACCTAAATGTATTTGAGGCGGCTAATATCATAAACAATAATTACTTTTTGTCAATCCCCAATGAAACATTCAGGCATAAAAAAACGTAATACCACAAGAACTTTAGAAAAACTTGAAAATCCTATTTAATGAAAGCACTAAAACTTACTAACCAAATTACCCAGCGCGATAGTGAGTGCGTAGAAAAGTATTTGTCAGAAATTGGCAAAAGCGATATTCTCACGCCTCAACAAGAAGCAGATTTAGCCCAGCGAATTAAAGAAGACGATTTAGACGCATTAGAAACCTTAGTAAATTCCAACCTTAGGTTTGTGGTAAGCGTTGCGAAACAATATCAAAATCAAGGATTGCCGCTAAGCGATTTAATAAATGAGGGCAACTTAGGCTTAATTCGGGCAGCCAAAAAATTTGACGAAACCAAAGGTTTTAAATTTATATCGTATGCCGTTTGGTGGATTAGGCAAGCAATAATGCAAGCTATAATTGAGCAATCGCGCATCATTCGAGTTCCGATAAATAAAGTGGGAACATTCACAAAAATCAATCGTGCTTTTCAGTCGTTTGAGCAGCAATACCAACGCGAACCAAGCATTGATGAACTTGCTGAACATGTTGGCATGAGCAAAGATGATGTGAATGATTATTTTAATAATAACATGCCTACGGTTTCTACAGATTCTAGATTTTCCGAGGGATCCAGTTTGGCGGAAACACTTTCTAACAGCGAAGATATGACTCCCGAACAGAGTTATATTAAGAAAAGCGCTGAGGCAGAATTGTTTTCACTTTTTGCACACTTAAACGAGCGCGAAGTGGAAGTGCTTACCAATTATTTCGGGCTGAATGGAAAAGAGCCAAAAACATTGGAGGAAATTGGTCAGCAATATGGCTTAACCCGCGAAAGGGTACGCCAAATTAAAGAGCGCTCCATGCAAAAACTTAAACAACATACTAATCCAAATTTATTGGACTCCCTTTTGGGGTAAGTAAAATACCAACATAATTAAGCCTAGATTTTGCATATAAATTTTATGTAGAATCTGGGTTTGTTGTTTACATTAGATAGTTTCCAATATTCCTTTTAAAAATATTGGAAACTATCTAATCAACGATATACTTCCTTTGTAATGTTTCACCACTTTATTTTGGAAAGTAACATCCATGGTGTAAACATATACACCTGCAGGTTGCGGGCTGCTTTTGAACATACCGTCCCAACCAATGTTGAAGTCATCAGATTGGAAAACGAGTTCGCCCCAACGGTTGAATACTTTCCAAAGAATATGTTTT
>MKTC01000009.1 GCA_001897535.1 Bacteroidetes bacterium 37-13 | reverse complement strand
CACGAATGTATTAATCTAAAATCAATCCCATACTTGATGCCTATTTTTCGGTAACTTAAATCCCCCGTTAAATATTCGGCTATTATAGCCTCTTTGTCTATTGCTTTTTTGTCCATTTTGGTTACTTTTTATTGTAAACCTATTTCAGGACGAGACAGGCTTTGAGCGGTGCCTTGTGTGGCTTGACAATGTGTATGTCTGGTTTATTATTCCTTAAAACTCAAAAATAAATCCAATAGAAGGTACGATGGTTGCCGACCGCTGATTTAGAATTAATGGAATGGCATTACTTCCGTCTGCTTTTATTGGCTGTCCGTCTGTGGTTTTAAAGCCAGTATTGTCATCATTCCTTTCAAAAGTAAATTTGGGTAAATAAGGAGTTTTATAAAACAGAATATTTTGGAAATCAACAAATATATCTAAACTTACTTTCTTGAAATTGAACTTTTTATCTACTCTCAAATCCAATTGGTTGAAAATAGGTAGTCGCTTGCTGTTGAGTTGTGAATAGTCGTAAACTCCTGTTCCAGTTGTAAAATACATCGCTGTTGAAGCGTTCATATCAAAAGGTGTGTACGGTTGTCCTCCGGCAATTCGGTATTTCAAGCCGATATCCCAATTCTTTTTGAATTTGTAACCAAAAGTAGCCGAAACAATAAACCCATAATCCCAAGTGGAAGGTCTGAATTGATTATCGGTTCCCGAAAATTCCGATTTATAAAGCGTAGCACTGGCTACATAAAAAAGGTTTTTAATCAATTTTTGTTGAATGTATGCTTCAATTCCATACACTCGTCCTCGTCCTGTTGATGCGTATTTGTCGCTACCAACTGCCGAATAATCCGTGCCGATATTGGCATAAGAAATTCCGTTTGTTAAGGAAGTTGGATAATTTCTGTAATCTTTGTAAAATGCTTCAAAAGTAACCCTCAAATCGTTTTTCGGTACAAACTCCGTTCCGATAGTATAGTGTATAGAATTGGTATATTTCAACTCTTTATTGGCAAGTATGCCATTATTGTCTTTATAGCCAAGCATGGTGTAAACAGGCAGTTTGTAATAACTTCCAACGGATGCAGAAATATTCCATTGATTGTTGAAAGCATAAGAAAATGAAACCCTTGGAGAAAGCGTTCTCAATGGATTTAATCCGTTTTTTGTATAGGTATTAATGTCTGCACGAAGACCTCCCGACACTAAGAATTTATCGTCAAAAAATCGTTTTGCAACTTGACCGTACGCACCAAATTTGAAAAATTCAATTGCTGTATTACTTGAAAAACTAACGGCAGGACTAATGACGTTTCCGTTATTATCCTTTACTTCTTCTTTTATCGTATTGAAAATATCGGCATCGTATTTTACATATTGTGCATCTACACCATAACTGTATTTCCAACCGTTTTTAAATTTATTCATATCAAAACGAAGTTTATTTTCCGTTTCATGACTTCCCAAACTAAACAATTTATTTCCACTTTTTGAAGCATTGTTTTCATAACGGTCAGCACCATTAAAAAACATATTTCTGCTTAATGCAATAGTAAAAAAACCATTGTTTACCAATCGTTTCAAGGTTGCTCCAACGGTATAATTCCATTGATTGATTAAAGGATTTGCCCGATTGATGTATTCCGTATTGGCATCGCTCTTTTTCGGAACGGCTAATTTAAAATTGTCAATCGCTCCAATTCCTATAAAAGTCAATTCGGTTTTATTGTTGATTTTGTGATTGATTTTGTATTGAAAATCATAGTAGTCAGGGCGAATGGGTAAATCCAATAATTTGAATAAAAATTGCAGATATGAACGCCTTGCCGAAGCCATAAATGTGGTTTTCTTTCCCAATGGACCTTCTAACATTGCTGCAAATTCTGTTCCCGACAAACGAAAGTTTCCACTCAATTTGTCAGGATTGCCATTTCGTTGTTTAATAACAATCGTAGAAGCCAAAGCATTATCATACTTTGCGTTAAAAGCCGATGAAGTGAGTTGTACATCTTGAATAAAAGAAACATTCAAAATTCCAGTAGCTCCGCCACTTGCACCTTGTGTTTGAAAATGGTTTAAAACAGGGATTTCGATACCGTCCAAATAATAGACATTCTCACTCGGGCCGCCACCACGCACAATAATATCGTTACGGTTAGGTGTTGTTCCTCCTGCTACTCCAGGCAATACTTGAATAACTTTTGAAACATCAAAATTTCCACCAGGGTTGGATTTTATTTCTTCGGCTGTTAATTTTTGAGTAGCCAAAGGTGTAATCATATCCGAAGCCCTAACCGATTTTCCAGCATTGATGACCACTTCCTGTAATTCCTGACTTTTCTCGTCCAATTCTATCTGTAAAATTTGAGCATTTCCAGAAGTCAAATTAATGTTGTAAAGCGTGAAAGGTGTGTAACCAATATACGAAGTCTCCAAATTATATTTTCCAACAGGAAGTTGAACCGAAAAGTTTCCGTTTTCATCGGATAGTGTATTTACTGTGTCTTTTCCGGCAAATTTAAGCACAACTCCAATTAAAACTTCTTGTGTGTTTTTGTCTTTTACTACACCGTTGATAGTACCTATTGTTTGGGCAAAAATATTATTTACAATCAAGAGAAAAACCAATCCTAAAAGTATTTTCTTCATACTACAAACCAATTGACTGGTACAAAAGTAAACTAATTTCTCAAAAAATAGTCCATTTTTGTACTTTAATTAAAAGTAAATAGTATATTTGTATTCTAAAATCAGTTAAAATGAATTATCGTTTGGTAAAAGATGTAATAGATTTAGTTCAGGAATTTGAGAGTCAAAATGAGGGGAGCACATCATATGACACATCTGTTGAAGGGTTTAAAAATTGGATTTCGACAAACAATAACACTATCGTTAATGAGCCGAATTGGGAAGGGAAAGAAAACGGAAGAAGTGCCGAAAGTGTTATTAATACATTGATTGTTCACATGAATCGATATGCGAAAAGCTATTCCAAATCGGCAATTGTTGGGTCGGATTTCTCTACGCAAGAAGATTTTATTTATCTAATAAATCTCAAAGCATTTGGCGAAATGTCAAAAATGGATTTGATAAAAAAAAACGTACACGAAAAGCCGGTTGGAATGCAGATTATCAATCGTTTAATCAATCAAGGTTGGATTGAACAGCGGAATTCTAAAACGGATAAACGAAGTAAGGTTATTTCAATTTCTGAAACAGGTCTTCAAGCCTTGGGGAATCAAATGGACAAAATACGACAAGCTACTTCCATCGTTACCGGAAATTTATCGCAAAATGAAAAAATGGAATTAATCCGCTTACTCAATAAGCTCGATGATTTTCATCAACCAATTTATGATAGAAATATTGATACGGAGGATTTACTAAGAGAAGCACTTAAAAATATCAAAAGATGAAAAACAAGATTGCCATAATAGGTTCGGGATTTTCCGGATTGTCGGCTGCTGCTTATGCGGCAAAAGCTGGTCATGAAGTTCATGTTTTTGAAAAACACGATCAGCCGGGCGGTAGAGCCAGACAATTTACCACAGAGCAAGGTTTTGTTTTTGACATGGGACCAAGTTGGTATTGGATGCCTGATATTATGGAGGATTTTTTTACTGATTTCGGCTATAAAACTTCTGATTTTTTTGATTTAATTTCCTTAAATCCTCAGTTTGAAATGATTTTTTCTGATGAGAAAATGAATATTCCTGAAAATTTCGAAGACTTAAAAAAACTGTTTGAAACGATAGAAAAAGGTGCAGGCGTTCAATTAGAAAAATTTATGCAGTCGGCAAAGTACAAATACGAGGTAGGTATGAAAGACTTCGTTACAAAACCTAGCCACAGTTGGTTAGAATTTGTATCTCCCAAAATTGCGAAAAGTGCATTGAAATTAAATTTGCTCACCAATTTCAGAAGCTATGTTGGCAGCTACTTTAAAGATGAGAAGTTACGAACGCTGATGGAATTTCCGGTGATTTTCTTGGGGGCATCGCCCAAAAACATTCCAGCATTGTACAGTTTGATGAATTATGGCGGCTACGCTTTAGGCACGCATTATCCGATAGGCGGATTTTACCAATTGGTATTGGCAATGCAGCAGGTTGCAGAAAAACAAGGAGCAATTTTTCATTTTAATAAAACGGTTGAGAAAATCAATACGAGCCATAACAAAATAACTTCTTTGCAGATAAATGGAGAAAATATAGCTTTTGATACCGTGATCGCTTCTTCAGATTATCATCACACCGAAACACTTTTAGAGGAAGGATTAAGAAATTATACCGAAGAATATTGGCAAAGCAGAACATTTGCACCGTCAAGTTTGATATTTTATTTGGGTATAAATCAAACTATTCCGAACCTCAAACACCACACACTATTTTTTGAAAACGATTTAGACGAGCATATTGATTGTATTTATGGAGAAAAAAAATGGCCGGAAAAACCACTGTTCTATGCTTGCTGTCCTTCTAAAACAGATAAGATTGTTGCCCCTAAAGGAAAAGAAAATCTGTTTTTGTTGATGCCTTTGGCGATTGGTATTAATGACGATGAAAAAAATCGGGAAAAATACTTGGCAGAAATGCTTTCCAGAATTGAAATACATACTGGAATGATTGGTTTGGCTTCAAAAATTGAGTATCAAAGAAGTTACTGCGTAAACGACTTTTTACAAGATTACAACGCCTATGGAGGAAATGCGTATGGATTGGCAAATACCCTCAAACAAACTGCGGTTTTGAAACCGAAAATTAGAAATAAAAAAGTAACTAATCTATTTTATACGGGACAATTAACCGTTCCAGGCCCAGGTGTTCCACCGTCTATTATATCGGGTAAAATAGTAGCAAATGAAGTAACAAAATCTAAAACTGAGTAATATGAAACAGCTATTTGACGAACTTTCTTATTCGGTAAGTAAGATAACAACACAAAAATACAGCACAAGTTTTTCCTTAGGTATTTTGGCTTTAAAGCCTTCTATCCGAAATGCAATTTATGCTATTTATGGCTTCGTGAGACTAGCTGACGAAATTGTAGATAGTTTTCATGAATATGAAAAAGAAAAATTGCTAAGCAGACTAAAGGTAGAAACTCAAAACGCCTTAGAAGAAAAGATTTCATTGAATCCCATTTTACAATCCTTTCAGGAAACAGTGCATAAATATGAAATTGATACGGTTCTTATCGAGCAATTTCTTAATAGCATGGAAATGGACCTACAAAAAGTAGATTATAATTCAGCATTGTACAATGAATACATTTTTGGTTCTGCCGAAGTAGTGGGTTTGATGTGTTTACAGGTTTTTACGGAAGGAAACAAAGAGAAATTTCAAGAGTTAAAACCGTATGCTATGAAATTAGGTTCTGCATTTCAGAAAATAAATTTTTTAAGAGATTTAAAAGACGATTATCAAATTTTAGGCAGAACTTATTTTCCCAATGTAGATATGTGCGTGTTTGATAATTGTGTAAAATGTCAAATTGAACAAGAGATAGAAGAGGAATTTAAAGAAGCTTTAATTGGAATAAAAAAACTACCTAATTCGTCTAAATTCGGGGTGTATTTGGCGTACAAATATTACATTTCTTTGTTTAATAAAATCCAAAGAAGAACGTCCACAGAAATTTTAAATAGTCGTGTTCGTGTTTCTAACCTTCAAAAAATTTTTGTGGCATTTAAAAGTTATGTACAGTTTAAAACTGCCATTTTATGATGAAAATACTTATATCATTTCTACTAACTTCCATGCTATTAACTTCTTTGAACAATTCAGATATGAATGAAGTTAAAACAAACTTTAATTTAGCGGTTCAGGATAAAAATATAAGTAAAAAGATGATGGAAAAATTGGAACAATACAATGAAAAATCATCTGTATATTTAGCATATCTAGGAGGTCATCAATCGATTTGGGCAAATCATGTATTTAATCCATCAAGCAAACTGCAAACTTTTAATAAGGGTGAAAAAAAACATTGAATTAGCAGTCAAAAACGCACCTGTCAATATTGAAATTAGATATATCCGGTTTTCGGTTCAGAAAAATGCACCTTCTTTTTTGGGGTATAACAACCATTTAAAAGAAGACAAGGATTTTCTTGTTAAAAACAAAAAAAACATCAATTCAGATTTGCTTCAAAAAAATATTGAAACACTCTTAAAGTAATTAGTTATGAAACATGAATTATACAGAGAGCAACAATTGAATTGTGATTTACAAACCGCTTGGGATTTTTTTTCATCACCGATGAATTTGCCAAAAATAACCCCAAAAGATATGGCATTTACTGTGTTATCTGAACAGAAAACAAATAAAATATTTGAAGGAATGATAATTGATTACACGGTTTCGCCTTTGCTTGGTATTCCGCTAAAATGGAAAACAAGGATTACATCGGTAATTACCAATAAGAGTTTTACGGATTTTCAGGAAAAAGGACCTTACAAATTATGGAACCATCACCACGAATTTATACCCAACGAAAAAGGTGTGTTCATGATAGATAAAGTTGATTATGAATTGCCTTTCGGAGTTTTAGGAAATATAGCCCACGCTTTATTTGTAAAAAAGAAATTAGAAAAAATATTTAATTACCGATTTCAAATTTTAGAAAACTTATTCAACAAAAATTAAAATGAAAGTACTACTTGTTATACTTGTTTTTATACTGATGGAAGGAGCTACTTGGCTTATTCACAAGTACATTATGCACGGTTTTTTATGGGTTTTACACCGAGATCACCACGATCATAGCAATAAAGGCGAGTTAGAAAAAAACGACTGGTTTTTTGTGATTTTTGCACTGCCCACTATTGCGTTGATGTATTTCGGGTCATTAGAAAATTTCAATTATTTGTTTTTTATCGGCTTGGGAATTATGCTCTACGGCATGGCTTATTTTTTTGTACATGACATTTTTATTCATCAACGGATAAAGTTTTTCACACACACTAAAAACGCTTATTTTTTAGCACTTCGCAGAGCACACAAGCAGCATCACAAACATTTAGGAAAAGAAGAAGGCGAATGTTTTGGGTTTTTATATGTGCCTTTGAAGTATTTTAGAATGTATTTTAAATCGGCTAAATCATGATGGCTTATACTTATGCCCTCATATTGTTTTTCACTATCATCATTTGCTTTATAGCATCTTTTGACAAAAGAATTCAATTCAATCTTCAATTTGGTCCATTCCTAAAAGCTGCCATTTTAGTAGCCATTCCTTTTATCGCTTGGGATATATGGTTTACGGCTCATGGAGTATGGTGGTTTAATAAAGATTACACCCTTGGAATTTCGTTTTTTGGTCTGCCTTTGGAAGAAATTTTATTCTTTATTTGTATTCCGTTCTCGTGCATTTTTACCTATTACACCATTGATAAATACTACAAATGGGAAGTCTTAAGTGCTTTTAATAATTTATTGGTTTTTGTAAGCATTATTATTTTGTCGGTGGTCGGCTTATTGCATACAGACAAAATTTACACCCTCATTACTACAATAGTTACGATACTTACATTGATCTGTTTGCATTTTATTGCTAAAGTAGATTGGCTTACTAAAGCATCTTTGGTTTTTATGCTTCTTATGCTTGGTTTTTTTCCGGTTAATGGGGTATTAACCGGTAGTTTTATTGAAGATCCGATTGTTAATTATAATCCAAAAGATTTTTTGGGAATACGAATGTTTACCATTCCTATTGAAGATGCAGTTTATGGATACTCTCAATTTTTATTAGTGCTTTATTATTTCAAAAAATTATCAAAAGCAAAATAAACATAAATAATAAGTTGTTCTGTATTTAAAAATAATATAATCTGTTTTAAAAATCAACAGTAAAAAATGAACTTATTAGTAAAAGATGAACAGCTTGAATTGAAGTATGAACCCGGAAAAGGTGCGTGGACATACCATGTTCAAATACCTAATACAAAGCACATTATAGGAAAATGGGGTTCGTTGAAAGCTTCTGGCACTATTGACAATTATCCTCTTGAAAAAGTCAATCTATTTACCATTTCAGGACAAGATAAGTTGATTTCCATAAACGAAATAATCAGAAAAGCAATTAATAAAACCGGTGGCGACAAAGTAAAAATTACACTCTATTTGTTGACTTCAAATGAACAAATTACTGAGGATGAAATTTTAGAAACTTTTTCCCAGTCAGGTGTTTTAGAGGTTTTTGAAAGTTTGACTGAGGACGAAAGAAAAAGAATAATTGAAGAAATAAAATCTCAAAATTCAGACGAAAAACAAATTAAAACCATGCTGAAATTTATCAATGAGTTTGATCAGAGCAAGACTAAAGAGCATTAAACTATATAGATGAGATAACTTTTAAAATAAGATAAAATGAAAACAAAAACAATCATAGTAACTGCTTTTATCGCTTGCGGAATTTTATTATTCAATTCTTGCGCATCTATTCCTACAAATGCAAAACCAGTCGAGAATTTTGATGTCAATCGCTATTTAGGTACTTGGTACGAAATTGCTCGATTTGATTTTCGTTTTGAAAAGGATTTAGACAATACTTCGGCACAGTATGAATTGGATAAAAAAGGAAATGTAATGGTCTTGAATAGCGGTTACAATTTCGTTAAAAAGAAATGGAGCAAAGCCGATGGATTAGCAAAATTTAGAGGAGATAAAAATGTGGCTGCATTAAAAGTGAGCTTTTTCGGGCCTTTTTATTCGGGCTACAATGTGGTGGCTTTAGACGAAAATTACCAATATGCTTTGATTGCCGGAAAAGATTTGGATTATCTGTGGATTTTATCACGCACAAAAACCATTCCTGAAAATATAAAAGCAAAGTACTTGAAAATAGCCGAAGAAATCGGTTATGACACTTCCAAATTGATTTGGGTAAAACACGATAAAACCGATAACCCATATTTGAATGAAAACTAAACTTTCCATATTCTGGTTTCGTAGGGATTTACGATTGGATGACAATGCAGGTCTTTGTCAGGCTTTAGCTTCGGGATTTCCGGTATTGCCGATTTTTATTTTTGATACAGCTATTTTAGATGCGTTAGAGAATAAAAGTGATAGGCGAGTAGATTACATTCATCAGGCACTTTCAGCAATCAATTTAGCATTAAAAAATCATCGTTCAAAACTGAGTTCTTTTTATGGAAATCCTTTAGAAACATTTCAACAACTTTCCCAAGAGTATGACATTCAAGCGGTGTTTTGCAACCGAGATTATGAACCACAAGCCATCGAAAGAGACACTGAAATTTACAACTTTTTCAAACTCCAAAACATTCCTTTTAAAGCATTTAAAGACCAGGTGATTTTTGATAAAAACGAGATTGTAAAAAATGACGGAACGCCTTATACGGTTTATACGCCTTATGCTAAAAAATGGAAAGAAATTTTAACCGAAAAAGATTATCACATTCACAAAGCAGATTTTAATCACTTTTTGAAACAAGATTTCACCGAAATTCATTCTTTAAAAGATATTGGATTTAAGAAAACAGAATTTCATTTTGAAACGCCAAAATTAGAAGCAAAAATCATTGATGAATATGATAAATACAGAGATTTTCCAGCACTTCAAAAAACAACTCAATTTGGGGTTGCGTTAAGATTTGGAACCATCAGTATTCGTAAATGTGTGGATTTTGCTTTACAACACAATCAAACTTGGTTGGGCGAATTGATTTGGCGGGAGTTTTTTATGCAGATTTTGTATCATTTTCCAAAGGTGGTCAGTCATTCTTTTAAGACGAAATACGATTTTATACAATGGCGGAATGACGAGCAGGAATTTGAGTTGTGGTGTACTGGAAATACAGGCTATCCGATTGTAGATGCTGGAATGCGACAGCTCAACGAAACAGGTTATATGCACAATCGGGTTCGGATGATTGTTGCCAGTTTTTTGTGTAAACATTTGCTGATAGATTGGCGTTGGGGCGAAGCGTATTTCGCTGAAAAGTTGAATGATTACGATTTGTCTGCCAACAATGGAAACTGGCAATGGGCAGCAGGTTGTGGTTGCGATGCAGCACCTTATTTCAGGGTGTTTAATCCTGCATTGCAAACCGAAAAATTCGACAAAAATTTTGACTACATCAAAAGATGGTTACCCGAATTTGGAACTGAAAAATATCCAAAACCGATAGTAGAACATAGTTTTGCAAAAGATAGAGCTTTAAAAATTTATGGTGAAGCAGTAAAAGAAAGACAATGAAGAAAATATTAATAGCAGGCGGAACTGGTTTTGTTGGAAAACAGCTCATTCCTTTTTTAGTAGAAAAAGGATATTCAATTCATGTTTTAACCCGAAACCCAAGTGCTAATTCATCAAAAAATATTCGCTTTTTTCAATGGGAAATCGAAAGACAATACATCGACAAAAAAGCATTTGAAGGAGTAGAAATTCTCATTAATCTGACCGGTGCAAACATTGGCGAAAAACGATGGACAGAACAACGAAAGAAGGAAATTATTGACAGTCGCATAAATTCCATTGATGTATTGTATCAATATATTTCGGAAAATAAATTCAACATCAACACCTTTATTTCATCCTCTGCTGTTGGGTTTTATGGTGCGGTAACAACGGATAAAACATTTGTAGAAACTTCTGAAAGCGGAAACGATTTTTTAGCTTCTGTTTGTCAGAAATGGGAAGATGCTGCTTTAAAATTTAACGATTTAGGTATTCGGACAATCATTTTACGCAAAGGAGTTATTCTTGGAAAAGAGGGTGGAATGGTTAAAAAACTAAGCCCATTAGCCAAACTCGGAATAAATGTTTCTTTAGGTTCAGGTAAGCAATATCTTCCTTGGATAGACATTCGGGACTTAGTGAGATTGTACGATTTTATTCTTTCTAACACTCAACTTAAAGGAATTTTCAATGCCGTTGCCACTGAACAAATTACGATGAGCGATTTGTCAAAAGCCCTATTGCAAGCTTTCGGAAAGAAAAGCTTCTTACCCAACGCACCTGCTTTTGTTATTCGTTTGCTCTTTGGCGAAATGGCGGTGATGCTTTTAGAAGGTTCAAAAGTCAGCAACGAAAAATTAAAAAGTACTGGATTTATCTTTGAGTTTGATACGATAGAAAAGTCTTTGTGAGTTTGTAGCGAAGGGGAAATTTAGCTCTTTTGGTTTTTTGTGATTGGCTTGTGCGTTGGCAAAAACCAAATGTGCTAAATGAGCGTTGAAAAAAATAAAACAAAAACTATTTTGATTTTAGTAATTATCTTTAAAGTGCGTTCGTCTCTACGCTTACCTGTAACGTTCTGCCGCTTTGCGAAGGGCGGGATTTTTTAGCACTAAACCTCAATCGAAGCACTAATGTTTAAATTTACGAAAAAGTTTCAATCGAAGCACTTCACCCTTTCTCATGCAAAACCGATGTTATAGACAGTGGTTCTTGTTTGTTGTCCCTGCAAACCACTGTCAATACTGCATTTCAAAGCTGTATAAATCTGTGCGGTTGTTTATTTTTTTATTTTTAAAGGGAAGGGTTTTTTATTCAATTTTATCTGCGTTGGAAAGGTGAAAGCTCTTTCCGAGTTTTTCGGGGTGTGTTTTCACCTGTGCTTGGCTTACATATAAATCACTTTCACTTTAATTTTTTTGTCTTGAAACAAATCAAAACTTGCTTTTTTATAATTTGGACGGTTAGTTAAACCGATAGATTGATAATTTGAAAAGCCAATTCCTTCTTTGGGTAAGATTAAACCTTTATCAATTTTGCCATTTTTATTTTCATCGTGCAAAATGTTTATAGCATATCTTCCTTTCGGGAGATTTTTAAAAGTAACTTCGGCATTTCCGCTCTCAATATTTGTAGTCTGAAGTTTGTAGTAGTTTTTGTACTGTTCATCTGGTATTGAGCCGTCTTTGTTGTATAATGCTACCTGTAAAACACCTTTTGAATTGCGTAAGTTTTCTACTTTAATTGTCAAACTGTATTCTTCTTTTGTATTTGAGAATGAAGAAAGGAGTAAGAGTGCTGAAAGCACAATAAGTATTTGTTTCATTTTAAATTGTTTTTTTATTGCTAAATTTCTCCTTCACTCTATCTACTACATAATACACCATTGGCACTAAGAATATCGTCAATACCAATGAAGAAAGTAAGCCTCCGATAATTACCCACGCCAATCCGTTTTTCCATTCGGCTGATGTTCCAGTGGCTAATGCTATCGGCAACATTCCGATTGCCATTGATAAAGTGGTCATTAAAATGGGTCGCATTCTGCCTTTACTTGCTTCGATGATGGCTTGGCGATAAGGCTTTCCTTCGGCTTTTAATTGATTGGTAAAATCAACAATTAAAATCGAGTTTTTGGTTACTAATCCCATTAACATAATCAAACCTAATAACGCAAATAAACTTAAATGACTTAACGATAAATTCAAGGCTAAAAACGCACCGATAGCCGCAACCGGAATAGCAAATAAGGCTACAAATGGATAGATATAGCTATCATACAACGCTACCATAATGAGATAAATCAGAATAAATGATATTATAAGAACAGAACCCAACGCTCCGAAACTGTCGTTTTGCCTTTTAATATCGCTACCCCAAGTCATTTCAATTCCATTCGGGAGCGGATTGTTTTTAATATATGCTACAACATCATCGGCAACCGTACCTGATGGACGACCCAAAGCATCGGCAGTGAGTGTAACGGCTGGTTGTCGGTCTTTTCGTTCTAATAATGAGGGCGAATTATCTCTTTCAATATTGGCGAATTGCGAAACTTCAATCGGTACACCCATTGGATTGACAATATTCAAATTATTTATATCATCATAATTTTGACGGCTGAATTTATCTAACCAAATTCGTACAGGATATTCTGTTCCATTTTCAGTTAGACTTGCATCATCATTCCCCGAAAATGCAGTTCGCAAATTCATTCCCACATAAGCGGTATTTAAACCTAAGCGTTGCATTTTATCCCTGTCGGGTATTATTTTTAACTCCGGACTTCCTGCTTCAACCGATAAGCGAACATTATCTGCACCGGGGATTTTTTCAATTACTGATTTTAAATTTTGTGCCGTTTGCATTACCTGATTTAGCTCTGAACCACTCAATGTAATTTCAATGGGTGCTGTTTTTGGAATTAAACCCAAACCACTTATCGAATAATTAATACCTGAGAATTTTTCTTGTAAATCCCTACGCAAATCAGTCATAAACTTTTCGGTGGAAAGATGATTGATTTCTTTTTTAGGTTTTAATTGAATAGTAAATTCAGATTTATTTACAGAACCAACTCCCAAACTCCCAATCCCTGTGCTCGGTCCGCCAACATTACTGAACAAAGTGGCTACTTCGGGTTGTTGTAATATGTAAGTTTCAATTTTTTCTGAAATCAAATTGTTTTGTTGAATGGAAGTATTTTTATCAAATTCTAATCCTAAACGAAATTTACCTTGATCGCCCGTTGCAATGAGTTCTTTTCCAATAATTCCTTGTTTCATCATTACGGCAGTTCCAATAAAAAGAAAAATCACGAAGCCTGTAAAAATGAGTTTATGTTTTAAAACCCAATCTAATTTACCGCCATACCACGCAATAAATTTATCCAACTGATGTTCAAACCAAAGTAAAAATCGATTGAAAAAATTGGTCGGTTGGAGGTTTTCTTTCTCTCCAATTCGGGAAGCTAACCAAGGTGTAAGTGTAAACCCGACTAACAAACTCGTCAATACCGTTACAATAATAACAACGGAAAATTGTTTGAGCATATCGGCAACAAAAACCTGTAAGAAAAGGATAGGTAAGAACACCACCACATCCACCAATGTAATAGACAATGCAGAAAAACCAATTTCCATTCGTCCGTCCATAGCGGCTTTTCGCTTGTCTTTTCCCATATCCAAATGGCGTTGAATATTTTCTAAAACTACCGTGGCATCGTCCACCAAAACACCAATCACTAAAGACATTGCAAGAAGTGTCATCAAATTAAGCGTATAACCCAACAACCACATTGTTCCAAAAGCAGTAATCAATGAAGTAGGAATGGCAACTGCAACAATCAAAGAATTTCGGTAGCTTCTCAAAAACAATAGCATTACGATAGAAACCAAAATAACCGCCAAAATCAAATCAAACACCACCGAATTTACAGCAGCAATGGTATTATCCGTGCTGTCGTCCGTAACTACAAATTTTACGTTATTAGAAGCATTGTTTTTTTCAATGGTTTGAAATTGTGCTTTGATTAATTTAGAAACATCAACAGCATTACCATCGCTTTGTTTTTTGATTAAAAGCCCGATACCATTTTTACCGTTGTATCTGCTAATAGAGCTTGTTTCTTTAATGCCGTCCACCACATTTGCAATGTCTTTCACATAAACAGGACTGCCCGGCATTGGCATTGCAACTTGTACATTTTGAATGCTACTCAAGTCATTGAATTTCCCCACTAAACGCACCGAACTGTTTTCTTGGTCGGTTTGAACTTTTCCGGCAGGTAAATCAATTCCCGAACGATTAATGGCTTCTACAACCTGATACAATGAAACTTTATAGAGCTTCAATTTATCTTTGTCCACCTTTACCTGAATTTCTCGTTCTTCTCCGCCAAGGATGGTAATTTCCGCTACTCCTTTTAATTTTTGAATTTGAGGCAGATAATCATCCTTCATTTTTTGATAAAATTCAGTCGGGTTTAAATCGCTTGTAGCACTTACTGACATTATCGGTAAATCGTTTGGTGAAACTTTACTCATTACCGGATTTTGAATATCTTTTGGTAAATCCTTTTTAATATTGTCAATGTAGCGCTGTGCATCCTGCATTGTTTTGTCTAAATCCGTTCCGTATTTTAGATTGGCAATAATGATGGAGGCATTGGGCAAAGATTTCGTTACCAAATAATCTACACCCTCCAAATTAGAAAGAGCATCTTCAATTTTTCTAGAAACCGAAGTTTCTACTTCATTGGGCTCTGCTCCGGGATAGACTGTCTTAATTACCACAACAGGTTGATTAAAATCGGGCATTAATTCATAACTCAAATTCTTGTAGCCGATAATTCCCAACAGGGCAAACACGCTGAAAAGCACGATAATCAACGATGGGCGTTTGATGGATATTTCTGTAATGTTCATTTTTATTAAGTTAATAGTTAAAAACTAACAACTAAAAGTTTTTTAAGTGAAAAGCTAAAAACGAGAAGCTAACAGTTGAGATCTTTTTTACTTTTAATTTTTAATTTATATCTTTTCGTTTTTCAGTTTTTCGTTTTCGATTTAAGTGTTTTTATAGATGAAACCAACATTGCTATTAACTCCTTAGCATCTGAATGTAAGCTTTCAAATAGGTTGTTTTCTAAATAGTCTGTGTCTTTTAAAATACACAACCAATATTCCGTTTCATTCGCTTCTTTTAATGAGATGTGCATTTTATGAATAAAGTCGGCTGTACTTTGAGCAAACTCGGCTTCTTTAAGTAGTGCACCTATTGCAGCTCCAGATCGCAATATTTGTTTACTTAAAATGTATTCCTTTTGTTCGTTTTGTAAGAATTTAGACAACTTCACTATTCTAATAGCAAACTCGTAACTTTTATTTTTCAATACTGACTTTTCCATATAATTTTATTTTTCACTAATTTAACTTCTATCTTTCATTTTTAGTTTTTAGTTTTTCACTTTTAGTTTTCTTAATTTTTAATTGAAACATTTGCTCCGTCAAAAAGATTGATAAATCCATTCGTAACGATGATATCATTTTCATTTAAGCCACTTGAAACAAGCGTTTTATTCCCAATAGTTTTAGAAGTTGTAATCGTTTGTAATACAGCTTTTCCGTTTTTTATGAGATACACTTTTGCAATTCCATTTTCTTCAATAATGGCAGATGTGGGAATAAGAATACCTTGCTCTTGTTTGGTTTCAGAAAGACTTACTTTACCAAACATTCCCGATTTGATATTTAGGTTTTTGGTGTTTGCAACTTGAAACTGTATTGGAAAACTATTTCCCATATTGGCTTTGCTTCCTATCATTGATACTTTGCCCGAAAGTGAAATGTCGGGATAAACATCTGCATTGATTTTGTAAGTTTGGTTGTTTTGGAATTTTACCAAATCATTTTCGGGAACATTGACTGTAAAGCGTAAAGTGCTTATGTCTGTTATTTGCAACAAAGGAACTCCCGGTGCTGCAAAACCGCCTTCTTCATTAAGTTTGGCAGTTACAATACCGTTAAAAGGTGCTTTAATAGAAGTTTTGCTGATTTGCTCTAACAAAGTTGCTCTCTGAATTTTTGCGGATTTCAAACCTAATCTTGCTTTTTCCAACTGTACACCTTGAACGGCATCGGCTTCCGTTAAAATGGTGTATCGTTTTACATCATCTTCCAATCCCTCAATTTGCACTTCAACCGTTTGCAATTGTAGTTTCAATAGTGAATTATCCAACTGAATAAGAGTTTGCCCTTTAGAAACATAGCTTCCAACATCTACCAATACTGCATTGATTTTTCCTTGGATGTCTGCGCTTATTTTTGTTTCCTTATTCGGCTCAAAAGTGCCTGTATAGTTGCCTGCATCAACAATATTTTGTAGTCGGATTGTATCAACACTTACCGAAATTGGCTTTTCTTTATCGTATTGATATACTCTGTTTTCAGTAGTTTTTTTGTTACTTAAAAGCTTGAATATCATCAAACCAACTACAGCAACTCCAGCTATTATCCAAATTATTTTTTTCATTTTCTCTATTTTTAATTCGTAATTTTTAATTTTTAATTGATGTAATTGTTCCTGTCAGTTTTTTTAACTCTAAATCTGCTTTCAGAAAATCAATGACTGCATTCAAGTAATTTTGTTGTGCTTCACGAAGTGCATTGTCTGCTAACAAAACATCTGTAAGACTTGCTGTACCTTGTTTTTGTTGTAAAACAGTTTGCTCATAAATCGTTTTGGCTAAAGCAATTTGACTTTCGGTATTTGTGATAGTGGATTGTGCAATCGTTTTCTGTCGAATGGCATTTTCAACTTCCATATCATTCTTTTCCGTAATCAATTTTGATTGCAACTCATTGTTGGTAATCTCCAATTTCTTTTGATTGATTTTTCTCTGTGTAACTGTTCCATTAAAAAGAGGGTAACTTAGTTGCACACCTGCAAAACCAATCGGGTAGAATTTCAGAAAATCGTTAGGCTTTTTATCATAACCAAAACCAGTTGTTCCGTAAGAAGCTATTAAGTTTAACGAAGGCAAAAATCTTGATTGGTTCAATGTTTTTAAATCACTATGAAGCAGTTGATTTTGTTTTTGGATAATTTTTAAATCCAATACATTTCTTGTATTACTTTCTAAAGAAACTTCTTGTTGAATTTCAGAAACAACAGAAATATTTTGCTCCAATGAAATTCCCATATTCAATTTCAGTGCATTCAAAACCTGAATAAGTTTGTTGTTTACATTTTGCCTTTGAGTGTTGAGTTGCTCGGCTTGTAGTTTTACTTTGCTCACATCGCTACCTTTTGCCAAAAGTTGGTCTTTCAAGAGTTGCATATTCTTGAGTAGCTTTTCGGTATTCGCAATATTACTGTCTAAAAAAGCCAATTGATGTACGATGATTTGAGCATTGTAATACAGCGTAGTAATGTCAAACAAAACCTGTTCTTCCGACTTTTGAAATTGCAATTCTGTAAGTTCTTTGACAATTTGAGTGCTTTGTATCGCCCCATAAACCTGTGGATTATACAAAGGCATAGCCAACTGCACATTGGCGTTGATGTTGTGCGGAACACCAAATTGCAAATCCCTGAATTGCCCTTCGGGTGCTTGCGGATTGAGTGCATTCATCGGCATTAGCTGTGTAGGTAATTCCATAAAATACTTGTAATCGGCATTGGCAGTAACTTTTGGAATGAGGTTAGCTCGTGCTTCTTTTTTTCGTTGTTCACTGATGGATATATTGTTACGATTGATTTGCAAAGTCTTATTATGAACTTGTGCTGTATCAATACACTGTTTTAATGTCCAAGCCTCTTGAGCTTGGGCTACATTCCAGCCTGATAAAACTATCAAGCTAAGTATAAGTTTGCGAGTATTCACTAACATAATGAGATAAATTTTTTTATTTCTTTTTATTGATTGAAAAATAGGCAATAACCGTAAAAGCTATGGTAACACTAATTCTGAATAGCATTGCGAAAACAGTTTTTGTTTCGTAGATACCACCAGAATAAATATGAATAAACAAGCCTATCAATGCGACTACCAAAATGACGGTTGCTACCGATAAGGCTTTAAAAGTCCAACTTTTTATTTTCAGAAAACCATAAGCTGAAATAAGATAAAGCAAACTACTGATAAAATTTGCCCAAACAATAAACAAAACATAGTTTCCTTCTTTGGCTCGTATTCCAAACCAATCAAAAATTACGGAAGAACTAAGGAATAGCGTTAGTAAACCGAAGCCTGCTAAAATAAGAGATGATATATATGGGATATATTTTTTCATAAATATAATTTATAAGTCAGCTACTTTATCGGTTTTTAAGAATGAAATGCCCAGCCAAATAACAGATGCAGTCATTGACATCGCACCTATCAATACAAAAATTGGAGGTAATCCTAAATACACTTCCAATAATATTCCTATTGGCATAAGTAATCCAGCAAGAGCTAATCCTGAAATCACTTTTACTTGTTTCAGTTTATTTCTAAATTGAATTAATAAGTAGCCAATCAAAATATTTAAAAATGCAAATAAGTTGCCGTGTACATGAGCAAGTCTTGTCTCAAAATGTTTTCCTATGCTGTATGACTCTGCCCATTCTTTAGCGTTCGGTGCAAAATCACGGAGATAAATTAAGAGGAATCCATAGAGCATAAAAAAGCCCATTGTTAGAAATCCTATTGCGATGTTATTTTTACCGTTCATAGTAATAGTATTTAATTTATTCTTGTTTTATCATTGTCAGCAACATTTTAAAGCGTTCAACTGCTTTCAATGCGTGTGGAATGTTTGCAGGCATAATGATACAATCACCTTTTTTCAAATTATGTAAATTACCTTCAATCGTTATTTCTGCTTCGCCATCCAAAATCTGCACAATCGCATCAAAAGGTGTTTTATGCTCAGATAAACCTTGTTCTTTGTCAAAAGAAAACAAGGTTAAATTTCCACCTTTGCTTTTAGTTATCTGTTTGCTGATAACACCTCCATCTGTGTATTCAATTGAATTTTCCAGATTGAATATTATCTCTTTCTCAAATGTTGCCATACTATTATAATTAAGTTAGTTAGTATTCACTCACAAAAGTAAAATTATTATTTTGATTGTGCAAACTATTTTTTTTAAAAGTTTGATTGACTCCTTCTCTTCCTCAATTTATACAACTCAAACCACAATACAGACACCAGTGCAATCAGTACTGTAATTCCCAAATCTTTTAAATTCAAACTACTTACATGGAAGAAGTTTGAAAATACTGGTATGTATAAAATGGCGAATAGCAAAATTAGAGTTGCCAAAGTTATTAATGGAAACAGGATGTTTTTATTTTTAAAACTTTCAAAAAGACTATAAGTAAAAGAACGGTTGGTGAGACTTAAAAACACATTGGCAAAAAAGAGTGTAGTGAAAACCATCGCTCTTGTCGTTTCTTCATTGCTTCCATTTTGAACAGCCAATTGATAAGCGAATAATACACCAACAGTTATCATCAATCCCTGAATAATGCTGATGCTTAATTCCCGCCAATTCAAAAAGGTTTCTGTCATTTTTCGTGGCTTTTGCTGCATGGCATTCTTTTCTATGGGTTCATTTTCGTAAACGATAGAGCAGGTTGGGCCCATGATTAATTCTAAAAATATCACATGTACCGGGGTGAAAATATTAGGATAAATCCAGCCTAAAAACAAGGGCAGAGAAACCGTCAATATAATAGGAATATGAATGGAAATAATATACTGAATGGCTTTTTTGATATTGGTATAAATTCTTCTGCCTGCTTCTATTCCTATAATGAGTTTGTCCAAATCATCGTTGGTGATAACCAAGGCTGCTGCTGCTTTTGCTATTTCTGTTCCTTTGTTGCCCATTGCCACACCAATATGAGCCGCTTTGAGTGCTGGTGCGTCATTGACACCATCACCCAACATGGCCACGACTTCTCCTGATTGTTTTAAGGTATTCACCACAGACAGTTTAGCCTCCGGAAACATACGGGTAAACAAGGTGGTTTCATTTAAAAGTGCCATCAGTTCAGCTTCTGAATGTTGCGTTATTTCAGAACCATTTACAGCAGGACTATTGTTTTTGATGCCGGCTTGTTGGGCGATGGCATTTGAGGTATCGGCATTGTCTCCGGTAATTACTTTTACTTTTATTCCGGCATCATATATTTTTCTGAAAACCTGTTGAATGTTTTGTTTTGGCGGATCATAAAACACTGTAAACCCAAGAAAATCGAAGTTGAATTCCTGTTGTTTTTCAGGAAAATTATTTCCTTTAAAATCACATTTGGCAACGCCCAATACCCGATAACCTTGTTTTCCAAATTTCTGAATTTGTTGACGCAAGTTTTCTTTTTCATCTTCAGAAAGTATAGAAACCGCAAGAATAGCTTCCGGTGCACCTTTGGCAGCAATGATTCTTTCTCCCAAATTGTTTTCAAAAATATGGGTCATCAACGGTGGTTTGCCTTCCAACGGATATTCGTGCACCATTTGAAAATCTTTTCTTTGGTCAGATGTTTGAGTTTCTTCATATACCTTATGCAAGGTTTTTTCCATTGGATCAAAAGGAAAGGGTTCGCTGCTCCACATGGCAAATTGAATGAGCTCCGATAGTTCAGATTTATCAAAACTTGTATCATCAAAAACCTGATTGGATTTAAAATCAAAAAGAGCTTTCAGTTTCATTGAATTTTCGGTAATCGTACCGGTTTTGTCGGTGCAGATTACGGTGGTACTTCCTAAAGTTTCTACTATGCTACTTCGTTTGATAATAAGGCCTTGTTTCATCAATTTCCAGGAACCCAATGCCATAAAAGTGGTAAAGGCAACTGGAATTTCTTCGGGTAAAATGGACATTGCCAGCGTTAATCCTGCCAACAAACTTTGAACAATATCTCTTGATTGCCAAAAGCTATAAGCCCACACCATTAAGAAAACAGCAATACCAATCACTGCCATCCATT
>MKTC01000008.1 GCA_001897535.1 Bacteroidetes bacterium 37-13 | reverse complement strand
AGCAGCCGGAACCTACACTACAAGAATAGTTTCAGGTACAAACACCTACATCAGAAGAGTAGTAATTACAAGATAGAATCTACATCAATCATTAAAACACAAACGGGCTGTATTTTTTACAGCCCGTTTTTTTATTGGTATATTTTTATACCGAAAGGATATCCGTAATAGACCAATAAAATTGTTCTAAACGGCTATCATCCCGATAGCTATCGGGAGTATTATACGGCAAAATTTCCACCTATTTAAAAATCATTTTCGTATTAGGTTTCTCAAATCAACAAAACACAAAAGTTTGCTACTGCGAAATTTGAGTTTATTTTCGTTTTGTGATTAAGAAATTACTCGTTTCAATTTTATTGATTGTATGTTTTATTAGCACTTATGCAACGCATTTGGTAGGAGGAGAGTTGTTTTATGATAACCTTGGAGGCGGAAACTACAGCATTACACTTAAACTCTATAGAGACTGTAATTGTACCGGCTGCGCAGAGTTTGCTGCGTTGGAGTATATTTCAATATACAATACAAGCGGTTTATTGGTAACACAAGTAGGCTTGCCAAAACCATCAACCATTCCGGTGCTTTCATCTATTATTACTAACCCATGCTTAGTGGCAACAGATGTGTGTGTGGAGCAAGCCACATATACCGGAAATGCTACACTGCCGCCTATTGCCGGAGGTTACACACTTATGTATCAACGCTGCTGTAGAAATTCTTCGGTAAATAATATTGTGCAAGACCAAGGCGCAACTTATGTGGCACATATTCCGGGTAGTGATGTAGTAGCGAATGGAGCCAATAGCTCACCGCGGTTTAAAAATTTTCCTCCGATATTTATATGTAATAACGATCCTCTAATTTTCGACCATTCCGCTACTGATCCTGATGGCAATACTTTAAGATACAGTTTAACCGCTCCTTATGACGGAGCCGATGCTACTTGCCCCGACCCAAGCCCAAATTCTTCGGGTGGTGGCTGCCAAACATATCCTTATGCATATTCTCCGATAGTTTATATTGGAGGATATGATGAGTTTAATCCTATGAATAGCCAAACAGGGCAAATTCATATTGATTCTATTACAGGTGTATTAACGGTTACGCCCGACCAACAAGGGCAATTTGTGGTAGGTGTGAAAGTTGATGAATATAAAAATGGAGTACTTGTAAGTACTGTATTTCGCGATTTTCAATTTAATGTGGTGCAATGCAATATTCCTATTGCCAATTTGCCTGCTACTTCTTTTGACCCAACTACCGGAATAGGAATTTACAAAGTAGAATGTGCGGGAAATGATGTAACTTTTAATCCTTCGGTTTACAACCCACCACCAACTTCAGTTCCTGTTACAGTGTCTTGGGATTTTGGTGTGCAAAGTATTTCATCAGATACTTCTACACAATTAAACCCTACCTACACTTATCCTGATACCGGAACATACTTAGTTACACTTGTGGTGCGAAAAGAAATAAACGGCAGTGGATGCTACGATACAGCCCGCGCTTTTGTGAAAGTTTATCCGGTGCTTACGCCAGATTTTGATTTTGCTTTAAATGCAAAAGATACTTGTTTAGGTCTTCCTACTACGCTGCAAGATGCAAGTATTTCAACTTCCGGAAATATAATTTCGTGGCAGTGGGATTTTGGCGATGGCACAAGCAGTTCGCAACAAAATCCGGTGAAAAATTATTCAACCTCAGGAAGTTTTAATATTACTTTAACGGTGCGAAATGTGAAGGGTTGTGTTGGAACAAAAACAAGTACTACTTCTGTTTTTCCAAAGCCTGATGCAGCGTTTTCTGCTTCGGCAGTTTGTATAAACCAACCTACAAATTTTCTAAATGGCTCTTCTATTTCAGCAGGAAGCATTATTTCAAATACTTGGAATTTTAATGGTGAAGGAAGTGCCACAACACAATCACCAACCTTTACTTTTTTAAGCACAGGAACAAAAACAGTCGGCTTAATTGTAACTTCCGATAGAGGTTGTTTGGATACAGCAATTTCAAATGTGATGGTGAACCCGCTGCCGATAGTAAATGCTTCTCCCGATACCGTAAATTTATGTCCTGAAAAAACGGCTCAACTTACTGCAAGTGGTGGTGTTACTTATATTTGGTTTCCTTCAACAGGTTTAGATGATGCCACTTCTGCCACGCCAATTTTAACCACCGGAACTTCAAGTGTAAATTATATTGTAGAAGTTACTGATGCAAATGGCTGTATCAATAAAGATTCTATTTATGCTGCCGTTTTTCCTTTACCTACTATTGATGCAGGTCCTGATACTTCGGTGTGTTTGAGTCCGGGAAGTTTTCGCGATAGCGTAATGTTAATTGCTACCGGAGGAGTTACTTATGTTTGGTCGCCACCAACGGGGCTTTCAAATGCTACTATATTTAATCCGGTTTCGAGACCACTTGCCAATATTACCTATAATGTGGTGGGAACAGATGCAAATGGTTGCAATAATTCTGACTCTGTTCGGGTATATTTTTTAGACCCAAACATAAATTTAATTGTAGAACGCGATAAAGAAGTATGTGAAGGTGAAGAAGTTGCTATAACTGTTGTGGATCAAGGGAAATCAGCATATTTGTGGACTCCGGCAACAAGCCTTTCCAATGCCACTATTTTTAATCCGTTGTTCACTCCAAATACAACAACAGATTATGTTCTAAGGGTAACAAACTATTGCTACACCAAAACCGATACCATAACCATTTCTGTTTTAGACCTGCCTATAGTTGATGCAGGAATAGACACATCAATTTACAGAGATTTACCTGTAACATTAAATGGCAATACCAATGGAGTAAATTATTATTGGTATCCGGGTGATAATGTGGTTTCTCCATTCACTTTAACTACCGATGCATATCCTGAAAAATCGCAGTGGTACTATTTATATGCTTTTAATAGTGCGGGTTGCTCTGCTGTAGATTCTATGTATGTAACTGTTGTGCCATTCACACAATTGCTTCTGCCAACAGGTTTTTCGCCTAATGGCGATGGAATAAACGATGTGTTTAAATTGGTTCGCCACTTAAATATTAGAGAATTAAAATGGTTTAGAATTTTTAATCGCTGGGGCGAAATGGTGTTTGAAACTAACAATGTAAACATAGGCTGGGACGGCACTTTTAAAGGTGAAAAGCAATCACTTGGCACTTACGCTTGGACCATTCGTGCTATTACCAAAGATGGCAACGAATTGAATGAAAGTGGAAATGTAACTATAGTGCGCTAATTTTTAGTTGAACAATAAAAGATAGGAATCGAAGCCGAAATGGAAGATATACAAATAGAAGAGCAAGTAGTTTTAGTAGATGAAAATTGTAGAGAACTTGGTTTAATGCCAAAGTTAGAAGCGCACGAAAAAGGCGTGTTGCATAAAGCAGTGAGCATTATTATTTTTAATGAAGCAGGAGAAATGCTCATAACCCAACGCGCTTTTGAAAAATATCATTGGCCTGGAATTTGGAGCAATGCTTGCTGCACACATCCGCGCGAAAACGAAAGTTTTTTAGCCGCAGCAGAAAGAAGGTTGCAAGAAGAATTGGGCTTTGAAACACCATTAAAAGAGGTTTTCCGATTTGTTTACAAAGCTCAAGATGAAATTACAGGGCTTGTTGAGCATGAATACGATACTGTTTTTATTGGAGAATATAACAATGCCAATTTTGAATTTAATAGAGATGAAATTGCTGATGTGGAATGGGTAACAAAATCTAAACTGTTGGCAGAGTTTGAAAATGAGCCGCAGAAATATTCATTTTGGTTTAAAATAATTTTAAAGGAATTGGTGCAGCGAAATATTTTTTAAGGCAGACTAAACTATTGGTTCAAAGGGCGTATTCATTTTTTTATCGTCCAATTCGCCTTCCCAGCGTGCCACCACCGCACTTGCCAAGCAATTGCCGGTTACGTTTATAGAGGTTCGCGCCATATCCATTAACTCATCTATTCCTAAAATGGCCATTATAGGTAATAGTGGTAAATTAAAGCTGGCAGCAAGACCCATTAAAATTACAAGCGATGCTCTTGGTACTCCTGCAACACCTTTGCTGGTAAGCATAAGTGTTAAACCCAATAAAAGCTGCTCCCCAAAAGACATATTGATGCCCGCAACCTGAGCTACAAAAATACTGGCTAAGGATAAGTAAAGCGTGGTGCCATCTAAGTTAAATGTGTATCCGGTGGGCAACACAAACGATACAATTTTGCGCGGCACTCCAAAACGTTCCATATTTTCCATAGCAAGTGGCAATGCCGATTCTGAACTTGTAGTAGCAAAAGCAATGGAAACCGGTTCTGCAATAGCTGCCAAAAAATTTTTGATGTTGATTTTGAAAATAAGCGCTATTGGTATTAAAACCAATAGAACAAAAGCTATTAACGCGGCATATAAAGTAAGTAAAAGTTTAAGTAAGGAAAATAAAATAGCTGTTCCCATGTGCGCTGTGGTAAAGGCAATCGCACCACCAACACCCAAAGGCGCAAACTTCATAATAATGTTAGTGAACTTAAACATTACTTCCGATAAGCTTTCCGAAAATTTTAAAATCGGTTCTTTCTTTTCATCGCTTAAAAAAGCCATTGAAATACCGAATAGAATAGAGAAAACAACGATAGGAAGCACTTCTCCGTGATACATGGATTTAATTATATTTTCAGGAAAAGTATTGATAATATGTTCTTGCCAAGTAAGCTTTGCAACCTTGGGCAATTCTTCTTGTAACCCCGGTGGAATAATTACACCAACGCCTGCTTTACTGATGTTGATGGCAATCAATCCCAATATTAAAGCAAGTGTTGTTACTACTTCAAAGTATAGGAGCGATTTCCATCCCATTCTGCCCAGTTGCTTTAAATTGGAATGAGATGCAATGCCCACAACTAAGGTTGAAAATAAAATTGGCGCAATAATGGTTTTAATAAGGCGTAGAAAAATCTTACTTAGAAATTGCAAATCTTTCCCTATTTCAGGTAAGTAAATTCCAATTTGAACGCCAAGTATCATAGAAAATAAAATCCATGCAGTAAGCGACTTTTTGTGCCAAGCATACATTAAAAATATAAAGCTGAAACATGCCCAAATCGCTTTAATAATAATTGCCTCTTTAAATATTATTCCTTCGACATATAAAATTGAAATAATGCCGAACAGAATAAAAGAAAACAAAGTGAGTTTGCTTATATATTGCTTCATATTGAAGGTGAAATTATTAAAGTTGTGTAATCCTTACTTCTAAACTTAAAAAGCAATATTTTATGTTTGTTTCAGTTTTAGTTTATATTAGCTTTACAAAACTCGATAGATATGAAATATGTTTTTGGTATATTAGTTGCTACTTTTTTGTTCACTTCATGCAATAACAGCAGCAAGAGCGAAGTTCAAGCCGAAGAAACACATTCGCACGAAGGGCACGAACATGAGCAGGAAGTGAGCAAACCTACTTTCACACTTGCTATGTTAGACGATAAGCACGACTACGTTTGCGGAATGGATTTAGATAGAGATGATTTTATTTCAGATACCACACTTTACGAAGGTAAAGTTTATGGATTTTGTGCCGCTCAATGCAAGGAGAGTTTCATAAAAGATCCACAGCACTATCTCACACAAAAATAAACTCTACGTATGCCTTTTAGTAAAATAACAGGTTTGGGACATTACGTCCCTGAAAATGTAGTTTCCAATAATCAGCTATCTAACTTAATGGATACTACCGATGAGTGGATTACAGAGCGCACGGGAATAAAAGAAAGAAGATTTTTTACCGAAGGGAAAGATACAGTTTCAAACATGGCAGCCCGCGCTGCAAAAGTAGCTTTGGAACGTGCAGGTAAAAAAACGGAAGATGTTGATGCCATTATTTTTGCAACACTTAGCCCCGATTATTATTTTCCCGGAGCTGGTGTGCTCATGCAAAGAGAATTAGGAATATCTAAAATTCCTTGCTTTGATGTTCGCTCCCAGTGTGCAGGCTTTTTGTATGCACTTTCTATTGCCGACCAATATATTAAAAGCGGCATGTACAAAACCATTCTTGTTGCAGGTTCCGAAATACAAAGCAATATGCTGGAAATGAGCGACCGCGGCAGAACCATGAGCGTTATCTTTGGTGATGGCGCAGGCGCTTGTGTGGTTGAAGCACACGAAGAAAAAGGCAAAGGCATACTTTCTACACATTTACACAGCGATGGAACCCATGCAGAAGAATTACTGCTGAAATTGCCGAGCTCCAGTATGTTTCAGCGTGGTTTAGTTGATGGAATAAAAGAATCGGGAGAAATTTTACCTTACATGAATGGCAAATTGGTTTTTCAGTATGCGGTGAAATATTTTATGGAAGCAATTAACGAAGCGCTGGAGTTTAATAATTACACTCAAAGCGATGTTGATTTGCTTATTCCTCATCAGGCAAATGCACGTATTACAGAATATGTGCGCAAAGAAATGAATATGCCGCCCGAGAAAGTAATCAGCAATATTCATAAATACGGAAACACAACGGCAGCTTCCATTCCAATAGCTTTTACCGAAGCTTGGGAAGAAGGAAAAGTGAAAGATGGTGATTTAATTGCACTGGCAGCTTTTGGTAGCGGATTTGTGTGGGGAAGTGTTTTAATAAGATGGTAATTAGTTGCCCTCTATTTTTTTGCCTGAAAATATTGTCCGAATTGAATATTATTGCCCAATTCTATTTCAATTATTATTTTCAACAAAGGCACTAAAACAAATTTTTTTCGTTTCAATCGGCAGTGATTTCAGCGCGTAGTTATATCGGTTTACTTCTTTTGGTTTTCGTTTCGTTTATCGGCTTGCAAGCGCAAGAAACCGCAACGGTTAAAGGCATTGTAAATACACACGAAGGCAAAGCAGCCATTGTGAGTGTGGTAGTGGAAGAAAATCAACGCTACTACGCCAATTCAAACGATAAAGGCGAATACGAAATTAAAGTGCCTGCCGGAAATGAAATTACATTGGTTTTCTCTTCGCTAAACACTTTGGCTTTCCGCAAAAAAATTTCACCGCAACCAAACGAATTAATGCAGTTGAACATTGAAGTTCAAACCAAAGTAAAGGAAATTAAAGCAGTTGAAATTATAGATAAAAGTAAGCGGCAAGAAGCCAGCACCACTGATATTGATGTAAAGCAACAGTTGCTGCCATCGGTAAACGAAAGTATTGAAGCGTATTTGGTGGCACAGGCTTTAGGCGTTCAAAAAAATAATGAATTAAGTAGCGCTTACAGCGTGCGCGGTGGAAACTTTGATGAAAACTTGGTTTACGTAAACGATTTTGAAGTTTATCGTCCGTTTTTAATTCGCAGCGGGCAGCAAGAAGGTTTAAGTTTTGCAAACCCAAGCATGGTGCAAAATATCCGTTTTACTTCGGGCGGTTTCCAAGCGCGCTATGGCGATAAAATGAGCAGCGTGATGGATGTTACTTACAAACGACCGAAAAAACTTGCCGGCTCACTTAGCGCAAGTTTGCTTGGTTTTAGCGGACATTTAGAAGGTGTTTTTGATAAGAAGCAGCGCTTTACATTCACAGTTGGCGTGCGCCATAGGCAAAGCCAGTATATTTTAAAAAGCTTAGAAACTACCGGACAATACAGCCCTGTTTTTATTGATGTGCAAGGCTTTTTTACCTTTCAATGGAATGAAAAATGGAGCACTGAGATTATTACGCAATTCTCAAAAAACAGCTACAATTTTGTACCCGTTTCGCGCGAAACCACCTTTGGTTTTATTACCGATGTAAAGCGCCTAAATATTTATTTTGAAGGACAAGAAGCCGACCGTTATCAAACTTTCATGAATGGTATTTCGCTCAATTTTCAACCTAATCCCAATTTAAGATTAAAGTTGCTTGGCTCGGCATATATCAACAACGAAAAAGAATCGTTCGATATTTTGGGTGAATATTATTTAAGCCAGGTTGAAACCGATTTTAGCAAAGAAAACTTTGGCGAAAACTTATACAGTTTGGGCGTTGGCGGCATGCACGATTGGGCGCGAAACGAACTTAAAAGTCAAATTTATGTAGCTGCGCATCGCGGAAGTTGGTTCAAAGGCAAACATCATTTGCAGTGGGGCGTAGATTACAAGCGCGAAATTATTAACGATAGGTTGAACGAATGGGATAGGTTGGATAGCGCAGGCTATTCCATGCCGCCATTTCCCGGAACCACTGATGGGCAAACGCTGCAATTAAACTATTTGTTGAAAGGCTCTACCTCGCTAAAGTCGAACCGCTTTAGCGGTTTTATACAAGATACTTGGCGCTTTGGCGATTCGGTTCAGTATAGTTTTAACTACGGAGTGCGCTATTCCTACTGGGATTTGAATAAAGAATGGCTTACCATTTCACCGCGCGTGCAGTTTTCGGTAAAGCCAAAAAGCAAGGCAGATATTATCATCAACGTTTCGGGAGGTTTGTATTATCAACCGCCTTTTTACCGCGAAATGCGTAATTTACAAGGTGTGGTGAATACAAGTTTAAGAGCACAAAAATCTGCTCATGCCGTGGCAGGAATTAACTATGCTTTTAGCGCATGGAAACGCCCGTTTAGCTTTGTTACCGAAGTTTATTACAAGTATTTGTGGGATTTAGTTCCTTACGATTACAACAATGTACTTATCCGCTATCAAGGGCAAAATTTATCGAAAGGCTATGCTACGGGAATTGATTTGCGCCTGAATGGGGAATTGGCAGAAGGAGATGAATCGTGGATAAGCCTTAGTTTTATGAAAACTGCTGAAAAGATTGCAGGAAGCCAATACACAGCTTACTACGACAGCACGGGAAAAGAAATTCCAAACACCAAAAACTATCAAGACCAAATTGTAGATTCGGCAACTATTGCACAAGGATATATTCCGCGACCAACCGACCAGTTGGTGAACTTTGCACTCTTTTTTCAAGACCATATTCCAAAGTTTAAATTCATTAAAGTTCACTTAAATTTATTGATAGGAACGGGGCTGCCGTTTAGCCCTCCGGGAAATCCGAGATTTAGAAATAAATTACGCATTCCGCCATATCGCAGATTAGATATTGGTTTTAGCGGACAGCTTTGGGATAATGCTTGGGCGAAAAGGAAAAACACTTTTGGCTCATGGTTAAAAAGCGTATGGATTTCGCTTGAAGTTTGGAACGTGTTGGGCATCAACAATACGGTTTCTTATATCTGGGTGCGCGATGTTTCAAACAATCAATATGCGGTGCCGAATTACCTCTCAAACCGAAGGATAAACGCTAAGTTGGTTATTAATTTTTAGTGTGTGCAGAATTGAGAGATAGTAAATGTTTTTCAGAAAATTATCTTAGCTGCTTTAAATCAATTTTTAAATGAAAATTAGAATATTCCTTTTTGCAGTAGCAATAGCTTTTGCAACGCTTTCGTGCAATTCCGGCAATAAAACCGCAACCTTAAACGAAAGCTTTGAAACTGAACTGCTGCAAATGTTTGCCGATGCAAAAGATGGCGATATTATAGAATTACCCGAAGGAAATTTTTCATTGCAGAGACCATTGATTTTAGATGGTGTAAACAATATTACCATTCGCGGTAAAGGAAAAGATAAAACCATTTTAAATTTTGCTAAGCAAAAAGATGGTGCAGAAGGAATTAGAGTTACGGCAAACAATATTGTGATGGAAGAATTTACTGCTTTAAATGCAAAAGGCGATTGCATAAAAGTGTTAGATGCCACAGGGGTTACCCTGCGCAATTTAAAAGTGGGCTGGACAAAAATGCACTCTCCCGAAAATGGCTCTTATGCACTTTATCCGGTGGGCTGCACCAATGTGATAATTGATAATTGTGAAGTTTTTGGCAGCAGCGATGCAGGCGCGTATGTTGGGCAATCGAAAAATATTATTGTGAAGAATTGCCATGTGCACGATAATGTTGCCGGCATTGAAATTGAGAACAGTACCGATGCAGATGTGTTTAATAATTTATGCGAAAACAATACCGGAGGAATTTTAATTTTCGATTTGCCGGAACTGCCTGTAAAAGAAGGTAAACGCTGCCGTGTTTTTAATAATAAAGTGATAAACAATAATGTGAAAAATTTTGGCGTAAAAGGAACGGTAGTAGCTGAAATTCCTGCCGGCACAGGCATTATTGTGATGGCAACCAACGATTGCAGAATCTACAATAACGAGATAAAAGGAAACAACACCATGAGTGCTGCAATCTTTTCTTACGATGCACTCCAAAAACCATTTAAAGATTCACTTTACGACCCATTCCCGGGCGGTATAAGTTTATACGATAATAATATTGAACGCGGAAGTGGAAAGCCTGATGGCAGCGTTGTTTTTGGTCAAATGTTTACTGCAATGTTTGGCGATAAAGTGCCCGAAATTATTTACGATGGCTCTGTAAATCCTAAGTATTTTGATAATTATGGAAACATAAAACCTGAAAGCAGAATTTGTATTAGAAACAACGGTAATGTTGAATTTGTGAACTTGGATATTGCCAATAAAGGAAAAAATATGAGCAAAGATATTTCTAAAATGGATTGCGAACTTGCTCCACTGAACGAAATAAAAATTGCTTCGAATTAAAAGATAATCATCACATTAAAACAAAGGCTTCAAATAAAACAACTGATACGTATAAATATATCTCCTACTAGGGTATAGGCTGTGCATATCTGCCAAGGTTGCAGTTTTTAGCTGCTTTATATATGCTTAATATTTTTTATAGTGCTTAAATGCTTGCCAATCCTTTTTACCTATACAATTCATTGCACTACTATAAAGATAATATTTTGTCAATTCTACCCAACCTGCACACATAGGATTTTGATGGATGTATTTAATAGCTACTGCTCATTTTTGTAGATTTCTTATTGCAATTATAGCTATACGTTATTTTCTTACCGCCTACGTCCAGTGAAGAAATCAGTTTTTGTTGCTCAACCTCTAAGGTAATTAGAGCTACTCAAAGTACTTCTCTTTTAGGATACTATTGGATTTAAAGAAAATAAAAAGCCCGTTAGATTGCATTGAAGGAGTTGCGCATTTGGGGTGTTTTTTTATACTTGCTTGAAAATCAATCTTTGTAAAAAGGAAGACATGCGTATATTTATGAGTTACCTACAACCCTAACAAACACCCTGCAAATATTCAACAGATAGACAAAATAAATGAGAGTAACAAAATTATTTAAGGACTTTTTTGACAGTGAAAAATCAGGCGGGCTTGTTTTAATTGCTTGCACTATTATTTCTTTGGTAGTTGCCAACTCAACTTTTGGGACAGACTACCACCATATTTGGCAAATACAATTTCAAGGACACAGCATTGAACATTGGGTAAATGACGGACTAATGGCAATTTTCTTTTTACTCATTGGCTTAGAGTTAGAACGAGAAATTTACATTGGTGAACTTTCAAAACTTAAAGACGCTTTACTGCCAATTTTTGGAGCAATTGGTGGAATGTTTTTACCAGCCGGACTTTTCCTACTTTTCAACTATGGAACTGCGACACAATCAGGTGCAGGTATTCCAATGGCGACAGACATTGCTTTTGCTTTAGGCATTTTAGCTTTATTAGGCAACAGAGTGCCTACTTCTCTAAAAGTATTTTTAACAGCACTTGCTGTTATTGACGATTTGGGAGCAATCATTATCATTGCTATTTTCTATACCAAAACCTTACTTTGGACAAACCTTTTCATAGCATTAGGAATTTTTGCTTTGCTTTTGGTTTTTAACAGACTGAAAATTAGAAACCTAATTCCTTACTTAATTGGTGGTGTTGCAATGTGGTATTTTATGCTTCATTCAGGCGTTCACGCCACTATTACAGGGGTTCTTTTGGCGTTTGCAATTCCATTTGGCAACGGAGACGAAAAATCAACTTCATACATTTTGCAACACTTCTTACATAAGCCAGTTGCATTTATCATCCTTCCAATTTTTGCATTAGCCAACACAGCAATAGTTTTTAGTGGCGACATAGCCCAAACCTTGACTGAAAATAATAGTTTAGGTATTGCACTGGGACTAATTGTAGGTAAACCATTGGGAATTTTCCTTTTGACATTTTTAGCTGTTTCATTGGGACTTTGCAAACTTCCGACAGACCTAAATTGGAAATCAATTTTTGGTGTAGGACTTTTAGCAGGCATTGGATTTACAATGTCCATTTTCATTTCTTTGCTTGCTTTCGACAATGACACAGTCATAAATAATTCCAAATTAGTTATTCTGATGTCATCGTTTATAGCCGGGACGATAGGATACTTTTTTTTAAAGATAACGCTAACCAATACTATTTCACAAGATGAGTAATAAAATGTTTGATTTCATCAGCCTGCATCAAGGCGAAGAAAAAAGAGAATCCGTTTTAGAAAATATAAAGCAGAGTATTTCTTTCAGGGGTTCAAACTTGTGGATATTGGCATGTGCGATAGTTATCGCATCCGTTGGTTTAAATGTTAATTCAACAGCAGTTGTAATTGGCGCCATGCTTATTTCGCCTTTAATGGGACCAATAGTAGGTGCCGGATTCGCCTTAGCTGTATTTGATTTTGAACTTCTTAAAAGATGTGGTAAAAATTTATTAATTGCAACCATAGTCAGTTTAGTGGTTTCTGCTATTTATTTTTTTATCAGCCCATTCAAAGACGCTCAACCGGAATTGTTAGCCAGAACATCACCAACTATTTATGATGTGTTAATTGCTTTTTTTGGTGGGTTAGTCGGTGTAATAGCTTTGACAAGGGTAGAAAAAGGCAATCCTATTCCCGGGGTAGCGATTGCTACTGCATTAATGCCGCCACTTTGTACGGCTGGATATGGTTTAGCAATGGGTAATTATTCCTATTTCTTTGGTGCATTTTATTTATACAGTATTAATTGTTTTTTCATATGTATTGCCACTTATTTTATTGTTCGATATCTAAAATACACACCGGTTCAATTTAAGAACATAAGATTTGAAAAACAAATAAGATACGGGATTTCTTTCCTTCTCTTATTGATGATAGTTCCCAGTTTTTATTTAGCCTATAACTTACTGAAAGAAAAACAGTTTAATGATAATGTTTCAAAATTTATTGAAAATGAATTTACGGCTAATGGTTATACCATTATCTTCAAAGAAATAAAATATAATACAAGTCCTAAAAAAATAGAGCTGGCTTTTTTATCAAAAAGGTTCAGTAATGAGGAAGAAAAGCAATTGAATCATCGTTTAAATCAGTATCAAATTTTCAATACTTCACTAATATTTAAACAAGGTACGCAGGACTTGAAAAAAGAAATATTAAACGAATTAGGTACTCAGAACAAAGCACTCAGCGAAAAGGACATTATTATTAACAATTTGCAGAATGAAATAAAAGAATTTAAGTTCGATGATACAGAAACCTACAAAGAGATAGGAATTCTTTTTCCTGAAGCTAAAAACGTATCAATTGGAAAATTTCTACTATTTCCTAATTCTGATAGTGCTAAGATTGAAACAGTAGTGCTATTTCATCATCAAGAGAAAGAAGAAATAGATACTTTAAAACTCAAAAAATGGTTAATTCAAAAATTAAGTACGAATAATATTAAATTGGTTGAACTTGATAAAAATTAGTTGTTCCGCAAAGTATTCAATAAACAATCTTAAAAGGGTGTGCAGGTAACAAGCAGTTTGGCAATATGGCGGGTGAAGTGCTACTATTGGGCAGAAGTGCAAAATTGAACAATAGTAATTCTATTGAGCTTTTGTGCTAAATTGCCGCCACATCGCCAAGCTGCCGGACGTTGCCTGCAACCGTAGGGCGACAGTGCTAAACTTCAACATTTCGGCTGACAATTAAACGATAGACAAATTTTCGGCAAAGCCGTTTGGCTATTCTTCGCAAAATTAAAAGAGGTGTTTGCCACCGCACAAGCAGACACAAAACACCACATTTAATTTTGCCCAACCGCACCTAAACCCACCCGACAAACAAGCGACAAGTATAAATCAGAACATTACTCTTTGCTTTCTCTGACACCGTATTCTTGCAGTTTACGTTTGAGAGTGTCTCTATGAACATCAAGACTTTTTGACGTAGCAAGAATGTTTCCCTTGTTAAGATTGAATACTTTTAGTACGTGTTGTTTTTCATTATCTGCAAGAGTCAGCGTAATTGACTTGCTTTCTGAAACACGCTTCGGCAAATCAGGCACATTGATTTCTTTGTCGCAGAAAGTGTAAAAATGAATAAACATATTTTCAAGTTCTCTGACGTTTCCTTTGTAACCGTAGGCAGATAAACGCTCTAATGCTTCTTTGGAAATTTTCAACAAGTCGTTTTTTTGAAAGCGGTTTGAAAGCAATTTGTTGAAGTGATTTATCAATGCGATTACTTCCTTTTTCCCCCTTTCTCTAAGTGCTGGTAGCTTTAACTCTGTTACGGCTAATCTGTAAAACAAATCTGTTCTGAATTTATCTTCTTCGCACATTGTTTCTATGTCTTTGTTGGTTGCAGCAAGCACCCGAACATTTATATCAATTTCTTTTGTTGAGCCAACTGGCTGTACTTTCTTTGACTGCAACACTCTTAAAAGCGATACTTGCATTTTTGGGCTGATGTCGCCAATTTCATCTAAAAAAACAGTTCCGCCATTTGCGGCTTCAAACACACCAATTTTCTTGCTATCTGCACCTGTAAAAGAGCCTTTTTCGTGTCCAAAAAGTTCGCTTCGCAAAAGGTCATCTGAAAATGCAGCACAGTTTACCGCAATGAAAGGCTTATCACTTCTATTTGAATTGTTGTGTATAAATTGGGCGAGATTTTCTTTTCCTGTTCCGTTTTCGCCTAATATCAAACAACCGACATCATTTGTCCTTGCAATCATTTTGGCTCTCTCGTAAATCGGTTCAAGACTTTCCGTCAACAAAATATCTTTTGAAGTTTTGTCCTTTTCAATCGTTTTTTGAGCAACAACAATGTTTGTCGGCAACACAGAACTATCAAGAGATACAACGATTTTTTCGGGCTTTACCTTTTCTTTTGTAAACTCTTTTGCCCGAATTTGAAACAAGGTTATATTCTTCTTAAAATGCGTACCCAACAAGTACCAAGCGGTTTGCATCGCAGGTGTGCCAGGACTGATGAAAATTTCAATTTCATTATCTGTTAATTCTGCAAGTAACGATTGAAGTTTCTCGAAAATTTCAGAAACATTAATTGGGTCGGTAATTGCTACATCTTTAATTTCTATTGAATGGTCTTTGAAATTTTTGTTTAACTCTGTTTTTAGAAGATTGATTTTGCCTTTGTCTTCTTTGCTTAGATTGCTATTAAGGATGATATGCTTCTCGAATTTACTTGATGTCCAAAAATATTTGTGTACGGTAAAGGTTGGACCTTCTTCATTCACAAATCCCATATTCCTTTTTTGATTGCCTCTTTGTTCAATCATAAAGTCGTTGTTATAGGCGTACCACGAAACCAAAATTTTATTCATAATGACTAATTATTATCCATTAAAATGCAAAAATAGTCATTTTATTAAATCATACAACAATTCATAATGATTGACAATCAATGACTTGTGATTTTTATTTCAACTGGCATACGAATTGAAATGTAATAAGCGAACCCAAAATGTTCAAATTATGGTAGATACATCTTCACTTCGTGGCTTCCTAACGGTAGAGCCGACAACTGAACAAATCAAAGCACTTGATTTAAGTCAGGAATTTATTAACGAGAAACGCCAAGATGATTTTTTAATCATCAGAGGGTCGGCAGGTACAGGTAAATCAACTTTGGTAAAAGCCATTACAGATTACCTGACTTCGCAAGAACAAAAATTTGTCTTGGCAGCACCAACAGGAAAAGCAGCAAAAGTTATTCAAAAGAAAACAGGTTTTGCTGCCCGTACTATTCACAGTTTGATTTACACACCAGAACCGCTAAAACACGGTTGTGGCGTAAGGATGGTAAGAAAGCCCAATCAGTCAAGTGAAAAAACTATTTTTATCATTGACGAGGCTTCTATGATTAGTGATGTTTTGATGAGTAACGAAAACTTTGTCGCATCAAAACCTTTATTGACAGACCTGCTTGATTACATCAAGCAAGGGAACAGCGAAAATCAGGTGATTTTTATAGGCGATGTTTTTCAGTTGCCACCTGTCGGCTCACAAGAATCGCCTGCACTTAGTCCGCAGTATCTTACCAATAAAAAAGGACTGAAAGGTGCAATGGTGGGACTTACGGAGGTGAAACGTCAGGATAAAGATTCATATATCCTGAAAAACGCAACCTTGCTTCGTCAATGTATGGAACGTGGACTTCCATTTTCGGGAATTAGCTGCAAAATGCTTTCCAAAAGCACCACTGCTTTGTACAAGTATATGGAACTCTACGAACCTGAAATTTTCAACAAGGTAACGGTTCTTGCGTGGACAAACCGTGATGTAAATTGGTTCAATAGTGCTGTTCGGGACAGACTTGGGTTTAATCCGAAACCGCTTGTTGTTGGCGACCAAATTCAGTTACACCAAAACTGGCTTGGTAACGGCAGAATGATTATGAAAGGTGACACCGGCATTATCAGAGATGTCAGTGACCGCATTGAAAATTATGCAGGACTAAACTTTGCGGCTGCCGAACTTGAATTTTCGGACGGAATTGGCGAAAAATTCAATGTTGTTACCAAAGTGCTATTGGACACACTTATCAGTCCTGACGGTGAAATCGGACACGAAAAGGAGAATGCTTTGTTTGCCGAAGTAATGAAGCATAATGCGACTTTCAGAGAAAGCCGTATGCTATCTGACGACAAGTACATCGGTGCAATGCGAATGCGATACGCTTACGCCACAACTTGCCACAAAGCACAAGGCGGTGAGTGGGAAAACGTAATACTCCACCCATATATGCCTAAGAACGACTATCGTTGGCAATACACTGCGATTACCCGTGCAGCAAAGGAACTTTATTCCTTTGCTGCATAATAAAAATTATTGATTTTAATACCTTTGCAAAATGATAAATACTAAGTGCCTGCGGATAGGATTTTATTTGCGTTGTGCTTCGCAACGTGTTACACAATGTGGTTGCATTGAAGTGAATTATTCGGAATTGAATTTTTACAGTAATGTAATTAATCGTTTTCAATTTACTTTTAATGTTTTAATTTATTGTGTTATTGTTTTTTTTATTTATTAATCATTTTAATTTTTTTTATTCAATTTAATATTAGTTGAATATATAGATTAAGATATAGAAATCCCGCAGGTGCTTAGTTATTATGGAGTATAACCAAATTGAAATAGAAAACTTTATGTTGAAATTGATGCAAGGTCAGTCATTAGACGACCTTGCCGATTTGGTTAATTATGTAATTGAAGTTCAAAATCAAAAAGAAGGAACTATTTACAAGAAAATTTCCGCTAAAAGGCTTAAACACTATTACGCCAACATCAACAAAAAGTACATCAACTTTGAAATACCAAAGAAAACTGGTGGCAAACGAACAATTACCGCACCCGACAAATTTCTAAAAGCTATACAGCGAAGAATTAACCTGCTTCTCACTTTGTTTTTTGAACCCAAACCTGCTGCTCACGGCTTTTTAGAGAACCGCAGCATTGTTACCAATGCAAAAATCCACGTTGGGAAAAAATATGTGTTGAATATTGACTTGAAAGATTTTTTTCCGTCAATCCATTTTGGCAGAATTAAAGCGGTGCTGCAATTACCTGTTTTCGGCATAAAAGCCAATCAGTTTAAGCAAGGCGATAGTATTAGTTTTGAATTATTAGCCAAATTTGGCTTGAAACCTGAATTTGCTCAAATCATTGCTAACTTCTGCTGTTTTGAAAGCAAATTGCCACAAGGTGCACCAACTTCCCCGATTGTAACCAACATAGTGAGCCAACGCTTAGACTACAAATTGGTAAAATTGGCAAAAGAATATCATTGCTTTTATACCCGATACGCTGACGACATAACTTTTTCTTGCGACAAGAATCGCTTCAAAGAAGAATTTATGATAAAACTTGATGAAATTATCAAATCGGAGGGCTTTGTAATGAACGACAAGAAAACACGAACACAAAAGAAAGCCGTAAGACAAGAAGTAACAGGCATTACGGTAAATGAAAAATTGAATTTGCAAAGAACTTACGTCAAAAAGGTAAGAGCTGCATTAAGTAATTGGGAAAAGTACGGATACGAAAAAGCAAATGCTAAATTTGCAAGTTCTTATCCGCAAGAAAAAGGATTTTTGCGTAATAAAACCATTCCGCCAATGGAAGCTGTTTTAAGCGGAAAAGTTATGTTTCTTGGAATGGTAAGAGGACAAGACGATACTTTGTATTTGAAGTATAAAAACAAATTGAGTGAACTTTTAATAACGAAATAAAATGGATTACAAAGAACTAATAAAATTTTACGAGGCAAACGTAGAGATTCTTCAAATACTGAAGTCATTGCGTAAAAGAGGTGAAGATTTTTATAAAAACTTTAAGGTAACGGAATTAATACCGGAACTAAGTAATTCATTTTTTGAAATGAATAAGGCTGAAATTTGTAATAATCTTGCCGAGTTTTTCTTTCAACTTCAAAAACAAATTGAGGCAATTATTGACTATACAATAAAGGAATTAATAACACTTGACAAGATAAAAGCAGATTCAAAAGCAGTTGAAATTCTTGATGTAAATGGTAATAAAATTAAGTTAGGAGCATCGCTTTTCAACATTGAAAACGATGAATTATTTGAATCTAAAATTGATGCGATTGATTACAAGAAGATTTCTATAACCACCAAGATAAACATCTTCTATGCTTATCTGATTTCAAAGAATCCCAATGAAAAAAACGATAAAGGTTTTGTAAGAAACAGCACTAAGTTTAATATCTATTCCATTAATACAATGGTTGCTTTTAGGAACAAGCTATCACACGGCAATGTAGAATTAACAGAATCTCAAAAGAAGTCCATTGGCGATGCCGAGAAAAAGAATGAAGACAACTTATATTTCTTCTATGGTAATTACTATAGATTATTGTACGAGATAGTTTCTAAGGTCAATAATGTTAAGGATAGTAAGACATTCTTATTGTAAATTATTTTGTCCCATTAATACGAGAGACAAGTGCTAATATTTTTCGCAACTTTGCATTATGGCGAAAATCAATGTAAAAGACACGGAAATAACAATTATATCGGTTGAGGAGCGAGATTATATTTCGCTCACGGATATGGCAAATGCCAAAGAAAGCGAAAGCCGAGCTGCCGATATTATCAAAAATTGGATAAGAACCCGTTATACACTTGAGTTTTTGGGAACTTGGGAGCAAATCAATAATCCAAATTTTAAAGTGGTGGAATTTGACCACTTTAAAATGCAGGCAGGTTTGCCAAGTTTTGTTTTAAGCGTTTCGGAATGGATTGAGAAAACAAATGCCATTGGAATAATCGTTAGAAAAGGAAAATATGGCGGAACGTATGCACATAAAGATATTGCTTTTGAGTTTGGTTCAGCTATAAGTGTTCCTTTCAAACTATATTTGATAACCGAATTTCAACGGCTCAAAGAAGCAGAACAAAAACAATTAGGTTGGACAGCTAAACGAGAATTAGCAAAACTCAATTATCATATTCATACGGATGCGATAAAGCACAACTTAATTCCGCAAGAACTTTCGCCTGCACAAACTTCAATCATTTATGCCAATGAAGCAGACGTTTTGAATGTCGCTTTATTTGGAATAACTGCAAAACAATGGAGAGAAGCAAATCCCGACTTAAAAGGAAACATCAGAGATTATGCAGCAATCAACGAACTGATTTGTTTAGCGAATATGGAAAACCTGAACGCAGTTTTCATCAACGAAAAAATGCCGCAAAAAGACCGACTGATAAAACTCAACAAAATTGCCATTCAACAAATGAGCATATTGCAAGACGTTGAAAAACGGAAACTCTTAAAATAGCGGACAGACAGCCCACGCATTTGGTAGCACATTTGCAATTCGCACAGACCCAACCGCACAAAACCAAAATTGCAAAAGAGCTACCAATCCAACGCACAACGACAAGACGAACAAACGGAACGAAAAAGAACGGCATCTGCTAACAGCCGTAACCGTTGCACAACCACCTCTTTCTTCAAACTAAAAGTGAAAACACCGAAAAAACGGCTTTATTAGAAGCGATTTAAGCAAGGTTTAGTTGAGGAGCAGAGAAAAATAGCTGTGTT
>MKTC01000007.1 GCA_001897535.1 Bacteroidetes bacterium 37-13 | reverse complement strand
CATTTTTTAGTCACCAAACAAAGTGTCCATAGTCAGAGGAGGGTCGCCATAATGCGACCCTTTTTCTATTTCTATCTTTTCATTCCAATTTTTTAAAATTCTTACTTCCAAATTAAACTTTTCAGTTTTTTTTTACTCCTTTGGGTTATTAAATTAAAAAACATGAAAAAAGTAACAACACTCTTCGCATCGGTTATGATGCTTTCTGCAGTTATGTTCGGACAGACTGCACAAATTCCTGACTTCAAAAACGTTCCAATGCTTTTAAAAGCAGATGGCAGCTTAGCAAAGCTTGAAAAAGTAGTAGCAGAGGTAAAAAGTAAAACAAAAGGTTTCTCTTATGGAGCTTCTGTTGTAACCTTTGTAAATATTTTGGGAGAGAAATCTCCGGTTGTTATTGACCCTGCCGATGCAAGTTTTATAGTTAAAATGCCTGATGCTGAAACAGATCCAGAAACAGCATGGAACTTAACTAAAGTTATTCCTGCTAAAAAAACACGCGAATTAGAATTAGCACAATCTGCGGCTGCCATAGGAGCTGCTTTTGGAGCTAAAGGAAAATCAGTAAAGCGCGATGACATAAAATTGGAATACGAAAAAGTTGAACCAGGTGTTTACAAATTTCGCCCTGTAACACCACTTGCTGGCGGTACAGAATATGCTTTGCAAAACACAATTTCAGGTGCAACTTCAAACACTACCGTTTTTTGTTTCGGAACTTCTGGAACTGCTCCTAAAAAATAATTTTCAACTAAAATAAGAAAAGCTACTTCAAAATTTTGAGGTAGCTTTTTTGTTTAATAAATTTGCGTAAAACAATTTACAATATGAAAAACACTATTTTATTATTTATTTTATCTCTATCTGTTTCTGCTTTTGCACAATCTATACCAACCAAAACTCTTGTAGCAATGGTGGTAACACAAGATTTTACTCAAAAAATACTTCAATCGAACGGGGGAGCCGGCTTATTTGAAGTTGAAAAAGATGTTGTAGTAAATGGCAAAACTGTAATTGCAGCTAAAACTCCAATAAATATCCGTATGGATAGAGGAACCAAGACCGATTTTAAAATTGTTATTGCCGAGATAAAAGCCACTGATGGTTCAACTGTGAAAATTGACGATTGTTGGCTATATACTTCTATTGATCAAAACTTAACTGGCAAACCTAAAGGACCTGTTTTTAGAAAGGGTACACGCAAAATTTGCTATACACTTTAGAATTCCTCAATCTACATTGAGGACATAATTGTATATTTGCATGTGAATGACTTTTCACGATGCACACAAGCCACTCTAAAGTATTAGCTAAGCTATCTCAGAAGTGCAATACCTCATTAGGTGTTACTTATAATATTTTATTACAGCAACACTTTATAGATTATGAAAAGGCAATTGCATTATCTGAATACAAAAATTCAGCACAAATTGCTTTTTTGATAGTTGAGGAATTATTTAAGCAACAAAAGTATGAACTACATGAAGAACTGTGTTTATTCTTTATACAGCATTTAGTTCCTGCTGATAATCCTTGTTTAGACATCGCACAAATTTATCGTCAATTAGCACTCAACTATGATATTCACGAACGCTATAGTGAAGCAGATAAAATTTACACAAAAGTTTTTCACTGCTTAGAGTTAATTGAGAACGTAGATAACAACGAAAAATGGAAATTATATGCTTCTCTTTGGTATAACCGCTCCGGCTCTCATCGCAAAAATGAAAGCAAAGAGAAACTTGCCATTTACACGCGCAATGCACTTCATTTTTTTGAATACCTTAATGATATAAATGGGATGTCACTTTGTTTAAACCGCTTAGCTCTGTTGCTTGCCGAAGATGAATACACACAAAAATTTGCCTTGCTGCGAAGAATTATCTCCCTAAATAATGGCGCCAACCGCAACCAAAAAAACATAGCAATGGCTCAATTTAATATTGGATACTTTAAGTTTTTATCTGGCGAAGATAAATTAGGTATAGGCTACATGAAAGAAGCTATAGATTTGCTAAAAGCGCATACAAATAGCAGAAATGTTGGGCTTGCCTATTTACAAATGGCTACTGCCTTTTTTAAAAGAGAACAATACGATTCTGCAAAAGAAAACTGTAAATTAGCATTAGATATTTTCTACAATTTAAAAGTAACTAAACATATTTCAGAAGCAGAAAATTTAATGCAAAAAATTAAACTTGCAGAATGAGTGTTGCCGAAATCTTGCAACTTTACAGAGAAAATCTTCTAAAAATTTACGACCAAAGAGAAACAAAAGCCATTGTGCAATGGGTTTTTGAAAAAGTACTTGAACTCAATTCTTTAAAATTGGAAATGAGCCGCTATCAGCTTCTCACCACCAATCAACAAGATGAACTAAAAGCAATTCTTGAGCGATTATTAAACTCAGAACCCGTTCAATATGTTTTAGGAGAAGTTTATTTTTTAGGCATGAAATTCAATGTAAATTCTTCAGTTTTAATTCCACGACCCGAAACTGAAGAATTAGTAGAATGGATTGCAAAAGAAGCAAAAGATAATTTTAGCGGAAAAATTTTAGACATTGGTACAGGCTCCGGCTGCATTGCTATCGGCTTAAAAAAACTACTTCCAAACGCAGAAATATTTGCTTGTGATATTAGCGAAGATGCGCTACAAACTGCAAGCCAAAATTCACAACAACACAACTTGCCAATTCAGTTTTTTAAACACAATATTTTAGAGCAAACTTCTCTAAACAATTCTTTTGATATTGTAGTGAGTAACCCGCCATATATTCCTGAAAATGAAAAAGAACAAATAGAAAAAAACGTACTAAATTTTGAGCCACATTGTGCGCTTTTTACACCAAGCAACAAAGCACTTATTTTCTACGAAAATATTGCACATCAATGCATCAATGGATTACTCAATAAAAACGGGCAACTTTTTTTTGAAATCCATTTTTCAAAAGCAAAAGAAACTGAGCAACTTTTAAGAACTCTAAAATTTAAAAATATTGAAGTTAGAAAAGACATTTTTGGCAAAGAACGCATGGTAAAAGCTCAGCTTGAATACTAAATCTAACAGAAAAAAAGTGAGCGCACAAAATTTCATTATATCATACCATAAATTATATTAGCATTGCGCAACAAAACAGAAATGTTTCCGAATAATAGCTTTAAAACATGGTGAACACATTAGAATTCGCATCAGAAATTAAGAATATTGCATTAGTAGAAAATTTTATTGAAGAGTTACATGCAGCTCACAACTTTGGCGATGATGCCTTTGGAAATATATTGGTGTGCCTTACCGAAGCAACCAACAACGCCATATTGCACGGCAACAAAGGCGATACTTCCAAAAAAGTAACAATCAATGTTGAACATGACCCAAAGCATCAAATCATGTCTTTTACTGTAAAAGACGAAGGTCCAGGTTTCGACTATAATAATTTGCCGGATCCAACCAGCCCGGAAAACCTTGAAAAAACAAGTGGCAGAGGAGTTTTCTTAATTATGAAACTTGCCGATATGGTAATTTTCTCCGATAATGGAGCTACCTGCGAAATGCAGTTTAAAGTTTAAAATGTCCGTAAGCTTTCATGTGGCAGATGTAACTTTCAATTTGAAAAACAAGTTGAAGTTAAAGCAATTTATTGCCCATCAATTTAAAGCAAAAACTCAAAAAAATATTTCGCTTTCTGTTGTGCTTTGCAGCGATGAATATTTACTCAATATCAATAAACAGTTTCTTCAACACGATTATTTTACCGATATTATTACTTTTCCATTAGAGGAAACTCCAAGAAAAACTACTGCCGAAATTTACATTAGTTTAGATAGAATTTGGGATAATGCCCAAAAGCAAAAAGTTGAGTTTGATGAAGAATTTCACCGTGTTTTATTTCACGGAATTATTCACTTAGCAGGCTTTAAAGACAAAACAAAATCGGAAAGAGAAGTGATGACCAAACAAGAAGACATTTGGCTTGCAGACTTCGAGAAAAGCAGCTAACTTTACTTGCTAACTACCATTCCGGCAGCTACAGTTTCAAACGTTGAATCGTCAATTAAAATAATGCTTCCAGTAACTCTATTTTCTCTGTAAGCATCTATCATCAACGGTTTTGTTGTTCTTATTGTTACTCTTCCAATATCGTTCATGCCAAAAGTTTTATCTTCTAAGTCGCGCTCTAAAGTGTTGATATTTATTTTGTAAACCACATCTTTCACAAGCGCTTTTTGCTCGTTTGAAGTATGCAAAATGGTATATTTATTGCGCATCTGCATTGGCTTTGTACTTAACCAGCAAAGCATAATATCAAATTCTTGAGAGGGAGTTGGTTGGTTGTTGCTACGCACAATCATATCTCCACGGCTCACATCAACATCATCTTCTAATTGCATACAAACTGACATTGGCGAAAAAGCTTCTTCCAACGAGCCGTCATAAGTATCAATAGATTTTATTTTTGAAGTAAAACCAGATGGTAAAATTGTTACTGCATCGCCCTTGCGAAAAATCCCGCTTCCAATTCTTCCGGCATAGCCGCGATAGTCAATAAAACCTTCTCGCTGTGGGCGAATAACAGTTTGAACCGGAAAGCGTGCATCAATTTTATTGTTGTCGCTTCCAATATATAAATGCTCCAAAGTGTGTAGCAAAGGCGCACCCAAATACCAAGGCATATTTTCTGAACGGCTTACCACATTATCGCCTTCAAGTGCGCTAATTGGAATAAACTGAATGTCTTTAATTACCAATTTTGATGAAACCTTTTCATAATCTTCAACTATGTGCTTGTAAACATCTTCGGAATAATCTACTAAGTCCATTTTGTTGATACAAATAATCAAATGCGGAATTTGTAGCAATGATGCAATGTATGAATGGCGCTTAGTTTGTTCAATTACTCCGTGCCTTGCATCAATTAAAATAATGGAAGCATTTGCTGTTGAAGCACCTGTAACCATATTTCGTGTGTATTGAATATGACCGGGCGTATCTGCAATAATAAATTTCCTTTTAGGTGTAGTGAAATATCGGTAAGCTACATCAATTGTAATTCCTTGTTCGCGCTCTTCGCGCAAGCCATCGGTGAACATTGCCAAATCAACTGTATCGTGTCCTTTTCTGCGGCTGGTATTGGTTATTGCTTCTAATTGGTCTTCAAAAATTGATTTTGAATCGTAAAGCAATCTTCCAATTAAAGTACTTTTTCCATCATCTACACTTCCTGCAGTAGAGAAGCGCAAAAGTTGATTTTTATCTATATTTTCAGTAGTCATTTCAATAAAAAGTTATACAAAATTGATTTATAAATTAGTCCAATAATATATTGTATAATGCCGATGAGATAATCGTTTAGGACAATGAAATTGGACTATTACGAATATCCAATCGGTATTAGCTGTAATTTCTTTAAAAATATCCTTGTTTTTTTCGGTCTTCCATTGCAGTTTCAGAGCGTTTGTCATCTGCTCGGTTTCCGCGTTCTGTTTGGCGCATAGCTGCCACTTCTTGCACAATTTGCTCTAATGTTTCTGCATCAGATTCTATACCACCGGTAATATTTATATCGCCTAAAGTTCTAAATCTTATTTTTTTGGTAACTACTTCTTCGCCTTTATCAAGTGTAATAAATTCTGATTGTGGAATCCAAGAATTGTTGCGCCAAATTACCTCCCGTTCATGTGCAAAATACAAAGAAGGAATATCTATTTTTTCTCTTAAAATATAATTCCAAACATCCATTTCTGTCCAATTGCTGATTGGAAATGCACGAAAATGTTCTCCTTGAAAACATTTGCCGTTCAATAAATTCCAAAGTTCGGGTTTTTGATTTTTGGGATCCCATTGTCCAAATTCATCGCGGTGCGAAAAGAAACGTTCTTTAGCTCTTGCCTTTTCTTCATCTCTTCTTGCTCCACCAATTGCACAGTCAATTTTATATTTTTCTATGGCATCTAAAAGCGTAGTTATCTGTAGAAAATTGCGCGAAGCATTTTTCCCCTTTTCTTCTGCTACTCTGCCTTCATCAATAGATTCTTGTACAGAGCCAACTAATAATTGCACTCCAAGTTCTTTCACCAATTTATCTCTAAACTTTATTGTTTCAGGAAAATTTTGTCCTGTATCAATATGCAATAATACAAACGGAATTTGTGCCGGATAAAATGCTTTCTTGGCTAAATGTGTAATGGTAATAGAATCTTTTCCGCCCGAAAAAAGTATTACAGGGTTTTGAAACTGTGCATAAACCTCACGCAAAATAAAAATTGCCTCAGATTCGAGTTCATCTAAATAATTCAGGTAGTATTTGCTCATTCTCTTACTTTAACTCTATTTTATTTTTCACAAAAGTAACTATTGTTTTCACAGCTTCCTCCACGTTTGTATTTTCTGTTTTAATATAAATTTGGGGATTTAGTGGAACTTCAAAAGGCGCATCAATGCCTGTAAAGTTTTTTATTTCTCCGGCTCGTGCCTTTTTATATAACCCTTTTACATCTCTGCGCTCACATTCTTCGATACTTGTATCTACAAAAATCTCCACAAAATCATTTTCTCCAACAATTTCTTTTACTAAATTTCTATCGCTCTGCAAAGGCGAAACAAATGCTGCAATTGTAATTACACCAGCATCAACAAAAAGCTTTGCCACTTCTGCAATCCGCCTTAAATTTTCTTTTCTGTCTTCAACTGAAAAGCCAAGTGATTTATTTATTCCGCTGCGAATATTATCGCCATCAAGTGTATATGTTTTCAAACCTAATTCAAAGAACTTTTTCTCTACTGCATTGGCAATTGTAGATTTTCCTGAGCCCGAAAGCCCTGTAAACCAAAGTACAAATGAAGCATGATTATTTTGCTTGTTTCTTAAACTCCGTGAAACAAAATAGTTTTGAAAAACAATATTATTATCCATTCATTTTCTCCTCTTTTCTTTGTGAAAGTCCATAATTGGAATGATACCAAACGCGCTCGTGAAAATAATATAATATCATTTTAGTAATTACTTCTGCCGCTCCAACTTTAACACCAACAAGTGGATTTCCTGAAATAAACCAAGCAATTATCATGGTATCAAAAGTACCAACTAAGCGCCATGAAACTGTTTTTAGAAGATGCCGAGTTCTACTTTCTAAAAGTTTGCCATGTTTATTTAAGTTTATTTTATACCAAGCTCTTTCATGCAAAAAATAAAGAATCGTCTTAGTAACTACTTCCGACACTCCTATTTTTAATCCCATAAGCGGGTTGCCAGAAATTATCCATGCCAAAAGCATAGTATCACAAGTACCTACAATACGCCATGTAATGGCTTTAGCTATATGTCGCTTATACGATTTATCTATCACAAACTTTTTTCTGCAGAAGAATTGCAAACATAAAATCATTTCAGAATAAACATTAACGCCACACTTAAACTTTAATTTTAAAAATTAGTTAAGCATTAAATGTTCATGCAAATTCTTTCACTTCTACATTTAGATAAAACTAATTTCGCTTTTACTTGAAAGAATTATCCTCACTTAATAAATACTTCGCACGCCATAAATATCGCTTTTTTATTGGCGTAATATTTGTTATACTTTCAAATGGATTTAGAACTTACAATCCGCGAATTATAGGTAAAGCAATTGATAAAGTAGTTTCTTTTATTAAAAACATTGAACCAAATTCAAGTGCGCTCAATACCGTTTTAGAAAGCGAACTTAGCAAAACGCTACTTATCTTTTTCCTCATTTATATTGGCATTGCATTATTAGAAGGTTTATTTACTTTTTTAATGCGCCAAACAATAATTGTAGTAAGCCGCCATATTGAATTTGATATAAAAAACGATTTATACACTCACTACCAAAATTTAGACACCTCCTTTTACAAGAAAAATAACACAGGCGATTTAATGAATCGAATTACAGAAGATGTAAGCCGTGTTCGAATGTATGTGGGACCCGCTGTGATGTATTCTGTAAACTTATTTTTCACCATTGCATTTGCTATATGGGCAATGGCAAATATTAGTATAGAGCTAACACTTTGGGTGCTTATTCCACTACCGATTCTTTCCTTTGTTATCTATTTTATCAACGACCGTGTAGAGAAAGCCAGTACTGTAATTCAAGAGCAACTTTCTGATTTAACCACGCAAGCTCAAGAAAATTATTCAGGCATACGAGTGGTGCAATCTTATGCAAGAGAAGAAGCCATGCTTCAACATTTTGAAAAAGAAAGCAACAGCTACAAAGCAAAAAATTTATGGTTAGCAAAAATTGATGCGCTTTACTTTCCAATCATGAATTTACTCATTGGAATAAGCTTAATTGTTACCATTTATGCAGGTGGATTGCGCGTAGGAAATGGCAGCATCACAGCCGGCAACATTGCCGAATTTCTCATTTACATGAACATGTTAATGTGGCCCGTGAGCTCTTTGGGTTGGGTTGCATCTCTCATTCAGCGAGCCTCTGCTTCAATGAAAAGAATAAACGACTTTTTGAAAGTAAAACCAAACATTACTAACCATACCAATACCGAAAACAAAATGGTTGGAAAAGTAAGTTTCGAGAATGTAAACTTCACTTATCCCGAAACAGGAATTACTGCTCTAAAACAAGTGTCATTCACAATTCCTGCAGGAGAACGCTGGGCAATTATTGGCAAAACAGGTTCAGGAAAATCTACCATTGCCGAATTGCTGATGCGTATGTATGATGTTACTTCGGGCAGCATTAAGATTGATGATATTGATGTGAGAAATTGGAACACTGCCAGTTTACGTTCGCAGATTGGTTATGTGCCGCAAGATGTTTTTCTATTCTCTGAAACAGTGAAAGAAAACATTGCTTTTGGCATAAAAAATACCGATTTAGAAACCGTTGTAAAATATGCACGGCACGCTTCAATTCATGAAGAAATTGAGCGCTTTCCACAAAAATACGAAACAATGGTTGGTGAAAGAGGCGTAACTTTAAGTGGTGGACAAAAACAGCGAATAAGCATTGCCCGCGCTTTAATAAAACAACCCAATTTACTTATTTTAGACGATAGCTTAAGTGCCGTTGATGTAGCAACAGAACAAGCCATTCAGCAATCGCTAAGTAATTCCATTGCAGGAAAAACAACTTTAATTATCACACATCGCATTTTTTCCTTCATAAACTTTGATAAAATTATTGTGCTTAATGATGGAACAATAGCTGAATTTGGCACACACGAAGAACTACTAAACAAAGGTGGACTTTACAGTTCGCTTTACACTTTGCAAAAGCAACATCATACAGAAACTGCATAAATGAAATTTTGCATAACTATTGTACTTAAAGCGTGTTTGTAAACACAACCGTTGCAAGATTTAGATTTTATTCAAAGAGATTTCTCTCCGTTTATTTTTTATTGTAGTACAAGCCTCCACTAACTAAACAATCTCTATTTACAATTACATGATATATATCATACAGATTTTTGATTTTAATCATAAAAAATACTATAATATAAAATACTTTTGCACTCATAAGAAACAATACACTTATGAGAAAGAACACAATTATTTTTCTATTTGGAATGTCGCTATTTTTTGCGGCATGCAACAATGGTGGAACTCAAACCGCCAATTCAACTACTTCAGCAGCAACTGAACAAGCAGCAACTCCGGCAGCCAGCGACACCAAAAGCTACGACCCAAAGCGCGGTGAAGGCAAGTTTGACGAAACCAATGTTCAACTTGGCGCGTTAGACGCTGCAATGGCAGGCAAGGGAAAAGCAATAGCAGAAGCTAAATGTTTTTCGTGTCACAAAACAAGCGATGAACGTTTAGTTGGTCCCGGTTGGAAAGGTGTAACTGAGAGAAGAACAGCACCTTGGCTAATGAATTTTATCACCAATCCAGATGCAATGATTGATAAAGATCCTGAAGTGCAAGCACAATTAGAAATTTGTTTAGTGCGCATGCCAAATCAAAATTTAGCAGAAACCGAAGCAAGAGAAATTTTAGAATTCATGCGCCAAAACGATGGAGCAAAGTAAATTTAAGTAAGTCAACATCATTAACACCATAAATTTCAAACATGAAACTTAACAAAGTATCAATTGGACTAATTGCAGTGGCAGCACTCTGGATTAGTTCATGCAAACCAAAAAATGCTGCACAAGCCGTAAGCGGAGACGCTGCGCAAAAAGTGTATGTAGCACCCGGGCAACTCGATGAATTTTATTCATTCGTATCAGGAGGTTTTAGCGGACAAGTATCTGTGTATGGAATTCCATCGGGCAGATTACTAAAAGTACTGCCTGTATTTTCGGTAGATCCTGAAACAGGCTACGGCTTTAGCGAAGAATCTAAGCCTATGCTAAACACTTCTCACGGTTTTGTGCCTTGGGGCGATGAACACCATCTTTCGTTTTCACAAACAAATGGCGACTACGATGGCAGATGGCTTTTTGCAAACGAAAACAACACACCGCGTGTTGCCAGATTAGATTTAAAAACTTTCACTACAAAGGAAATTATTGAAATTCCAAATTCAGCAGGAAACCACTCCTCTCCTTTCATTACCGATAATTCGGAATATGTAATTGCAGGAACACGCTTCAGCGTTCCGTTTGACGATGAAAATGGAGACATTCCTATTAGTTCTTATGCTGAAAAATTTAGCGGTGCATTAAGCTTCATCAGCATAAATCCTGAAAGCGGAAAAATGGCTATTGATTTTCAATTAAAAACACCTCCGGTGAATTACGATTTGAGCCACACCGGAAAAGGCCCGAGCAGCGGATGGTTCTTCTTCTCTTGCTATAATACAGAAAAAGCATACACACTTTTAGAAGTGAACGCTTCGCAAAGAGACAAAGACTTTATCTTAGCCGTGAACTGGAAAAAGATAGCCGAAATGGTAAAAGCCGGCAAAGGCAGAAAAGTAAAAACCAAATACGCGCACAACGTAATGGATGAAAATACACATACCGCAACTTCTACTATTAAAGATGAAGTTTTAGTATTGGATATTGCAGATTTAAAAGACGTTTGCTACTACATTCCATGTCCTAAATCACCTCACGGTTCCGATGTGGACCCAAGCGGAGAATACATTGTTGGCAGTGGTAAATTAGCTTCTTTAATTCCTGTTTTCTCTTTCTCTAAAATGCAAAAAGCAATTGAAGAGAAAAAATTTGAAGGCGATTTTGATGGCATTCCGGTGCTAAACTACGAAGCAGTTCTTCATGGTGAAGTTAAAAAGCCGGGCTTAGGACCTTTGCACACAGAATTTGATGCAAATGGAAATGCTTACACTTCAATGTTCGTATCTTCTGAAGTAGTAAAATGGAATTTAAAAACATTGCAAGTAATAGACAGACAACCAACTTTCTATTCAACAGGACACTTAACTGTAGCCGGTGGCGATGCTAAAACTCCTTACGGAAAATACTTAGTAGCTTGGAATAAAATTACCAAAGATCGTTACTTACCAACTGGTCCTGAACTTACTCAAAGTGCGCAGTTATTTGATATTACAGGCGAAAAAATGCAGTTACTTTTAGACTTCCCAACCATTGGCGAGCCGCACTATGCTTTAATGATTGATGCTAAGAAAATTAAAGACCAACAAGCGCGTATTTACGACATCAACAAGAACAATCACCCTTACGTAGCTAAAGGTGAAAAAGAAGCTAAAATTACTCGCGAAGGCAATAAAGTGCATATAAACATGACACTTATTCGCTCGCACTTAACTCCTGATAATATTGAAGGAATAAAAGTAGGCGATGAAGTTTACTTCCACCTTACCAACTTAGAACAAGATTGGGATTTGCCTCACGGCTTCACCATTAAAGGTTCTCAAAATGCAGAAGTGTTAGTACTTCCTGGCGAAACCAAAACAATTAAATGGCAGCCAAAAACAGCAGGTATCGTTCCTTTCTACTGCACAGACTTTTGCAGTGCATTGCACCAAGAAATGTCTGGCTATGTGAGAGTTTCACCGGCAGGAAGCAGCACTCCGCTACAATATGGAACAGGAGATAGTGCTCCAAAAGCAGCTAAATAATATACTAATTAAATTTAACCGCGAGCTGCAACAAAAATGCAGCTCGCTTTTTTTAAAGCATAAACAATGGGAAATCTTAAAAACAATTCATTAAAAGGCATTACCAGAATTTTCGCACTCTTGGGCGGCATAGGTTTGTTTATCATGATTATTGCACCAATTTGGAGAATAGAACTTACAGCACCTCAATATCCAGAGGGCTTAGAAATGACCATCTATTCATATAAAGTTGGCGGTCAAGTGCAAATCATAAACGGACTTAACCACTACATCGGAATGCGCGAAATTCATGAAGATGACTTTATTGAATTTAAAGTACTTCCCTACATTTTAGGTGCGTTAGGCTTGTTGGGTGTGGCAGCAGCCATCATCAACAAAAAATGGTTCTTCTATACTTGGACTGTTTTATTTCTGTTATTTGGAATTTTATCAATGGTAGATTTTTACCTTTGGCTCTATGATTACGGACACAATTTAGATCCCAATGCCGCAATTCAAGTACCGGGAATGACCTATCAACCACCTTTAATTGGCTTTAAACAACTCTTAAATTTCGGAGCGTATTCCATTCCTGCCATTGGCGGTTGGATAATGATTGCCACCGGAGTTATTCTATCCGGCTTATCTATTTACGAATTCAAATTCAACAAGAAATAAAATGAAAACTGCTTACCAAAAACTTACACTTTTAATTGCGGTTACTGCCATTGCAACAAGCGCTTGCAGCGTGAAACCTGAGCCGATAAAATTCGGAACAGACAACTGCGACCATTGCCGAATGACTATTAGCGATAACAGGTTTGGAGCAGAAATTGTTACAAAAAAAGGTAGAGTTTATAAGTTTGACGATTTGCTCTGCTTAAAAGATTATTTAAAACAAGGCGATGTTACTAAAGAAAATATCCATTCTTTGTGGGCTGTTGATTTTTCAAAACCTGAAACCTTAACCGAAGTTGAAAAAAGTTTTTTACTGCGCCATGATGCTATTAGAAGTCCTATGGGTTCAAATACTGCTGCCTTTGCAGTGGAAGACAGTGCTAAATTTTATTCCCAAAAATACACAGGAGAAGAATTAAAATGGGTAGATTTTATATCGCAATAGCAGTAGTTTTTATTGCCACCTTTCTTAGTGAAAAAACTTTAGCAAATATAATTATTGCTGAAGCAGGGAATAGTGGTAAAACTATTGCCAATGCTATACAATCTGCACAAAATGGAGATACCGTTTTAATAAAATCAGGTATTTACAAAGAGCAATCTTTAAAGCTAAAAAAATCCATTACACTATTAGGTGAAAACCTACCCGTGATTGATGGCGAAAACAAATACGAAAATCTTACCGTTGAACATGACAGCGTTATCATAAAAGGAATTAAATTCATCAATTCAGGAAGCTCCAACTTCAATGATATTGCAGCACTCACCATTCAAAATTCAAAACATCTTTTAATTGAAGATTGCCAATTTGAAAATAATTTCTTTGGCATTCTTAGCATGAATTGCGGCTATATTACTTACAACAACAATAAACTAAGTTCCGGTGGTATAAAAGGAAAACCCTTGGCAAACGGCATTCACTGCTGGAAAAGCAACCACTTAACCATTACTAACAATACCATTAAAGGACACCGCGATGGTATTTATTTAGAGTTCACCACTCAATCAAAATTTGAAAATAATAGAAGCATAAAAAACAGCCGCTACGGAATGCACTTTATGTTTTCGCACGATAATTTTTACCAACACAACGAATTTATTGCAAACGGAGCTGGCGTAGCCGTAATGTATAGCAAGCGTGTAGAAATGCGCTACAATTTATTTGCCGATAGCTGGGGAAGCGCGGCTTACGGTGTGTTGCTAAAAGAAATAAACGATAGCAAAATAATTGGAAACGAATTTAGGGGAAACACCATTTCTATTTTTGCCGATGGTGCCAACCGAATTGAAATATATAACAACCTATTTTTAAAAGGTGGCTGGGCACTAAAAGTAAATGCAAGCTGTGCCGATATGCAAGTGAATGGAAACAACTTTATTGGAAACACTTTCGACATTGCAACCAATGGTGGATTGAAAATGAAATCAATGAACGCCAACTACTGGGACAAATACGAAGGCTACGATTTAAACAAAGATAAAGTTGGAGATGTGCCGTTTCACCCATTGAGTTTATTCTCTGTAATTGTAGAAAAAAATCCACCTGCTATGCTGCTTTACAGAAGTTTCATGGTTAGTTTATTAGATAAATCTGAAAGAGTTCTTCCATCTATTACACCGGATAATATCGTAGATAATCATCCACAAATGCGTCCATACGTTTATGATAGAAATTAAAAAACTTACCAAAAGTTTTGGCAAACTTAAAGCACTAAACAATGTAAATTTAAACCTTGCCCAAGGCGAATGTATTGCATTGATTGGTCCAAACGGCTGCGGAAAAACAACGCTCATAAAATCAATTCTGGGAATGGTATTGCCAGAAAATGGTGATATAATCTTCAACGGAAAAAACATAAAAAACGACAACCTTTATCGCAACGAAATTGGCTACATGCCACAAATTGGCCGCTATCCTGAAAACATGACGATTGGGCAAATCATCAACATGATTCAAGGAATTAGAAACCAACAACGCGACTTAGATGTAGAACTATACAACAGCTTCGGCATTGCCAAAATGTTAGACAAAAAAATGCACGCACTAAGCGGAGGAACTACTCAAAAAGTGAGTGCCACTCTTGCTTTCATGTTTCCTTCTAAAGTTTTAATTTTAGATGAGCCCACTGCCGGATTAGACCCAATTGCATCAGAAATTTTAAAAGACAAAATAATAGAAGCACGTAAAAAAGGAATTTTAGTGCTTATTACTTCGCACTTGCTTAGCGAGTTAGAAAACATTGCCAGTCAAATTATTTTCATGGAAGATGGCAATCTAATTCTTCATAAAAATGTAGAAGAACTAAAAAGCGACACAGGGCAAAGTTCTATTGCAAAATCAATTATTCATATCCTAAAAAACAAAGTAGCATGATAAGAGTTTTGAAATATGTGGCAATAGATATTTTAAAAAACAAAATTGTGATTGCCTACACCATAATTTTGGCCTTATTTTCGTGGAGTGTTTTTAGTTTAGAAGATAATGCTGCCAAAGGAATACTTTCGCTATTAAATGTGATTTTATTAACCGTTCCTTTGGTTTCAATTTTGTTTTCTACCATTTACATTTACAATAGCAATGAGTTTATTGAACTTTTGGTAAGCCATCCCGTAAAACGCAATAAAATATGGACTGCACTATTCACCGGCTTATCGCTTAGCATGGTAGCAGCATACATTATTGGAGCAGGAATTCCGCTTCTAATTTTTGCCGATTTTAATATTGCCATTTTAATGATAACTGCCGGCTCATTACTATCTGTAATATTTGTTGCAGTAGCCTTTTTGTGTAGCATTATCACAAGAGATAAAGCAAAAGGAATTGGCTTATCAATTATGCTTTGGCTCTACTTTGCCTTGTTATTTGATGGTTTAGTACTTTTCTTATTTTTCCAATTTGCAGATTATCCAATCGAAAAAATAGTTGTGGCGCTAAGCGCTTTAAGCCCTATAGATTTATTCAGAATTTTAGTCTTGCTAAAATTAGATGTGTCTGCCATGATGGGTTTCACAGGTGCTGTTTTTCAAGATATATTCGGAAGTACTTGGGGTTTAGTTTTCTCTTTTACACTACTTGCACTTTGGGTTGCAATTCCATTCTTAATTTCACTAAGAATGTTTAATCGAAAAGACCTTTAGGAAAAAACAGGTTAAACCATCAAAGCCCAATAAACCATTGCCGGAATTGAGGTTTAAAAAAATAGTACTTCTCTTTTCTGCACCATTCATTTCTTTTTTGTTAATCTTTTGTAATCTTGAAACATATCCTTACATTCGCTATTACACTAAATTAAATTATTATGAAACCAACTCACCAACTCACCAACTCACCAACTCACCAACTCACCAACTCACCAACTCAACAACTCAACAACTCAACTAACAGAACACCTTTTCTTGTTGTTAAGTTTTTAGCCATGTGTATAGGTATTTTTTGTTTTGCAGGGCAAATTTTTGCCATAAATTGCGTAGGCTGGAGTTTCCGAAACCAAACATGCTCAGATTCTGACACACCAAATATTTTTATGCACACAATAGGTGCATCCTGCCCAAACACTGGAAATATTTTAACTAAAAAAAGGAAATTTATTGCCACCTGCGAAACTATTCGAGTTGCTGTTTATTTTGATAAATTTCTCACTCCTATTCCATTTCCTTATGATACTAACCACCATGATACAAAATGGGTAATATCTGCTACTAATCATACCACACAAATTAAAACTATACTATACAGCCAATTTGACGATTCTATCACAACAAACAACTATTTGGAATTCGTGATGCCCAATTTGCCAAGTGGAAATTATACTTTAGATTTAACAATAGAATCTTGGCCAAATGGACAACATTATCCTGCGGGTGATGAACATATTATATTCAACAACTACTTTATTTTCAACACTACTAATTTTAACCTCAATTTTACACTTGCTACTTACAGCCAAACAGCAGATTGCTATGCAAGTGGATTTTGTGCTACGGCAGAATACCCAAATGAGGTATTAGAACTAATGACATGGAAATTAGATGGAGATGATTATTGCAACCAATACCAATGCGACCATCCTTTCTGCCAATCCTCTATTGATAGCGGCATGCACACCGTAACTTTAGATTTTAATTTCCATTGCTGCTCACTACAAACTACCATCAGCAAATCGTTTTACAAAGGCAGTATCAATGCTTTAATAAATGTGGCTAATAACTGTGGGAACAGTACTTTAACGGCTTCTGCAAGCCCGGCAGGTGATTACAGCTATCAATGGACTTTAAACGGCAATCCTATAAGTGGAGCAACAGCTTCTACCTACCAAGCAACACAAAATGGCAATTACAGCGTTATTGTAGCTAACCCTGGCATTTGCAGCGATACGGCATACTCTACTGTGAATATTTATGCGAACTGCTGTAACGGAGAAGCGTATCTTACTTATTGCAATGGTTTAAAATTTGTAAATCTTACTTATGGTGATGTGAACCTAAGCACCATTTACAGCGACTTGTGCGGAAACAGCAATATCATTACCACCAACCGAAAAATAGCCGTAAACGGAGTGCTTACAGTTGATGGAAATTACACCATATCCAATACACCAAACTTCACTTTCGGTAAATATGCCTCTGTGATTATTCCGGCAAATAAGCAACTCATTATTTCCAATTCTACCTTAAAAGCCTGTGGAGATACTGTTTGGCAAGGTATTACATTGGCAAACAGCACTGCTACTTTAAAAGTTTATGCTAATTCTTTAATTGCCGATGCGCAAACAGCTATAAGTATTGAAAATAATGCTGCCGTTGAATTGGATAACTCCCGCTTTTTTAGAAACAATATTTCTGTTTCTATGGGAAACTCATATTCCCCGAATTTAATAATAAAAGGCTGTACGTTTAAATACAATCCGGGTGATTCACTTGCCAACTATATGCTGTATCCTTACTTAGGCAAAAGACCGGATGCCGGAATTGTGCTGAGCATTTGCGATAAAACGACAATTGGAGGTGCTTTTGCCGCTGATTCCACCAATATTTTTGATGGCTTGAACTGCGGAATATTTGGTGCATACAGCGGTTTTGCAGTGAACAAAAATAAATTTTACAACATAAAGAATTACAATAATTTGAACTTATATAACGGCACTGCCGTTTATGGTTTTTATTGGTATATGGGAACTGCCACGCCTGATAGCGCCAGCATTAAAACGGTAGTGGGTCCGGTTACAGCTTCCACGCCTGCCACTTTTGCAAACTGCGACACAGCCGTGTTTATGTATGGCATGAGCCTGAACATGGACAACAATAAATTGGACAATGTGAATACCGGAATTTATTGTGTAAATGCTACCAACCAAAATATTTTTATTAAAAATAACCGCATAAACCAAACCCGCCACGGTATTACTTTAAACAATACTCCCGGCAGCCGAAACAGAATACAGAACAATTACATACAGGTAACCGACCCTTCTGCGCTTTTGCCAAACACTTACGGCATAGTGCAACAGGAAGCCTCTAATGCCACAGCCAGCAATACACAAATATTCCAAGATACCGTAATGAGCGGCAGATACTGCGTAATGCTGAATACCTGCAACAATACTACGGTGTATGAATGTAACCTCTTCCAGTGGCAGGGGCAAACTGCTGCCGGAACCAATGCCTGTGTTTATGCTACCAACTGTAAAAATATTTTTATTAACAACAACAACTTAAAAGGTAATGTTGCAGAATACGAAGGCAGCATACCAACCTACAGCCGCAAGCGCAAAAGCGGAGTAGAGTTTTTTAACAGCGTAGGCGTGGTGTGCAGCAATACCGCCAACACCATTGGCTACGGCTTTAATTTTATTGCAGGTTGCAACAATACCAACCTGCGCAACAATACCATTAACGATGTAAAATACGGAGTTACTTTAAAAGAGAGCGGTGGTGTTTCAGGAATTATTGGCACACAAGGCAGCGTAAACTCTCCTGCGGGCAATGTGTTTAACGGACCTTTTAATAACCGACCGCCTTACAACAACACCGATTCTGCTTACCGCACTTTTACGTTTAATAGCATTGGCCCCTTTTCTCCCTTTTACAGAGTACAGCCAGCCAATTATCCTTATCCTAATGGTTCGGACGTGCTAAACTGGGAAATAACAACTCCCTCTTGTGGAGCCAATACCACTAACTATATGTGTGCAACCGGTATTTACAATAAAACGGGAGTCGGCACAAACAGCACCGTGCAATACGAAACCAATATTGCCAACAGCAAATACGGGAACGAAGGTAGTGAGTTGTGGCTGATGCAAAAGAATTTGTTTGACCAGTTAGATGCAGACTATAACCTGCGCACCTCAAACCCCGTGTTAGAAAATTTCTATACTGCTTCTGCTGCTTACGCTACGCTTAGGGATATTGAGTACAACATTGCCGCTGCACTAACAACAACAGACACCAACCGCTCCAAGCAGTTGCTTGCAGATGCACAAGTGCTCAACAACCGGCTCAACCATGCCATACCGCAAGAAGCCAACCACCAAGTTTTTAATGAACTGTATTTAAAGAGTATAGAAAAAGGTTTTAAAGGTTTTGCACCTAAAGAAACCGCATGGCTGCTACACTTGGCTGCCCAATGCCCTTATACCGATGGCGATGCCGTTTACCGCGCCAGAACGCTCTATGCGCAAATTGATAACAGCATTTATTTTTACAACGACTCCTTGTGCAATACCATAAGCAAACCTGCCTATAAAAAAGAAAACGAAACTTTTGAAAGCAAGCCGTTTACCGCCCGCTTTGCGCCTAACCCTGCACAAGGGTTTACCACTTTGTACTACCAAATTGAGGAAGGCAGCACAGCAACGCTTGCATTATACAACCATTTAGGACAAGCATGTTTGCAATTAACTTTATCTGGCAATACTACCCAAACAGATGTGCCAATTGATAACTTAATGCAGGGTATTTACTTCTACAAAGTTAGCAATAATAGAGGAGAGAGTATCGGTGGCAAATTGGATGTTTTTAAATAAATAAAAACAGTAGGTTATGAGATTAGTGTATCAATTTTTAATAAATGCAGCACTATTATCAGTGCTGCTTACCGGAGTAAATAATTTACAAGCACAAAATAGCTATGGAGATAATTGGGTATTAGGATCACCACCTGCAAAAGCAGAGGCTACTAATGGTAGCCTATCCAATAGAGTGATGTGTACAACAGATACTTTAGAAATTGGCATCTCGAATGCTTGTATTTCTGATGCCAACGGCAATCTACAATTTTTCAGCAATGGAGTGAATTTATACAACTCCCATTGCCAAATAATAAAGAATGGTGCAGACATTAATAATTTGGCAGGAACTAGTTGGGAAACTTTAAAATATGATCAAACAGTACAAGGCACTCTTATTATTCCTCAACCCGATAGTAAGAGTTTATATTGGGTGTTTCACTTTTTTGCACTTGATACTAGCGGCACTATTGGAGGTTATTCAGGTCCATTAGCCATGCGCCTTCGTTTAACCATTGTAGATATGCAGGGCGATTCCGGCAGAGGAGAGGTTATTTCAAAAGAGGTAATATTGGAAAACACACCCATGGCATCCTCCAAGTTAACTGCCTGCAAACATGCCAATGGCAGGGATTGGTGGATTGTAAAAACAGGTGCGCCAGATAGCAATCTTTACTATAAATTTTTACTGTCGCCTGATGGATTAAGTGGTCCCTTTATTCAGAGTGTCGGTCCCAAGCTGACAACAAATTTCAGTTCTTCAGGGGCTTCTTATGGAGGAACATCTGCATTTTCTAATGATGGAGCCAAATTTGCAGTAGCAAGCACAAGTGGACCTATAGTAGTTATGGATTTTAATAGGTGCACGGGTGAATTTGGCAGATATTTCACTTTACTAAACAGATATGATGCAGCGCCATCATTCTATGGGGTAGCTGCGCTTGCATTTTCTCCAAGTGGCAGATTCCTGTATGTTACTACACTGTATTCCCTAAATCAATATGATTTAGATGCCTCTCCAACAGACTCTGTAAGACTCTTGACTTTACCAAATGAAGCTATAGACCCGGGAAATTGGTTAATATTCATTCCTCAACTTGCTCCCAACGGTAAAATATATATATCCACCTATAACGGTGGCATACCCGGATATCACGTTATTCATTATCCAGATAGACTAGGAACGAATTGTATCTTTGTGCCTTTCGGACAGCCCGTAAATACTATCAATGCTATGAGTATCCCCAACATGCCCAATTACCGCTTGGGTAAATTGGTGGGCAGCCCTTGCGATACTTTGGTTTCGGATATTAAATATACGGAGGCACTTAGTACCGGTATTTCTGTTTATCCCAATCCTGCCGCCAATACCATAAACATATCCATTGCAGAAAACCAACCCGGGCTAAAATTATTTGTAACAGATATAAACGGCAGCATAGTCCACAGCCAAGCTATCTATTCAGAAACCGCAGTGGATATTTCCAAATGGGCAGCAGGTTTTTATTTTGTACGCATAGAAAGCAACAGCAAACTTATGGCAATGCGCAAATTTGTAAAGGAGTAAAATTTAAGTTTATTTTTTTAACCCGGATTTTGTAGTTAGGGTTCGTAATATGAGATAAAAGTTCTGCGAAATTCGGGTTAAACTTTCAAAGCCCAATAAACCATTGCCGGAATTGAGGTTTTAAAAGCATTTTCATCAACATTAAAATTTGGTGTGTGTATGGCAGCCGAAATTCCTTTTAATTTATTGCCAACACCTAACCTAAAAAAGCAAGCCGGAATTTGATGTGTGTAATAAGCAAAATCTTCAGAGCCCATACGCTGTGGCACAGCAAGGCAATTTTCTTTTCCAATTATTTCTGCAATCAACTTTTCAGACTTTGCAGTTAAGGTTTCGTTGTTTACTAAAACAGGATAACCTTCTAAAATATTCACTTCGCAAACAGCCTTATTCTCAATTGCAATTTGCTGTGCAACATTTGCAATTTGTTGGTGCAAGCCAAAGCGTATTGTTTCATCAAAACAGCGTAGAGTGCCTGCAATTTCAACAAAATCCGGCACTACATTAGTGGCACCTTTACCTTCTATTTTTCCAAAATTCAAAACTATTGGAATGGTAGCATCAGAAAATGTTTTAAGTTTTAAAAGAATTTCAGCCGCAACAAAAAGAGGATTTATAGTTTGCAAAAGTTGTGCAGCATGGCCGCCTTTCCCAATCACTTTCAAATAAATTTCATCGCTCGAAGCCATAAATTTTCCGGCATGGAAACCTAAATTTTCAACTTCAATTTCGGGTGAAACATGAAGTCCTAAAATAGCTTCCGGCTTAGGATTTTCAAGTATTCCGGCTTTAATCATAGCTTGTGCGCCACTTGGAATTTTTTCTTCACTCGGTTGAAAAATAAACTTCACAGTTCCAGTTAATTCATCTTTCATTTCACTTAAAACTTTTGCTACACCTAAAAGGTTTGCAGTGTGCACATCGTGTCCGCAAGCGTGCATCACGCCAATATTTTTTGAAGCAAAATCAAAATCATTTACTTCTGTAATTGGCAGTGCATCTAAATCTGCCCGCAAAGCCACGCAACGACTCTCCGGCAAGTTACCTTTAAGCAGACCAACTACACCATTTCCTGCAATATTTGTGGTTACTTCTAACCCAAATTGATTCAACTTTTCGGCAACGAATTTTGCAGTTCCTACTTCAAAATTTGATAATTCAGGATGAGCATGCAAATACCTTCGCCACGAAACTATTTCATTAAAGTATTGGTGAACAAGTGCTACAATACGAGCTTTCACACTATCGGTTTTTAATTTTATCTTTCACAATAAATGCTCCCGGATAAACTTTAATTACATCTTGCAAAAAAGCAGTTGCCTGTAATTTGGTTTTAAAATCGCCCAAGCGAAGTTTGTAATTTGGTTGTTCATAATCAATGTACGATGGCACAGCATCAAACTCACGGTATAGCTGAGCTTTGGCTTTGTATGCCTCATCGCGATTACTGGTGTATGTAATTTGAATGCGAAACCCATCTTGAACATCAACTGCTTTTTGGTATTCGCGATAGTTATCTACTAACTCTGCAATTTCTTTTGATTGAGAAACATTGCTCTGTGCAAAAAACAAAATTGGAGAGAATACTAAAATTAAAATCCAAAAAAATTTCATTTCTAAAACTGCTAATTGTTCTGTAAGAATATTTAAACACTTAAAGGTTTATTTCACTAATGCCACACCACGCGAAGTTCCAATTCTATCAGCTCCGGCTTTAATTAGAGCTTCTGCATCTTCTTTGGTTTTAATTCCTCCGCTTGCTTTAATCTTAATTGATTTTGGCAGGTTGGCACGTAAAAATTTCACATCTTCAACAGTTGCGCCTTTTTCAATAAACCCGGTGGAAGTTTTTACATAATCCACACTTAATTCAGTGCATAATTTACATGCACGCAACATTTCTTCTTGCGTGAGTAATCCTGTTTCTAAAATAACTTTTAATTTGCCGCCACGCAACTGAACAATAGTGGCAGCGCTGGTTAATTCGTTCTTTAGGTAATTCAAATCATTTGCCTTTAAAGCAATAATGTTTATTACCATATCTATTTCGTTTGCGCCTTCATCAATTGCCCTTCGCGCTTCTTCAACTTTAGCAGGCGTGTGCGCATAACCTAAAGGGAAACCAACCACCGTTGCAATTTTCACATCAGAATCTTTTAACCATTGCTTGCATTTGCGCACAAAATATGGCGGCACACAAACAGCGACAAAATTGTGCTCTTTAGCCTCATTGCAAAGTTGTTCAATTTCTGCTTCTGAAGTATCTGCTTTTAGTAGCGTATGGTCTATATATGATGCGAGTTTCAAAATAATGATTTTTAAAAACGGAAGATAGAAAAAGTATTGAGTTGATTGTATTTTATTCTGCTGCTAAGCTTTAGTATTTTGGTAAACCGCAGCCCACACTTTATCTTCTAAATTCGGCTCGGCAAATACTTCAATTTTCTCTTTAGCAATTGGGTGAATAAATTCAATTTTTCGTGCATGTAAGTGAATAGATTTATCAAGATTTTCGCGCTTTGCGCCATATTTATTATCTCCTTTTATCACGCAATTCATTGCAGCAAGTTGTACACGAATTTGGTGATGCCTTCCTGTTTTTGGATAAACTTCCACCAAATGATAATACTGGCTACTACTCAAATATTTATAGTCCAATTCACAGCGATTACTATGCGCAACTTCTGATTGAAATGCTTTAGAAAAATTTCCGGTTTGAGTTTTCCGCAACCAATGAACTAATGTTCCTTCGGGCGTTTCAGGCTTATTTTCTACAACCGCCCAATATATTTTTTGCACTTCGCGATTGCGCAGCATTTCATTAAAACGAACTAATGCTTTAGTTGTTTTGCAAAGCACTAAAACACCACTCACCGGCTTATCTAAGCGATGCGGCACACCAATAAAAACATTACCGGGCTTGTTGTATTTTTGCTTTATCCATTGCTTTGCCAACTCTTCCATACTTGCGTTGCCGCTATTATCCGGCTGCACTAAAATGCAATTTGGTTTGTTCAGAATTAAAAAGTGATTGTCTTCAAACAACACTTTTACATCATCTACCGTAAAAATTTTAAATTCTTGTTTTGTTGGTTTCACAGTTAAAAAAATCGTTTTAAATCTACTTCGGGCAGCAATGCTTTTCCCGCCACTAAACTATCGCAAAAATGCTTTGCAAAGTAAGGCGAAAGTGAAAAACCCTTTGTTCCCATTCCGTTAAAAATTCCTATTCTGCTATTAGGAAAAAATCCTAAAATCGGTCGTCTATCGGCACTTGCCGGTCTAATTCCTGCTACATGCTCTAATACTTTAAAGTTGCAATTTATCGTATCCTTCAGTCTTTCAATCAATTCACTTTTTCTACTTTCGGTTGGCAATTCATCTCTAAAATTCCATTCATAAGTGCTGCCAACATAATAAATTCCTTTTGCCATTGTTGGTGAAATCATCACATTGCCTTGCACAATATTTTCAGAAAAAAAATCAGATATTTCTACTACCAGCCCCTCTCCTTTCACCGGTGAAAATTTTACATTGCTGTGTTTCTTTAAAAAAAACTCATCATAGCCCGTTGCGAAAATCGCTTTTTCTGCGCGCACATTTTTATATTCCACAAAATCACGACTTTCATTCAAAGCTGCTTCTTCAAATACTTCTTCGCTGTAACAATACTTTGCTTCGAGCCAATTTTTAATTGCACTCAAAAAATTACTCGCGCTAATTTTTAGTGCGCCATTTATTTCAAAACAACCATTTGGATTACGCACTTTTTCCTTATCCAAATAATGAATTTCACTTGTACTTAAATATTTTTCGTAGTGAAAGGTTGCGGCTTTTGCACTCCAATCGTTTATCTCTTGCACAGAATTTAAAACATGATAAACTGAAAGTTCACTCAAAAAATTCACATTCAAATCGTGTTCAATTTCTCTATAGCATTTTAAAGAAAACGGCTGAATTTCATCCATCAACCACGACTTCACAAAACGCTTTCCTGTAATTGGATTCACAATACCAGAAGCCACATTTGAAGTACTGTAAGGGTTTCCTTTATCAATTACAAAAACAGATTTGCCAGCTTTTGCAAGTTCCCACGCCAACAAAGAACCCGCTACACCTTGCCCTATAATTAAAAAATCGTACACCTTTTTCTATTTAGAATAATGTTGAATAATAGCATCTGTTGCCTTGTCCAGCATTTGATAAACATTTTCAAATCCATATTCTCCGCCATAGTAAGGATCCGGAACTTCTTCTTCCAATTCATCATCAATTTCATGCAAAATCAGTTTTACTTTTTGTTTATCAACTTCACTTTTTGTGTAAGAAAGCACATCACGAAAATTCATTTTATCCATACAAAAAATCAAATCGAACTCCTCAAAGTCTTTCTTTAAAAACGGTCGTGATTGTTGATTACAAATATCAACATGATGCTTCTTCATGCAACTTCTTGCCCTTACATCGGGCGCTTCGCCTTGGTGATAAGCACTTGTGCCGGCAGAATCTACCTGCCACGCTAATTGATGTTGTTTAATTTTTTCTTCCATCAAACCATGCGCCATTGGCGAACGGCAAATGTTTCCTAAGCAAACCATTAGAATTTTCATATCAAAATTTCAAGATGCTATTGTAACGAAAAATTTTAGTGTAGGTTTGGCAACTATGTTTAAAATACAAAACTATATAAACGGGAAATTGCAAAATGCACTAAGCGGAAGTGAGATAAACAGCATAGAACCGGCAACAGCACATACATTTGCAACAATTCCCAAAAGCAACGAAAGCGATGTAGCCGCAGCAGTTTTGGCTGCCAAAAATGCCTTTCCTGCTTGGAGCAAACTTTCGGGCGAGCAGCGCATGATGTATTTAATGAAAATGGCAGATGGAATTGAAAAGCGTTTTGATGAATTTGCTGAAGCCGAAAGTAAAGATTCCGGAAAACCACTTAGCCTTGCAAAATCTGTTGATATTCCGAGAGCAATTTCAAACTTTAGATTTTTCGCTTCCGCAGCACAGCAATTTTCTTCCGAAAGCCATGCTATGCCTGACGCTATCAACTTTACACTTCGCCAACCAATTGGTGTTGCAGGTTGCATTTCTCCTTGGAATTTACCCATTTATCTTTTTAGCTGGAAAATTGCTCCGGCACTCGCTACCGGAAATTGCGTGGTAGCCAAACCAAGCGAAATTACACCATTCACCGCATTTTTACTTTCACAAGTTTGCATTGAAATTGGCTTACCGGCAGGTGTTTTAAATATTATTCATGGGCTCGGAAACGAGGTAGGGCAAGCCATTGTTGAACACTCTGAAATTAAAGCCATCAGCTTTACAGGCGGCACCATAACCGGAAAAAGAATTGCTTCAATAGCAGCGCCAATGTTTAAAAAACTTTCATTAGAACTTGGTGGAAAAAACCCAACTATTGTTTTTGACGATTGTGATTTTGAAAATACTGTAAGCAATGTAGTTCGCGCTTCTTTTAGCAACCAAGGTGAAATTTGCCTGTGTGGTTCAAGAATTTTTGTAGAAGAATCTTTGTATGAAAAGTTTAAAACTGCATTTGTTGCAGAAGTACAAAAATTAAAAGTTGGCGATCCACTCGAAGCAGATACCAAACTTGGAGCCATTGTTTCGCAACAACATTTTGAAAAAATTTTAAGCTACATTGAATTATCTAAAACCGAAGGTGGAAAAATTTTATGCGGAGGAAACGCTCTGAAGCCCGAAGGAAGATGTGCAAATGGATATTTTATTGAACCAACTGTGATTGAAAATTTACCGCACACTTGCCGCACACAACAAGAAGAAATTTTTGGACCGGTAACAGTGCTTACACCTTTTAAAAACGAAAGTGAAGTATTGGAAATGGCAAACAGCGTTCCTTATGGTTTAGCTTGCAGCGTGTGGACAAATAATATTTCTAAAGCAAACCGAATTGCCGAAAAAATTGAAGCCGGAGTTGTTTGGATAAACTGTTGGCTACACCGCGATTTGCGTACACCGTTTGGCGGCATAAAGCAAAGCGGCATTGGCAGAGAAGGCGGAATGGAAGCTATGCGTTTTTTCACTGAAGCCAAAAATGTGTGCATTAAATATTAAATAAATATCCAGGTTTCAATAAATTAGTTCTAAACTTTTGATGATGATTGATTCAAAACCGCCTATTTCTACTGCTGTAATTAAACAAATTGCATTTATTGCATTACTCAGTTTACTCGGGCTACTTTTATTCTTTTACCTAAAAACTTATTTGAGTGGCGTGTTAGGCGCTTTAGTGCTTTACATTTTACTTCGTCCGCTTCATTTCTATTTAATTGAAAAGAAAAAATGGAAATCTATATTTTCAATTCTATTACTTTTTTTGCTTTCGTTTGTGGTAATGCTCTTGCCGATTTGGCTTACCGTTGTGATGCTTTCGGGCAAAGTAATGATGGTGATTGATAGATATAAAGATATTTTAGAACTGCTTCAAAATAAAGTTGCAATTCTTACAGAACTCACAGGCTACAATATTTTATCGGGCGAAACACTCACCAAAATTTCTACTACTGCGGCAGGTTTTATTCCGGGATTGTTGTCTTCAACCGTTGGCATGGTTGTTCAAATTGCCATTATGTATTTCGTACTTTTCTTCATGCTTTCCAGCGGTAGAAAATTTGAAAAATGGGCAAAAGAATTTTCTCCATTTTCTGATAATGCAACACAAAAACTTCTTGGCGAATTAAAAAAAATGACTATTTCAAATGCAATAGGAATGCCACTTTTAGGTTTTATCCAAGCACTTGCTGCATTGTTGGGATATTGGTTAATTGGTGTTGATGAACCTTTCCTTTGGGCAGTAATTACGGGTTTAGTTTCTGTGATTCCGGTTGTTGGCTCCACCATTGTTTGGATTCCGTTGGCGCTGTTCGTTTACTTTCATGGAAATCACCCGAAAGCCTTGGCATTGCTATTGTATGGCGGATTAGTAATTTCAAATGTAGATAGCGTTTTTCGCTTTATGGTACAGAAAAAAATGGCAGATATTCATCCGCTTGTTACTTTTTTTGGCGTTTTAATCGGAATAGAAATATTCGGCTTTACGGGACTAATTTTCGGACCTTTGCTTATAGCTTATTTTATCACGCTCATTAGCGTTTACAAAGAAGAATACCGAAGTTAAATTTTACTTCTTAATTACTTTTGGAACTTTAAAATAGTCCGAATCTTTTTGTGGTGCATTCAACAACGCTTCAACTTTAGGTACTTCACCTTGCACTACATCTTTTCTAAGTACATTTCTTTCTTCACTCATGTAAATTAGCGGTTCCACGCCATCTACATTTACTTCATTCAGCTTCTCAACCAAATTAAAAATATTTTGCAAATCTGTTTTTATACGTTCCTTTTCTTCCGTTTCAAACTCTAATTTAGAGAGTTCTGCCAATCGTTCCACTAAGGCGTTGTCTATCTTCATAATTCGTTTAGCTTCGCGCAAAAATAAGAAAGATAAGTAGTACATCGCTATTTTCAATTTTATATTTTAGCGCCCTTTATTTTTTTAGATTAAACTTAGAACGTGGATATAGTTGTAAGCGGTGTTAGACCAACCAATCGCCAGCATATTGGCAATTATTTCGGAGCAGTAAAAAACTTTGTTGAAATGCAATCGCAGTACAACTGCTATTTTTTTGTTGCCGATTATCATTCTCTCACCACACATCCGCATCCCGCAGATTTAAGCGCCAATGTGCGGCAAACAGTAATTGAATATTTAGCATGTGGTTTAGATCCCGAAAAATGTGTGCTTTATCGCCAAAGCGATGTACCGCAAATACCTGAATTGTACTTAGTTTTTAATATGCTTGCGTACTTGGGAGAATTAGAGCGTGCAGCTACTTTTAAAGAAAAAGTGCGCAGCCAACCCGATAACGTAAATGCCGGATTACTCACCTATCCGGTGCTAATGGCGGTTGATATTATTGTACACAGAGCGCTAAAAGTTCCGGTTGGCAAAGACCAACTGCAACACTTGGAAATGACACGCACTTTTGCAAATAGATTCAATCATCTTTATGGAGTAGAATATTTTCCAGAGCCCCAAGCATTTAGTTTTAGCGAAAAATCAGCAAGTATTCCAAGTTTAGATGGCGAAGGTAAAATGAGTAAATCTAAAGGCGAAAGCACCGTAATTTATTTAGATGACGATAGCGATACAATTAGAAAAAAAATGATGCGCGCTAAAACAGATACTGGTCCAACAGAACCTAATTCTGTAAAATCGCAATCGGTTCAAAATTTATTTGATATTATGCAGTTGATTTCTTCGCAAGACACTTACAATTTCTTTAATGAAAGTTTCAACAATTGCACTATCAGATATGGTGATTTTAAAAAACAACTGGGAGAAGATATGGTAAAATTTATTGAACCAATTCGCGAACGCATTAAAGAAATTTCTGCCAACGAAGCCTACATAAACAAAGTTTTAAACGAAGGCGGAGAAAAGGCAAGACTAAGCGCTAGCAAGACTTTAAACGATGTGCGCGAAATAATTGGATTCAGAAAGTTTTAAGCGAAAAACAATTTTTTATTTTCGAAACAAGCAAGCAAAATTCTATGGCAAAAACTAAAACAGTAACGAAAAAAAAGAGTGTAGCAAAACCTGCCACTAAAAAAGCGGCAGCAACCAAAAAGGTTGAAACTAAAAAAGTTGCCCCTGCTAAAAAAACAGTAAAAAAAGTAACTGCCGTAGCACCTAAAAAGCAAGTAAAAGCAGCTACTAAAAAAGTAGCTACAAAAGTTGTTGAAACTGCAAAAAAGCCAACTATTGCTGAAAAAATTCAAGTAGCAGCCAAGCCTAAAATTGCAATAAGCAAAAACATAAAACACATTGCCATTGCCGGAAATATCGGCTCTGGAAAAACAACCTTAACACAGCAACTTGCAAAGCATTATGGTTGGTTGCCACAGTTTGAAGATGTAGAAAACAATCCATACTTAAACGATTTCTACGAAGACATGCCGCGCTGGAGTTTCAACCTGCAAGTGTATTTTTTAAATAAACGCTTTAAGCAAATTGTTGAAATACAAAGTGGAGAAGAAGTTGTAATTCAAGATAGAACCATACACGAAGACGCACATATTTTTGCGCCAAACTTACACGCAATGGGCTTAATGAGTTCACGCGATTTCGAAAACTATCGCAGCCTTTTCGAAACAGTTAGCGGTTTAATAAAACCACCAGATTTACTTATTTATTTAAAAGCTTCTGTTCCTACTTTGGTGAACCAAATACAACGCAGAGGTAGAGAATACGAAGAAAATTTGCGCTTGGAGTATTTGCGCAGACTAAACGAATATTACGAGAAATGGATTACCTCCTACACAGATGGAAAACTTTTAATAATTGATGTGGACAAAGTGAATTTTGCCGATGATAAAAAGGCTTTAGGCGAAGTAATAAGCAAAATAGATGCCGAGCTTTACGGTTTATTTTAAAGCCAATTTAAAAAGGGGATAAAATCCTCTTTGGTTTTCAATAAGAACCACTTATTTCGCGCCATGCACGAAAAAATTCTTATCATAGACTTTGGCTCTCAATACACACAACTTATTGCACGCAGAGTTCGCGAAAGCGAAGTATATTGCGAAATTGTTCCTTTCAACAATGTTCCGGAAATTGGAAACGACATTAAAGGAATTATTCTTAGCGGTGGACCTTCCAGCGTAAACGATACCGATGCGCCTTATTTAGACACACAAAAATATGCTGCCAAAGCACCATTATTGGGCGTTTGCTATGGAGCACAATTATTGGCAAAGCAAAATGGTGGAAATGTAGAAAAAAGCGACAAACGCGAATACGGCAGAGCACACTTAGAAATTAGAGAACTAAGCGACAAACTCATGCACCAAATTAGCAACTACAGCCAAGTTTGGATGAGCCACGGAGATACCATTCGCAGCATTGGAAACAACTTTGAATTAGTTGCCGAAAGCGATTCAAAAGTGGTAGCAGCATTTAGAGCAAAAGAAAATGTATTTGAAAATGAAGTTTATGCTTTGCAATTCCACCCAGAAGTGTATCACAGCACCGAAGGGCAAAAAATACTCAATAACTTTTTGTTTGATGTGTGCGGCTGCAAACACAGTTGGACACCCGCTTCTTTTGTAGAAGAAACTATTGCCTCACTAAAAACACAACTTCAAAACGACCATGTTTTGCTTGGGCTTAGCGGTGGTGTAGATTCATCGGTAGCAGCTTTATTACTGCACAAAGCTATTGGCAAAAATTTACTCTGCGTATTTGTAGATAACGGTTTACTCCGCAAAAACGAATTTGAAAATGTGTTGGTACAATACGAACACTTAGGTTTAAATGTAGTCGGCATCAGAGCAGGAAATCTCTTCCTATCAGAATTAGCAGGCGTTTCAGACCCAGAGCAAAAGCGCAAAATTATTGGTAGAGTTTTTATTGAAGTATTTGAAGAAGAAGCTAAAAAACACCCGGAAATAAAATGGTTGGCACAAGGAACAATTTATCCTGATGTGATAGAAAGCGTAAGCGTGAAAGGCCCTTCTGCAACTATAAAATCTCATCACAACGTTGGCGGATTGCCCGAAAGATTAAAGCTGAAAATTGTTGAACCGCTTCGCTATTTATTTAAAGACGAAGTGCGCAGAGCGGGTAAAGAACTTAATCTTCACCCCGATATTTTAAACCGTCATCCTTTCCCCGGACCAGGTTTAGCAGTTCGTATTTTAGGCGACATCACACCCGATAAAGTAGCTACGCTTCAAGAAGCAGACGATATTTATATCAGTAATTTAAAATCGTTTGGCTTATACGACCAAGTGTGGCAAGCAGGTGCTATTTTAACTTCCGTAAAAAGTGTTGGTGTAATGGGTGATGAACGCACTTATGAAAGCATGGTTGCTTTGCGTGCAGTAAATTCAACCGATGGCATGACAGCCGATTGGAGCAGATTGCCAAACGAATTTTTAGCAAAAACCTCAAACGATATTATCAATAATGTACGCGGAGTAAATCGCGTAGTTTACGATATTAGCAGCAAGCCACCTGCAACCATAGAATGGGAATAAATCATACTTTTCTTTCAACTAAAATAACTTACATAAAATGAAATTAGAACGCAACATTTACACCGAAGAACATTTACTTTTTGCACAAAGTGTAAGAGATTTTGTAGCTAAAGAAATTACTCCAAACAACCCCAAATGGGAAAAAGACAAAATGGTGAGCCGCGAAAGCTGGCAAAAGCTAGGCGAAGCAGGCTTTTTATGTATGCAAGTTGATGAACAATATGGCGGATTAGGCATTAAAGACTTCCGATACAACGCTATTTTTATTGAAGAATTAGGCCACACCGGCTGCGGAGGACCGGCAGTTGGCTATCCACTTCACTCCGATATTGTTTGCCCTTACATTGAACATTACGGAAGCGAAACCATTAAGAAAAAATGGTTGCCAAAAATGGTTTCGGGCGAAGCTATTGCTGCCATCGCCATGACCGAACCCGGTGCCGGAAGCGACTTACAAGGAATTAGAGCTACTGCAGTTGATAAAGGTGATTACTATTTGCTTAACGGCTCTAAAACATTTATCACCAACGGTTATTTAAGCGATATTGCCATTGTTGCCGCCAAAACCGACCCAACACAAGGTGCAAAAGGCATTAGTCTATTTTTAGTTGAAACCGGAATGAAAGGCTACAGCAAAGGCAAACCATTTGAAAAAACGGGATTACACTCACAAGATACTTGCGAACTATTTTTAGAAAACGTAGAAGTGCCAAAAGAAAATCTTATTGGTAAAGAAGGTGAAGGTTTTAAATATTTAATGACCGAACTTTCGCAAGAACGCTTAATTGTTGGCTTAGGCGCAATAGCATTAGCAGAAGCCGTTTTTGCCGCAACCGTTCAATACACAAAAGATAGAATTGCATTTGGAAAACCAATTGCTGCATTGCAAAACACACGCTTTAAATTGGCAGAAATGGCTACAGAAATTTCAGTAGGCAGAGTTTATGCCGATAAATGCCTTGAACTGCATTGCGAAAAGAAATTAGACCAAGCAGCAGCAAGCGCTTGCAAATATTGGCTTACAGAAATGCAATGCAAAGTTGCCGATGAATGTGTGCAACTTCACGGTGGCTACGGCTACATGTGGGAATACCTCGCTGCCAGAGCTTGGGCAGATGCGCGCGTGCAAAGAATTTATGCCGGCACCAACGAAATTATGAAAGAACTTATCGCTCGAAATGTGGTAGGAAAATAAACACAACTGCTCTATGAAAATAGCACTCGTAGTAGCTTTAGGTTTGAATAATGAAATTGGCGCAAACGGCAAATTGCTTTGGCATTTGCCAGCCGATTTAAAACGCTTTAAAGAAATCACAAGCGGACATCATGTGCTAATGGGCAGAAAAACTTATGAAAGCATTCCCGAAAAATTTCGTCCATTGCCGAATCGCGTAAATATTATTCTCACAACCAATAAAAATTTCAAAGCAGCAAATTGTATTGTAGTTCACACTATAAAAGAAGCTATTGCAATAGCTAAAAATGCCAGAGAAAATGAATTGATGATAATTGGCGGTGGAGAAATTTATACACTTGCAATACCTTTTGCCACCACGCTTTATATCACAAAAGTGAATTCAAATTTTAGTGAGGCAGATACATTTTTTCCAAAATGGAACACCGAAGAATTTGTAGAAACTGAAAACATTTTTTTCGAGAAAGATAAAAAAAATGAGTTTGACTTCAATTATATAAAGTTAGAAAGAAAAGTAAGCCATTAAACTTTACAGGCGTTCTTTTATCTTGGCTAAGGCTTCAAAAATCTTTTCAAAATCCTCTTCGTAAATTAAAATACTGTGGCGAATAAAATCACCTTCATTCTTTTTACTTTCAGTAATTTTCAAAAGTTTATCGCCTTGTTTTGTTTCTTTCAAGTCAATAAAATATGTACGCTTGCCGGCAGGCACTTTTTCTGAAACAAGAATTTTGTCTTCAAACATAAAATAACACTATTTTCAATTTCAAACATACAACTTCCTTTCAAAAAAACTATCTTAGTTTACAATGAAAATATTCTTATTGCTTTTTATTGCAGTATTCTACCAAATTGCCCTATCGCAAACCAAAAAATTTGATGTGTTGCTTTTTGGTAAAAGCATTGGGCAAACTACTATTTCAAAACAAAGTAATAACAATGGACTTATTACTTATCACCTCAATAGCAATTCTTCAGTAAATGCTATTATTAAAACTCGCAGTTCAAACATGGAGTTTGATATTAAATATTTAAACGGCTCTCTTTATTCAGCATTCTGCAAAGCAGTAACCGATGGCGTACAAGCTATTACTAATATCACAAAAACTGCCGAAGGCTATTTGGTAAAAAAAGAAACAGATGTAAAAAAGGTTACTGAGGCTGTTACATTCTCATCAATGGAATTATATTTTACAGAACCTGTAAATGAAAAGCGTGTGTTCTCTGAGCGCATGGGCGAGTTCGTTGCCTTTGAAAAAACTGCACCCGGAGAATATGCAAACAAACTAAAAGATGTAACCAATATTTATCGCTACCGCAACGGTTCGCTTTACGAAATAGAAATGCGCAAGCCACTTGGCAGCGTTTTTATGCGGGCAAAGAACTAATTTTTTCTACCTCAAATTATGACCTCACCCAACGAACTATTTTACAGAATAGCACTTACCAAAATTCCCGAAATAGGAAGTATAATTTGTAAAAACTTAATTGCTTATTGCGGTAGCGCAGAAGCTGTTTTTACAAGTTCAAAATCCAAGCTCAAAAAAACGCCTTTAATCGGTGAAGTTCGTGCCGAAAAAATTTTCAATTCCATTCAGCAGAAAGAAACTTTTGAAGCCGCGGAAACAGAAATAGCTTTTATAGAAAAACATCAAATTCAACCATTATTTTTCACAGATAAAGGCTATCCGCAGCGGTTACTCCATTGCGAAGATGGGCCGGCAATGCTTTATTACAAAGGCAATTCAAACCTAAATTCCGAAAAAACAATTTCCATAGTTGGCACTCGAAATGCCACAGAATACGGCAAAGAAACTACTTCAAAAATTATTAGTGAATTAGCCAATTCCGGTATTCTAATTTTAAGCGGTTTGGCTTATGGCATTGATTCTATGGCGCACCAAGCAGCTGTTGAGAATAACATTTCTACAGTTGGAGTTTTAGCACATGGCTTAAATAAAATTTATCCTGAAAAGAATAAAAACTTAGCCAAGCAAATGGTTTTAAATGGAGGACTGCTCACTGAATACACAACTCAATGCAATTTTCACCCGGGAAATTTTCCTGAAAGAAATAGAATTGTTGCCGGCATGAGCGATGCTGTTTTGGTGGTTGAAAGTGATGTAAAAGGCGGTGCAGTAATCACGGCAAACATTGCTTCTTCCTATAACCGCGATGTGTTTGCGGTGCCAGGTAAAGTGAGTGATAAATATTCACGCGGCTGCAATTTCTTAATTAAAACTTACAAAGCTACACTTGTTGAAAGCAGTGCTGATTTATTATATGCCATGAATTGGGAGGTGAAAGAAAAGGCTGCAAATGCAAAGCCAAAGCAACTACAATTAGTAATTAGTGGCAACGAAAAAACGATTTACGATTTATTGCTTTCGGGAGAAAAAACCGTGGATACGCTTTTGGCAGAAAGCCATTTAAAGGCGGGAGAGCTTTCTGCAACTTTATTAGAAATGGAAATGAACGACTGGTTAATAAGCCTGCCGGGAAAGCGTTACAAACTCCGGCAGGCTTAGTTCTCACTTAGCAGTAATTATTTAAAATCTGGTTGAGCTTTTATTTCTTTAATCAACTCCTCATTCTTTTTTACATACGCTTCATTATGTCCTTTTTTAGCTTGCTCAATAGACTTTTCAGCTGAAGCAACCGCATCTTTATATTTCTTCAACTTAAACTCAATTTTTGCTTTTAATGCACTCATCCAATAAGCATTTGCGTTTCCTGCAACTGCTTTTGTGCTCCATTCCAAAGCTTTAGCTAAGTCTTTATTATTTTCGTAATAATAGTTAGCTGCTTGGTGATATGGCGGATTTTTGCTCAACATTTCTTTATCAATTGCAGCCATAATCTTAGCATCAATTTCTGCTGTAACAGTAAATGAAACCAAAGTTTTACTCCATGATAATTGAATATCAGCTTGCGTAGGTTTTACATTTTCTACACCAATGGTAAACATTTCCTGCGGACGATCTAATACAGCAGCTTTCACCATTATTCTCACCACATCGTTTTTTTCGTTATAGTCAAAATCCGATGTAACATTCACGTCTTTAGAAATAATAATTGTCCAATCTTTCTCACTAGGAATAGTAAGTAAGCCATATTTTCCTTTTGGAACTAAAACTCGATTGATAGTTACATCATCTCCAAACTCGATAGTAGTAGCAGCGTTCGCACCTGTGCGCCAAACTTTTCCGTAAGGAACTAAGTCACCAAAAATTGTTCTGCCATTCACACTTGGTCTTGAATAATCTATTGATATTGAAGAGGTTGCAAATTGCTGCTTCACAGTTTGCCAAGGGCTTGGCGGAGGAATTGGTAAACTCTGAGCTGAAGCTGTAATAACAGTTGCTGTTACAAAAAGTGTAGCTACTAATGTTTTAAGTTTAATCATGATTTTATTTAGTTTTTAATGTTGAATACATTTTAAAGATGAAGCGCAAATGTATATACTTCATCGCTATCATAACTTTAAAAGTTCCTAATACTTATACGAAAATGATTCTTAAAATAGGCGAAAATTTTACAGTATAATACTCCCGATAGCTATCGGGATGATAGCCATTTAGAACAATTTTATTGGTCTCTTACGGATATCCTTTCGGTATTAATGCTTTGTTTTCTCCAAAATAAAAAAGCTGTTTAAGGAAAAACCCTAAACAGCTTCTACTAAAAAGTAAATATGTTTCTAGAACTGTAAACCGCCTTCTCTAGCGCCTTCTGCTAAAGATTTTACTCTACCGTGGTAAAGGAAACCGTTGCGGTCAAAAACCACCACTTCAATTCCTTTGGCTTTTGCTTTATCAGCAAGCAATGTGCCTACGGCTTTGCTTTGTTCAATTTTAGTTCCGCTTCTGCTAAATTCTTTATCGCGGCTTGAGGCTGCTGCTAAAGTTGTGCCGGTAACATCGTCAATAAGTTGAGCATAAATTTCTTTATTGCTTCTAAACACACTCAAGCGAGGGCGCTCTGCTGTGCCACTTATTTTACCGCGAATGCCTCTTGCTATTTTCGCTCTTCTTGCTTCTTTACTAAATGCCATAACAATAAATTTCTTCGATTAAAAATTTTAGACTTACTTTAATTATTTCTTAGAAGCGCTCTTACCTGCTTTTCTTCTTAATACTTCACCCACAAACTTAATACCTTTTCCTTTGTATGGTTCAGGTTTACGGATAGAACGGATTTTTGCAGCAACTAAGCCTAATAAATCGTTATCGTAACTTTCAAGTGTAATAATTGGGTTTTGCCCTTTATCTTGTTTTGCACTGGCTTTAATTTCTTCCGGCAATAGCAACATAATAGGGTGCGAATAGCCAACTTGCAAGGTTAATACCTGCTTTGTTACTTCGGCACGGTAACCCACACCTACCATTTCCATTTCTTTTTTAAAACCTTCACTTACACCTTTCACCATATTATTAAGAATGGCGCGGTACGTACCATGAAGCGCTTTGTGGCGTTTTTGATCAGTTGGGCGGCTCACTACTAAGTGTCCATCTTCAACTTTCACATTGATATCTAAGTCTAATTGGTGAGCAATTTCACCTTTAGGACCTTTTACTTTTACTACGTTGTTTGAGCCAACTTCAACTGAAACATTTTTAGGCAGTTGAACGGGCGCTTTTCCTACACGAGACATGACTTCAAATTTATTTTTGTGTTAGAGGAATAATTTTTAGAATATTTCGCACAATACTTCGCCTCCAATACCTTTAGTGCGTGCTTCTTTATCGGTCATTACACCTTGTGAAGTGCTCACGATAGCGATACCTAAACCACTAAGTACTTTAGGTAATTCATTTTTTCCGCGGTATTGACGAAGACCTGGAGTTGAATATCTTTTTAAGCTTTTGATAACCGGAGTTTTAGTAGCATTATCGTATTTCAAAGCTACTTTAATAACACCTTGACCACCGTTACCTTCTTCTTCAAATTTATACTTTAAAATGTAACCGTGTTCGTAAAGAATTTCGGTTAATCTTTTCTTTAAGTTTGAAGCAGGAATATCAACCACGCGGTGATGTGCGGCTTGTGCGTTACGAATGCGTGTTAAAAAATCTGCAATTGGATCGAGAACCATTGTATAAAATTAATGCGTTATTTAATTATTTACCAAGAAGCTTTAGTTACTCCAGGAATTTTACCATCGCTGGCTAAATCGCGGAATTTAATTCTTGAAACACCGAATAAGCGAACATAACCGCGACCGCGACCTGTAAGTGCACAACGGTTACGCAATCTTACTTTAGAAGTGTTTTTAGGGAGTTTATCTAATAAAGCCCACTCTCCTGCTTCTTTTAGTGCTTTGCGTTTTTCTTCAAATTTAGCAACCATTGCTTCGCGTTTGCGTTGGCGTGCTTCTACTGATTTTTTTGCCATTTTTCTATTCGGTTATTTTTTAAATGGAATTCCAAGTTCTGTTAATAAAGCCAAGGCTTCTTCATCGGTTTTAGCAGATGTAACAAAAGTTATATCCATACCGTTAATTTTGGTTACCTTGTCAATTTCAATTTCAGGGAAAATAATTTGCTCCTTTATACCCATAGTATAATTTCCTCTGCCATCAAAGCCTTTGTTATTTACGCCTTTAAAGTCGCGAACACGTGGCAATGATACAGCGATTAAACGGTCAAGAAATTCATACATATTATCTCTGCGCAAAGTTACCCTTGCAGCAATAGGCATGTTTTCTCTTAGTTTAAAGTTTGAAATTGCTTTCTTAGATTTTGAAGATATTGCTTTTTGCCCTGCAATATTGGTCATTTCTTGCACAGCAACATCTACCAATTTTTTGTCGGCAGTAGCACCGTTTACGCCTTGGTTAAGGCATATTTTTTCAAGAACCGGAACTTGCATCACCGAAGAATAATTAAACTTCTTCATTAGTGCTGATACAATTTCCTCTTTGTAGCGCTTGCGTAAGCGCGGAGTGTAAGTTGTACTCATTATGTTAAAGAATTTAGGACGATTTCCAACCGTCCACTTTTTAAAATGGAGCGCAAAACTAATAGAAGTTTTTAAAAATACAATAGTAAAAGCGAAAAAACTAATAAAGTTTTTTCGGAGCGGAGTTTTTGCAAGTTCAAGCGCCTTGCGGAATATGTCAAACAGCGGTTACCTTTTAATATTCTTTACAACCCAAAGTAATAGCTAATGTTTAGGCCTCCACTATATAAATATGTTGTTATTGGCGTATCCATTAATTTCAATACGCCATATCTAAATGTTGGCTCAACACGCAAATTCATTCTACTGTTTATTTTATAGTCTATACCCACGCTAATTAGTGGTGAAATATTTACTTTTTTGTAGTTATAGCTTATCGGTATTGTTTCTCTTTTGGTGTGGTTTGAATAGACCAAAACACCTGTTGATGTTGCCTTGATAAAAATATTTGTCGTTAAACCAACGCTTGTAAAAAAGCGCACTTTCTTTTTACCAATGGTGAAGTTTGCTTTTATTGGAATGTCAATACAATGAAAGTTGTAAATGAATTTTGCTTTGTTTGGGTTATTGGGGTTTGGGTAAGCAAACTCCAAATCTTCCATTTTTGTTTGGTATCCTTTGTTTGAATATTGAACTCCGGTTTCTAAACCTACAAATTTCTTAATATTAAAAGCTACATTAAGTCCTGCTGTGTAACTAGGCTTTACAATTTCATCTTCCTTTCTAATTTTAATAATATAATCTCCTATTGAACCCGCACTCACGTTTTTAAGCGTTCTAAAACAAACATCGGGTGAGATATTTATGCCAATTTGAAATCTTTTAAAATCAGATGGAGAAGTTTCTTCTTTGGGATTGTCTTTAGCGTATAAACTAAAAGTAAACAACGCTAAAATTAGGAGTGCGTAGGGTTTCATAACTAACTTTTCTCAAATATACGGAACTATCGTACAACCACAAATTTCAATAAAAAAGCCGCCTTATTGCTAAGACGGCTTTCGTAAACACACAAAATATTTTAGTTCATGTGTTTATTTAAAATATCTACAAAATGGTTTTTTGAAGCCGCACCAACGTGCTTATCCACCACTTGGCCATTTTTAATAAATAAAATAGTAGGAATACTGCGAATGCCGTATTTCATTGCAGTTTCAGGATTGTTATCTACATCTAACTTTCCCACTACTGCTTTGCCTTCGTATTCTTTAGAAAGTTCTTCTACTATTGGAGCAATTGCACGGCAAGGTCCGCACCATTCTGCCCAAAAATCTACAATAGCAACCTTATCGCTTTTTAAAACGGTTTGCTCAAAATTGTTGTCTGTTAATTGTAAAGCCATAATATTTAAAATTTAAGTTGTTGAACGATTGAAAAATGAAAGTATTTTAAATCTGAGTGTGTTTAGGTTGCCAATAAAATTTAATTCTGTAAAACGTTTACCGGCACGGTGTGTATCCAACCGAACACGTCTTCAGCTTTTCCTGAGTGAATTGCAAAATATCTTTCTTTTAGTTTATTAGAAATTTCTCGACCTTCAACCGGGGGCAACTCATAATCTTTTCCTTTATAGTAGAATGTTCGAATTGGCGCTATTGTAGCCGCTGTGCCTGTTCCAAACATATCTTCTAAAGTTCCTTTGCTGTGCGCATGAAGTATTTCATCAATAGAAATATCGCGCTCTTGCACCACGTAGCCTTCATCTTGTGCAATTCTAATAATACTATCGCGAGTAACGCCATCTAAAATTGTTCCTGCGTCTAAAGAAGGTGTGATAATTACGCCATCAATAATTGCAAACACATTCATGGTGCCAATTTCTTGTAAATATTTATGCTGAATACCATCTAACCAAAGGTTTTGGTCGTATCCTAACTTACGTACATCGCGCATTGGAAGCATACAAGCACCATAATTTCCTGCAGCTTTTGCATAGCCAACGCCACCAGGAAAAGCTCTCACATATTGGTCGTGTACATAAACTTTTACTGGTTGGCTGTAATATGCACCTACCGGACTTGAGAAAATCGCAAAGCGATAGTTTTCTGCTACTTTAATTCCAACATACTTTTCGGTAGCGAACATATATGGACGAATATATAATGAAGAGTTTGGCTCTTTCGGTACCCAATCGTGGTCTAAGGTCAATAGTTTATCTAATGCTTCAAAAAACAAATCTTCAGGGAAAGTTGGCATTGCCATTCTTTCGGCAGAAACATTCAAGCGCTTAATGTTTTTTTCCGGTCTAAAAATTATAGGGTTTCCTTCGGCATCTCTTTCTGCCTTCATGCCTTCAAACAATGCTTGGCCATAATGTAAAGCAGAAGTAGCAGGGTGTAATGTAAAGTCTCCGAAAGGCACAATTCTACAATCGCGCCATTCTCCATCACTATAATCTGCTATAAAAATATGGTCTGCAAAATTTTTACCGAACGGTAGATTTTTAAAGTCCACTTCACCAATGTGCGATTTCTCAATTTTTTGAACACTAATTTTGTAAGCCATAAATAAATAGTTTTGTTGCTCTCAAAGTTAAAATTTTTTACCTTTTTTTTCTGCCTTTTTCGTTAATGTATCGAAATTTAGCGCTCAAATTACTATGATTAAAAGGTTTTCATGGGCAGCAAAAAATCAACATTTGTTATTACTTTCTTCTGTAAAATTCAGATAGTATAATTCCTGTAGCGACTCCGGCATTTAAAGATTCAGCATTTCCGCTGCCTGGGATAGAAAGTTTTAGCTTTAAAAATGGTAAAAGTTCACTTGAAACACCATGTGCTTCATTGCCTATAAGCACAATTCCTTCGTGTGGCAAATCGGCTTTGTAAATATTGTTTCCATTTAAAATTGTACCAAAAACGGGGGCTTTACTTTTTTCAAATAGCTGCGGTAACGAACCGTAGAATAATTTTGTTCGAAACAAAGAGCCTTTTGCCGCACTCACCACTTTGGGGTTGTAAGCATCAACACAATGTTCGCTGCAAAAAATGGTTTCCACACCAAACCATTCTGCAATGCGAATAATAGTGCCAAAATTCCCTGGATCGTTAATATCATCTAATGCCAAAGTTATTTTTCCTCTTTCTAATTTTGGCTTATCTTCAGTAGGAATATGCGCTACGGCTAAAACACCGGTTGGTGCTTCTAGGGTAGAAATTTGCTGCAACTCCTTTTCGCTTACTTCTACAATTTCAACACCATCAGAATAAATATGTTTGTTTTTCCAAAGCCACCAAGGTTCGGCATAAAGTGTTTCCACTTTTAATGGTGAATTAAACAATTCTCGTACTGTTTTATCTCCATCAACAATAAAACGGTTGTTTAATTGTCGGTATTTTTTTTGCTGTAGAGAAAGAAGAAACTTAATTTTAGATTTAGTAAGCATATTTGCGTTCAAGTGTCGAAAATAGGAAATTCATTTATCAGTTGGTGGATATTATTGCTAAGTGTAGCATTATTCAGCGTTTCATCATGTTCGGTTGTGAAAAATATTCCAGAAGGAAGGCGTTTGCTGCTACATAATAAAGTAGCTATAAATAAGGCAGATGTAAATAAAGTAATTAAAACCGCAGAGCGCGACCGTTTAAAAGAAGACCTTTCAGCCATTATTCAACCCAAGCCCAACAAGCGATTCTTGGGAATAATACCATTCCGATTGTGGTTTTATATTGCATCCAATAAAGGGAAAGACAACAAATTTAACCGTTGGATAAAATCGAAAGTAGGCGAACCGCCTGTACTTTTCGATTCTTTAATTGCTTCTAAAACAGAAGTGCTAATGGAAAACTATTTGTGGAATTACGGATACTTTGAAAATGATGTTTCATACACCACCAAAAACAACAAGCGTCAAAGAATAAGTATAACCTACAAAATAGATCCGGGCAGAGTTTGGACATTGGGAAAAATTAGCTTCCCCACAGGAACTACCACCAGCGAAGGAATTGTGCGCCTACGTGTAAAAAACACTGTACTTAAAACAGGCGACCGTTTTGATGTAACCAATTTAAAAGCAGAAAGAAGCAGAATTGAAGCCGACCTTAGAAACAATGGTTTCTTTTCATTTAATAAAGAATATGTAACTTTTGATTTAGACACTAACCGCGAAGCTCATACGGTGAATATAAATGTAAAGGTAAACCAACCAATGGATAATAGTGAACATAAACCTTACAGAATGAACCGTGTAATTGTGTTCACCGATTACGAACCAGGAAGCCAATTTGTTCCAGCTAAGTACGATACTACTTCACTACAAGAATTTCGCTTTGTGCAACAAAAAACACTCTTTAAAAATAAAGTATTGCGAGATGCAATCTTTTTTAGAGAAGGTGAACTTTTTACCCAAGATAATTACGATAAAAGTATGACGCGCTTGAATGAATTAGGTGTGTTTAAATTTGCAAGTATAGAACTGCACCGCAGCAAGCGCGACACTAATTTACTAAACGCTTTTGTGTACTTAACACCTTCCAAAAAACAAACCCTTTCTGCTGGTGGAAATTTAAACCACAACTTTGATGGGCTAACCGGTATTGGCGGCAACGTGAGTTACAAAAATAGAAACTTAACCAAAGGTGCCGACCAACTTAGCATTGACGCAAGCGTAAACTTGCAACTAAACTTCAGTAAAAACCGCTCTAAAATGCTCTCGAATGATAGGTTGAATACTATTGACTTTACATTAGATGCTACTTACTATTTGAATCGTTTTTTAGTTCCTTTCAAAACTAAAATCTATTCAAACACCAACCCTAAAACTAAGATAAACGCACGTTACAATTACGAAATCAGGCGCGACTTTCCGAGCAATTATCCACTTTACAATGCACATAATATTGGCGTAACTTACGGCTACGAATGGAGTGCAAGAAAACTGGTTCGGCATTACTACAATCCAACTTTTTTAAACTTCTATTTTATACATAAAGAAGATTCATTCATTAACTATTTAAAACTACGCCCTGCATTAAGCAGAAGCTATAATGAACAAATTATTTGGGGAAGCAATTACAGCTTTGTACTATCAAACAAAGCAGGCAAATACGACCTTTGGAGTACACTCTTAAAAGGTTCGATTGAAGCTGCAGGAAATATTTTAGAGCTTGGTTTTATGGCTGCCAACAAAGGTTATTCTCCAAATCAAACATTCAATATTCTAAATCGTCCATTCTCCCAATACATGCGATTTGAATTCGATTTTAGAAATTATTTTAGGCTCAACCGCCACAGCCAATTTGCCATGCGGCATTATATCGGCTTGGGATTGCCTTACGGAAACTCTAAGCAATTGCCTTACACCAAACAATTTTTTGTAGGAGGATTAAACAGCCTTCGCGGATTTCAAATTCGAGAAATTGGTCCCGGTAGCTATCGTGATTCTACCATTGATTTAGATAACCCAAGCAGCAATCAGGCAACACTTTTTATTGACCAAACAGGAGATATAAAATTTGAAATGAACATTGAATTGCGTTTCGATATTTACAAATGGCTGAAAGGTGCAGCATTTATGGATGCAGGAAACGTTTGGCTAATGCAAAATGACCCAACTCGTGCTTTAGGAAATTTTGATTTTAAACGTTTTATCAACGAATTTGGCGTTGATTTTGGAGCTGGTTTACGCTTAGATTTCAACTACTTTGTAATTCGTTTAGATTACGGTGTGCCAATCCGCGACCCGCGAATACAAAAAGATAACAAATGGACAATTAGAAAAGGGCAATTCAACTTAGCCATCGGCTATCCATTTTAACCCAAATTTTGCAGTAGAAATTTATACACAACAATTAGAGATTCTTTACTTGCTGTTTAGCGCGAAATTCCCAACTTCGCACCATGCAAAAAGATACCGCAGTTTTTAAACTCATAGAACAAGAATTACATCGCCAGCGCGAAGGAATAGAATTGATAGCTTCAGAAAACTTTACTTCACTTGAAGTGATGCAGGCAATGGGAAGTTGTTTAACCAATAAATACGCAGAAGGTTTACCCGGCAAGCGTTACTACGGAGGTTGCCAGTTTGTTGATGAAATAGAAACACTTGCAATTGAGCGTTTAAAAAAACTATTTGGCGCTACATGGGCAAATGTACAACCACACAGTGGCGCACAAGCAAATGCAGCAGTAATGCTCGCTTGCATAAAACCGGGCGACACCATCATGGGATTTAATTTATCGCATGGCGGACACTTAACGCACGGCTCACCCGTAAACTTTTCAGGAAAACTTTACCGCCCTGTATTTTATGGCGTAGAAGAAGCAACTGGAACTATTGATATGAACAAAGTGCGCGAAACTGCACTTAAAGAGAAACCAAAACTAATTATTTGTGGAGCAAGTGCTTACTCGCGCGATTGGGATTACCCAACTTTTAGAGCCATTGCCGATGAAGTTGGAGCACTTTTAATGGCAGATATTGCACACCCTGCCGGAATGATTACAACCAAATTGCTAAACGACCCAATGCCGCATTGCCACATTGTAACTTCTACCACACATAAAACACTTCGCGGACCGCGCGGTGGCATTATTATGCTTGGTAACGATTTTGAAAATCCTTTTGGCGAAAAAACTCCTAAAGGCGAATTGAAAATGATGAGTGCTATTTTAGATAGTGCAGTTTTTCCTGGAACACAAGGCGGGCCGCTTGAACATGTAATTGCAGGAAAAGCAGTAGCTTTTGGCGAAGCACTTTCACCGGAATTTACAACTTACCAAAAGCAAGTAGCAGCCAATGCACAAGCTTTAGCAAATGCTTTAGTTGAAAAGGGCTATAAAATAATTTCGGGAGGAACAGTAAACCACTTGATGCTTATTGATCTTCATAATAAAAATGTATCGGGCAAACAAGCAGAAAATGCTTTGGTAAAAGCCGATATTACTGCCAATAAAAACATGGTTCCGTTTGATGACAAATCACCTTTTGTAACTTCCGGTATCCGCTTGGGAACTCCGGCAATTACTACCAGAGGTTTCAAAGAAAAAGATATGCTGCAAGTTGCCAATTGGATTGATAGCATTATTGCAGACGTGGAAAACGAAACCAATATTGCAAAAGTAAAAGCCGAAATAAACGAATACATGAAAGCATTTCCGCTTTATGTATAAGTAAATTCCGAAAAAATATATTTGTTTTGTGTGTAACCACTACTCTCTATTTTATAGTGAGTTTTATAGTGGAAAGTTTTATGTAATTCATCAACATAAATTACAAAGCTATGGCAACAAAACAACTTCAACTATTTGCCGTTATTGCAATTTTAGCACTTAGTGCTTGCAACTCCGAAACTAGCAATGGACAAACGGCCACAACCGGCACTACAGAAAATACAAGTGGCAGCACTAATAACAAAGCTAACCCAAACAATACTTTTTGGGAAGAGTTGGTGATGCACGAAATAAAAGATAATCGAGGCGTGGTAAGCGCTACCGTGCCGCTGCCTTCTTCATGGAAAATAAATGCCAATGGCTCAATTTCCGGACCAAACAACCTTAAAGTTACCAACTACCCGCTCCATAGTTTTATGATGAATTACGACCCAAATCTTCAATACGCTTACTCTCAAACGCCCATGCGTGCAATGCCCGAAATTGGGCAACTTATTCAGGAAGATGTTGTTCCTTCGGCACAAAGTTTAGGCTTTAAATACATTAAACACTACGAATTGCCGGAGGTGAGTAAAATTGATAAATGGTACAGCGACCAATTATACAAAGCCATGCCTTCCGAATCATATATTTTTGTGTATGGTATAGATTTAGAAGATAGAAATGGAAATCCTGCATTCTTACTCTTACACACTACCAGAAGCGAATCGCAAAGTATGCAAAGTTGGGGTTATTTTGCTTCGCTACTTGAAGCAGATAACGGTAAGTTAGAAAAAGCAAAAAAGCAATATTTGTTTGGTGTAACCAATACACGTTACAACTTAGAACCAATTATGGCATATAACCGTTCCGAAGCCGAAAAAGCTGGGCAAAGCTGGGCTGCCTTTAATAAAAGAATGGCTGCCAACCAAGCTGCGTTTGAAGCACACCAAGCTGCGCACATCAACAGAACAAATGCCATAAACGATGCTATTATGAGTGGCTGGAATGAGCGCAGTAAAGCAATGGATAAAAACCAAGACCAGTTTTTAGACTATGTTTATGAAAGGCAAAATGTACAAAATGCAGAAACAGGCGAAAAGCATAAAGTTGAATATGGTTACAACCGCTATTGGATGAACAGCGATGGCGAATATATTGCCACGCAACAACAAAACTACGACCCAAATGCCGATGAAAATATGAACCAACAAAACTGGCAAGAACTAAACAAGATTAAATAGTCAAAAGCTACTGTTGCCAATGTTTTAATACTGAAAATGAATTTCGTTTTTCATCTTTCACTATAAAGAAATACAAACCCGATTTGAGCTGAAAGGGAGAATTGGTTTGGGTTTGCAAAACTGTTTCTCCCAATAAGTCTACTACTGAAACTTGATATGGTTCTTTTGCTTTTATTTCTGTTGTATTATTAGAATAAATAACTGAAAAGTTTTCAGCATTTAATCTATTTTCTATTGCAGATAAATTGCCTAACACAATTGTGCCTCTACAATCGGAAGTATCTTGCCAAAAACCTTGAACGTAAACTCCAGCAGGTAATCCGCTGAGTGGAAATGCAAAACTATAATTACCCTGAGCAAGAAAAGTATCTAATTCTACTTCTGCTGTTCCCCAGCGATTGTATAAAGCATACTTTATAGAATCTCCTACCGAATCTGTTACCGAAAAGTTTAGCAAAACAGTATCCGCAATGCTGTTTGCTTGTAATGGACAAGCAAAAGTAGCTCCATCTGCTTTCGATATCCTATAAACAAAATTCACATTGCTAATATTTAATCTTGCTAAGTAAACGCCAACCGGTAAAAAATTCAGCGTAGATTTAAATTGATAGTTTCCTGCATTTAAAGTTGTATCGGCTAATGCCAACGCCACATTTCTACCAATCATATCAAATATATTTATAGAAACGGTTGCATTGCTATCTAAACTAAATTCAAAATAAATAGTTTGAGAAAATGGGTTAGGAAAGGCTTTAAAGTTTACAGACTGTGCTTTAATATTCGCGAAAAACAAAACAATAAGTCCGAAAGAAAATAGTGATTTCATTTCCCAAATATGGAAAAATTACATCTTTAATAACCAAACTGAAGCATCTTTTTGTTTTGCTTTAGCAAGCATTGCTGCGGCTTCATTAGAATTAGGTGATGTGTAAAAACCCACAGCAGTTAAGCCATTGCGTGGAAATTTTGCCACAGTAGTTGAGCCGTCTAATTCAGTTTGTAATTGATAATACAAAGCATCAGCATTTTCTTCTTTTGAAAAAGCTCCAACCACAATATAATAACCGTGTTTTATTTCTACACTTTCAGCAGGAACTTGAACTTCATTTTCAGTTGTAATTACTTCGTTTAAAGTTTCTGTTTCTACATTTCCATTTGTAGTTACTGTTGCAATTGTGTCTTCTAAAATTGTAGTTTCAGGTTTAAAAATTTCTTGTTGCACTTCGTGCGAAGAATCCATAATTGGCGAAAGCGAAGCAGTATCTGCAACTTTATTATTTTCATAACTAATAAAACCAATTACACCGGAAAGCACAACTGCCAAAGTTAAAACAGCTGCGGCTGCGTAGCGAGCAACTATTGCAAATTTTTTGTGCGGTTTTTCTTTTGAAATTGGAATTACTTTTGCTTCCTTAATAATACTTTCCTCCGGTTTTTCTCTTTCTACCGGAAGCGGAGCAATTGGCTTTAATCCAAAATAATCTGAAAAAACTTCTTGGTCTTTATATTGAACAAATTGCAGATTACCGTTTTTATCAAAATTTAGAGATCCAACTTTATCAAAATGTACCGCCTCGTTTTGATTTAATAAAGTATATGCTGTTTCAACAAACTGATGAACCTTTTTTTGCGCATCGGCAAAGCCAATTTCTAATTTACTTGAAAGCGAATGAACCAATAAACCATCATTTCCATTTAATCTTGCATTGAACGAAAGCACTCTTTTGGGCGGAAACAAATTACCCGTAGCATCAAAAGCCGCACTTTGGTTTTGACCCAAAAAGCCACCCAAACCCGGCACAATTACACAATCGTGCGTTTGCAATAAATCGAAAATGAGTGTAGCAATATTCATTTGTGAATGCAAAAAAGAAGTTTTTATGCAGAAAGAAAAGCCGCTTCTACCTCTTGTGGAATAATTGTTGAGAATTAACTTTCAACAGATAGCTTTTCAACAATGTTTCAACAATATGAAGCAGCAAATAGAATATATTTAAAATATGTACCATATTTATTTCAATGAAACTACTAAAAATTTGCTTTCATAAAATTTTGCTTTTAAGTTTGGTTAAACGATAAACAATATGAAACAGTATTTTATCAATTCCGAAAAACCACCATTAGTTGTAGAATCTACTGGCGAAAACATTTCGGAGCTAATGGAACATATTACCACAAACAACCGATACCAAAAAGAGATTTTGAGCAAAGGCGCAGTACTTTTTAGAGGTTTTCCCATTCACACACCCGCAGAATTTGAGAAAATAGCCGCCACTATTGATGCTGATTTAAAGAACGATTATTTAGGAACTTCACCGCGCAACCAAGTGCCGGGAACAAACTTTGTTTTCACTGCCAGCGAACTGCCTCCGTTTTATCCAATTATGCAGCACTGCGAAATGAGTTTTTTGCAGCATCCTCCGCGCAAATTATTTTTCTATTGCCATGTAGAACCCAAATTGGGCGGAGAAACTCCACTCTGCGATTTTAGAAAAGTGTATGAACAATTAGATAAAAAAATACTGAGCGATTTTGAAACCAAAGGCGTGATCACCGTTCGAAATTATTCAGCCATAAACCACAAACCTTTTTTAAACCTGTTTGAACTAAAAAAATGGAATGAAATGTTCCTTACAAACGATAAAAAAGTAGTAGAGCAAAAGTGTATTGAAAACGGTATAGAATATGAATGGCACAGCAACGACAGGCTAAAACTTTTGAACCGCACCGAAGCCGTGAAAGCACACCCTATTACGGGAGAAAAAGCATGGTTTAACCATGCGCAAGTTTTTCATTTAAGCGCATCAGCTTATGAATATCAACATATTCACGCCTACCAAAAGCGCTTAGAAACCTTTTTCTACAAACTCTTTTCAGCCTTTGCCGTGCAAGCCAAAAAACTAACCGCAGCAGCCGATGCGCAAAGCATGAATATGTTTTTTGGCGATGGTTCAGCCATTCCTGATAGTTACATTAAACATATTGAAGAAGTGATATGGGGTAACTTAAGCATTTTTAAATGGCAAAAAGGTGATGTATTAGCAATAGATAACTACAGCACTTCGCACGGGCGTTTGCCATTTAAAGGTGAGCGCGAAATATTAGTAAGTTGGAGCGCTTAACCTATGAACGAACTCGACCAGTTGCACATTAACTTTAGTCCACAAGGGTTAAACATTCTAAATGCCATTCTATCGCTGGTAATGTTTGGCATTGCTTTAGAATTAAAGAAAGAAGATTTTGTTGCACTTTGGAAAAATAAAAAAAGTGCCATTGCTGCTTTAGTTTCCCACTTCATCTTACTTCCGCTAATTACATTCTTGCTGGTGCTAATTTTAAAACCTTCTGCTTCTATTGCACTCGGCATGATTTTGGTTGGCGCTTGCCCGGGAGGCAACATCAGCAACTATTTCACTTACCTTGCAAAAGGGAATACCGCACTGGCAGTAAGTATAACCTCTATTTCGCATCTGCTTGCTGTAGTATTTACGCCATTCAATTTTTCTTTTTATGGCAATAAATACGCACCCGCAGCAAACCTACTCAAAACTATTCACTTAAATGCGGGTGAAGTATTTCAAACTGTGGTTTTAATAGTTGTGCTGCCTTTAGTTTTAGGTATGTTGCTTAAACATTACCAAAACAGTTTTGCAGAAAAAATTGTTCCATACATGAAAAAATTTTCGCTCACTGCTTTTGCTATTTTTTTAATTGCCGCATTTGCTGCCAATACAAAAATTTTTGCTGATACAGCAGTAGTAATTTTACCGCTGGTAATTGCACACAATAGCTTGGCTCTTGGTTCCGGCTATGCTTTTGCGCGTTTACTCCATTTGCCTTTACCTGATATTAAAACCATTACTTTTGAAACCGGAATACAAAACAGCGGCTTGGGTTTAATCTTAATTTTCAGCTTTTTTAATGGACTTGGAGGTATGGCGCTCATTGCTGCCTGCTGGGGAGTTTGGCACTTGGTAAGTGGTTTTGCTTTGGCTAAATTTATGAGCCATTTATCATAAAATTTTATTTGTAAAGTTCGCTTTTAGCTAAGCCCATTTTGCAAAGCCGATGGGTTAAACTTACTGAAAGACAACCAAAACCATACTTTAAACTTCTACTGAAATTGATACTGGATGCTTCTTTAAAATATTTGGTGGGGCAGGTAACTTCCCCAATTTCAAAACCTTTGTAAATAACTTGCGAAAGCATTTGGTTATCGAAAACAAAATCGTCTGAATTGGCGGCAAGGTTAATACTTTGAATTACTTCTTTAGAAAAAGCACGGTAGCCAGTGTGGTATTCGCTTAACTTTTGGTTTACCAAAATATTTTGAGTAAAAGTGAGCATGCGGTTGAAAATATATTTATACAAAGGCATTCCACCTTTTAATGCACCATTGCCCAAAATGCGAGAGCCCAAAACTACGGGATAAACACCATTGCCAATTATGCTAATCATTGCTACCAAAAGTTTGGGTGTGTATTGATAATCCGGATGAAGCATAATTACAATATCGGCATTTAGCTCCAATGCTTTTTTGTAACACGATTTTTGATTGCCACCATAGCCTTTATTGGTATCGTGGCGAATAATATGTTTTATACCCAACTCTTTAGCAACTTCTACGGTATTATCTTTACTTGCATCATCAACCAAAACTACTTCATCTACAAATTCAAAAGGAATTTCATGGTAAGTTTGAGGCAATGTTTTGGCTGCATTGTAAGCCGGCAACACTACTACTATTTTTTTATTATTATACATTTCTAAAAAAGGCTATATTTAAATTGGTAGATATTTTTCGGGTTGCAAAAGTAGTATTTCTTAGTAAAATATTTCCACTTCTATTCTTAATCTCTTGAAAGCAAGAAGCGCTTATTGACAGGCTTTATTTGCTATTATTAAAAAAAAATAGTTTCTTTTGCAAAGCCATACTATGAAAAATATAATTACCTTACTTATCCTTATTTCAGTTTATTCACTTTATGCACAAACACCCAAGATATGGGGAATTTCAGTTGAAAGTGGGCTGAATAAAAATGGGCTTATTTACGAGTTAAATCAAACTACTTCACCCGCATGGTTAGAACCTATATTATCTTTTGATACGGTAGGGTTAGTAGCTCCTGCAACTAATTTAGTTTATCGAAATGGATATGCTTATGGAATTGCCTTTTTAAAATCAGATAGCACTCCAACCTTATATAGTATTTCTACAAGTAATAAAAGTGTGCAACTATTAAATAATTTTACTTCTCAACAAGGACAAGGAATTTTCGGTAGCCTTACTCAAGTGGAAGATACCTTATTGGGATATTGTAACAGAGGAGGGCAAATGGGAATGGGAACTATTTTCAAATATAATTTAACGAATAGTTCACTTTCCGTAATTTACAACTTTGAAGATTCTGTAAGATTTTATTGGCCATCTTTATCAAAGCTTATTTATGTTGATGGTGTTATTTTTGGAGTTAATGAAAAACTAAAACAGTTGTTTAAGTTAAATACAATCAACTCCACAATGGAAACTTTAGACAATGTGTTTCCAAGCACTAATCTTTTTAGAGTGGGTAAAGACATTTACTTTTTAACCACAGGGTCTATATCAACTTGTGGCGGACATGGCCCCTGCTTTAAAGCAAGTTCCTTACTAAAGTTTCCGGTAGCAGGTTCATTTCAGTTAGAATTAGTTAGTAACAACAGTGCTTTATTCACCGGTAGAAATACCGTATTTACAAATGATAGAATTTACTTAACCAGCGACCATCATGGTACATTTGTAAGCCCCATACAATATACAAGCTCTATACTCGAACTTAGCTATTATGACGGTACATTTCAAAAGTTATTCATATCCAACAGCTTAGATTCCGGTTCAAACTTCAAAGCCGGTTTAATATTAGGCTCTGATAATTATTTATACACCCAATTTAGTAGTGAACATCTACAAGGCGTTTTAAAAACTTCGCTCACCGACAGAACCACAACCTATATAGTTGTGGATACCACTCAAAGTGCAGATGTAAAAATTGATATTTCAAAAATTTTTACTCAAGTAGATGACAATGCTGTGAATATAACCGAAACTCACAGTAATACCGGATTCTTACTATTCCCTAATCCTGCCTCCCAACTTATTTCTGTTTCCATTACCACTCCAGATATTACAGAGCTAAAAGTTGAGTTTTTTTCTGTTGATGGCAGGCTCTGTAAAACTGCAAATATTTCAGAAAGTAATTATTTTATTGATATATCTAATTTAACTACAGGTATTTATTTTACCCGTTTTTCCGCTAATAACAAACTATTGAAAAATGAAAAAATTATTGTTCACTAAGTTTATTCTTGCATTTTCTTTCTTAGTATATATCACACTTTGCCCAAATTGAAATCCAATCTCACATCAAAAATTAAATGACCTTACCTAAATATCTCATCAATAAAATTCCATTGGGAATTATATTACTGGTATTTGTATTTTTTAAACTTCAAGATATTTCGCTCCCCTATTTTTGGGACGAGTTAGGCGTGTATGCTCCGGGCGCTTTAAAAATGATTGATAATCAATCGATCGGAGTTTTGCCTATAAATTTAGAACCGGAATATTCACGCGGGCATCCACTGTTTTTTGTTTTCTCGCAAGCTGTATGGATGAATATTTTCGGGCAGAGTGTAGTTTCCGGTCATTCATTTTCCATTCTATTGGGTGTACTCACCTTAATTGCAACTTATTTTACTTCCAATAATTTATTTGATAAACGAACTGCACTTTTTGCAACAACTTTACTGGCTGTACAGCCTATTTTTTATGCTTTAGCAGGCTTAATACTTCCCGAAATGATGCTTGCCTTGTTTGTGCTTTTATCGGTTTGGGCAATTATCCGGCAGCGATGGTTTTTGTTTTTTATATTAAGTTCCGTTGCTATTATGATTAAAGAATCGGCTATTGTGCTGCCGGCTTTAGCCGCAATGGTTGTATTTGCCGATGCTTTTAAAAGTGAAAAATTCTTTTCGCTACAAAATACCATTAAAATGTTTTTTGCACTGGGATCTCTTCTGGTTTTCGGTATTTTTCTACTTATTCAAAAAGAACAAAACGGCTGGTATTTTTTTCCGTTACATATAAATTTAATGGAACACTCGGCTATTAATACATACTATAAAGTAAAACAAATTTGTGATGAAGTATTTTATCGGCAAGGGCGCATATACTTATCTTTACTTCTATTTATCTTACCTGTTTTCTTTTATCTGAAAAACAGAAACTTTAGCAACATAGAAAAAAGAAGCTACTTCATAGTAGGACTTTTCTTTCTTCTATGTTTAGCTTTTGCTGCCTTAAATTTTTATTTAATGCGGTATATGCTGCTTATGATTCCGCTAATAGTAATAATGGCAGTGCATGAACTAATAAAAGTTTCAGATTTGCTGGGAAATCGAAAAAAATGGTTGCTCATTGCTGCTCCTGCAAGTATTGGAATTGCCATTGCTGCAATTTACACAATGGACAGCACTAAAAACGGAGGATACTTAGGAGATGCAGATATGTCGTACAAACATGTGATTATTGTAGAGCAGCAAGCAATATCATGGGTAGAACAACAGCCTTGGGCTACTGAAAAAATTGGAGCAAATTTTCCTATTTTCCAAGGTATTAGAGATGTACGAAACGGTTATTTAAGCAAGCACCCAATCATCTATTCCGAGAATGCCATTGATACTGTAAAATACGGAGTTTTCTTTCAATTATTTCCCAACGATGCGTATTTGTTTGTAGATAGAAAACATAAAATAATAAAGGAATTTACCGGAGTGGTTGGCTCTGTAAAAGTACTTGAGTTTGAAAAAACAAATTCCTAAACCGTTAGTTATTTGCTGCAATTAAGATTACAACTCAATTCCCAAAATCAGTATTATTTTTACATTGCGAGAATGTAGCACAAAACACTACTTCTCTCCTATTTCACTTTAGAACATTCAAGAAACCGTGCATATTCTTCAGCTTGCTAATAAAATGCCTTATCCTCCAAAAGACGGTGGCGCAATGGGCATTCACATTTTCACCGATGGTTTGCTAAAAGCAGGAAATACTGTAAAAGTGATTGCCGTAAATTCGCCTAAACTCTACACCCCACTTTCTCAAATTCCGGAAGCTTATAAAATAGAAACACAGTTTGAGGCAGTAGAAATTGACACCCGCATCAAAGCAAAAGATGCATTTCTAAATTTATTCACCAATCAATCGTATAATGTAATTCGTTTTGATGCCGAAGCAATGCACCAAAAACTTGCTGAAGTGCTTTCAAAACATTTTTTTGATATAGTGCAATTAGAAAGCATTTTTATGGCTCCATACATTGCCACAATTAGAAAATATAGCCGTGCAAAAATTGTGCTTCGCGCACACAATATTGAATATAAAATTTGGGAAAGATTAGCCGCTAACGAAACTAATCCACTAAAAAAATGGTACTTACATTTATTGGCAAAACGGCTTAAAGAATATGAGCTAAGTATGCTAAACCAATACAACGGCATCACTTACATTACCCAAACCGAAGGTGAAGTTTTAAAAAATTCCGGTTGCAAAATTCCACTTTGCCACATTCCTTTTGCTTTAGATGTAAAAAGCAAAACACCATCGAATAAGGCAGAAGAAAAATGGAGCGTTTTCTCTTTAGCTGCTATGGATTGGCAACCAAATTTAGAAGGACTACAATGGTTTTTAGATAATGTTTGGCAAAAAGTTTTAGCACAAATGCCGCAAGCAAAATTTTATGTAGCAGGCAGAAACATGAACAGCGAATGGTTACAAAAAAAATATCCGCAAGTAGAAATGCTTGGTGAAATAAAAAATGCTTCGGAATTTATTGCATCTAAAAGTGTGATGGTAGTCCCACTTTTTTCAGGTGGCGGTGTACGCGTAAAAATTATTGAAGGTTTTGCTATGCAAAAAGCAATGGTTTCTACCGCTATTGGCGCAGAAGGAATTGAATATCAAAACGGAGTACATTTGTTAGAAGCAAACGATTCTGATATGTTTGCAAATATGGTAGTTGAATTGCTCACAAATGATGAGAAGCGAAAAAACATTGCGTTAAACGGGCGAAAACTTGCCGAGCAACATTACGATATTAGCGAGGTAGTTCAGCGACTTACCAACTTTTACCAATCACTTATTGCTGCAAAAAAGTGAAAGTAATATTTGTAACCTCCCGCTTTCCGTTTCCTCTTGAAAAAGGCGATAAACTTCGCGCTTATCACTTCATAAAATGCTTGAGTAAGCAGCACGAAGTCCACTTATTTGCTACTGCCGAAAGCACTCCAACTTTAGCACAAATAAAAGCCTTAGAACCATACTGTAAAAGCATCACCACTGCCTCACTTAGCAAAATACAAATTGCCATAAATTTACTAAAAGCAGGATTTACCAATCTGCCATTTCAAGTTTCTTATTTCACTTTTGCAGCTGCAAAAAAACAGCTACAAGAGCTTCAACAAAACATTAAAGCTGATATAGCCTTTTTCCACCTAATACGCACCGCAGAGCTTGCCGAGAGCGTTGGAAATATTCCTAAAGTAATTGACTATATGGACACTTTTTCCATTGGTGTAAAACGCAGAGCAGCCGCAGAAAACATATTCACCAAATGGCTTTGGAACTGGGAATACAAAAAGCTAATTCATTACGAACAGCAAGTGTTTAAGCTATTTTCAGCACACTCTATTATTTCGGAGCAAGACCGAAATTTTTTGCCCATTGCAGAAAAACAAAGTATTGCAGTAATTCCAAACGGAGTTGAAACCAACTGGAATAAAAGCGCAACAAAAAAATACGATATTATTTTTGCAGGAAACATGAATTACCCGCCAAATATTGAAGCAGTTCAGTTTCTGGCAAAAAAAATCATGCCTTTGGTTTGGCAAAAGCTACCCGCTGCCAAAGTAGTGATTGCAGGAGCAGAACCAGCTGTTCAGGTTCAAAAATTAGCCTCTGAAAATATTGAAGTAACAGGCTGGGTAAGCGATATTCAAGCATATTTTACTACCTCAAAAATATTGGTAGCGCCAATGCTCATTAGTATCGGCTTGCAAAACAAACTGCTTGAAGCTATGGCTGCCGGTGTGCCTTGCGTAACATCGGAAATGGCAAACAACGCCTTAAAAGCTCAAGACCAAACGCAAATATTAGTTGCCAAAAAGCCAGAAGAATTTGCGACTAATATCGTTAATCTGTTAGAAAATAAAGAACTATATCACACTATTTCAAACGAAGCATTTAGGTTTGTAACCGAAAACTATTCTTGGAATAAAGTAGAAGAATTATTAAACGAACTTCTGAAAAAACAGAAAACATAAAAACAATAGAAATGCTGAACACAATCGAAGAAGCACTTGAAGATATTAAAAAAGGCAAAGTAATAGTTGTAGTAGATGATGAAGACCGCGAAAACGAAGGCGATTTTGTAACTGCTGCGCGAAACATTACACCCGAAATTATCAACTTTATGGCTACGCACGGTCGCGGTTTAATTTGTATGCCAATGACCGGAAAGCGCTGCGAGGAACTTGATTTAAAATTGATGGTTGGCGATAATACTTCAGTAAACGAAACTGCATTTACTGTTTCGGTTGATTTAACCGGGCAAGGCTGCACCACAGGAATTTCGGCACACGACCGCGCCAAAACTGTTCGTGCGCTCATCAACCCCAAAACTAAGCCTGAAGAATTTGCTCGTCCCGGACATATTTTTCCGCTTCGCGCCAAAGATGGTGGCGTGTTGCGCAGAGCCGGACACACCGAAGCAACTGTTGATTTAGCTCGCTTAGCAGGATTTGAACCTGCAGGCGTTTTAGTGGAAATCATGAATGAAGACGGCTCAATGGCTCGCCTTCCCGATTTAATGAAGATTGCAAAAAAGTTTAAGCTCAAAATAATTTCTATTAAAGATTTAATAGAATACCGAATGAAAGCCGAGCGGCTCATCAACCGCGAAGTGGAAGTAGAGTTACCAACTAAATATGGCTCTTTTACATTACGCGCTTATTCACAAGCAGGAACTTCTGAACCACATTTAGCCATCATAAAAGGCACTTGGAAACCGAATGAACCAATTTTGGTACGCGTTCACTCTTCTTGCTTAACTGGCGATATTTTGGGTTCACTCCGTTGCGATTGTGGCGACCAACTGCAAGCATCAATGCAAATGATTGAAAAAGCCGGAAAAGGTGTGGTACTATACATGCAGCAAGAAGGCAGAGGCATTGGTTTATTAAATAAATTAAAAGCCTACAAACTGCAAGAGCAAGGTATGGATACATATCAAGCTAATCTCGCGTTAGGCTTACCGATGGACGCACGCGACTACGGTGTTGGCGCACAAATTTTAAATGATTTAGGCATTACCAAAATGCGTTTAATGAGCAACAACCCAACCAAACGCGTTGGCTTAATTGGCTATGGTTTAGAAATAGTAGAAAATGTGCCAATTGAAATTTTACACAACAATTTCAACAAGAAATATTTAGAAGCAAAGCGCGACACCATGGGCCACGAAATAATGGGAAAGAAAAAAACTGCTGCCACCAAAACTACCGCCACAAAAGCGAAGAAAAAATAACCACAAATGGAAATTAAATCTGCCGAATATGTTGGAAGCTATGTGCAGTTATCGCAATGCCCAAGCATCAAGCAACCTGAATTTGCTTTCATTGGCAGATCGAATGTGGGCAAAAGCTCTTTGGTAAATTATTTGTGTGGTAGAAAGGCTTTGGCAAAAGTGAGTGTTACACCTGGTAAAACACAAACACTTAATTATTTCAACATCAATAACCATTGGCATTTGGTGGATTTACCCGGCTACGGCTACGCAAAAATTTCAAGAACCATGCGCGAAAAATGGGAAACCATGATTCGTACTTTTATTTTAAAAAGCGAAGCATTGCAATATGTTTTCGTACTGATTGATGCCCGAATTTCGCCACAAAAAATTGACTTAGAGTTCATCAACTGGATGGGAAGCAAAGGTATTCCACTTGGAATTATTTTCACTAAAGCCGATAAAATTTCTTCTCCCGAAATTCAATCAAACATTGCCTCTTTCAAAAACAAATTGCTCGAGAACTGGGAAGAGCTGCCACCACATTTCGTTACTTCTTCCGAAAAGAAAATAGGAAAAGAAAATATCCTTGGCTTTATTCACGAAGCTTTGCGAGGTAAATAGTTTATTGTTTTTTTATATCTTCAACTTTGCATGAAGATACTTCGACTCAGACTCATTTTGGCTTCAACTCTCGTTTTATTCAAATGCCATGCGCTTTTTGCACAGCATCTAAACGATACTTTTAATTTAAAAACTGTTGTAGTAACCGGCACTTTAAAAGAACTGCGCAGAGAAGATTTCGCCATTCCGGTTGAAATTTATACGGAAGAATATTTTCAAAGTAAAAATGTTTTCAACCTACAAGATGCCATTCGTTTTATCAGCGGAATGCAAGCAAATATTGATGGCGGTATTGATGGCGCAGCCGATATTGAGATAAACGGAATGGAAGGCACTTACGCTTTAGTGCTTTTAGATGGCGCACCAATTACAGGCGGCACCGGAAATCTTTATGGCTTAATGGGAATTCCCATGAGTATAATTGATAGAATTGAAGTGATAAAAGGACCGGCAAGCACTTTGTATGGCACCGAAGCTGTTTCGGGTGTTCTAAATATCATTACCAAAAACCCTGAACACGCAGATAAAGTTGCTATTGACACGCGCCTTACTTCATACTTAGAAACCGGAATTGGTGCCACTGTTTCTTTTAAAGAAGGTAAAGCAAATGGTTTACTTGGCGTGAGTTATTTCGGCATGAATAAAAAGTGGGATTTCAACAAAGATAATTTTACAGATATTCCGGTACAAAATCGCTTGGCGTTTATCAATAAATGGTCGTTTAGAAATAAGGTAAATAAACTTTCGAGCATCATTGCGCGATATGTTTGGGACAACCGCAGCGGTGGTGAATTGCAGTATAACAAAAATTGGTATGGCAGTGATAGTATTTATGGCGAACGCGCACGCACCAACCGCTTTGAATTAGTTGGAAATTTTTTGCTGCCAATTCGCAAAGCAAATCTTGGTGTAATGCTGGGTTTTAGCCATCACCAAGCGAATGCCATATATGGAACAACTTTGTTTAACCACAGCGAACAAAATGGCTATTTACAATTAGTTTACGATAACAAGATAACTAACAAAAGCGATTTCTTGCTTGGTGTTGCTTATCGTTTTAATCGCTATGATGATAATTTGCTTACAACTGCCGATACCACAAACGGCAAATACCTTAATCACCCTATCATCAATCACTATCCTGCCATTTTTATTCAGGACATGATTCACGTGAACGAAAGCAACGAAATACTTGCCGGAATTAGAGTAGAATACAACACCCTTTTCACGGGAGTGGCTTTTGCTCCACGCTTCGATTACAAATGGCTTAGCAAAAATAAAAAGAACGAATTACGCGTGGGAATTGGCAGCGGCTACCGCACACCAAATGCTTTTATAGATAACAAATATGCTTTCACAAGCGGTAGAAAAATTGTTTTAGATGAAAACTTAAAAACCGAATCGTGCTACGGCTTCTACGCAGATTATATCAGAAAAATTTCGACAGATAAGTTTACTATTTTTTGGGAATCGCGCTTGTTCTACAATTTTCTTTTTAACATGGTTGAATTAGAAATTGATTACAATGAAAACACCATAACTTATGAAAACGAAAATTCTTATGGCATGAATTTTGGCTTCAACACAATGGTTGAAATGAAGTTTGAGAAACCTGTAACTTTTCAACTTGGTATAAACTTATTAGGCAATTTTGAACTGGAAAAAGAAGAAGGCGAAGATGAAATTGAACTAAATCCGCTTGTCAACTCTCCTATTCTAAATGCTGTTTTTGGTTTGCAATATGAGTTTAAAAAAGCTGGTGTAAAATTAGATTGGAACGGCTACCTTAATTCACCAATGCGCATGGCTATTCAAGAAAACGACCCACGTGGAGAATATTCACCTTGGTACACCATTCAAAATATTCAATGTACCAAACAATTCAAAAAAGGATTTGAGTTTTTCTTTGGTATTCAAAACTTATTCAACACTAAACCTACACAGCCAATTCTGCGACCCTTCGACCCTTTCAATAAAAGTGTAACACCTAACGGTTTAGTTTTTGATGCCACTTACAATTACGCACCTAACCAAGGTACGAGAGGTTTTGTTGGTTTTAAATACAATTACTAAGTAAAGATTGAGTTTCTAAAAAACCTTCTTTTGCTTGTAAAATCTTCCTGCCTTTTAAACGAAATACCTTTTCGTATAATACTACTACTGTAGTTTTACTTTAATGTAGATTAGAGAAAAATACAGCGCCTAATCATAAAACCTATCGCAGTTCACACTCTATGTTTGAAGCATTTCTGTATTCAATAAAACAGAAATGATTTTATAGTTCATTATTCAATACATTATTAAACGATAACTAATTTTTTAAAACATGAAATTCGCAACAAAACCTTGGGCAGAACCTTACAAAATTAAAGTAGTAGAACCACTAAAAGTAACTTCGGCAGAAGATCGAAAAAAGTATATTCAAGAAGCCGGTTACAATACTTTTTTACTTCGTTCAGAAGATGTGTATATTGACTTGCTCACCGATAGCGGCACCAACGCCATGAGCGATTACCAGTGGGCTGGCTTAATGCTTGGCGATGAAGCTTATGCAGGCAGTAAAAACTTTTACAATCTCGAAGCAAACGTTAAAAAATATTATGGCTACAAATATTTAGTGCCAACACACCAAGGCAGAGGTGCCGAAAATATGCTCTCGCAATGCCTAATTAAAAAAGGGCAATACGTGCCGGGGAATATGTATTTCACCACCACGCGCCTTCACCAAGAATTAGCAGGCGGCACTTTTGTTGATGTAATTGTAGATGAAGCGCATGACCCACAAAACCAATCAGCTTTTAAAGGAAATGTTTGCCTTCAAAAATTTGAAGACTTAATTAAAAAAGTTGGAGGCGAAAATATAGCCTACATTACCGTTGGAGCTACCGTAAACATGGCAGGCGGCCAGCCGGTTTCTATGGAAAACATTAAAGCAGTGAATGCAATGGCACATCAGCACGGCATAAAAGTAGTTTTAGATGCTACACGCGCAATGGAAAACGCTTATTACATTCAACAAAAAGAGGCTGGCTACGCTAATAAATCTATTGCCGAAATTTTAAAAGAATTTGCTTCGTATTCCGATGCTGCAACCATGAGCGGCAAAAAAGATTTGCTTGTAAATATTGGAGGTTTTGTAGCCGTAAACGATAGAGAAGTTTTTGAAGAACTACGCAACATGGTGGTAATTTACGAAGGTTTACATACGTATGGCGGCTTGGCAGGGCGCGACATGGAAGCAATGGCACGCGGCATTGAAGAAGCTGTGAGAGATGAAAATATTGCCGCCCGTGTAAACCAAGTTGCTTACTTAGGAAATTTATTAGATGAATACAATATTCCAATGGTGAAGCCTTTTGGTGGGCACGCTATTTTCTTAGATGCCAAAAGATTTTACGAACATATTCCGCAATCGCAATATCCCGCACAAGCTTTAGCTGCAAACTTGTATGTAAATTCCGGAGTGCGCGGTATGGAGCGCGGCATAGTTTCTGCCGGAAGAAATAAAGAAACAGGTGAAGAACACATGCCAAATTTAGAATTGGTTCGCTTAACTATGCCAAGAAGAGTTTACACGCAAGCACATTTAGATTTAGTTGCCTATTCTGTTGCAGAAGTTTATGAAAACAGGCATAGCGCAAAAGGTTTAAAAATGATTTATGAACCCAAATACTTGAGATTTTTCCAAGCACTATTTGAAACTGTTTAGAGCATTTAAAATGCCTTCGTAAATATTCATTCCTCTGCTATCTTTGAGGCGTGAAAGATTTATTTACGATAGGCGATAAAAAAACATACTTACACAAAGTTAGCACTGCTGATTTTGCAGCATTTCATGGAGAAGCTGTTCACGAAGTGTATTCTACTTTTGCCATTACACGCGATGCGGAATGGAGTAGTCGGCTTTTTGCGCTTGACTTGAAAGATGAGAGCGAAGAAGGAATTGGCACATTTGTAAATATTGAACACCACGCTCCTGCATTTTTAAACGACAATGTTTTATTCACTGCAACCATTGAATCGCTACACAAAAACGAAATTATTTGCAACATAAAAGCCACCGTAAGCGATAGAACTATCGCAAGTGGAAAAACTGGGCAAAAAATAATCGACAAAGAAAAGCTCAAAAAATACTTTGAAACCTTGAAGCGCGGAATATGAAAAAAACAGAAATTAAAATACTGAACCGCGATGCAAAATTTGGGTTTGAACTATTAGAAATATTTGAAGCCGGAATTATGCTTCTTGGTACTGAAACCAAGAGTTTACGAAACGGTGGCGGAAGCTTTAATGACGCTTACTGCCTAATGAAAAGCGGAGAACTTTGGTTAAAGAATTTACACATACCGGAATACTCTCATGGCAACTTAAACAATCATGAACCAACACGCTTGCGCAAGCTTTTACTTACCAAAAAAGAGCTCAAAAAAATTGATGCAAAAATTCGTGAGAAAGGATTAACCGTAGTTCCTGTTGAATTATTTATGAGCGAACGTGGCTTCTTTAAAATTAAAGTTGCACTAGGTAGAGGAAAGAAAACTTTCGACAAGCGAAACACTATTAAAGACCGCGATGCCAAGCGCTCTTTAGACCGATTGAAAAAGCAATTTAGATAAGTAATCAGCCACTATTTCAGCATTGTAAAACTGCCCTTAAACAGTTTCTCTACGTGATTATCAACAAACACCGCACGCATGGTGTAAGTAAACACGCCCGGCTCAAGCGGCTCACCATTAAATGTGCCGTCCCACGCAAAATGAATATCATTTCCTTGATATACTTTTTCGCCCCAACGATTGAAAATTTTAATCTCTATTAGCTTAATACCTTGCAAATTTCCCATCACACTAAAAAAGTCATTTATACCATCACCATTTGGCGTAAACAAGTTTGGAATATAAATATTGTAATTAGGAATTACTACTATTGGAAGTGAGGTTTGTGCTTTGCAAATATTGCCGTTTATATCTACTGAAGCCGTAATTTCATATTGAATATTGTTATTCATTTTGAATACAGGATTAGCACAGTTATAGCAACTCAATCCCATGTTTGGTGTCCACAAATAAGTGGTGGCAGGATCGTAATTAGAAGTAATATTTAATTGAATACTCGCACCTAAATCTATAAACGCAGAATCTGGCACTACTTGCAATACTATATTTTGAGGCTGAGTAACTGTTTGGCTCGAAGAAAATACACAGCCGTTTGTATCAGTTACAGTGTAAGCATAAGTACCAGCAAGTAATGCAGTAAAGTTTCCACTTAAATTGATAGACTGATTATTCAAATTAAATGAATATGGTGCAACACCTCCAGCAGCAGCAATAACAACTTCACCATTGCTTTCGCCAAAACATTTTACTGCTGTGCTTGTAGAAGCAGCAGTTAGCGCAGTTGGCTCTGTAATGGCAGTTGAGATAGAATCAAAGCAACCAAAATTATCGGTAGCAACAATCGTGTAATTTCCTGCACCAATAGAATTAAAGCTTCCTGTTGTTGAGGTATTCAACAAATTTCCTGCACTAAACAAATTGTAACTATATGGTGAAACACCACCGTTTGCAGTAACAGTAAAAGCACCTGTGGTTTCTCCAAAACAAAGCACGTTAGTTTGCAGTGAAGTAAGCACAACATCAATTACAGTTAAGTTAGTTGTTACCACACTATCGCAACCAAACTGGTTGGGCAATGTAACCGGATAAATGCCCGTTGCTTGCACATTATTGCCATCGGGCAAGGTATAAGTTGCACCGCTGCAAATCGTATCAAACACAGTAGTAGCATCAACCTGATTCACTGTAAGTTCCGTAGTAATTACACTATCGCAACCTGCAACAGTAGCAAGTGTATCAATGTAAGTACCGCTTGCATTCACTATATTTCCTTTGGGCAAAGTATATGTTTGGTTAGCACAAATGGTATCATACACTGTAACTGCAAAAACAGAATTCACAGTTAAGTTAGAAGTTATTACACTATCGCAACCGTAAACAGTTGCTAAAGTATCAATATAAACTCCTGCTAAATTTTCTACTAAACCACTCGGGCGAGTATAAGTTTGGTTCGCACAAATCACAGGATTTAAAGTTGTGGTTGCAGGTTGATTTACGGTAATATTCACAGTATCGCGCACGGTACACAATAAATTAAATTCAATATCATCTAAAGCAAAATCATTGCCTGGTTGTGCACCACTTGCTTCAGCAACACAAATAGTTACTGATGTGTTTAAACCCGAATTCCATATAACATAAAACTGATTCCATTGACAAACACCTATTGGAGTTGTTTGAGTAGTGCCAATTTGAGTTCCATTTATGAAAAATTGTAGTTGAGATGTAGAACCTGTACTATTCAAATTCGTAAGCCAAGTAGAGAAAGCATAGTCTTGATTAGGCTGTACATTTACTGTTTGACACCAAACCAAACTACCCGGAGCAACACCATCACTTCCATTTGCGCCATCTGCAATAAGCATATTTCCAACACCTGTTGGTGTATGGTCAGCACAACCCGGAAACCAACCATTGGTAATTGATGTGCCTACATAGTAATGCCCTGGACCTGCCATTGGATTAGGTATACTATAAAGATAGTTAGTTGAAAAGTCCGTATTTCCTGCTTCAAAATCTCCATTAGTAATTAGGTTTTCACCTTTTACTACAGATTGAACTACATACTGCGTTGTAATGATTGGCTTAGCAACTGGATTAGCAATGTTTGTAGCGCTTAATCCGGTTGCAGGAGTCCATGTATATCCAAAAGTTCCTCCGCTTGCAATCAACTGAGTAGAATCGCCCAAACAAAATGCTGTATCATTACTTGCAACAAGTGTATTTTGTGTAACACTCAAATTCGTAGTAATCACACTGTCGCAACTTTTTGAAGATTGAAGTGTAACGGTATAACTTCCAGGAGTACTTATCACATTGCCATCGGGAAGAATATATGAGTTTCCTGAGCAAATACTTTGTTGTGTGGTAAATGAATATACCGGATTTACAGTTAAACTCGTAATAATTATACTATCGCAATTATGCATTGTAGAAAGATTAGAAGTATAAGTTCCAGCAGTGTTTACTGTACTTCCATCGGGCAACATATAATTTTTATTGGCACAAATTGATGGTTTTATTGTATCAAGATAAGTGGGATTAACGGTAACTGTTACAAAATCAGTATCAGAACACAAGCCCGAGAAACTTATATCATCAAGCGAAAAATCGTTACCACCTGCTTGAGTATTTTGGTTCACAATACAAATATTGGCAGAAGTATTTGCACCTGAATTCCAAGTAGCATAGAATTGCTGCCAATAGCAAGCTGTGCTCGAAGCATTAAAAGGAGTAGAAAGCAAATTTCCATTAATGCTAAATTGCAAAATAGCAGGGTTTACAGAATTGTTGCTCGAAATCCAGCAACTAAAAGCATAAGTAGTATTAGGCACTACATTTACTGTTTGGCACCAAATACTTCTATTAGGAATAGGAGAACCATCTACAAACATCATATTTCCACTACCTGTGGTATGGTCGCTACAAACTAAATGCCCAGCGTTCCATGTGTATGGATTAGTTCCAATAGAATATTGACTTTGAGTGTTATTTTGTGCGGCATAATTATAGCTTGTGCTAAACCCCGTATTTCCGGCTTCGAAATCACCATTCACAATTAGATTATCAATTTCAATTTGGGAAACAAGTTGGTAAACCGTTGTGTTTGTTGGCTTCGCAATTGGGTTTGCAATATTTGGATTACTCAATCCGGTAGCAGGCGACCAAGTATAAATTAAACCACCACTTCCATTTAAGCGAGTGGAATCGCCTTTACAAATTGCCGTATCTCGCCCGGCACTAATAGTATCGGTAGAATATGATATATACGTAGTAATCACACTATCACAGCCATTTTTTGCAGGAATAGTATCAAGATAAGTTCCGGCAGCGGTTGCAATACCTCCAGCAGGTCTTGTATAAGATGAATTTCTGCACAGCACCACACTATTTGTTGCAGTAGATGGTCCAATTACTTTCACAGTACCAAAAGAAGTATCTGCAACACATTGATGATAGCGAACTAATTGTATCGAATAGTTACCTGCACTTGCAAAAGAATGGCTTGGCGAAATTAAAGTTGAGGTGTTTTGAGAACCAGAAGCAGGATCGCCAAAATTCCATTTCACAGAGTCTAAGTATGCTACGTTTCCACCAATTGAAAAATTTAATGGCTTATTTGTACAAACAGAATCTGCCAATATTATTACAGAAGTTGTATCAAAAAAACTTTGAATAAAAGGTGGTAGGCCCAGCACAGCATTTCTTCCTGCCAAACTAACAGCGTTATTTGCAAACCCACAACCCAAACCCACAACATCCGGGTTATTTATTACACCTAAATACGACTGATAGAATTGAGGAAAATATATCTTTCCATCAGGGCCAAGTTGAAGTGTTCCGCCATTGTAATTAGCGCCTGTTCCTCCGGCAATTCCAACCTGTGTCATAGAAGCAATAATTGCAGCAGGGCTTCCAGCTTGTAAATTCCACTGCACTACACTTCCACCAATAATTTTTAATCCATACAAAACCTTACTATTGGGTGAGAAAGAGACACTATAAGCAGCGCTCGCATTTCCCAATAAAATTGCATTAGAAAGTACTCCTGTAGCATTATTAAAATCAAATAAATCAAAACCGGTTGAATTGATAGAACTTGCCAACTTGGTACCATCAGGAGAGAATGCTATTCCGCCCCAACCCGGCCACGGATCCACATTTCCAATATTAGTAGTAACTGGCGGATTCACACCATTGCAATCTACAAGATACGCATGGAATGAGTTATTATTATGTCCATGAGCTACAACCCACACATCAATACCATTAGCATGTTTTACTGCGGCACATTTTTCGGCAGAAGGCGTAAATAATTGTGTGTTTTTGGTAGCAGCAATTACATCCCCAAGTCCGCCCTGCAAAGTCATATCTACCATACTCCAGCAAACTCCTCCAGGTTTTGCTTCAGCGGCTACCGTAAATATATAGAACAATGTTTTGCTTCCGGGCTTAGGAACAATAATTGCTGATTGGGCAGAAGATGGATCGCCCAATAATCCTGTGCCTCCAGGCATTAAAACATGGTTCTTATTCCAAACAGAAATGCCATCTGTATAAAATAAAAGATTGCCGTTCTTATCACTTAAAGCAGCACTTCCTTCGCTGGTTACAAGTACACCGTTGGTAAGCGCAACCGGAGTGCCACTATTAAACGTTACTCCGGCATTTACGCCAAAGTACCAATTATTTGCTTCTTTTTGCGCAGAAGAAAATAACACAGAAAATAATAAACAAATGGATATGTAATGTTTTGTCATGCAATAGTCGTTGTTGGCTATTTCAAAATATATTTTTTATTCAACTATAATATAGATAATATCAGAAATAGTTTGGTTGCACACTTTTTGCACAACCCAAAATAAAATTTTGTTCCTTACGAAAGCAAGGCTTTCACAATATCGGCAACCATTTTATTATCAGCTTTTCTGGCAAATGCTTTTGAGGCTGCGCCCATCACTTTGCCCATTTCTTTTGCTGAAGTTGCTCCAGTTTCGGCAATAATTTTTTGAATGGTAGCGCGCACCTCATCTTCGCTTAACATTGCAGGCAAATATTTTTCGATCACAGCTACTTCTTCTTTCTCTTTTGTAGCTAAATCTGCACGGCTTTCCTTTTCAAAAATTTCAATACTTTCTTTGCGTTGCTTCACCAATTTTTGGAGCAAACTCATTTCTTTGTCTTCCGCCAAAACACCGCCCGCGCCTTTTTCAGTCTTAGCGGTTATGATTGCGGCTTTTATGGCTCTTAAACCTCTCACACTTGCTTCATCTTTTGCAAGCATAGCAGTTTTTAAATCTGCATTTATTTTTTCTTCTAAACTCATAGTTGTAAAATTAAAATTTATATGAAAATCCCAATCCAAATACTTCGGCAATTTGCACGCCTCTGCGCACCTTAGGTGTTTTTGTTCCATCGGGCATTGTTACTGTATCTTGGAAACCGTCTTTGTTTCCATCAACCGGAACTAATTCGCGCCAGCGGTATTTTATTCTCCAAAATAAAGTGGCACTAATAAATTTATTTACAGTAAACACTACATCGTTTTGCCAATCCACATCTACTTGTTGGCGAGCTTCTTTGCGCAATGCAGCATTATCTATAATTCTTTCTTTATACAAACTTACTCCTGTTGAATCTTTAATTGCATTCGGATAAGTGTAATCGTAATACAATTCCAACTGAGTTTTATAGTTCACATTCTTCACAATATTTTTTTGAAAATTCATCTTCAAATAAGCTCCGGCATTTACCAAAACTGATTTCCCCGTTTCTAAACCGTAATCTTTTTCATTTACTCTTTGCCATTGGTCTTCGAGTGGCACATTAGGAATTTTGGTAAGGCTTCTATCTACAAACGTAAAGTCAGCCGTAATTGGCGAGAAAAACAAAGTAAAATAATCAGTTGGTTTATAGGTGATACCAGGACCAATTTTCATAAATGCAGGTGCTGCAAATTTTGATGAAAGTGTTTTGCTGTATTCTTTTCCTGTAGAATCTAATTTGTAAGTATAACCAGCGCCAAACTGAGATTTAAAGTTGAAAACCAAACTCACATCTAAGTTTTTAGCCACATTGTAACCTGCCAAAGAGTTCAATTGCAATAAATCATCACTCTTTTTAAAAGGATATTTTCTATCCGGAACGCTACGGTAACGACCCAAAGCAACTACGCCATATTTGGCATCTAAGTTATTGTTCCAACTCCACTTTCCTTTTTTATAGTTTGCATAGCCAAAAGCATTAAAATTTATGCTTAGTGCAAATTGATTTCCCGGAACCCATTGGTAATAGGCGGCTTGCGATCCACTTAAGCCAACATATCCTGCAAAACGCCAAGTACTGTCTTTGCTTATTAAAATTTTATTGCCTTTTTCATCTAAGATATATGGCGCTTTGGCTTTACCAAATGCCGTTAATGAAATTGCCAATACTAAAATAGTAAAGAGTTTCTTCATGCTTTAAATATTTTTCTTGTGGGCAAAAGTCGCATTTTGCCCTAATTTTTTCAAATTCTTATATTAACATTTTGAGTAAAAGTTCAATAAACTAAGATTATCATAAAAGTTTCGGAGAAAAGCAGGCAAATGTTTTACTATTTTGTACAATGCCATAAAACATCAATTTCTTACTCCATACTCCAATCTGAAATTCTTGAATGTATTTTTATGCAATGGCAAGCATTAAATTTGAGAAATTTCTCGGTAAAGAAACTTCATTTTTTCAACAAGAAAAGTTGTGCCTCACATCAATTCCAAATGTGCAAAATACTAAAGCCCATACGAATGAAAAAGTATTTCTACCCAATAGTGAATACAATATTTCAGACCAAAAATTCAAACAGAAACATTTAAAAAAAGCAATATTAAAAGCTATGCTTGAAAAAGCTAAGCATGGAAAAACCGGCAGCCACTCAACATTAAAAACCGGCAGCAAAGGCGAAATAAACAGAAGTGAACGCTCATTTACATTTGGAGATTCCGATCAACAAATTTCCATGCTCAGTACGCTGCGTAATGCGCAAATAAATCATGGTATAAAATCTTTTAGCATTGATGAAAATGATATTGTAATTACCGAAAAAGAATTCCATGTAAGTGTAGCAACGGTGCTATTGATTGATGTTTCGCAGAGTATGATTTTGAGCGATGAAAACAGAATTACATCTGCAAAAAATATGGCATTAGCATTGGCTGAATGGATTCACCAAAATTACAAAGAAGATACTTTAGAGATAGTAACTTTTGGTAATGAAGCAAAAAAAATAATGCTACATGACATCTCTAAAATTAGTGCTACTGCAAGCCACACAAACATTTCTGCGGCAATAGAACTTGCAATGAACCTATTGCGAAAACAACACCATACGCAGAAGCAAATTTTTATGATTACCGATGGCAAACCAAGTTGCATAAAAGTAAACGGAATAAACTATACTAATAGTTTTGGACTTGATACTAAAATTACAAGCAACTGTTTTTCTCTTGCCGCACAAGCTCGAAAACAACAAATCTCAATCACTACTTTCATGCTTTCCCAAGAGGAATATCTAAAGCAATTTATTCAGGAGTTTACTAAAATAAATAATGGAAAAGTTGTTTTCTGCCATGCTGAAACCATGGAAATTGCTGCTTTTGAAAATTATGAAAAGCAAAAACAATCGAAGATATAGCTACGCTATTTCTCCCAAACTTTCAATCCTTCACTACAATTTCTGCAAATATCAATTTGGTTTCTTCCTTTCAATATTTGCTTCCTAAAATTTTGGTATTTGCCATTCTTCCAAATTGGCTTAAACGATTCGGAAAATGTGTTTCCCATTTTGTATTTCGCATCTTTATCAAAGCAACAAGGCAGCACTTTCCCGTCCCAAGTAATTTCGGCACTGTGCCAAAGTTTCCAGCAGTGATTTTGTAATTTATTTTTTATGGCATATTTACCATTTGGCAGCTTTTTATAGCGCGAATATTTTTCGCTTAAAGGAATTAAATCGCTGCCATTTTCGTAATCATAAATCTGTGCAGTTTTAAATTTCACCTCATTCACACCTAATGCTGCGCCTAATTCTTTCACATCTTCAATTTGATGTTCGTTTGGGCGAACAACTAAAAATTGTAGAATAACGTGTGGTGTTTTACTGTTTAACTTTTTCTTTGCTTCAACCAAATTTTTTGTTCCTTGAATCACCTTTTCCAAACTGCCACCTCTGCGATACTGCTCATACACTTCTTGTGTAGTTCCATCAATAGAAACTATAATTCTGCTCAAACCACTTTCCACAACTTCTTCAGCTTTTCTTTGAGTTAAAAAATGCGCATTAGTTGAAGTTACCGAATATAAATTTTTACTCGTAGCAAAGCGCACTAAATCTAAAAATTTAGGGTGCATAAACGGCTCACCTTGAAAATAAAAGTAACCGTAAATCGTAGTATCACTTATTTCTTCAATTAGTTTCTTGTAGTTTTCTATTTCAAGATTTCCTGTTGGGCGCGTGAAAGATTTTAAACCACTTGGGCATTCCGGACAGCCTAAATTACAAGTAGTTGTTGGTTCAATAGAAATAGTAATCGGATAGCCCCAAACAATTGGCTTTCTAACAATTCTACTCACATAATAAGAAAGAAAAATACCACAAGCATTTCCTACTTTTTTAAAAGTAAGTTTCGATAAAAAATGAATGCTATCGGTAAAATTCGACATGAACTAAAAGATACAAAAGTAAAGTTAAGAAGTTGTCTTCATTGCAAGCAATTTTTCATACACTTCAGCATACCTTTCTACTCCTTTTTGCAACGAATAAATTTCAAATGCTTGTTCCCTAATGGTTTCATGCTGCTGCGTTGTTTTTACCAGTAACTTTTTCACTGCACTTCTGTAATCTTCTGTCGAAAATTTTTCCACTACAACACCGCAATTTGTTTGCGCCACAATTGCATCAACATCACCAACTCCGCTATTGCAAATATGAAGCAAATTCATGCCCATCAACTCTGCTTGTTTGGTTGGAGATGAAGCCTGCTTAGAAAAAACCGGCTTGATAAAAAATATGCCGGCATCAGAAATTGAAAGGTGAAGTGGTACTAAATTATGTGGCGATGAAACAATGCGCAAATCACTTACAGCAATGCCTTTTGCCTTTGCCTTTTCAACAATATATTCTGAAGATTCATTGGTGATAAAAAGAAAAATTGATTGCGGATTTTCTTCTTTTAAAACTTTAAAACAATCGAGCATTTCTTCGAGCATATACCAAGTGCCGATGCTGCCGAGATAGCTTAAAACAAAACTACTTTCACTTATTTGAAGCGATTTTTTTAACTCTATTTTTTGTTTCTCATCAATACCTGCATTGCTAAACATTTCCAAGTTTGCACAACATGGAATTACTTGAATCGGAATAGGTTGATTAGAAATATTTTTCCATGAATGAATAATCTTTTCTCCTGCATCGGTGAGGCTGATTACATAATCTGCTTCACTCAAAAACTGCCGTTCTTTTCGTTTTAAAAAAAGATACACGGCTTTGTAAATCGGGTTGCTTAATCTCCAAATGTTGCCATCAACTCTTTCATCGGCATAAAATCCACGCATATCAAACACAAATTTTACACCATAGTTGCGCTTAAACTGTAAACCAACAATCGCTGTAATGTAGCTGCGGCAATGAATAATTTCAAAACTATCTTTCTTTAAAACATCTAACACCTTTTGCTCCAACGTAAAAATATCGTATATGGTTGAAAGTATTGGCGGCTTTTTGGTATAGCGCTGTGGCAACCATTTTATATTGCTTTTTTGGCAGCGTTCTTCCACGCTCTTTTTCCCATTTTCAAAGCGCTCAGTTTTTTCAAAACTAATAAGTGTGAAACGATAATTTAGGTTACTCAATCTTTCTAAATAAGCAAGCACTTGGCTTTGCCCAAGTGGGTCGGTCATTCCATCGTAAGAAAGATATAAAACGTGTGTTTTATTTTGTTGCATATTTTTTCATCCATTGGTGCAAAAGTGCTAAAGCAAACAAGCGATTGTAAAGGAAAATTTCTCCATTCATAAACCTCTGTTTTAGCTGCTTCACATACTCTGGTTTTGCTATTTTAAATTGCGCCACATTTTCGCTGCTCAGCCAGTCGGTGAGTATATAATTCAAATCGCGTTTCATCCATTTTGCCAGCGGTATAGCAAATCCCCATTTCGGGCGATTAAAAATTTCGCGCGGCACGTAATCGTACAAAACTTCTTTTAGTAAATACTTTGCTACGCCATTATTTATCTTCAAATTTTCATGCACGTTCAAAGCAAATTCCACAACGCGGTAATCTAAAAATGGTGTGCGCGCTTCTAATGAAAACTGCATGGTAGCTCTATCTACTTTCACCAACAAATCATCTTTTAAATAGTAGCGAATATCGAAAAGCGATTGCGCTTCAACGGCCGATAGTTTTCGCTTTGTAGCTACATCTTCTTGCAATAATAAATTTTGTTGCATATCTGGAAGCAACATTTCCTTCAGTTCCGATTGACTAAAAAAATATTGTTCTTGCGAAAAAATATGGCTTTTTAATGTGCTTTCACTTGGGTAATTTATCACTTTTGCCCCTCTTCTTAAAACAGGATTACTCATGGAAAGTATTGCTGCCAAAGGCTTTCTAACTACTTTTACAAAAGGATTATTCAAGCGCTTTGCCCAGTGGTAAGCGCCATAGCCGTGAAACAGTTCATCGCCTCCATCACCGGTTAAAACCATGGTAACTTTTTCTTTCGCCAACTTACTCACCAGCATGGTTGGCAAAGCAGAAGAATCTGCATAAGGTTCATCGTAAGCAGTGAAAATTTTATCAACCAGCTCAAGTGCATCTTGCTCGCTCACCATAAACTCTGTGTGGTTGGTACCAAGATGATTGGCTACTTGCTTTGCAAATTTAGATTCGTTGTGTGTAGCTTCTTGAAAACCAATTGAGAAAGTATTTAAAGGCGATTTGCTATTGATCTGCGCCAATGCAGTTACTAAACTCGAATCTATTCCGCCACTTAAAAACGCGCCAAACGGCACATCGCTCACCATTCGGTATTTTACTGAAGAAAGTAATAATTCCTTCAGTTTTGCTTTCGCATCTTTAAAATCAGTAACAACATTTTCAGTTACTTTTTCTTCTGGTTTCCAGTAAGAAAAAATTTCAAGATTCCCATTTTTTACAACGGCATAGCTTCCGGCAGGCAGCTTGAAAATGTTGGTGTATGCGCTGTACGGCTCCGGTACATAACCTAAATACAAAAAATTATATAGCGCTGCTTTATTTACTTCTACATTTTTTTTAATGAAACTACTTTGCAATAATCCTTTAATTTCAGAAGCAAAAGCAACTGTTTTTTCAAGTTGAAAATACACCAGCGGCTTCACTCCCAGCCTATCGCGAATGAGATAAAGTAAATCTTGAACCGTATCATAAATCGCAATAGCAAACATGCCGTTGAAACGATGAATTGCACTTACGCCTTCCTTCGCAAAAGCCTCTAAAATCACTTCACTATCAGAATGTGTTTTGCACTGGAGTTGAAGTTGTTCCTTTATTTCCAGGTAATTGAAAACTTCGCCATTAAACACCATTGCAAATCGTCCACAAGCCGAAAACATTGGCTGGTTTGCCGCATTGCTCAAATCAATAATACTCAATCTGCGATGACCTAAACCTACTTTTTTTGTATCATTTTGATAAATTCCGGAAGCATCTGGTCCGCGATGTGGCATGGCATCGGTAATGCACTTTAAATCTTGCTCACTTATATTTTTTTCAACTGAAAAATAACCGGAAATTCCACACATAAATTATCGCAATTCAAACAAATAAATCGGTTGCATATATAGCAACTCTATTAAAAGAATTAGAGCAGAAAATTTTATTTGCAAAAGTGCGAAAGCAAAATCTAATTAGTTTTGTATTTTATAAATTGGAGTATGCTTTATACACTCACTCCTTACGGCAAAATTTCGTTTAGCAAATTACAAAGTGAATTTGAGTATAAAGCCGTGCGCAGCAGCGGTGCAGGCGGGCAAAACGTGAATAAAGTAAGTTCAAAAGTTATTGCATCGTTTCACATTCAGAATTCCATTTTGCTCACACAAGAAGAAAAACAAATACTCGAAGTAAAGTTAGCTTCAAAAATAAATACAACAGGTTATCTTTCAGCCAGCAGCCAAATATCGCGTTCACAATTTACCAATAAAGAAATTGCCACCGAAACGCTTTTGTATCTAATTGAAAAGGCTTTAAAAAAAACCAAAACTCGTAAAAAATCTACGCCAACCGAGCTATCGAAAATTGAACGAAGAAAAAACAAACAACATCGCAGCGAAACAAAACAGTTACGAAAATTTAGCAACAATTATACAGCAGGTGGGAAAGAATGAGAGAACAACTGCATTAGTTAGTTTTAGTATAAATCTATTTTAATAATATCGCAAATGGCGACATTGCCAAGTCGCACAAGCCGTCACACCAGCCAAAATTTGGCAAAGAGTATACTTTTCTCGACCTAGTATTCCAAGATAGCATTCCAACTTCAATAAGATAAGTACCGAAAGAATTTAGTTTTTCATTGATAGGTGTATTTTTTAGCAGTTTATTGCATCTATCTAATTTTCCCGTTTTATCTTTGCCCTATGAATTTTAAAAAGGTTGATGCAGCAGATATTGTCTTTTTTCAGCAAGCAATTGGAGTTGAGTATGTTTACACTGATGAGGCTTCTATAAAGAAGTATTCTGTTGATGAAACTGTTGATGCATCTTTTGCTCCGGAAGTAGTGCTAAAGCCTGTTTCTGCTGAAGAAATTTCAAAAATATTGAGCTACTGCAATCAACAAAAAATTCCGGTTTCGCCACGTGCAGCGGGCACCGGTTTAAGTGCAAATAGCTTGCCGGTTGAAGGTGGAATTACACTTTCTATCGAGCGCATGAACCACATTCTAGAAATTGACGAACGCAGCCTGCAAGTAACAACAGAGCCAGGTGTGGTAACAGAATTTCTTCAAAACACGCTTAAAGAAAAAGGATTATTTTATCCCCCGGATCCTTCCAGCAGAGGCTCGTGTTTTATTGGAGGAAATGTGGCTTGCAATAGTGGAGGACCGCGCGCAGTAAAATACGGTGTAGTAAAAGATTATGTATTGAATTTGGAAGTGGTTTTGCCTTCAGGAAAAATAATGTGGACAGGTGCAAACGTGCTTAAAAATTCAACAGGATATAATTTTACGCAACTCTTTGTGGGCAGCGAAGGAACACTTGGCATCATTACAAAAATTGTATTGAAACTTATTCCGCATCCAACTACAAATGTAGTGATGTTAGTACCTTTCAACAGCATGGAAAAAGCCAGTGAAGCCGTGAGTGCGGTTTTTCGGGCGGGAATTGTGCCTTCGTGTTTAGAGTTTATGGAGCGCGATGCTATTGAATGGGTTTGTAAATTTTTGGGCGATGTAACCATTGCTATTGATGATGAAACACAAGCTCACTTGCTAATAGAAATGGACGGAAACGACATGGCGCAAATACAAAAGGAGTGCGAGAAACTATATGAAGTAATTAGTGAATTTGGTTGTGGTGAAATTCTTTTTGCAGATAGCGAAGCGCAAAAAAACGATTTGTGGAGAATGAGGCGCAACGCGGCTTATGCCATAAAGAAAACGGCTGTTACCATCGAAGAAGATACCGTAGTGCCTCGCGCAGATTTGCCTATTCTTCTAAAAAGCATTAAGCGAATTGGTGCTAAGTATGGCTTTAAAAGTGTGTGTTATGGACATGCCGGAGATGGCAATGTACACGTGCGAATTGTGAAAGGTGAATTGAGTGATGAAGCATGGAAAAATATAATTCAAAAAAAGGCAGTGCGCGAAATTTTTGAAGAAGTACACCAACTCAAAGGAACAATTAGCGGTGAACACGGCATTGGTTGGATTCAGCGTCAATACATGGATATTAAATTTGATGAGGAGCAACTAAATTTAATGCGCGGTGTGAAAGCTGTTTTCGACCCAAATGGAATTTTAAATCCTTCTAAAATATTTTAAATAAAACAATCTTAAGCAACTGCGTAAGTAAAGGCTTACGTTCAATTGAGCATGAACAACAACACAAGTTATCCAAAGGAAAAAATAAAAGTTTTATTTCTCGAAAACATTAGCGATGCCGCGGTTGAAGAAATTCAACATGCGGGCTACATCAATATCCGCAAAGTTTCTGGCGCATTATCTGAGGCAGAATTGATTAAAGAGTTGAAAGATGTACACTTACTGGGCATTCGCTCCAAAACTCAAATTACGGAGAAAGTACTTCAAAAAGCGAATAAACTTTTAGCAATCGGTTGCTATTGCATAGGCATCAACCAAGTAAATTTAAAAGCTGCATCGGCAAATGGTGTTGCAGTTTTTAACTCTCCATATTCCAACACGCGCTCGGTTGCGGAATTAGTGATTGGTTTAAGCATCATGCTTATTCGCAAAGTGATTGATAAAAATAATGCTGCGCACAAAGGTGTGTGGCAAAAAGATGCAAAAGGGAGTTTTGAACTGCGCGGCAAAACACTTGGTATTATTGGCTACGGAAATATCGGCTCGCAAGTGAGTGTAATGGCAGAAGCTTTAGGCATGAACGTTTTATTTTATGATGTAGAAAGTAAATTGCCTTTAGGAAACGCAAGCAGCGCAAGGACTTTAAAAGAGTTGCTTTCAAAATCAAATATTGTAACGCTGCATGTTCCAAGCGATAAAACCACACATAACTTATTAAATGAAACTACGCTTACTCAAATGAAGAAAGGGGCAATTTTAATTAACCACAGCCGCGGTGATGTAGTAGATATTCCTGCATTAAAAAAAGCATTGGAAAGTGGTCATTTGAGTGGTGCTGCTATTGATGTTTTTCCTGTTGAACCCGAAAAAAACGGAGCTTCTTTTAAAACGGAATTGGCAGGCTTGTCTAATGTGATTTTAACGCCACATGTTGGTGGAAGCACAGAAGAAGCACAATATAATATTGGCTTAGATGTAACTTCAAAATTGTTGAACTATTTAGAGCGTGGTATTACTACCGGTTCTCACTCTATTCCGCCATTAAATTTAACCCCGCAAGCAAATACCCACCGTATTTTACACGTACATAAAAATGTGCCGGGCGTGCTGGGGCAAATAAACTCACAGCTTTCTAAGCATAAAATAAATATACTCGGGCAGTATCTTAAAACCAATGAAGATATTGGCTATGTGGTTTTAGATGTGGATACAAAACTATCTAAAGAAGCGCTAAGCGTTTTGAAAGAAATTGATGAAACAATAAAAGTTCGTGCGGTGTATTAGGCTAAAACATTGGGCAAAAGATAATGCTTTTGCTGTTTTTCTTTTTGCCGATATAAATTGCAGTAATTTCTATTGCTCCTAATTTCTGTGTTTTTGAAATAGGAAAGTCATAGCTTAATCCTAACTTAAATCCTTTAAAATCAAATGATGTGTAAAGCGCAGCAGCATTGATATTTGCGTTTTTACTATAAAAATTGTGGGTGTGCAAAATACTTCCCAGTGTTAGGGTCGCAGCCGGAGTTATATCATAAGCAATAGAAAGTCCGGGCAAAAGTTCATTGGCATTGGGCTGCATATTGAAAAGGAAGCTTGGGAGCAAATGCACTATTCGCCCAAGCGTAATATCAATTCCTGTGTGCACATTCCATTTCAAAAATCGTTGTGTAGCTAAACTTGCAGGCTGTGCTTGCGCTGAAAACACATTGTAAACACTTGCTCCGGCATACATGCTAATGCGCTGGTCAATTCTTCCAAACCAAAGTACTCCTGCATTCACATTAAAAACACTAAATGAAGTTGGTATGTAGTCTATACCGTTTGTTGGTGTTGGAATATTGGTGTTGCCAATAAATTGAGTTGAGAATGGCAGTTCAGTTGCATTGATAAACTTATTACTGTAGCCGATTTGCGCACCTATCGAAAGTTGATGATTATTTTTCTTCCCTAAAGATTTTATGTAAGAAACAGAAAAGCATCCGGTAAAAGCACGTAATGAGTTTGTATTTACAACATTGCTTTTTAAAATTCCGCCAATGCCAATAGCATCATTCAATATGTGTATCGGCATATCAAAAAATAATGAAGGAGTAGAGTATAATGTTTGGCTGGTATCTGTCCATTGCCCGCGGTAGGCTGCACCCAAGCGGTAGTCGCCTCTGGTGAGTCCGGTAAGAGCAGGGTTTAAAGTTAATGGCGCATTAAAAAATTGAGTGTAATGAATATCCTGAGCAGTTATACTGAAGTATAAAAAAACATAGCCCAAAAAGAGAATTACCTTTTTCATTCAGTTTCAAAAAAAAATGCTCTTCAAATTTAATATTTTGAAGAGCATTTTAAGCTGAAAAAGTTTTGTTGATTGGTTATCGAATTATGGTAAATGGAAGTGTTTCATTTTTTATATCACCATTCAATAACTTAATTGTTGCATAAAGTATATAAGTATCGTTTGGTTGTAATTTATCTAAGTAAAAACCATCCCAAGTGTCGGAGTTTTCCTTTTGTTTATCGAAAACCAGCTGCCCCCAGCGGTTGTAGATTTTTAAAGATTGCAAAGTAGCTACACTTCCCTGTACCATTCCAAAACGGTCGTTTCTACCATCGCCATTTGGTGTAAATACAGATGGAAATTCATACTCTTTAATATTCTTTTTGGTAATAAGCGCGTGTGCTTGATTATCGGTGCTTTTCCATGCCTTTTTAGTTACAAAATCAAATGGAGTTGAAGATTGGTTGCTTTCTGCAATTAAATCTTGCCATTGTGGAACTCCTTGCCAGCGTCCGATGCTATTAAAACTTCCATCGCTATTTTGCTTGTATAAAATGCTTAAATCAGCAGCAAGGCTATCGCCAAAAGATTGCTTAACAAGGTGGTAAAATTTTGAGTTCACCACATCTACATTTGCTGCTTTTGTCGCAACATCAAAACCATCGGTTGTTGGGTCGCTGTGAACAAAACGAGCATCGTAAACAGCACTTTTGCTATCGGCAGGTTTTAAAATAATTGGGCGAATAGTAGCAGTTCCGGAAGTGCTTGAACCCAAAGGGAAATAATAATCGCCAACGGCAGCAGTGGCGCGTGTTAAGCGGCCTAAACCTTCACTGCTCACAAATGAATTTTCGTCATAAGCAATAGCGCCAGTATTGTTTGAAGTAATGTTTAATTTATTAGTTCTTGTTGCAAACTCTACACCATTTTTTATAGTGAAAAGGTTTGTAACATTAGCATCAATATTATCTAATGTTTTTACCGAATTTGGAGTTTCTTGTGTTTCTAAATTATAGAAACTTGTAATTGAATTTCCTTTTACAAATTGTAAATTACTAAGCAACTTCACAGTGCTTTCGTCAGCTTTAAAAGTTTTATTATTTTCCCAATTTCCATAAAGGTTAAAAACGCCAGTATCGCTGCCAATTGGTTGATTGGTAAAGCTTCCTCCGGTGAGTTCAGCATTGTTAATCAAATTGCCTTTTATGGTAAGTCTTCCTGCATTTGATAAAAAACCTAAAGCCGCATCATTTTGCAAATCGAAACCTACATAAACATCTACATCGTCTGTAATGCTGATGTTTGCTCCATTATTGTAAAAAATATTTTGGGCAGCAGCGCCAAGCGAAAATGCTAAAGCAGTAATAATCGGAAGTGTTTTCTTTAAGTTCATGTATTAAAATTGGAGCGTGAATATAACACTAAGTGTTTAGATGTTGAAAAAATAGTGCAACTTTTTCACCGCTTCATTCGTAAAGAGAATTTTCTCACTCAAACTTGGCAAAAGCAAAGTAAACTGCACCAATGATAAAGAGAAACGAAACAGCATAATTCCATTTAAAAGTTTCGTTAAGGTAGAGCAAACTAAAAATCACAAAAACACCTAGTGTAATCACCTCCTGAATTATTTTAAGTTGTGTTGCCGTGAAAGTTCCGTAGCCGATTCTGTTTGCCGGCACTTGCAAGCAGTATTCAAAAAATGCAATAAGCCAACTCACCAAAATTACTTTCCAGAGCGTAACTTCTTTAAACTTTAAATGCCCATACCATGCAAAAGTCATAAAAATATTAGATGCAATGAGCAGTAAAATTGTTTTCATTTTTTCAATGATTTTCTGAACAAAAAAAGAGGCAATGCAAATTGCCTCTTTTCTCTTTTAATTTAAAAAATTTATTTTTTATCGAGCTACACTCACACTGCGCTTTTCTCTTATTACAGTAACTTTTACCTGCCCCGGATAGGTCATTTCTTTCTCAATTTTTTGAGAAATTACAAATGAAAGTTCTTCGCTCTTTTTATCATCAACTTTATCGGCTTCTACAATCACGCGCAATTCTCTTCCGGCTTGAATAGCATAGGCTTTTTCTACACCTTCAAAACTTATGGCAAGGCTTTCTAAATCTTTAATACGTTGTAAATAGCCTTCCATTATTTCTCTGCGTGCGCCTGGTCTTGCTCCGCTAATAGAGTCGGCAATTTGCACTAATGGAGAAATTACAAATTTCATTTCCATTTCATCGTGGTGCGCACCAACTGCGTTTATCACCGAAGGATGTTCGCCATATTTCTCACATATTTTTGCGCCCAAAAGAGCGTGGCTCAATTCACTTTCTTCATCAGGCACTTTTCCAATATCGTGAAGCAATCCGGCACGTTTTGCTAACTTAGGGTTCAATCCTAATTCCGATGCCATTGTGGCGCAAAGATTGGCTACTTCGCGGCTGTGCTGCAATAAGTTTTGTCCATAAGATGAGCGAAAACGCATTCTGCCAACATAGCGAATCAATTCTTGGTGCATACCTTGAATACCTAAATCTATCACCGTTCTTTCACCAATTTCTAAGATATGTTCGTTCAGTTGTTTAGTGGTTTTGCCTACCACTTCTTCTATTCTTGCTGGGTGAATTCTGCCATCGGTAACTAAGCGTTGCAAACTTAGTCGTGCAATTTCTCTTCTTATTGGGTCAAAGCCGGAGATAATAAGTGCTTCAGGTGTATCGTCCACCACAAATTCGCAACCTGTGGCGGCTTCTAATGCGCGAATATTTCTTCCTTCTCTACCAATAATTTGTCCTTTTTGTTCATCGCTATCTAAGTTGAAAACGCTTACCGTATTTTCGATTGTTACCTCAGAAGCTGTTCTTTGTATGGTTTGAATTAGAATGCGTTTTGCTTCTTTGTTTGCTTTAGATTTAGCTTCATCCATTGAGTTTTTCACGAAAGCAAGTGCTTCAGTTTCTGCTGCTTTTTTCATGCTTTCTACCAACTCGCGTTTGGCATCTTCTTTAGATAAAGAACTTATTTGTTCGAGTTTTTGAACAAATATTTCGTGGCTTTTTTCTAATTGTTCGCGTTTAGTATTTAGTTGTTCAAGTTGTGCAATTACATTTTCGCGGTAGCGCTCAACTTCTTTCTCTTTTTTTGATACTTCGCCTTGTGCTTTTGAAAGTTCTTGTTGTTGATTTTTTAGGCTGGTTTCGCGTTCGGTAAGTTTTTTGTTTCGGTCTAAAACTTCACTTTCGTGCTTTGTTTTTAGTTGTATAAAATGCTCTTTTGCTTCAAGCATTTTATCTTTTTTATTGTTTTCAGCATTGCGTTGTGCATCTGAAATTATTTTTTCAGCTTGCGATTTGGCATCGCTTACTTTCTTTTCTGCGTCAGCTAACTTTTTAGAGGCTGATTCTTTTGCTTCGGCTTCAATTTTTTCAACTGCGCTTTTGCTGCTCGATTTGCCTATAAAAAAGCCAACTGCCACACCTGCTAATGCCGCTACTATTGCGGCTATGACGTACATCATGTTGTTTCTGTTGGTTTGTATTTATATAATAAAATAGTTTTTCTGTTTTAATTTAAACTAAACGGCAAAAGTAATTTTTTGAAAATTACAGTTTTGCTAAAATAGTTTACCCTAAAGATTAACGTAGAAAAAAGCAGAATAGCATCATTTTTAGATGCAGAAATGGGAAGAATACGACTATGACAATACTGCGTTTAGCAGTTCATTAATTTCAGAAAGTTGCTTGCTCTCATCTATTTTTTGATGAATGTTTACCGATTTTTGTGTTTCGTGCTCTACGGCAAGCATTAACACACACATTGCCAAATAATCTTGTCGGTCTTTTCCGGCAAAGGTTGTTTGGTATTCATTCAATTTATCATTTATTAAACTCACGGCACGCTGCACTTTTTCCTCTTCTCCTTTACGAATTTTTAAAGGATATTGCCTTCCGGCTATTAGCACTTGAATATGTTGCAACGTTTCGTTAGTTTCCATTTTCTTCCGATAACTGCGCTATGCAAAGGTCAACTGAGCGAATAATTTCGTTTATTTTTTGCTTCAGTTCTCCTTTTTCTTCTGCGCTTGTTTCCGTTAAACGATGCGCTAACTTAAACATTTTTATTTCTTCACCTAAAGTGAAATTAATTTCTTCTTGTTCTTTCAAAAGTTTTTTTGCGTTGGCGAGTTCAATTTCTAATTTAGAAATGTTGTACTGCATTTCCTGAAATCGCTTTTTTACGAGTTGCGCTTTTTTTATGATGTCTTCAACCGTAATTTTTTCGCTTACCATTTTCTTTTAAAACTTTATCTAATAATAGTAACTTTTCTCACTTCCTTAAAATCTTTGCCAGAAATAATTAAGAAATAAATTCCTTGTCCAAGTTCTCCAACTTCAACCGGCAGGGCAAAATTTTCACCATTTCCGCGAAATACAGTTTTTACTTTTTCTCCTAAGTTGTTTTGTAAATCTATTTGAAGCGGCATGTTTTTTTGAAGTGAAAGTTCTAAAGTGAACATGTTTTGTGTCGGATTTGGAAATAAATTCAGCGTTTTAATTGGCTTAATTTCATTTATGGCATTTCGCACAAAAATAGGTGGATTTCCAATAATAAATTGCTGCGAAATTTGAGTGCCAAAGTCTGGTTCAAAAGTTCTAAAAACTGCATTTGACGGATACTTTGTGAAACGTGCATAACCAGTTCCCGATTGGTTTGCAAAGAAACTGAGTCCGTCTTTTCCTGCATCGTTTAGCACAAATTGGTAACAACCTTCTGTAAGTTGAATTGGGTAAGTGTAAACTTTGCTTGCAGCAAGTGTATCGTTTTGAAATAAAGTATTTCCCATATCATCGTTGATGAACCAAGATGTTTCGGTATAATCTTTATTAGTTTTTAAAACAAAGTTGAAAGTGCTGTCGTAGCGAGGAGCAACCAATGTTTCAACATGAAGTGTGTCGTTCCATTTATAATCATCATTTGGGGCATTATTTGGTTTGGCAATCCAAACTTTAAAAGTTTTGTGTGCAGTATCGCTAATTACTCTGTAAGGCAGCGAAACGGTTTCAGTTCTATCAAAATCTAAACTGCCTTGCCAGTCGTAAAAAAAGAGTTCTTTACCTTCAATTCCATAATAAATGCGTGCTGAAGTGAGAGCTGTGCTTCCGTTGTTTTTGATAATTACTTTTGGGTTGGCGCAAATTGGGTTAAATCGTTTGTGTGCATCGTGAGAATTAGGCGCAATTACATCTTCGATAGAAGCATCTAAATTAAAGTTGTTGCTTCCATAAGTAATTACTTGCGAATAAATGGTATAAGTTGGGTTCATTCCTGCCGGGTCTAAATCTGTGTATGGCTCGGGAGTAACTTGGATAGAAAAACCACTTCCGTTTATGAAAGGTGTAAGTTCAAATTCTTGAGTTATACCTTTTGCACCCGGACACCAGTTGGCGCGATCAATAAGCCAAGTTCCGGGTTGGTGCATAATTGGATTCATGCCGCAATCATCGCGCCAGATATGTTCTGTTGCAATCATGGCATTGTTTATCATTACATCATAAGTTTTATCGCAAAACTCGGCACAGTTATCGGTATTTTCTGCACCAAAACCGTGTCCTGTTGGTGTAAAGCGAAGTTTAGCTTGGGTTTCGTTTCCTGCAAGTGAAATATTCTTTGCAGTCAATTGATTTTCCAACGGATTATTTGGATCTCCAAAACTGTAATTATTGTTATATAAGTTATGAACTGAGCGCACTTCGCGGGCGGGAGTTCCTTCAACTAAATCGAAGCTAAGCGAAACGGTGAAGCCGCTGCTCCAACCGCTGTAAAATGCCCGTAGTTGAACAGTATCGTGAAGTAAAGGCGCAAAATCTGTTACATCGAATCGGTATTCGTTAGTCCAAGTTTTTGGAAAATTATTGGCGTAAGGAGTAATTACTCTACCTAATTCATAAGGTTCAAGCACCTGAAATTTATTGTAAGTAGTTGTTTTGTAAACATATTTTGTATCAGTTGCAGCAACCCAAAACGAATCTATTTTTGTTCCTGTGGTATCAAATATGTAGTTGAAATAATTTGCGCTCCATGCTGTAAAAGAATCTGTTTGTGCCAATGGTGAAGTAGTATCAGAAAAAACGCGCACAAAAAAAGAATCGGCAGCAAGTGTATCGGTTGTCTTATTTGTGTTATTAAATTCTGTTTTAATAGTTGGCGTAGCGCTATAAATAAATGTATCAACGGTGTTTCCGTTTACCGTAAAATTTGGAATTAGTTTTAAAGTAGAGTCAATAGCTCCGGTTTTTTTCATCAAAAAAATTTGGGTAGTGTAATCCCAAGGTGAACAACCGCTGCTTGGGCAACCCAAAGTGTAGTGCATAATAATTCGGTTATATTTTTTTGTGGCCGATGGGAACACTGCAACGGTATCGTAATTCCCATACCAGGTCATTGCAGTTTTGTTGTGCGCGCTAATTTTAATGGTATCTCCGGTTGCTGCAAAAGTGCTTGCAGTAAAGAATAAAAGTAAAAGTAGAGGAAATAAGTTCTTCATACAAAGGCAAAGGTACAAAAACAAAAATGCTCATTTCGTAAAGGTTGAAATGAGCATCTTATTTAGTTAGTAGAAAGAAAGTTGTTTAATCTTTTTTTAGGCAGTTCTGTTTTGTGCAACTTGTTGTTGAATGTATTCTGCAACTTTTATGGTTGGAGTTCCTGGCGAAAATAATTTGCCACAACCCATTTCATAAAGTTTTTCGGCATCGCTATCAGGAATAATACCGCCTCCGGTAACTAAAACATGTTCAAGATGTTTTTCTTTTAATTGGTCAAGAATTTTTGGAAAAACAGTCATGTGAGCTCCCGATAAAATACTTACTCCAATTGCATCAACATCTTCTTGTAAAGCTGTGTTCACAACCATTTCAGGTGTTTGGCGCAAACCGGTATAAATCACTTCCATTCCTGCATCTTTAAGTGCCGTAGCAATTACTTTTGCTCCTCGGTCGTGGCCATCTAAACCAACTTTTGCAACTAAAACCCGAATTGGTCTTTTCATAGTTTAGTAATCGTCATCAAAATCATCATCAAAGCTATCGTTGAAATCGTTTCCGAAATCATCGAAACCTAAATCGTCATCATCGCCTTTAGATTTTTTTGCGCGACCTCTGCTTGAAGAGCGTTGTTCAATCATATCATCAAACTCTTCCATTCCTTCCATAGATTTTAAATCATCTTCCGAAGGTTCATCAACTTCTTCCTCTTCTTCCGAAGCATTTTCATACGAATCTTCAAAATCTACATCCTCCTCTGTTTCTTCTTCTTCGTTGGTTAATTCTAATTCTTCGTCCTCTTCTTTTTGTTTCTTTTTACGTGGCATAAAACTGTGTTTGATTTGGTTCTTAAAAATGTATTGTTTGCAAAGGAAATACTCTATTCAAAATTACAAAAACTAAATTGAAATTATTTTTTTTAGAAACGAAAATTCTATTTCAGATTTGGGTTTAATACAAACTTAATAAAATGAATTTCTACTGTTCTAATTTTCTAATTGAGTAATTTCTTTATGGAGTAAATTTCGCGATTGAAAACTGAAATTAGAATTGCTCCAATTATTTATTATGATTTTTTAAGGCGAAGAAATTAAAATCTATATTTGCCAAACAAACTATTGCGCATGAAGAAAGTCCTACTTTCAGTAATTATTACTTGCTCGTCTATTTTTTCCTTTTCTCAATACTTTTTAGGGCTTAGAGCCAGCCAGTATGGTGGAGTTACCAATGTTGGTTTCAATCCGGCAATTGCAGGAGACCGCCATCGCTTTGATATGACAATTATTGGTTTAGGAACTACTCTCAGCAATAACTATGTAGGTATAGATCCCAAAACGTTTTTGAAGAAGAACTACATCAATTCAGATCTTAATTTTCAGGAAACTTATATGCGGGAGCGCGTAAATGGCAAAAAGAAAAACATTTATGTAGGTACGCAAATTCAAGGACCGCTTTCTTTTATGTTCACCTTTGGTAAAAAGAAAGAAAACCATAAAAATGCTTTAGCTTTTACATGGAATATAAACACCGTTGTGAATGCCGATAATATGAGTGAAAAATTTGCTCGTATTGCTTATTGGGGTGTTGGCTATAAATCAGATTCTATTTCGCATTTCAATTATTTAGAAATGCACGAGAAGAATTTAAGCATTCAAGCAATGAGCTGGTTAGATTATGGCATAACCTACTCGCGTGAAGTTTACAACAAAGGCGATCATTATGTAAAAGTAGGCGGAACTTTAAAGTTTATTCAAGCAGTAATTAGTGGAAATGTAGTAATGAAAGATTTGAATTATCGTTGGCAAAACTACGATACACTTTCTATCTACAATACTTCGGCTAATTTAGATGTAAATTCTTTTGCGCCAACTTCTAAAGAATATTTTAGTGATGATAAAGGAGGTGATGTTGGTAATTATGTAAAAGATTTATTCAAAGTAAAAGATGGAGGATTTTCTGCTGCTGGTGATATTGCAGCAGTTTATGAATGGCGACCAAAGCGCGATAAGTATTTATATAAAATGGATGGTAAAGAATGGTATGATGTAGGCAAAAGTTTATACACTATCCAAGCTGGTTTTTCAATGACCGATTTAGGCAGAGTACGTTTTAAGCGTTCGGAATACAGCTATAATTTTGAGGTAAAAAAATTAGATTGGTATGTGAAAGATTTTAATGCTAATGATGGTTTGCAAAGTATTGGAGATACTATTCGTTCAACTCCGGGTTTTATTTTAAAGCCAACTAAATCTACATACACCATGTGGCTGCCAACCCGTTTTAATTTTTGGATAGACTATAATCCGGTTCATTTCTTTGGTATTCACGCATTGGCAAGTGTAGCTCCAAGAATGAATCCCGATAGAAGTGTTCACCACATTACAACTTTTTCATTCACCCCACATTTAGATTGGACTTATTTTGGTTTGTATCTTCCGGTTTCTTGTGATGTGCTGGGTAATGTAGGTTTTGGAACAACTGTAAGAATTGGACCGCTTATTATTGGCACAAGCGATTTATTAGGTTTAATGGGTGCTAAAAAGTTTATGTATAATGCAGATGTACATGTGGCTTTAAAAATTCCGATTCTTCCACGCAAACACCGCGATAGAGATAAAGATTTTGTTTCTAATAGATTAGATGAATGTAAGAAAGTGAAAGGAACTTGGGAAACAAGAGGTTGTCCTGATAAAGATGGTGATGGCATTACCGATACAGAAGATAAATGTCCTGATAATCCTGGTCCGAGAGCCACGCAAGGTTGCCCTGATAGAGATGGCGATGGTGTTTACGATATGAATGACGATTGCCCAGACGAAAAAGGATTGGCAGAACTTAAAGGCTGCCCCGATACTGATGGCGATGGAATTGCAGATAAAGATGACGATTGCCCAACTGAAGCTGGAACAGTAGCTTTAATAGGCTGTCCTGATAGAGATGGCGATGGCGTGGCAGATAAAGATGATGCATGTGTTGATGTGCCTGGCGATATTGCACACAAAGGCTGCCCTGATAGCGATGGTGATGGTTTGTATGATAACGAAGATGATTGCCCTCGTGAGGCAGGACCAAGTGAAAATAAAGGTTGCCCTTACAAAGATACCGATGGCGATGGTGTATTAGATAAAGATGATGATTGCCCAACTGTATTTGGAGATAAAGACAATAAAGGCTGCCCCAAGTTGGCTAAAAAAGAGTTGGAAATTATTAAGTATGCTTTTGAAAATTTAGAGTTTGAAACAGGGAAAGATGTGATACGGAAAACGAGCTATATTTCTCTAAATAGTTTAGCAAGTCTATTAGTTAGCAAGCCAAATTATGGGCTACAAATTGAGGGACACACCGATAGCGATGGTAAGCCGGAAAACAATTTAGTGCTTTCTCAAAAACGTGCAGAAGCGGTAAAAAGATATTTGATAGGAAAAGGTGTTGATGGATCTAAATTAGAAACCGCAGGCTATGGTGATACTAAACCAATAGCAGATAATAAAACGAAAGAAGGCAAGCAAAAAAACCGCAGAGTTGAAATGACGATAGTATTTAAGTAATACCCCAAAATTGTATAATTGATATTAGCCTCTGAAGTTGTAAAATTTCAGAGGCTTTTTTATGGTAATTTGAAGCTAAATTTTCACTTCTTTTATGTGCTTTTCAACTGCATTTGCTACTTGTTGTGCTAATTGCAATGCGCGGTAGCCATCTTCTATACTAATCGGGCTTGGTTTGTTTTGTGTTATACTTTTATGGAAAGATTCCAATTCCAACTTAATGGCATTTACATCTTGCTTGGTAAAACTTTGCATTGAAATAAATTTTTTACCTTCTGCAAGGTCAATTTCAAATGCAGGAATATCTGAAGAAGGCTTGCGCTGGTGCATTTTTAAAACATCAGTATTGCCTTTCAAAAAGTCAACTCCCAAATAAGCATTCTTTTGGAAAATCCTCATTTTGCGCATATTCTTCATCGAAATTCTACTTGCGGTAACATTTGCCACGCAGCCATTTTCAAACTCAATTCTTGCATTTGCTATATCGGGTGAAGCACTCACAATCGCTACACCACTCGCATAAACTCTATATACTTTACTTTTTACTAAACTCAGAATTATATCTAAGTCGTGAATCATTAAATCGTGAATTACGCTCACATCGGTGCCGCGTGGATTAAACTGTGCCAAGCGATGCACTTCGATAAACACAGGTTTTATTTTTGAAGAATCTAAAGAAAGCAAAGCTGGATTAAAGCGCTCAACATGACCTACCATAGCTTTAACTCCGGCTTCTTCTACAATTTTTAAAAGTTTTTTTGCCTCTTCTACAGTTTTCGTTACCGGTTTTTCAACAAAAAAATGTTTGCCTTGCTTAGCTGCTTTTACTGCCATTTCAAAATGCGCAGAAGTATTGCAAACAATATCTATTGCAGCAGATTCAGCTAAGAGTGCATCAAGGTTTTCAAATCTTTTTAGGGCTAAATTTTCTGCACTTGCAGCTGCCGCATTATCAGGATCGAAAAACCCTACTAATTCAAAACCTGAAATTTCTTTAAGGATTTTTGCATGAATTTTACCTAAATGCCCAACACCCAAAAGACCTATTTTTATTTTCTTTGACATGAAGTTTCAAAAGTGCAATAAAAATTCAAATTTTAATTTTGGAATTTCAGCAACATTCTAATTTCCTTATTCTATTAAACTTTTGTGAAATTAGAAATTCAATGTGCAGAAGTTTAGCCCAAGAATTTTTTAATTATTTAATTTAGCAGACAACAAATTATGAAGCATACATTGTTATTACTCTTGGTAGTTTTTATTTCTGCCACATCGTTTAAAACGCCTCAAACCGAAAAAGGCGAAATAAATTGGATAACTTGGGAACAAGCGCAAGCAGCACAAAAAGTGAAGCCTAAAAAGATTGTGGTAGATGTTTACACCGATTGGTGTGGTTGGTGTAAAAAAATGGATGCTACCACTTTTTCTCACCCGGAAATTGTGAAGTATGTAAACGAAAACTACTATGCAATAAAGTTTAATGCAGAGCAAAAAACTCCGATAACATTTAATGGAAAGGAATACAAATTTGTAGGGCAGGGAAGCAGAGGTTATCACGAATTAGCAGCTTTTATTTTAAACAACAAAATGAGCTATCCAACTACTGTTTATCTTGATGAAAAACTAAATATTCTCTCTCCTGTTCCTGGTTATTTGGAAGCGCCAACTTTTGAAATGATACTTACATTTTTTGCAAGTGAAGCATACAAAACCACTCCTTGGGAGCAGTATCAAAATACATTTAAAGGTAAGCTATAACTTTTGGAACAGTTTCTTACTCCAACTTTATTTTTACTACTTGGCTTAGCAGTTGGTTTTCTAAGTAGTTTGTTAGGCGTGGGCGGAGGAATTATTTTTGTACCACTCTTTACTCATTTTTTGCGCGAAGCAGGTGTTGAAGGCGATGTTTTAGTAAAATGCGTATTAGCAAATTCAATGCTTACCATAGTTTTTACAGGTGTTTCAGCAAGTTACAACCAATATAGGCAAGGAACATATTATCCTAAGCCGGTTTTGGCAACCGCAGCGGCAGGAGTTGTTTCTTCACTCTTTCTCACTTATTTAATTTCGGTTGGCGATTGGTATGATAAAGAGGCTTTTTCGTTCGTATTTATCGCTCTACTTTTGGCAGTTTCGCTACGTACTTTTTCAAAGCGAAAACCTCAAGAGTTTTCTTTTGATTTAAAGGAGATAAGTCTTTCAAAATTTTCGATAGTTGGTTTTGGCGCAGGAATTGTTACAGCGCTTTCAGGCTTAGGTGGTGGCATAATTATGGTGCCGGCTTTCAATTCTATACTTAAAATTGATATTAAAAAAGCGATATCTGTTTCCACAGGCGTAATTCCGTTTTTTGCCTTGCCGCTCACTATTTTTTATATGGCAAGTGAGCCGGATAGTTTTCCTGAATTGTTGCATATTGGACATATTGTTCCGCACTTTATTCTGCCGCTTGGCATTGGAATTTTAATCGCTTCAAAATGGGGCGTAAAAACAGGAAATAGAATTTCTGAAACTAAACTTAAAATGTTGATGTTGCTACTAATTTTAGTTGTTACTGCTAAAATGCTTTGGGAGGTTATTGTTCACTAAATTTATATTCGCTTCACATTATTTTTATGCAGATAAATGCTTGCATTAAGTTCGTAGCCGATAAGTAGCACAAAGGCATTTAGATTAAACCACATCATCAATAACATTATAGTTCCTATAGAGCCAAAAATGGTATTGTAATGGCTTAAATGAGTTACATAATAGGAGAAGCCAAGCGAAGCTAAAATGGATAAAATGGTTGCTACTGTTGCACCAGGAGAAATAAACCGATACTTTTTTTGTGTAGATGGACCATAGTAATAAATGAATGAAATAGAAAAGAAAAATAGCATTACGATAATAAAATATCGCAAGAAATTCACCAGGAAGTGTGTAAAGAAATTATCAATGTGCAGAAACGAAAATCCGTACCGAAATACTTCTTGCCCAACCACAATAAGCACAACAGAAAGCAGAAACATTATTACCAATAAAAGTGCAATTTTAGACGCCACAAAATAAGCGTGAATTGAAGACCGCTTCGTATAGTTTTCATACGATTTATCAAATGATGCCATCATGGCAATTACACCATTTGTGGCTAAGTAACCCGAAAGTAAAAATGAACCGGTCAAAAGGTCGCCACGCTTTTTTATTAAAGTTTCATTAAGCGTTCCAAAAATGAAATTGTAAAAATCCCCCGATGGTAAAACAGTGCGCAACAAATTTTCAATACTCTTTTCGTTTAAGGCTTCAATTCCTAAAAACGGAATAAGAGAAAAGATAAAAATTAGTGCGGGAAAAAGTGCTAAAAAGAAACTAAACGCAATAGATTTGCTCCGCATGGGCAATGAATTCTTTTTTATTTCAGCGATAAAAAAGAGCGCCACATCGTAAACCGCAACTCCATCAAAGCCAGGCAGAGTGATTGTTTTTACAAGCTTTTCCCAGTTTGCAATGAAAGGAAACTTGCGTTTTAATTTTTCATAAATCTCATTCATCGGTAGTCGAAAATAAAAGCATTATTGAATGAACAAAAAACTTAACTTGCCTTCATGCTTAAAATTGTAAAAGCTTCTGCCGGTTCAGGCAAAACTTACACCTTGGTAATGGAGTATTTAAAGTTGGCACTTCGCCATCCCAAAGAACATTTTAAAAATATTCTTGCCATTACTTTTACTAATAAAGCTGCCAACGAAATGAAGCAGCGCGTGTTGGAAAAATTAGAAGCACTCTCCACGCTTTCTGAAAAAGAAAAACACTTGATTGACTTTTTGTGCAGAGAACTAAATATAGAAACTAACGAGTTGAAAATACGCGCAGAAACTATGCTCCAAGCCATGTTGCACCATTATGCCGATATTGGAATTAGTACAATTGATAAGTTTACACATCAAGTAATTCGCGGTTTTGCTTATGAGCTAAAGCTAAATATGAATGTGGAAATTGAGATGGATACCGATAATTTACTTACACAGGTTGTTGAACTTTTATTAGAAGAAATTGAAGATGAAAACAACAACAGTAGCAATATAGAAAATAAAACTTTAAGCAAAGCACTAATTGAATTTGCATTAGATAAATTAGAAGATGGAAAGAGTTGGCATATTGAAGATGACTTAGTCAATTTTTCAAAAAATCTACTCCGCGATGACACTTTCATGCATCGCGAAGTGCTTGAAAATACTTCAATTGAAGCACTTACTAAGTTAAAAAAGGAGATTCGCGCTTTTATTAAAGATTTTGAAAAGAGATCTGATGATATTGCACTTGCAGCTATTAAGCTAATAGAAAGCAATGGTTTAACCGAGCAGGATTTCCCGCGAAAGAAAAATGGCCTAATGGGCTATTTTAAACAAGCTTACGAAAAGGGAATTAAATATGAAAATATTACAAATGGAAGTTCTTTCCATCAAGAAACAATTAACGACAATAAATGGGGCGATAACCCAAATCTTCATGCTATTAAAGATAAACTAACAGAGTATTTCAATCAACTTACTGCCATGTATGCTAAAGAAGCACAAGAGATTTTTTTAGCACAACTTATTTTGAAAAATATTTTTCCTTTTATGCTTTTGCATGCAATTAGCAAGATGCTGAAGAGCTATAAAGAAGAAAATAGCTTGATGCTCATTGGCGAATTTCAACACCTTGTTTTTAGCGAAGTGAAAGACCAGCCTGTTCCTGTAATTTATGAGCGTGTTGGCAGCAAGTACAGTAATATTATGATTGATGAGTTTCAAGACACATCAGTAATGCAATGGCACAATCTTTTGCCACTTATTGATAATGCCGTAGCAGATATGAATGAGTGTTTAATTGTTGGCGATGCCAAGCAGGCAATTTATCGTTTTAGAGGTGGCGAGGTGAAGCAATTTTCGATGTTGCCATACATTTTTGGAAGCGATAAAGATGCTGTGTTGAAAGAGCGTGAGATAAACATATTGAATCATCAACCAGAATTGGAGAATTTGGAATATAATTTTCGCAGCCGTGAAAATATTATAGACTTCAACAACCGCTTTTACGAGTTTGCAAAAGCACGACCGGAACTAAAAGATAAAGACGCATACGCCAATCATGAGCAAAAGAATGGATCGAAAAAAACAGGTGGAAATGTTATCATTTCTTTTGTTGAAAAGGACAAAGACGCTGAAGTAGATATTCGTCTTATTCAAACAGAAAAATATATTAGAGAAGCACTTGCAAAGCAGTATAGCCAGCGCAATATTGCAGTATTAGTTGAAGATAATAAAACAGGCGCCCAAATTGCATCGTACTTGATTGAGCAAGGATTAAATGTGGTTTCTCCAGAGAGTTTATCAATTGCCGAAGCTAATTCCGTACAGTTGTTAACTACCGCTTTAATGTATTTGCATCGCAACGATGATTTAATTATTCGTGCAAATTTGCTCTTTTCATTACAGCGAAATTTTAGTCCTGAATTTGATGTTTCTAAAATCTCTACACATGGCAGTAGATTTACCTTTGAAGAGCGTGTTAGTAAGGTCATTCACCAGCCATTTAAGTCTTCTGAATTGCAAGAGTTGCGGTTATACGATTTGATAAATAAACTTGTTTCTCTCTTTAGTTTAAACCTAAGCAACGATCCATTTGTGCAGTTTTTCTTAGATGAAGTATTAGCATATACTCAAAAATTCACAGCAAATATTCAGCTCTTTTTGGAGTGGTGGGAAAAAGAAAAGAAGGACAAAAGCATTGTTTATCCTGAAACTTTAGATGCTGTTCGCGTAATGACAATTCACAAATCGAAAGGATTGGAATTCCCTGTTGTAATATTGCCAGATGCAGATTATAGCACTATATCTAAAGGAAAACAGGCTTGGGTTAAAATTGACAAACCATATTGCAAAGGCATAAAAGAATTTTTATTACCAGTTGAAAAAAAGCTTAGTGAGACTTCGCTTGCCTCGGTGTACGAAAAAGAAAAAGAAGACAGTTTTCTGGAGCGCTTAAACTTGATGTATGTTGCCACAACTCGCCCAACTGATTTACTGTATATTATCACTACCGCAGTTAAGAATGTAAAAAAAGTAGATAGCGAAATTTCAAGTTTAGGTCGCTTGTTTCATTATTTCAAAGAACAAGAAAATCCCAAAAGTGTTGAAGAAAATAGTTTTGAATTTTATGAAGACAACACGCTCAAAAACTTAACCAAAGAGCCTGATTTGAACGACCAAATTACTTTGTTCCAAGTTGGTGAAAATGTTGTAGCAACAGGCGATTCCGTTTTACAAGTGCGTACAAATCCACGATTGAAATGGCGACAATCTAAGTTAGATGATATTGCTTATGGCAATTTATTACACGCATTGCTTAGCAAAATAAAATATGCTGATGAAGTAGAAAAAACAGTGCAGTTATTTTTAGAAACAGAAACGCAAACAAGTGAAATACAAGAGCGTTTACTCAAAGATATGAACGCAATAGTTCAACACCCTGAAATTCAAAAATATTTCAAATTACCTTATGAAATATTTAATGAAACAGGCTTGAGTATTGGTGGAGATTTGAAGTTTGCAGATAGAGTAATGTTAGATAGAACAAAAAATTCAGTTTGTATTATTGATTACAAAACAGGCGAAGAAAAAGCAGAACACAAAGCTCAATTAGAAAACTATAAAAGTATTTTTGAGCAACTTGGTTTTGAAACAGAAAGAGCGATTTTATTCTATACCCAAACCAAACATATTTTAAGCGTATAAAATGAATTTTTTAAGTACAGTTGCCGATGAAATTGTTGCTAAGAATGACATAAACCTTAGCAATCTTCATATTATTTTGCCAACAAATCGCGCTTGCTATTTCTTTAGAAAAGCATTGGTGGAAAAGAATAAATTATTGTGGCTTCCTACAATTTCAACACTCAGTGATTGGGTGGAGAAAATGTCGGGGCTAAAGAAAATAGCCACTTTAGATGAAATATTTTTATTACACAGTATTTACTTACAAAGTGGAAGAGCAGAATCATTAGATGAATTTCTACCATTAGGAAGAACATTATGTAGCGACTTTGAAGAATTAGATATGCACGCAGTTCGTATGGAAAAGTTTTTTCGCGACTTACGAAATTTAGCTTCCATGAAAGTGTATGAACCTGCAACAGAACTCACTTCTTCACAATTAGATTATTTAAAATTCTGGGAAAGATTCGAGAAATTATATACTGAATTAAGAGCCCAACTTTTAGCCGAAGACAAAGCCAATTCAGGAATGATGTTTCGATTGGTAGCCGATAAAATTGAAAGTATTTCAGAAGGATTAAACAACTTTTATTTTATTGGTTTTGATGGCTTAACCAAAGCTGAAGAAACAATCATTAAGCATTTGCATATTCATAACAAAGCGCAAGTTTTTTGGGATACCGATGCTTGGTATGTGAAAGATGCGGAGCGCGAAGCTGGTTACTTTTTTAGAAAGTATTTTAAAACTTGGAAAGGCAATATGCCTTACTGCGAAAACAATTTGCTTATAGCTAAAAAAAATGTTGAAGTGATAAGTGTAGCACGAAGCGTTGGGCAAGCAAAAGTAGCGGTGGAACTAATTACAAATCGGCTAAAACTCACTGATAACAATGCTATAAATACAGCGATTATTTTACCCGATGAAAAACTGCTGCAACCATTGCAATATCTCTTGCCTTCAACCTTATCAAGCTATAATTTAACGATGGGTTTGCCGGTGTCGCGCTCTGTTTCCGGTGAGTTTATGCTGTTGCTTTTTAAATTGCACGAAAGCGCAGAGCGGCTAGCAACTCGCACTAAAAAACATAAACTTTACTTTAAAGATGTAGTTGCACTTTTTCAGCATCCTTTTTTAAAAGTGTTTGCAAAAGAAAATGAGTTGCACCAAACAATCGAAGAAATTAGAGCAAAGAATATTGTTTTTATTCCAAAGTCTTTTTTTGAAAAGAAGGAAGATTTATTTATTGAAAATATTTTGGATTCAATTTATCACAGCAGCGACACTTCTGTTTATTTAAGCCAAATTTCAAGGATTGTAAATCTGCTCATTGATAAATTTAAACGAGTAGAAAGCAGAGAAATTGAGTTAGAGTTTTTGTTGAAAATTTCTGATGCAGTTGCTGCGGTGTCAAAACCTTTGTTGGGAGCAACTATTCAACCGAAAACCATACGTGCGTTGCTAAGCGATGAGTTTAAAAATTATCGGGTATCGTTTGAAGGCGAGCCTGCAAAAGGTTTGCAAATTATGGGTCTGATGGAGTCGCGTTGCTTAGATTTTAAAAATGTAATTATCCTTTCTACAAACGAAGGCAATATTCCATCGGGCAAATCAACCCAAAGCTATATTCCGCATCCATTGCGAAACGAGTTACTGTTTTCTCACACGCAAAGAGATGCAAAAACCGCTTATTTGTTTTATCGCTTATTTCATAAAGCCGAAAATGTTTTCCTGCTCTACGATACCGAAGGCAATAGAATGGGAGGCGGAGAAAAGAGCAGATTTATTCTTCAACTCCAGTATGAATTGGCAAAGCAAAACACCAAGTTTTCAATTAAAGAAATGGTGTATAGTGTTGCACCACCAGAAATTAAAATTGCTGAGCCGATTATTGTAGAAAAGAATGAAGCACTTCAACAAAAAATTAAAGACAATGTAACTTATGGACTTTCGCCTTCTGGTTTAAGTACCTATATCAACTGTTCCTTACAGTATTATTTTCGATATGTAGCAGGTTTAAAAGAACCTGAAGATATTGAGGAGAATATGGAGAGTAACACGATGGGAACGGCTATTCACCATGTTTTGGAAGTGTTGTATAAAGAAAATATCGGAAAAGAAATTTCTGCGGAATGGGTTGAAACAATTCGCAAGGATAGCGCCTTAATTACTACTTTATTGAAAGAAGGATTTAGCGAAAAGTTTGATGAAGAAGCCTTGCTATATGGAAAAAACAACCTTCAATTCCGTTTAAGTTTAGAAATGATTTATTCCTTTTTGGCAAATGAAAAAAGACGAATTGAAGAAGGACAAAAGATAAAAATTGAAGCACTTGAAACACCTTTAGAAACTACTTTTGGCGTAGCCGGAATGCCGGTAAAAATTAAAGGTTTTGCCGATAGAATTGAAACACAGAATAATGTGCTTACTATAGTTGATTTTAAAAGTGGGAAGGCAAAAAATGTAATTCTAAAGGAAGAAGAGGTAGCCATAATAACAAATGAGCCTGCTTTACGGGTTCAATTTCAACTATTAATTTATGCCTGGACTTATTTGCGCATGAATCCGAATTTGAAACAATCAATTCAATCTGGAATATTTTGGTTGCAGAAAACAAGTGATGGTTTTGATAATTTAACCATAGAAAGCAATTCTCTATTAAATGAAAATATTCTTCAACCATTTGAAACAGAACTAAAAAAGCTATTGGAAGATTTGCTTAATCCCGATAAGCCATTTGTGCAAGCGGAAGATATTGAGCGCTGTAAATATTGCCCGTACAAGCAAATTTGCAAGAGAGGGTAATTTGTCCGGAATAAATATTTGGCAATTCAGTAATAAAAGCTATTTTCGCAGCCCGCAAATTAAAAATCGCGGATATTTCCCAACACTTAAATTAGACTTTAAGAAATGGCAGTAAAATTAAGATTGCAAAGACATGGTCGCGGAAAGCGTCCTTTTTACCACATCGTGGCAGCCGATAGCCGCTCGCCTCGCGATGGAAAACTTATTGAACGTATCGGAGATTACAATCCGCTTACACAACCTGCAACTATCAACTTAGACGTTGAAAAAGCAGTTAAATGGCTTCAAAACGGTGCAGAATACACCAATACCGTTTACGCTATTTTAAAGTACAAAGGTGCTTTTGTGAAGAAACATTTTTTACGCGGTGTAACCAAAGGGATTTTTTCTGCTGAAGTAGCTGAAACAAAATTCCAAGAGTGGTTGGCAGCGCACGAAAATGCGGTGCTTGACCACCAACGCAAACAGCATAAAGCTAAAACTGATATTGCAGCTAAGCTTTTAGGTGAAGAAACTAAAAAACGTGAAGACCGCGATCGCAAACGCGCAGAAGCATTAGCTGCTGCACAAGCTGCTCCGGCTGAAGAAACATCTGAAAACACAGCAGCAGAAGCAACAGAAACTCCTGCAGAATAAAATTACTACCTTGTGGAAAATAACTTCACAACAGTAGGAAAAATTGGAAAGCCTCACGGAACAAGTGGGGCTTTTAATTTTTCGCTACATTTTGAAATGGCAAGCGATGAATTGCCACCTGCTTTTTATGTAAATTCTGCCAAAGATATTTTGCCCTATTTCCCGATGGAAGTAAACTTCAAAAACGATACTTCTGGTTTTATGTTTTTTGAAGGTATTGAAACCAAAGAGCAATCTGCCGCGCTTGCAAATGCTTCGTTAATGATTAAAGAAGCCGATTTTGATAAGTATTTTATTCGAGAAGAAGAAGAAAACTTTGATGGTTTTGAGGTAGAAGATAAAGTACTTGGAAATCTTGGCAAAGTAATTGAAACTACAGATAACACAGTTCAAACCGTATTGTCAATTTTGGTGAATGGTAAAGAAGTGATGTTCCCTTTGGTTGATGCTTTTGTAATAAAAGTAGATTATACAAATCAAAAGTTATTTTTGAATTTGCCCGAAGGCTTAATAGAAGCCTACACCCAACATAACGAAGAGCGCGATGAGGATTGATATTATTACCGTTTTGCCTGAACTGTTGGAAAGCCCGCTCAATCATAGCATTATGAAAAGGGCGAAAACTAAAGGCTTGCTGGAGGTGAATTTAATTCAGCTAAGAGATTTTACAACCGATAAACACAATACGGTTGATGATTACCAATATGGAGGTGGAGCAGGTATGGTGATGATGTGTGAGCCAATTGCAAAGTGTATTGAACAACTGAAAAGCGAACGCCACTACGATGAAATAATCTACATGACTCCCGATGGTGAAACCCTTACACAGAAAAACTTAAACGGCTTTTCACTACTTAAAAATATTATTATTCTTTGTGGACATTACAAAGGAATTGATGAGCGCATCCGGCAGCTTTATATCACAAAAGAAATTTCTATTGGTGATTATGTGTTGTCTGGTGGAGAATTAGCTGCTGCGATACTTGTTGATGGCATTGGTCGCCTGTTGCCAGGTGTTTTAAATGATGAAACTTCTGCACTCACTGATTCGTTTCAAGATAATTTATTGTCGCCTCCGGTTTACACGCGACCGCCTGTTTTTAACGGTTTAGCTGTGCCGGAAATTTTACTTTCGGGGCATGAATTAAAAATTCAAGAATGGCGCTACGAGCAAGCAATTGAGCGAACAAAAACAAGAAGACCAGATTTGTTAAAGGATTAGTATTTTTTAGAAACAATAAACAGAAAAAGTATTTTTATACTTTAATTATTCAAGCAAATATGAGTATTACAAAAGAACAAGTAATTGACGCACTTAGAACAGTTGATGATCCTGATTTTAAGAAGGATTTAGTAACGCTAAATATGGTGAGCGATGTAGAAGTAGTGGGAAATAATATTCGCTTTAGAGTAACTTTAACCACGCCCGCTTGTCCGCTAAAAGAGAAAATAAAAAAAGATTGCATGAACGCGGTTTCTGCAATTGCTCCAGGCTATGATATAGATATTGTGATGGACGCGCAAGTAACAAGTATGCGCAACCCCAATATAAATATATTGCCAAGTGTGAAGAATATAATTTGTGTTGCTTCCGGTAAAGGTGGTGTAGGCAAATCTACTGTGAGCATAAGTTTGGCGCTCACTTTAGCCGCACAAGGTGCTAAAGTTGGGTTAATTGATGCTGATATTCATGGCCCCTCTATTCCGCTAATGTTGGGCGTGAAAGGAAAAAGACCGGAAGTGCGCATGGTGAAAGACAAGCACTATATTATTCCTTTGGAGGCGCATGGCATCAAAATACTTTCAATCGGTTTATTGGTTGATGAAAGGCAAGCTGTGGTTTGGCGTGGTCCGATGGTAACTTCTGCTTTAAAACAATTTGTTACCGATTGCCTTTGGGGCAAATTAGATTATTTGGTTGTAGATATGCCTCCCGGAACCGGTGATGTGCATTTAACCATGGCGCAAACAGTGAATGTTTCAGGCGCTGTAATTGTTACCACTCCACAAGAAGCAGCATTAACCGATGCCAGAAAAGCAGTTTCTATGTTTAGAATGCAAGGGATAAACGTGCCTATTTTTGGAATAGTTGAAAACATGTCATATTTCACTCCGCCTGAATTGCCGGATAATAAATATTACATTTTTGGGAAAGACGGAGGTAAGCGGCTTGCTGATGAATATGAAGCGCCTTTTTTGGGCGAAATTCCTTTAATACCAAGCATTCGCGAAGCCGGAGACGAGGGTTTGCCCGCTGTTCGCGATATTAATTCACCTGCAATTATTCGTGAATCGTTTGATAAAATTGCTGCGGAATTAGCTCGTATAATTTCAATAAAAGCTGCTGAAAGAGCACAAGCACAACCGCAAGAAGCAACAACTTAAAGAAGTGGAATTGGAATTTTTTTTTCTAATTTTTTAGAATAGCTTCCCTATTTGGTGGTCGCCTTTCTATTTGCCACTTAAAACTTTTAAGATAATATTGGTCTTGTGGCAACTGCTTGATTGGTGTAAATACAGCTTCCGGTTTCTTTACAAAAGTTATTTTCTGCATTTTTTTATTTCCAAAATACATCCACATCAGTGCGCAAGTAGCGCGATTTGCGCCCATTATTTTTCCATTATCTTCTTTGCCGTAGTAAAGGCTTTCTGCATTTTGAACCACTTTCACTTTGCTCAATTCTGTTTCTACAAAATAGCCGAAAATATTTTTCCCTTTCACCTGGTCATAAAAACCATGAGCACTTGGAGAAACAATAAATCCGTTGCGCATCATCTTCAACTCATCGGGCTTTTTATTTTTCACCGCAAGAAAAATAGTATCGGCAGTCATTTGAATGCTGTCGTTCCAAATCACAGGCGATTGGTGAAAGCGAAACATAGAATCGGCAAACGAATAATACAGCGAATCGCACACGCCCTGCATGCCTTTCATGTACATGCGCACTTTGTGATAAGCATAAAAAATTCGAGTACTGTCTGTTTCAGAAACGGTCAGGCTTTTGAGCGTATCAGCAGTGAGGAAAAGCGAATCATTTTCTAATTTGTAAATAAGAACCGGATGCTGCGTAGCTTTAATGTATTGTCGTCCTTCAATGTACTCGCCATAGTTTCCAATTATTGAAACTTCCATTGAGCTATCGCGCCATTCAAAATTTTTATAGCAACGCCCAAAACCTTTGCCACGTTCGTAATATAAGCTATCGGTAAAAAGCGCTTGTGGAGCATTGTTTACCACCGTTCCTTTTCCGAAAGCGGCAATATCATTTTTACTATCAAACCAGCCTGAAGTACATTCAATATTGCTCTCTTTATTCACAATTTTAGTTGCGCCAAAAAAGTAAGCAATATCCGTTCGCATATCATAGTGAAGTGTATCAGAAGTAAGGTTGTAATTCGGGTCGTTTATCACCACATCATTGCGAAAGTGAATCATGTTTGTTTCAGAAAAAAAGTAACCCTTTTGGCTCGTAATCACCGATTCATTTCGCAAGATTTTTCCACCTGTGGTGTAGTAAGAAGTTTTGGTAGCCGAATTATAGAAAAGTTCATTTGAAAGCAAAGTCATGTTTGGCGTAGTGAGTTTCACATTTCGCTGTAAACGCGCAGTTCTATTATTCCCTGTGTAGAACAATACATCACTATAAGCATTCACCGTATCTTGTTGAATATGCACATGTCCAAACGCATCAACCGAGTTGGAATCGCGCTGAATTTTTGCACTGTCGCAAAACATTAAAACGTCATCTTGTTTAAGTTGTACATCGCCCGAAAGCACGGTATATTTTTTACCATCGGTTTCTAAATAGCGTAGCAAATCAGCATGTATTATTTCTACTTCTTTAGTTTGCTCTTGTGCGTTTGCACAGTTGATAACAATGCTATTGAAAACAATAAGCGCAAAGAGAAAAAACAAATCTTTCCTTCTCTCGTGAAATATTTTCATTCCGCAAATTTGAAAAAAATATGACAGCAGTCAGCAAGAGTTTTCATTTCTTTATCTTTAATTTGTACAGATTGCATTAAAGCAAATTTTATCATGACAAAAAATACGCCTTACTCAGATTTTACCCAAGTAATTCCACAACTCGACAATCAATTTACTGACGATACTTTTCTTCAAGATTACTTAAAAAGATACTTACCTGCCGATGCCTTAAATAAAATATCGCCCGACCTCCATAATTTTGGCAAAAGGGTAGCGAAAGAATTTTTAGAGTGGGCTTGGGACGCAGAACAAAACAATCCTGAGCTTACACAATATGATGCTTGGGGAAACCGAATTGACGAAATAAAAGTTTCGCAAGGCTGGTTAAATTTAGAACGTGTAGCTGCCGAAGAAGGATTGGTAGCAATAGGCTACGAGCGTGAGTTTGGCGAACATTCGCGGCTTTATCAATTTGTAAAGTTGTATCTCTACACTCCTTCTTCTGCAATTTATTCTTGTCCTTTGGCAATGACCGATGGCGGTGCAAAATTGATAGAAGTTTATGGTGATGAATATTTGAAAGGTGAAATTTTTAAAGGCCTAACCTCGCGCGACCCAAAACAATTTAAAACCAGCGGGCAATGGATGACCGAGCGCACCGGAGGCTCAGATGTTTCCCGCTCCATGACCATTGGCGAAAAACAAGAATCGGGTGAATATATTTTGCGAGGGCACAAATGGTTTACCTCTGCCATCACTGCAAATTCAGCTTTCACTTTAGCTTCAACAGAACAACCCGAAAATGGGCAGCGCGCACCACTTTCGCTTTTCTTTTTGCCTATTAGAAATGAAGATGGAAGCCTAAATGGCATTGAAGTTGAAGCGCTAAAAGACAAACTCGGCACACGCGCTTTGCCTACAGCGCAACTTAGGCTCACAGGCACTCGTGCGCACTTGGTAAGCGAAAAAGGAAAAGGCGTTCGCAGCATTGCTACGCTCTTTAATGTTACCAGAATTTACAATGCCGTAAGTGCCGTTTCGTATATGCGCAGAGCGTATGCGCTATCTAAAACTTTTAGCACTACGCGCGAAGCTTTTGGCAAAAAAATAGACCAACACGTGTTGCACAAAAAAACACTGCGCGATATGGAAATTGCATATCAAAGCAATACAATATTGGCTTTTTTCCTTACTCAACTTTTAGGTAAAGAAGAGTGTAATAAAGCTACTGAAAATGAAAAATTACTATTGCGTTTTCTTACACCTGTTGCCAAACTTTTCACCGCAAAAGAATCTATAAAATACGCATCGGAACATATTGAAGTTTTTGGTGGCGTTGGTTATTTAGAAGATAGCCAAGTGCCTGTGATGCTTCGCAATGTGCAAACACTAAGTATTTGGGAAGGCACAACCAATGTGCTTTCGTTAGACATGCTTCGCGCAGCCGAAAAAGAAAATGGCTTTGAAGTTTTTCAGGCTTTTGTAAAGCAGCAATTAAACGATTGCACCGCTTCTGAATTGAGCGCGCAAAAAGAACTGATTCAGCAGAAATTAAATGTACTTTTCAACTTTATGCAGCAAATAAAAAACAAAGAGGAATTGGTTGCCGCATCAAGAGATATTGCCTTTTATATTGCAGAAGCTACTATTGCTTTACTTTGGTTAGATTTTCTAAAACAAAATCCTGAAAACAAAAACTACCAGCAAGCGCTTACCTATTGGGCAAAATACAAAATGAACGAAGCAAGCTTAGATGCTGCAAAGGTTTTAGGCTTAGTATAAATTACATTGCTACCACCTTATTCCGCTCAAATACTTTGCGGGAATTAAACCAATAAACCCAAAGGGAAACAAAGCAGGCGGCAGCCGTAAATAAATACATATTGGCAAAGCCGAAACCATCGGCTAAGTATGCACCAAACAACATTCCGATTCCGATACCCAAATCGAAACCGGTTAAATATGTGGAGTTAGCCGTACCCCGTTTTGAAGCGGGTGCCATATTGATATAAATTGTTTGCAGTGCCGGAAAAAGGGTTCCATAGCCAATACCAATTAAAAATGCAGCAAAGCAGAAATAGTAAATACTATGCAGCAAAGCGAAACACACAAAGCCAATGGTAATAAGCATTAGCGCAAACATCATCACCACGTGTAAATGACCTTTATCTACAATTTTTCCCGATGTAACTCGTGAAAGAATAATACCTAATGCCAAAAACAAGAAAAACAATCCCGAATTATGAATACCAATTTCTTTGCCATATAAAACTGCATAAGCAACTAAAGTTCCCCATCCAAACGATAGAAAAAGTTGATTGATTAAAATAGGAATACCTTTTATCAAAATAAATCTATCGAAAGAAATTGGCTGTACTTTTTCAGGTTTTCTACGCAAGGGAACTTTAAGCAACGCAACTACTAAAACAGATAAAATTCCCATGAGTAACGCACAAGAAATTAAAACATGAAAACCATAAGTGTCATAAATATTCACTGCCATGTAAGGTGCAATTGCCATTGCAATATTTGAGTTCACACCAAAATAACCAATGCCTTCGGAGCGCCTCGAAGCAGGAATTATATCAATGGCAACCGTATTTGCCGAAACTGTTGCCAAACCCCAAAATGCACCATGAACAAAGCGCAGTAAAACAAAAAATAAAATGGTGGCAGCAAAGTAATAACCAATAAATGCCCCAACAAAAAGTGTGATACCAATTAAGTATAATGGCTTTCGAGCATAAGTATCCACTAAAAAGCCACAAAAAGGACGAACAAACAAAAGTGCTAAAGCATAAGAAGAAAGTACAATTCCAATTTTAGAAGCTGGCACATTCATCTCTTGCGCCAAATAAATTGGAATGGTTGGCATTAAAAGATTAAAAGCGCATGAAAAAAGAAAATATGCTAAACACGCGATAATAAAATTGCTACTCCAAAGTTTATCTTTCATCTTTTAATGCTACTAAAAGCAAAAGCCAAAAGTAATTGAAGATAACTCACGTTTGCACTAAAATATGTTGCACAAAATTCAATATTGGTAAAATATTATTCCGCATCGCTATCGCCTTGGAATAGCTGCTTTTCAGGAACAATATTCACTAAATCACCATCTTTCAAATCTTTTGAAATGGCCTTGAATGGTGCTTTTACCACCCCCCAATTTTCTTTCAAGCCTTCGCTAATTTCAATGTATCCTGCATCTTGAATGCCTGTTTTCACCTCTACGGCACGAACAGTTTTACCATCGGTAACAAATACAATTTCCGATACCTTTTTCTTTTGCTGAAGGGCATCATCGCCTTTGGTTTCTGCATCGCTCAATCGTTTTGCTTTTGCGGCTTCATCTTCGCGAATGGTAACCGATTGAATTGGCACAGCCAACACGCCTTGTTTTGAAGCAGTTTTAATATCAACCGTTGCACTCATGCCAGGGCGAAACGGATAGCGAATACCACGCTCCATATCAATCAATTCTTTGTAAGAATCTTTAAGCAATTTAAGTTTAACCGTAAAGTTTGTGGCTTGAGAAGCAAGAAGCGAAGTAGCTGAAGAGCTATATGCCACTTGTGTTACAGCAGCTTTAAATTTCTTTCCCAAATAAGCATCAACTTCCACATCGGCAGTGTCACCAACGTGCACTCGCAACACATCGTTTTCATTCACATCTACTTGAATAAGCATATTATCTAAATCGGCAACACGTATAATTTCAGTTCCCGTCATTTGCGCAGTACCAACCACACGCTCACCAAGTTTCACATTTACTAAACTCACAATACCGCCAATTGGCGCATAAATTTTAGTTTTCTTCAAATTATCTTTGGCTTGTTTTACTTGTGCTTCGGCACTTGCCACATTAAAATCAGAAGCATTTACTTGCTCTTGAGCTGATTTAAAAGCGGAAGTTGCCTGCTCTAATTGCAATTTGAAGTTTTCAAATTCGGCATCGGCAATTACTTTTTGTTCGTGTAAAGTTTTGTTTCTATTGAATGTAATTTTTGCTTGATTATACTGTGCTTGTGCCTGAATTAAACTTGCTTTTGCACTACTTCGCGAAGCTTTAATTTGATTGAGAGATGCTTCGGATTGTGTAACTACAGATTCATAAATTGATGGATTGATTACTGCTAACAATTCTCCCTTTTGTACAGAATCGCCTTCTTTCACATTCAGTTCAATTACCTCACCACTTACTTCGGAGCTTAACTTTACTTCGCTTAATGGCACTAATTTTCCGCTAGCAGTAACGGTTTCAGTAATGGTTCGTTTTTCTACTTTTTCCACAGCAACTTTTATTCCTGCTTTGCTGCCAATCCAACCCATTTTCTTGGCTCCTACTGCAAACAGCAATAACACAGCTACCGCAATTCCTACCCATAAAAGTGTTTTGTTGTTTTTCATAATTACGAAAGTTATTCGAGAGTAATTTTCTTTCCTTGATAAAAATCCAATACTTTTTGTTTGAACACAAAAGTGTATTTCGATTGCAGCATTTGCGATTCTGCAATAACCATATTGGTTCTAATTTTTTCAAAATCAAATTGCGAAAGCATACCATTATCAAAACGTGCTTTGCTTGCTTCATACGATTGCTTGGCAGCATCATAGCTTTTTAGCGAAGATTTAAAAGACTGCGAAGCCGCACGAGCATTGGTAAATGCTTCTGTTACTTGTTGATTCAGTTGGTTTCTTTTATTCTCAAATTCCAACTTTTTAGATTCTAATTGAATGCGCGAAACTTGCTCGTTTGTGAACCTTTGTCCTTTGCCTAAAATCGGAATATTTAAAGAAATACCAGCCATTTTTCTCAAGCTCTGTTTTAGCTGATCGCCAAAAGGAACTAACTTGTAATCTTTCGGTACTACTTGCGGAAAAATTCCACCGATATAAGTTGTATCAAACGCTGTTGGGCGTTTAGTTTGGTCAGAAAAGTTGCTGCCTAAACTTCCAAAAACAGAAATAGTTGGGCTAAACGCACCACGAGAAATTTTCACTGATGTGAGTGCACTTTGAATACGTGCTTCCGCAGCTTTTATTGAAGGCTGCGTAGCTAAAGCCGCTTTAAAAATTGAATTGAATGATTGAGATGAATCAAAAGAAAGTGTAGCCGCATTTACCATTGGGGTTTCTAATTCAAAACCACTTTCTGCCGGAATGAGTAAAAGATTCTTCAAACTCACAACCGACAAATCTATTTGGTTCATGGCATTGGTAATGTCCACTTCATTTCTGGCTTTCTGTGCTTGCAATTCCAGCAAAGCAGATTCGGGTAAAGAGCCGCTGCGCACACGTTTTTCAGTAGCAGAAACTTGTTCCAACGTAAGCTGTAATTGTTTTTCCGCAACTTTTAAAATTTCCTTTGCCAACACTACATTTAAAAATGAAGAAGTAACCGCCAGCACCGCATTATTCTTAATATCTTCGGCATCAAATGTTGCGGCAGCTAAATCACTTTTCGATTTTTGAATACCATAAATTTGTTGCAATCCGGTAAAAATCGGCATTGATGCTTGAATGTTTCCGGTAATGGTTTGCAAACTTCCTTCAATCACCGAATAGGTAAACATATTTACTGAATTACCCACGCTGATATTGTAACTCGCACTTGCATCAATGCTTGGCAAAAAAGTGCTTAAATAACTCTGCGTAACTTGCTTTTCAGAAATCTTTTTTTGAAGCTGTGCTTGCTTTACACTTATATTGTTATCTAAAGCGTATTGAATACATTTTTCTAAATTCCATGCTTGAGCATTAGAGAAAAAAGGTAGTAGTAAAAAAAACAGTGGTAATAATAACTTCACTAATATTAGTTATATGATTTTACACAAAAGTAAAAGCCTTACCCAAAGTGTATAAATTATTTTCAACTTTTTGCTTTTGCAATAATTTTTTTGGTGCTAAAATCGTATTTCAAAACTGGTAAAATTTACCACTTCGGCTTGGGTAATTAAAACCTCTTCAACCTGTGAAAGTGGGCTTCCTTGCTTGCAAAGTTCCACAAATTGTCCCATGGTGTTTTCATCGCTTTCTGCTTCAATATATACACTTCCACTTGGCAAATTTTTCACCCAACCTTTTACTTCTAATTTTGTTGCTTGCTCTTGAATAAACTTGCGAAACCAAACGCCTTGCACTTTTCCTTCAACCGTTATTTTGCAATGAATTTTAGGCTGCATTTTAACTCACCGGATTAAGCGAAATACTGAAAATCTTATATTGATTCAAATCGCGCTCGTAGTAGAATTTATCTAAAGCTTCATACATATTTAAAGCTCTGAAATATGAAGTCTGCAACTTGTTCTCTCCTACTTTCATCCATTGCACTGTCATGCTATTTTCATGATGGTAATTGGTTTGGATATATTCCAACATTTTACGCAGTGCATCTGCCTTATCAATACCAGTGGTGCTATGAAACAGAAACGATTGTTCGTGTTTTGGGTTTACAGTAACCATATCGAGTTTCACGGTATCGTTACGTTGTTTAAAATTAAACACAATATTCTCCTGCACCATTCCCAAAAGAGCGGTAATATCACTTTGTAATCGCGCTACTTCCACATTTGAATCGTGCTGCAACATTTATAGTTTCTTCGCTATTTCATCAACAATACCGTACTCCTTAGCTTCTTCAGCATTCATCCAATAATCACGGTCAAAATCTTGCATCACACGATCAAAATTTTTACCACAATTATCTGCTAAGATTTGGGCACTTAATTCTTTTGTTTTTTGAATTTGATGTGCCGTAATTTCAATATCAGTTGCTTGACCATACATTCCGCCCAACGAAGGTTGGTGAATCATTACCCTTCCATTCGGGAAAATAACGCGCTTACCTTTTGTGCCGCCACTTAAAAGTATTGAACCCATTGAAGCAGCTAATCCCATACAAATAGTATGAACCGGTGAGCTTATCAACTTCATGGTATCGTAAATTACCATGCCACTTGTTACCACTCCTCCCGGAGAATTTATATAAAAGAAAATTTCTTTTCCCGGGTCAATTGCTTCTAAATAAAGAAGTCTGTTTACTACTTTTTCTGCTGATTCATCATGCACCGGTCCCCACAAAAACACTTTGCGCTGCTCGAGAAATTTATTATCAAATTTCATTAAGCCACCTGCAAATTTTTCAAGTGTTTCATCTGGTTTGCCTGGTTTTTCAGGCTCTTCATTTAATATGCTATTCATCATTATTTTAAAAATAGGTTCCAAACCTAAACCAATTTTTGAGTTGAAAAAATTTATTGTGTTTGAATTGACGAATGCTATGCTAAAAAATTGTTTAAACAGAGGAATTGCCCCCACTAACTCTTACTGAAATAAAATTAACTTTGTGGAATTAGATTTTGAATGAAAACTGCTTTAAAACAAAACAACAAAAACAAATTTGGGCAATACTTTACACCAAAAGTAGTGGCTGATTTTATGATTGACTTGGCTGATGTTTCCACCGATGCTAAAATTTTAGAACCTTCGTGTGGCGAAGGCGTTTTCTTGGAAATTCTGCAACAAAAAGGCTACAACAACTTAACAGCTTTTGAAATTGACGAAGATTTAGCAACCGATTTTCCTTTTGTTCGCTACGAAAGTTTTGTTTCGGCAGTGCTTGATGACAAGTTTGATTTAATCATCGGAAATCCGCCATACATACGTTGGAAAAATTTAGAAAATGAATTAAAACAAGAACTTTCTACCAATCCAATTTGGAACAAATATTTCAATTCGCTTTGCGATTATCTCTACATTTTCATTCTCAAATCTATTGAACTACTCAACGAAAACGGACAACTTATTTTCATTTGCCCAGAGTATTGGATGAACACCACTCATTCCATTTCGTTGCGGAATTATATGGTGCAACACGGCTACTTTGAAGAAATTTATCACTTCAACGAAACACCGATTTTTGACAAAGTAACTGTTTCAATCGTTATTTTTAAGTTTGTAAAAAGTAAACAAAAAACGGACAAAATTAAGGTTGCAAAATTTTACGCTAACCAACGCCTGATTTCTGAAACGCTTGAAAATTTACAAAACCAAATTCCGTTCAAAGATGCAGAATATTTACACGTTACGCAATTCAAAACGAATGAACGTTGGCTATTGCAAAGTGATGAAGTTCGTGAAGAATTACAGAAATTAGAAACTGTTTGTCAAAAACAAAATCCTACATCACTACTTGCATTGTTTGACGAAGAAAAAACAGAATTTCACACCATTGGCGAAATTTGCGATATCGGAAACGGACTTGTAAGTGGACTTGATAAAGCATTTCAAGTAAACGGGCACGAATTAAATGTTGCCGAAAAATCGGCAACGATTAACGTAGTTAAAGCAAAAGATTTGAAACCGTATTTTGCAGAAAGCATTACAAAATACATTTTCATCAATGACGGTTTGGAAGAAACCGAATTCCAAAAAACGTATCCGAATTTTCATACGCATTTTCAGAAATATAAAACCGATTTAGAAAAACGCTATCAATACAACCGAAAAATAAATTATTGGGAATGGGTTTTCTTGCGGAATTTCAATCTATTCAGCAAATCCGACAAACGAATTTTTGTTCCTTGCAAAGAACGAATTTCCAACAAAAATTATTTTCGTTTTGCATTAGTTGAAGGCGGTGTTTTTCCGACACAAGACGTAACAGCAATTTTCAGAAAGCCCGAAACAAAAGAAAGCATTGAATACATTTTGGCGTATCTCAACCAACCAATAATTTTTGATTGGCTAAAATGCAATGGCATTGTAAAAGGTAACATCGTTGAGTTTTCAGAAAAACCGATTGCGAGTATTCCGTTCAAAAAAATTGATTGGAACAACAAAAACGAAATTTTATTTCATAATTCTATTACCGATTTGACACAACAATTTCTGACAAATAAAGACGAAAAGTTGCTTTCAAAAATCAACACATTGTTTAATCAACTTTTTGAAACTCAAAGATGAACGTAAATTACACTAAGTTAGCAAAGAACATCAAAGGCACTTCCGTTCCAAAACCACTTTCGGGAACATTGTCGGGACATGCAGCAGGCGAACCATTTGACAAACACGTTTACAGTGAAATCAAAAAGCAATTTCCGAAAAATACGTTTCGTCAATACGAATATCTGAACGATTTGTTTAGCAAAAATCCCGAAGTAATTGGCTTTGAAGCACGACAAGCGTTGTTCAATTCACCAACAGTTTTGTTTTTGCTAAGTCGTGGAAAAAACGCAACAGACAAATGGAGCATTGAAAATCCGTTTGACGAAAAACAAAATGACACAGCAGACATTTTGGTAGTGAAAGACAATTTTTACGAAATTATTGACATCAAAACACGCAATGTTTCCAAATCGGCACAACCACCGAACATTATTTCAGCGTTCAAATTGGCACAGGTTTGTGCTAAAATGCTTGACAACAAAGAGTTTGATAATTTCACAATTAACTATTTTGAAATTGATTGGATGTTGAATAATGACAAATTGATTTGCAACGAAATTCATTTTGCTTGTTTGTTCAAAGCACATCCAAACGACCTTTACATAAATTGGGCGGCAGCAATGCAAATTCAGTTTCACGTTAGCGACTTAGACCAATCATTTAACGGAACTATGAAAAGCTGGGCAAAGTTGTATTTAAAACATTTTGTAATCCAAGCAAAAAAACGAGCAGACGATATGATTAAGAAATTTGTGAAACCATTTGAAAAATACATAGAATAAAGCAGCTTATTCAGGATGATAAACCCGAATTGCCTTTTTTAATATTTCATCTTTATCTAACGACATTTCTTTTAGGCGTACATCTCTAAAAAGTTCCATTTGGTCGTTGTAGTGCGGGCTATCGGTTCTTAAAGAATTACCGGTTGGCACAAGCGATTGCATCTCTTCCACCCCATTGCTTCCAAACTTTACAAACATGGTGTAAGTATCACCGTGTGTTGGCACTAAATAAGTTTTTCCATCTATCACGCGCGGCTTTGGATAAGTTGGGGAAAGTACATCGGGAAAACCGTTCATCGGTATCATTTTACCTGCTCTATAATTCACTTGAATATCGCCCCAGCGCACAATTTCAGAACCAAATTTTTCGCGTAAAAAATCTATTCCTGCTTTTAAAGATTCTACAGTTTCTTCTTCGTTTATAGTAAAACCCTTTACAAATGTGCCATCACTGTAGCCGCGCTTATCAAATAGTTTCAAAATAAAAGCTCCAAGTAAAGGTGCGCCATAAGAGTTGGTATCGCAAACTAAATTCCAATCATTCAAAACTCTTATCACTTTTGAAAATTCCGGGTGCTTTAACGTATCTAAATTAAACAAAGGCAAAAGCGACTGGTAAAGCGGTGAATTTTTAGAAATAGTGTAATTGAATTTTATGCGTTTTAAATCTTCAAAAGCAATCTTTTGCTTTGTCATCAATTCGGGTTTCAGCATCGCAGTGCGGTTATTATCTCCCGGGCGTTCATCAACCAAATAGCGTGGATAGCGGTTTGGATTATCGTTTTCGCCCTCGCAAGTGGCATTAAACGGTGTGTTATTTGTATTAAAAACAAAACCACATGGCGGATTTATTACATGCGGTAAGCTATCGTTTGGAAGCAATTTTGTCCATAAATTTTTCGAAGTATTTCCCGGCATTATTCCGTGCCAATCGAAAGCTAAATTTCGGTCTGGGGCTTCGCTATTACTCAAATAAAAAATATTGTTTTTTTCATCGGCATACACAATATTAAACAGCGCCAAAGAGTTGTTGCGTAAGGCTTTCCAATATTCTTCATAGCTTGTTGCTTTATTCATTTCATAAAGCTGCTGAGGTGTTTTTATAGTTTGATTTGCACCGAAACGCACAGCATAAAAATTATTGCTCTTTTCACTTTTTACCGTAGCGCCATATTTACTCCAGTACGAAACTCTTTTCACAGGAATGGTTAATCCTTTCACTTTCACCTTTAGCCAAACTGGGCGTTTTTCTAACTTTATCCATTTGCCGTCAAACTCGTAATAGAGTTTTTTCTTAGGGTGCATTTTTAATTTAAATACATCAGTCCTTTTAATATAATTCCATGTCATTCCCCAGCCGAGATGCGGGTTTACGCCCATTGCTAAAGAACTACTTCCATGAAACATCGGCCCGGAAATATTCAATCCTTCTTCGCTGCACAAATGTGCTTCATAAAAACTAAGTTGCCCTTCCATAAACATGTGTGGGTTGATGCACAAATAAGTTTTTCCATCAACAGTTTTAGATGGAGCAAGCGCAAAAGCATTTGACCCAACAGAACCTAATGAACCATTATCGTCAAAAGCAATATTTTCTTTATCATATTTTCCACCAACGGCATCGCCAATTCTATCTGATGCATTGCTCATAAAACTCATAATAGTTATATAAGCAACCAAAACATCTTTCTCAGAAACAGGGAAAGCTTTTTTAATACGTACATCTTTTGGATGTGCCGCTGCATAAGCATTTATGCCTTGTGTGAAACCACTCAAATACTTTCTAAACTGAGGCGACAAATCGGTTTCAAATTTTTCGTTCACTAAATTCCGTGCTGCAATAGCATGAACAAAAAAGTCTGCTTTTGCGCCATCAATTCCATTTGCCCTTCCAGAAAAACCTTTTGAAACATAAAGTAAATCTTGCGACACATGAAAGGCATCTTCCGCATTTGCCCAAGCTAAACCATACGCCACATCAGCATCTGTTTTACCAAAAATGTGCGGCACACCAAAAGTATCTCGCGCAATACGCACATTTTGTGGATTTACAATATAACTTGCTTGAGCGATGCCAAACTGCGGTAAGTAAAAACTCAAAACCACAACTAAAAAACTCAGATTTCTTTTCATGCAATTAAAATAGTCGGCTAAAAAAGAATTTGTTTTGGTTGTTTGTAATAGGTTTTGAATATTTTTTCAATTTATAGCTAATTGCAATCACTTTCTTTTGCTTCTTTTGCCTGCTAACTTAAACTATGCTTAAAAGTTTATCCATTCAGAATTATGCCATTATTGATGAACTCGAAATAAATTTCGGCAGTGGATTAAATACCATGACGGGCGAAACCGGTGCAGGAAAATCAATTATTTTGGGTGCATTATCGCTGGTTTTGGGCGAAAGAGCCGACATAAAATCACTTTTTAACCAGCAGCAAAAATGTGTAATTGAAGCTATTTTCGGCAAGCCGTCTAAAGCTTTGGAAAAAATTTTAAAACAAAATGAATTAGACTCCGATTCCGAAACCATTTTACGTAGAGAAATTACTTCGGCAGGCAAAAGCAGAGCCTTTGTAAACGACACTCCTGTTACACTTCAGTTGCTTAAAAGCATTGGTGAACACTTAGTAAACCTACATTCACAACACGAAACTCTTTCGCTTACCGAAAGCGGTTTTCAAATGGAAGCCATTGATGCTATTGCTCAAAATAAAAAGTTAGCGGCTGAATACAGCGAGCTTTTTGCAACCTATAAAAAAAGTATTGCTGCGCTTGAAGATTTGCAAGCAAAACAACAGCAAGCCGCAGCCGAAAACGATTTTATATCATTTCAACTAAACGAACTAAACGAAGCGAAACTCGAAGCCGGAGAGCAAACAATTTTAGAAGAAGAACAAAGCACATTAAGCAATGCCGAAAGCATAAAACTTTCCATTCAAAAAGTGTTGAATGTTTTAGATGAGCAAGAATTTTCGGTGCAAAGTTTGCTCAACGATTGCTTAGCAGAATTAAAGCAAACAGCGCAGTACAACAAGCAAATTGCCGAAACAAAAACGAGATTGGAAAGTGTTGCGGTTGAGCTAAAAGATGTGTTTCGAGAATTGGATAATCTTAGCGATGATATTTCAATTCAGCCGGAACGCTTGGCAGAAGTAAATGAAAGGCTGCTTTTGCTTCATCGGCTTTGTAAAAAACACCATGTGGAGCAAGTTGAAGAGCTATTGGAAATTGAAACGCAACTACAAACAAAAACAACACAAAATATTAGTCTTGAAAATGAAATTTCAGCGCTCCAAAAAAGTATTGAAACAAATAAAATTCAACTGATAAAACAAGCTGAAACTTTGCATAGCAAACGAACAAAAGCCGCACCGCTATTTTCAAAACAGGTAACTACATTGCTACAAAAAGTTGGAATGCCAAATGCAACTTTTGAAGTCGAAATAAATACCACAAAAAACAGCGAATTGAATGATACAGGTTTTACTGATGTGCAAATGCTTTTTTCTGCCAATAAAGGCATTCCTGCACAAGGATTAAAAAATGTAGCTTCGGGAGGAGAACTTTCGCGTTTAATGCTTTGCATAAAAACCGTTTTGGCAGAAGCAGAAACTTTACCCACCATGATTTTTGACGAAATAGACACTGGCATTTCAGGCGAAGTAGCTAAAAGAGTTGGTGAACTAATGAAGCAAATTAGCGCGCAACATCAAATAATTTGCATTACACATTTGCCACAGATTGCCACAGCCGGAAAACAGCATTTCTACATTTACAAAGAGGTGAAAAACAACCAAACCCGCACTAGAATTAAATTGCTAAACAACGAAGAGCGCTTAACAGAAGTAGCCAAAATGCTGAGTGGCGAAAATATTACTGCGGCAGCGCTTGCCACTGCAAAAGAGTTAATCCAAAATTACTAAGAATGAAACTTTCTGAAATAACCACTTACCTTGAAACAATTGCCCCACTTGCTTTACAAGAAAACTACGACAACTGTGGACTACTTACCGGCAACCCACAAATGGAAATTTCTGCTGCGCTTGTAACACTCGATTGCACTGAAGAAGTGGTAGATGAAGCCATTGCAATCCATGCAAATCTTATTGTGGCGCATCACCCAATTGTGTTTTCAGGATTAAAAAAAATTACAGGTAAAAATTATGTGGAGCGCGTAATAATTAAAGCAATTCAAAATAACATTGCCATTTACGCCATACACACCAATTTAGACAATGTTCAACATGGCGTAAACGCTGAAATTTGCAAACGTTTAGGATTGCAAAATTGTAAAATTCTTTCACCCAAAAATGCGCTATTGCGCAAACTTGTAACCTTTATTCCTACTAAAAATTTTGAGCAAGTGGCACAAGCAGTTTTTGCTGCCGGAGCAGGAAATATTGGCAACTACAGCGAAACCGGATTTTCGGTAGAAGGAATTGGAACTTTTAAAGGAAATGAAAATACGAATCCTGCAATCGGGCAAAAAGGTGTGAAAGAACAAGTAAACGAAACTCGTTTTGAAACTATTTTTCCTGCATATTTAGAACACAAAGTTATTCAGGCATTGCTTAGCGCGCATCCATACGAAGAAGTAGCTTATGATATTTACCCTTTAAATAATACGTTGCAGCAAATTGGCAGCGGAATGGTGGGAATTTTGCCTAAGCCAATGTCGGAAAATAAGTTTTTGAAATTGTTAAAAGAAAAAATGCTTGTACAGTGTGTGCGCCACACAAATTTGTTAAATAAACAAGTAACCAAAGTTGCACTTTGCGGAGGTTCAGGCAGCTTTTTGTTAAGCGCAGCAATAGCCTCAGGTGCAGATTTTTATGTAACTGGGGACTTTAAATACCATGAATTTTTTGATGCCGAAAACAAAATTGTGATAGCCGATATTGGGCATTATGAAAGCGAACAATTCACAAAAGATTTATTGTTTGCATTTTTAAATGAAAAATTTCCTACATTCGCGCTCCATTTAAGCCGAATTAACACCAATCCGGTAAAATATTTTTAAACAATATGGCAAAGACAACCGCTGTAAAAGAAGTTCCTGTAGAAGATCGCTTAATGCAATTGTGGGAGCTACAACAAATTGATACTCAAGTTGATAAAATTAAAATTCTAAAAGGCGAACTTCCTGAAGAAGTACACGATTTAGAAGATGAAATTGAAGGTTTAAACAAACGTGTGAGCAATATCAATGATGAAATTGCTGAGTTTGACCAAGAAGTTACCAACCGCAAAAGCACTAAAACTTTAGCTAAGGAACTTATCATTCGCTACGAAAAGCAGCAAGATAACGTTAAAAACAACCGTGAGTTTGAAGCACTTGGCAAGGAAATTGAATTGCAAAAGCTTGAAATTCAATTGAGCGACAAAAAAATTGCTGAGGGCAATGCAAGAATTGATGCTAAAAAAGAAATACTTGCTGAAACTGAAAAACAGATAAAGGCCTACGAAAAAGAATTAAAGGCTAAAAAGAAAGAACTTGATAAAATTGTAGAAGAAACCGAAAAAGAAGAGCAAGAATTACTTGCAAAATCTGAAAAGGTTGCTAAAAAAGTAGATGAGCGTTTACTTAAAGGCTACAATAGAATTCGCAAAGCTTACCAAAACGGTTTAGCAGTTGTGAGTGTTTTAAGAAACTCTTGTGGTGGCTGCTACACCAAAGTGCCTTCACAGCGCCAAGCTGAAATTCGCCAGCGCAAAAGCATTATCACTTGCGAACATTGCGGTAGAATTTTAATTGATTTCACCAGCAAAGATGCTGAATAAAAAATAACAACAGAACTTTCTAAAAAGGCAGACACAGCAATGTTTCTGCCTTTTTTTATGCCTTTTACTAAATAAATCCCTAACATAGCTTCAACAAATTTACCTTCACACATAAATAAAAATCCACCGTTTATCTGCTGTTTTACTCGCTTGCGCAAACACTATCGCACCATTCAATAGAAGATATTTAACAAGAAAGCTATGGTATTACAAATGCTCACAATAATGCTTTATGCACTTTCTTCGCTAATACTCATCTACTTTTCGGGGAAAATAATCTTAAGTTTCTTTGAAATAAACGCAGTAAAAGAACTAAAGCTTTTTTCAAATTACATTGTAGGCATTATAGCTTGGATTCTTGTTTACTCCATCGCTAAATCTAAATTTTTAACCATCAATATTGGACTTCTTCCTGCAATTATCTTCCTTCTCTATTTCTATCGCAAAAAAATTAGACAATTCAATTTTGAATATGCCGGCATTAAGGGTGAACTACTACTATCTATTGCAATTTTTCTTCCAATATTTCTTTTTCAAGCCGCCTTTTATTTCGATTTTTCCAATAATTCTTTTAAAGATATTTATGCAGATAGTTATTACTACGCAGATGCTGCAAATTCATTAAAACTATTCGGAGTTGAATCAACATTTGTAGATACTGTTTATTACAGCAATACAGTATCACTAATTCCATATCACTATGCAGAACTTTGGCTCACAGCGCTATGTTCTGAACTTTTTAAAGTATCGTCTATTTGTAGTTATTTCTTAATTGTAATACCGCTTTTTGTATCTATATTTTCAATCGGATTGTTTGCCTTAGTAAATAAAATACGTGCTCATTTTATCTTCAAATGCTTACTAATAATTGCGGGTGTTTTTGTTAGCGCTATTTATTTTAAAGTGTATAACAATACTGAAATTCTAAATCACGATTACCAAGCTGATAATGGCATTTTAAGCCTATTTGGTCAGAAACTTTGTGCTGTATATGTGTTTCTTTTATTTGCTTCTACTTTACTCCTATCCGGCTACAAAAAAATTGGAATCATAGTACTGGCAATCATACCTATTTTTTCAATCAGTTTTTTACCAGGTTTAATTGGAGGCATCTTTTTATACCTAATTCTATCTATTATCATAGAAAGGAGAATAACAGCTTACCATAAAGCTGCCCTCTTTGCTGCATTATACGCAGCAATATTCATTATGCTCTTTTACCAAATTCATAAAACAGAATACTCCAACGAAGTTCTTAATAGCAGCACCAATTGGACAAAACTAATAAGCGGAAATCTCGGTATTAGAGATTTAAAACTGTTCACAATAACCTTAGCATATTATTTATTAAGAGTTTTAGTTTTCTATTTACCCTTTATTATTCCTATTTTTTTCTTTGTAAAAAAACATAGAAATCTAGCGCTTCTTTTCTGCTGTATTATTGTTTCCGGAGCGAGTACAACTGCTTTCTTATACGAAGTTCAGAACGCCACTCAATTCTTATCTAATCCATTCATTGTATTGAACTTAGCTGCCTTTATTGGATTAACAGTTTTACTATCTGATAAATCACTTTCAGCAATTACAAAATACATTTCCTTGTTTATTTTTCTATTGGTTGTTGGTTACAATATAAATGAAACTATTAGAAAAAAATCTGTGAATGATACTCATGGAAGTAATGATGTTTTTGTGCAAATAGCAAACAGATTAGATAAAAATCCAACGCCTATTTTAGTCTTACTAAATGAAACTTCCTATTCTTCAATTTCGTTTGGTTGGTGTTGGCAGCTCCGCAATAACTTAATGCTTTTGGCTCAATACACCAATAAAGACGTTATATTTTCAATTGGAAATCCTGAATTGTACTTCAAAATAAAAGAGCAAATAAGACCATCAGACACCTTATATTACAAGCATATTTTTCCTGTAAATAAAAGCGTTATAGAAGGCGAAGGCTTAATTAGTTTCATCAATGAACACAATATTAAATACTTGTATTTGCAAGATGGAATTGATACTCCTAAAGGCGTAAATATTAGCACCTGCATTACTTCCCAAAAAATAAATGGTTCATTTTGTATTTTGAAGTAAGCAACTATTTTTTACTCAAACACAGATTTTAAAACTTCCGGAGATTTTAAAACACCAAACTCCGGCACGTGAATACGGAAATAATTGAGCAAGTACTGCAACACAACATTTCGTGCTTTTCCATTTGGTAAAACTGTTTCTATAGAAGTTATATCTAACTCGTTTAGTGATGAAATAAAATTGCTATATGGAGAATTGATACAATCATTACTCAGAAAATTTCCTGCAACAAAACAACCTTCAAGCAAATTAAAAGTTGGTGTTTCGGCACTGCAATTTCCGTTTGGTTTAAAACCAAGAATGGCAGATAATTTTAGTAGATAAATTAAATGAAAATCCGGATTTAGCGATACTGCTTTATCAATATGCAAGAAACTACTTATTGAAAACTCAAATAATTCAGGACTAAAATCCTGCGATGTAACCGAACGATTGAGTGTTTCAATAATTAGCTGTGCAACAGCCATTTTTCTTATCTCAAAAGGGATATTTTCGTAAGTATAAAAGAGTTTAAAATCAGTGAGCCGTTGCAACGTTTTGTTTTCACGCTGTGTAGCTTGAATTTCTAAAATAGTTGCCGGTTGAAAGTATGCAGCTCTATTTTTACTCCTACTGCTTCGAACACCGTTTATCATGTATGTTACAACGCCCAGTTGCTCAGTAAACAGTTTGGCAACTATGCTGCTTTCTGCATATTTAGTGGTGTGAAGAACTATTGCGCGGCAACTTATATTCATTAGTCTTTAGCAAAAAAAGTATTTGAAGCAGAAGCTGTATCTACAATGCCATACTTGCGAAGCAAATTAGCTTCCATAATTCTTTTCTCTATTGGAAGGCGCTTAGTTTGAATTGTATCATTCAAATATTTTTCCACCATTAAACTTGCAATTGGAGCGGCATAAGTGGAACCAAATCCTCCATTTTCTACAATCACAGCAATGGCAATTTTAGGATTATCTTTCGGTGCATAGCCTGCAAACATACTGTGGTCGTCTCCATGTGGATTTTGTGCTGTTCCTGTTTTGCCGCACATGGTAATTCCTTCAATTCTTGCACTGCGCGCAGTTCCTGCTTCCACCACCGAAAAAAGCCCTTCGTTTACATAAGTAAATTTCTCTGGTGCTATTTTCGTGATGTGTTTTTCAAATGGCTTTAGTTCGTTTTTTCCGGTTACCGGATTGGTAATTTTTTTTACAATGTGCGGTGTAAACCAGTAGCCTTTATTGGCAACGGCTGCATAAAGGTTTGCCATTTGTAATGGTGTAACTAATATTTCCCCCTGCCCTATTCCAAGTGAAATAATGGTAGAAGAGCGCCAACCTTTTTCACCATAAAGTTTATTGAAATATTTTACCGAAGGTATGTTCCCCCTAACTTCACTTGGCAGGTCTATACCGGTTTTTACACCCAATCCAAAGCTATTGCAATATTCCACCCATTTGCCATAAATATCTTGGATTTTTTTATAGTTAGGATTCTCAATAGTATTTCGGAAAGTTTGCCAAAAATATGGGTTACACGATTGCTGAAGCCCTTGTATTACATTTGCTATTGGTGGGTGATGGTGCGAGCATTTAAGTGCTAAGCCTGCAAAAAAATACATGCCGCTACACACGTATCCATAATTTTCATCTTGTACACCTTCTTGCAAAGCAATAAGTGCCACAAGTGTTTTAAATGTTGAGCCTGGCGGATAAGTAGCCAAAGTTGGGCGCGAATAAAGCGGCAGCAAAGTATCTTTTGTGAGCTTCTTAAAATTTTCACCGCGCACTGCACCGCAAAGCAAATTTGGGTCGTAACCCGGACTGCTAACTAAGGCTAATATTTCTCCGGTAGAAGGTTCGATAGCAACAATACTTCCTTTTTTATTGCGCATAAGTGCTTCGCCATATTCTTGCAAAGCAATATTTAAAGTAGTTTCAACATTGCTACCAGAAATTGCCAGTGTATCAAATTCTCCATCGCCAAAACTTCCTTGTTCGCGGTTGTGAACATCAACAAAAACCAAACGTTTTCCACGCCTTCCTCCTAACTCCTTTTCATATACTTTTTCAATACCACTTTTGCCAACGTAATCGCCCGGTTTGTAGTAACCTTCTGAAGCATCAATAGTTTTATCGTCCACCTCGCCTACATCGCCTAAAATAGTTGCTGCTACTCTGTGCGGATAGTGTCTTATGGTTCTTACTTGCCCATAAAATCCAGGAAAAAGGTAGAGAAATTCCTGTAAGCGTGAATAATCTTTTTGTGAAACTTGTTTCCAAAAAGTTTGTGCTTTGTAGGTAGAATATCCTCTATTCTTTTTCTTGTCTTTTAATTCTTCCCAACGTTCGGTATAGCGTTCTAAAGGAATACCGAGTAACTCACAGAGCTTAACGCTATCAACATTCTTAGCTTGGCGCGGAATTACCATTAAATCGTAAATAGCTTCGTTGTAAACGATTAATTCTCCGTTTCTATCGTAAACGAATCCTCGTGTTGGGTAAACATCTAAAGCTTTTATTGCATTATTTCTTGCGAGCGAAACATATTTTGTATCAACCACTTGCACATAAAACAAGCGCAGCACAAAAGCCAATGCAATAAGCACAAAAGCAATTTGGAAGAATAAACGCCTATTTTTAAACAAATCTTTCACCCTGCAAAGTTGGAATAGCTTTTTGTGAAAGCCAAAGAAGTGTTTTCAATTTTATGAACCTTTATTGTTAGTAGATAAATTCTTATACTTAATTAAGAACACCTTAAATGTGAAAACTCTTCCTGCTACCGAAATAGACTTGGAAGAGTTTCTAAGTTGAACCACCTTCAACTATGGAAAATTTGGTTTATTTATTGTAAAACCATTTTATCTTTTTGGTTTCATTGTTAATACTTACTTCGGTGATATACATTCCTTGAGCAAGTATTTGTTCAAAATTCATTTCTATTTGATTTAAGCCTTTAGAAGCATTATACTCTGTGGAAGAAATAAGCGCTCCGCTTAGGCTAAATGTTTTTGCAATAACTACACCTTCGTTTGCTAAGTTCAAGATTAAATTTGCACTTGCATTAGCATTCGGTGAAATAGTTCCCCAAACAACTGTAGGTGTAGAAGTATTTTGAATTACAGCACTTACTACTTTGGTAAGTTCGGTATGTTCATCGTAATCAATTTGTTTTAAGCGATAGTAGTATATTGTGTTTGGTTGCACATTTACATCGCTGTAAGTATATTGGATTGCTTGCGAAGTTGTGCCATTGCCATCAACCCAACCAATTACTTGGAAATTTCTACCATCGGTGCTGCGTTGAATTGAAAATCCTTTGTTGTTTAGTTCTGTAGCTGTTTCCCATGCCACTTCAATTTCATTAGTTTTAGCAGTTGCTGTTAAGCTTACTAAGGTAACCGGTAGCGGATTTCCTCCACCCTCTAAATTTCCAAAAGTGAAATCGCTGAAAGAATTAAATGCAGATGGAGTAGAAGTTGAAGTAATAAATCCCGTACCATTTGCAGAGCCGCTACCGCCAATACTTATCCATTTATTTGGGCTGGCAGAAGTATTTTTTACTATACGCAAATTAGGCGCATCTTCCACTACATCGGTAAGGTCGTAATACAGTGTTATGGCTTGGTTGCCTACTAAGTTTGCATTAGACTTTGCTTTGGTAGCAGTAAGCAAACGTTCAATAGTCCAGTAACGTAGGTTTGAAACTCTATCAATGCTATCAGAAAGTGTTCTACCTAAGTCTCTGGCAGATTCGTTTTTCAACTGGGCAGAATAAGTATAGTTTGTTGCTGCATTGTGCCTAACTGTTAATGAAAGTGGATGATAATCACTCCCACTTCCAATTGGAAAGTTGAGCGTTCTAGTTGTAGCAGCCGTCATTTGATAATTCAATAACCCATCAACAAATGCATTTGCACTTCCCATGTTTGCGCTTGCATTATTTAAAAGTGTAAGAATGTTTGTGGTATCAGTTTTCACAATTCCTCTACTTAAAGTTAATGTTCCATTAGAAGATATATCTACCGGAGTGCTAAGCACAACAGGATATGCAGTATTTTTATCTACTTTAAGGTTTCTAATATACGCCTTTTGTGTGCTGTTGCTCAAAATCTCCTGAACGCTATCGCCACTAAGTTTTACAATACCGGTTACAGTTGAATTGAATACAATATTAGCAGATCCTTCCACCGCAATATTCTTTTTAAATTCTACTTCGCGATTGTAAACAGGATCGAAAGTACCGCTTCCTGTTCTCACAAAAGTTGCATCACCATTATATGTATCGGCATTTCCATTTGAGAAATACAAGTTTGCGCTCGAAGCATTTGTAATCCTTACGCTATCATTAAAAGTATTGCCGCCATTAGAATTATTTACTGCTCCGGTTTTAGTAATTCTGGCAACGTTATCAAATGTGTTATTTACAAAAGAAATTTGGGGAGCAATAAAGTCTGTTTCTTCACCAAAGGTAGAATTGGCAATATTCAATAAAGCACTTCCACTTAATTCTAATGTAATCGGAGTTCTTCTTCCTGATTGAGTAACTCTATTTATTTGGAGAGAAGTAGCATTAAACCCTGCATCTCCAATTATGATTTTATATGTTGGAGCAAAAACAGAAGTACCGTTATTGTATCCAAAGCTCACACCATATCCATCGGTAGCAGTACAATATGCATTGTCATTAAATATTGTATTCCCGTTATAGCTTACGCGAATTGCTGAAGCAGCTCCTGATGAATTATTATTAAAATAAGTTCTACGATTAAACACCGTTTCGCCTGTTCCATTTTGAAATCTGATTAAGTTATTTGCTCCTGTTCCACTGTTTGTGGCAATTACCACACCATTAAAGTAACAGTAAGTATTATTGCCTTCTGTGAAGCGAACTCCAGGGTAACCGGTATTTATATTTGAAGTATTATCTACAATAAGCGTATCACCAAAATATGTTGTTTTGCCGGTATGCGAATTGGCAATTTGAATAGTTGCCGCATTGGTATTGGTAAGAACAGTTTTTTGTGCAAAAGTATCTGCGTTAGAAGTTCCCATAATTATACTTCCAGTACCATTGTTTGTAATAGAAGTAGTGCTCAAAAACTTATTTCCGCCCAACGAGTTATTGGTTGTAGCTCCTGTTTTGTAAATATTGCTTGAACCTACGAAAGTTGCACCGTTTAAAAGTAATTGAGGTGCACTAAAATTAGTATTGGCGTTAAACAAATTACCAGCCGACACAGTTAATGTGCCAACTCCTGCTAATGATACATTTACATCAGCATCAAAGTTGTTGGCTGTGCCAAATAACAATGAGGCATTTCCGGAAAAATTAAAATCTTGCCGGGTAGAACCTATTTGGGTAAAACGTTGAATAGTAATAAGTCCATTGGTTACTGCTCCCGCAACAAACCGCTTTCCAGAAGCCAATGTAGCGCTTGCACTTACCTGTTCGCAGAAAGTAATTCCACCTGTTGCACTGGTGCTATTTAACTCAATATCGCCATTAAACGTATTAGTTCCACTATAACACATTCTAAGGTTTCCTGTGCCTGTTTTGGATAAATACACATCTCCATTGTAGGTGCTGCCAGATGAAAGTCCAAATAAAATTTCATTACTTGAGGCATTTGTAAGCTCTAATACCCCATTAAAAGTATTGCCGGCTGTGGTTCTTAAAAAACCATTCGATGTTGCCGCATTTAATATTGAAGTATGGCTATTAAATGTATTGCCGCCAACTCCAGTATTATTGCCAGAACCTGATTTTGTAATATACGCAGAGTCATTAGCAGTAATTCCACTTAAAAGTACTTGAGGGGCATTAAAATCTATTTTTCCATTAAAAATTGTAGAAGGACCAAGTACTATACTTGAATTTCCGGTAAGCAACAAACTTTGTGGTGTACTTCCTAATTGCGTAATTCTTGCCAATGATAAAATTCCTCCAACAAAACCTCCTGCTCCTACTTTTATTGTTTTGCCCATAGCTAAAGTTGCCGATGCGCTTGTTAAGTAACCAAAATATATTCCTCCAACTGTTGAAGTACTGCTTACTTCAATATCTTCATTAAACGAATTACTTCCGGTGTATGCTAAATAAACATATCCTGTTCCTGATTTGGTTACATATACTTTCCCATTATATACACTGCCATAGCCGGTAACTTGCCCTAATAAAATATCACCATTAGACGCATTATTTAATTCTAATACTCCATTAAAAGTATTACCTGCGTTTGTTCTTAAATACCCTGTTGAAGTAGCGGCATTTACAATGGAGACAAAGCCATTAAATATATTATTACCCAACCCCACATCGTTACTTGCACCTATTTTTGAAACAACCGCAGAATCGTTGCATACTACTCCATCCAAATACATTCTTGGTGCTTCAAAATTTATTTTTCCATTAAATGTTGTTGCTGGTCCAATACGCAAAGATGCCACCCCGGTAAGTGCTAAATTTTGTGCAGCGCTTCCTACTTGTGTAACTCTTGCTAACGATAATATGCCTCCGCTAAAACCTGCTGTGCCAATTTTAATTTGCTTTCCGGCAGCCAATGTTGCTGTAGCAGGGCCGGTATAACAAAAATAAACTCCACCTACATTTGTTATATTGCTTACTTCAATATTTCCGGCAAATGTGTTATTGCCTGCATACGCCATATAAATAGTACCATTCCCTGTTTTATTGAGAATTACATCTCCATTATATGTACTCCCAGCACCTGGACTTACACCCAAAATTATATCACCAACCGATGCATTGTTTAATTCTAATACTCCATTAAAAGTGTTACCTGCGTTTGTTCTTAGATACCCATTTGAACTTGCTTTATTGCTAATTGATACATAGCTGTTAAATGTATTCCCACCTATGCCACTATTATTAGTACTTCCTGTTTTTGAAATAAAGGCAGAATCATTGGCTGTTACGCCATCTAAGCACATTTGTGGTGCTTCAAAATTTATTTTTCCATTAAATGTTGTTGCAGGTCCAACACGTAAAACGGCAGTTCCTGTAAGTGATATATTTTGTGCAGTGCTTCCTACTTGTGTAACTCTTTGTAACCATAAAGTTCCTCTATTAAAACCACTACTACCCACAATTATTTTTTTACCTGCTGCCAAAGTAGCTTGGCGTGTTGCTCCTTGTGCAAAATAAATATCTCCTGTTCCGTTTTCACTATTTACATACACATCGCCTTTAAATTCAACATCAGCTCCTACACCTAAACGAATATCACCTGCATTGTTTCCTGCAATGGTTAAATACAAATCATTATTGTATGCGTTTGCAGCACTATTTTCTAAAATAAAATTATCTAATCCGGCATTGTAAATAGATGTAACACCATTAAAAACCATATTACCGGCAAATAACATACGCCCTGTATTGGTTATTCTTAAATTTAATGGTGCATTAAATACTGCATTTCCATTCATATTTTGATCGGTAGTGCCTGTTTTGGTAATTGCAACACTATCATTAAATATTCCTCCATTAATGCTCACATTTGAAGTAATTGAGCTTACCTTACAATTAAAAGTACCATTTGAGAAAACCGTAGAACTTCCTTGCGCTTTTATATTTCCATTGGTAACAATACCATTGGTAAAAGTGGCAATTCCGTTTATGGTAAGCTCATTGCTGCCTAAATCAATATTGCCGGAAGTAAGTGTGAAATTATTTAATGCAGTTCCATCATATACCGGAATGTTTGTTGAATTTACAATAACCACATTATCGCCAGAAACCGGCACTCCACTCGGTGTCCAGTTGGCAATATCATTCCAACTACTGTTGGCTGCAGTAGTTTTCCATGTGTAACTTGTTTGGCTGCTTCCTTTTAAAGAAGCAAATGAGAAAAAGAAAATTATGATGAACTGTTTAAGCAAGTTCAGCTTTTTCTTTAACTCTGTGTTTGGGAGGTTTTTTACAAAGTTCATTTCGCAATATTTTTTAAATAAGAACAACTGGTCTTTATTACGGAACGAGCGGTCTAAATGTTTCATTTTTATACCAAATCATTTTTTACGAATTAAACTCCAATCTCTATACTCAAGCAGTACCAACAGTTTTAGACTAAAGTTGAGAATAAATTCATTACTTATTTTTTAGAACAACAGTTTGTATTAAAGCAAATATTACTCCAATAGTTCGGCCAAGACTCACCGAAAATTTGCATCATTGCAATAAAATTGCACATTTACAAAATGTTTAAAAGAGTATTGTTTGTTTCCATTTTATGGCTTAGCTTTTTTTCTCCGGCACAATCCCAAGACTATTTGCGCTTTGGCAAAAGCATAGATACTATTATAGAAACTTCGCCCAAAGGCTATATTTATATTGAGTGCAACAACACTACAGTAGATACATTTAGAGCATATATTGTTTTAAACCAAGCAGAAACTAATATGACTTCTGTTGTGGATTATTTCTTTAGTAATATACCGGTTGTTGTACCTCCCGGTTTGCAGCGCGATACTTTCTCTTTCGATATTTTTGACCATGCCGATTACGATCCGGGTAAGAAGATTTCATTTAAGTTTACTTCTCTTTCTAATAATTCATTTGTTTCAGCCGATTCTGCTTTAACCGTTTATGTGTTAAATGACGATTCCTTCCAAATATCATTTATTGGCGCAGGAAGAACAGTGGTTGAACACGATACCACTGTATATTTAAGAGTGGCAACAAACGGTTATTCCGATAGCGCAACTTCAGTAAATGTAACTTTAGATGCAGGAAGTGCCATAAATGGAAAAGATTTTTCTTTCCGCGATACTGTAGTTACCGTTTCTGCAAACACACGCGATACTATTCTAATTCCGGTTGTTATATTTAATGATACTGTAATTGGCACTACGCGCGAAGCTAACTTTACACTTTCTAACCCAACAAACGGAGCACAATTAAATATTAGAGGTTTCACACTCACCATTCGCGAAGATGATTTAGAGCCTTCTGCAATTGCTGAAAATTATTTCCAACAAGTAAAAGTATTCCCAAATCCTGCTTCAGATTTTATTGCATTGGAAAACTTGCCTTTAGCCGCAAACATTCAATTGCTTAACTTGAATGGTGAAATAGTGAAGGAAGAAACGATAAACAGTTCCGTTGAAAAAATAGCCGTAAACGATTTAACTGCCGGAATTTATTTGTTGAAAATAAACCATGCGCAATATTCTAAAATTTGCAGAATAGCAGTTTTGAATTAGTTAGTTACTACAATTCTTTTTGAAGTGTTTTGGCGCGTAAATCTTTCCCATTATGACTCCAACCCGGAGACATAATTAAGTACTTTATTTTATCGCTCCATTTTGTAGCGTGTTGCATATCGTTCCAAATATTTTTGTATTCGTGCGAAACAATAACCAGTGGGTTTACCGAATTAATATTGGTTGTGATTCCATAAATTGGTTTCTCTTTTTCCTTTCTAAAACTGCTAAACATTCTATCCCAAATAATTAAAATTCCGGCATAGTTTTTATCTAAATAATTGATATTACTTGCATGGTGAACTCTATGATGCGAAGGTGTATTAAAGATATATTCTACCCAGCGCGGAAAAGTTTTAATGAGTTCTGTATGCGGCCAAAATTGATAGATAAGCGAAACGCTCATCATCATTAAAATCATCAGCGGATCAAAACCAAGCAGTGGCAACCAAAACCACCAAACATACTTGTAAATCAGTTCTGTCCAGCTTTGGCGCAATGCAGTGGCAAAATTCAGCGATTGCGAAGAATGGTGTTGAATATGAGCAGCCCACAAAATTCTAATTTCATGACTCAAACGGTGATGCCAATAAAAAGTAAAATCATCGGCAAAAAGAATTAGCACCCAACTCCACCAATGCCAACCAATATCGAATAAACGAAACTGAAAAAGCCAAGTGTAAAATGCAAACGCAAGTGCTTTCATTAAAATATTTACCACCAGCGAACCCAATCCCATCGCAATGCTGCTCACGGCTTCTCCTGTATTGTAAAGATTGCGCTGTTCTTTCCAATTTACATAAAGCTCTATACCGATAAGCAATAGAAAAAACGGAATGGCATACACCACAGGTTCTTTCTCAACAGGAACTGCTTGAAAATTAAGTGATAAAAACATAAAACAACATTTCAACAAATGTATGTTTTTCTAAAAAAACATTCTACTTTTTAACTAAGCAGTAACTTTCAACAAGAAGTAATTTTTCTTCCCTTTTTGAACCACAAAATATTTGCCATTTAATAGCCGATTAACATCAACTGCATCTGTAAGTGTTACCTTTTCTTTATTTACGCTCACTGCGTTTTCTTGCAAACTTCTGCGCGCTTCGCCTTTTGATGCAAATACTTTTGTATGTTCACCCAAAACGCTTACCCAATCGCTTCCGCTAAGCGTATCTTTGGAAATTTCAAATGTTGGCACACCTTCAAAAACCTCTAAAATATCGCGCTCGCTAAGTTGTTGCAATGCTTCGGTTGTAGATTTTCCAAATAGAATTTCGGTTGCTTCTTTTGCCTTTTCTAATGCTTCATTTCCGTGAACACGCATCACAATTTCTTCTGCCATTCTTTTTTGAATTAAGCGTAAGTGCGGTGCGGTTTGATGCTCTTTTTCTATGGCTTCAATTTCTTCTTTTTCTGAAAGCGAAAATATGCGAAACACTTTTGGAGCATCGTCATCTGCCACATTCAAAAAGAATTGGTAAAATTTATAGGGTGAAGTTTTAGCAGCATCTAACCACACATTTCCACTTTCGCTTTTCCCGAATTTTGTTCCATCAGCTTTCATTAAAAGTTTTGTGGTAAGTGCAAAGGCTTCTCCTCCGGCTTTTTTGCGAATTAGTTCAGTTCCGGTAACAATATTTCCCCACTGGTCGCTACCTCCCATTTGTAGTTGTATGCCTTTGTTTTTCCAAAGCCAATAGAAATCGAAACCTTGCACTAATTGGTATGAAAATTCTGTGAAAGTCATTCCATTTTCCAAACGTTTTTGCACGCTATCTTTTGCAAGCATATAATTCACGGTAACATACTTTCCTGCATCGCGAATAAATTCCAAGAAACTAATTTCTTTAAACCAATCGTAGTTGTTCACAATAGACGCAGCATTGCTTCCAGAGAAATCAAGAAATTTTTCAAGCTGCTTTTTTTGGCACTCCAAATTGTGAATTAAAATATCTTCAGAAAGCAAATTACGCTCTTCACTTTTGCCGGTTGGGTCGCCAATCATTCCGGTTGCGCCACCTACCAGCGCCACAGGTTGATGTCCACACTGTTGGTAATGCAGCAACGTCATTACTTGAACCATATTACCAATTCCCAAAGAATCGGCAGTTGGGTCAAAACCAATATAGCCTTTCACACTTTGCTTGTTCAATAATTCTTCTGTGCCCGGAATCATGTCGTGCAGCATGTTCCGCCATTTCAATTCTTCAATAAAATTTTTCATTCAGTTATAGTTGTTTGTCGTGTGAAATTTATTTTTCTAAAAATGGATAGCGATAATCTGTAGCAGGCACAAAGGTTTCTTTAATGGTGCGAGGAGAAACCCAACGCATTAAATTTATCAGGCTTCCTGCTTTGTCGTTTGTCCCCGAAGCGCGGCTTCCACCAAATGGTTGCTGCCCCACAACTGCTCCGGTTGGCTTATCGTTTATATAAAAATTTCCGGCAGCATTTTTTAAATGTTGGGCGGCATAATCTATGGCGTATCTATCTTGAGAAACTATAGAACCGGTAAGCGCATACATTGAAGTGCCATTTACCAACTCTACTGTTTTTTCAAATTCATTTTCCGGATAAACATAAATGGTAAGCACAGGTCCAAAAATCTCTTCGCACATGGTTGTGTACTTAGCATTTCGAGTAACAATAATAGTTGGCTCCACAAACCAGCCGTTTGTGTTATCACACTTGCCACCTGCTATTATTTCTGCATCTACACTTTTCTTTGCTTCTTCAAGATAATGTGAAATTCTATTGAAACTTTTTTCATTGATTACCGCATTGATGAAATTTCCAAAATCTTCGGTGCTTCCCATTTTAAAAGTGCTTAAATCTTGCAACACTTTTGCTCTCACACTTTCCCATAAATTTGATGGAATATAAGCTCTTGAAGCAGCAGAACATTTTTGCCCTTGATATTCAAAAGCACCGCGTGAAATAGCTGTTGCAACGGTTTGAGCATCAGCACTCGGATGCGCCAAAATAAAATCTTTGCCGCCTGTTTCTCCTACGATTCGCGGATAGGTTTTGTAGTTGCTAATATTATCGCCAATTTCTTTCCAAATAGTTCTAAACACAGATGTAGAACCAGTAAAATGAATGCCCGAAAAATCGGGATGTTTAAAAACTATATCTCCTGCTTCCGGTCCATCAGGGAAAATTAAATTGATAACGCCATCGGGCAAACCTGCAGCTCTAAAAATTTTCATAATCACATGTGCTGAATAAATTTGGTCATCACTTGGTTTCCAAACTACCACATTGCCCATTAAAGCACAGCACGAAGGCAAATTTCCTGCAATAGCCGTAAAATTAAATGGTGTGAGCGCAAACACAAAACCTTCGAGCGGTCGCCATTCCAAGCGGTTCCAAATTCCAGCAGCACTTTCGGGTTGCATGGCATAAATTTGGCTCATGTAATGTACGTTGAAACGCAAAAAATCTATCAATTCACAAGCAGAATCAATTTCGGCTTGATAAGCATTTTTACTTTGCCCAAGCATGGTTGCAGCATTTAATTCATCGCGATAAGGTCCGGCAATTAGTTCTGCAGCTTTTAAAAAGATAGAAGCGCGTTGCTCCCAGTTTAGACTTTCCCACTGCGGCTTTGCTTGTAATGCTGCATTTATCGCACGCTTTACATGTTCGCCATTTGCGCGCGAAAAAGTTCCCAAAACATGTTTGCGCTCGTGTGGTGGATGAATTTTAATTTTATTATCGGTGAAAACATCTTTCCCATTTATCACCATCGGAATATCTCTAAATTCTGCTTTTAGTTCTGCCAATTTTTTCTGCAAACTCTTGCGCTCTGCACTTTCAGGTGCATAGTTTTTCACCAGCTCATTTTTGGGTGTAGGCACTGTATAAAATCCACTCATATCGTTTGTTTATTTTCAAGCAATATTAAAGATTTTAAGATGCCTTCTTAGTGCTTTAGCTTTAAACCCTTTCTTTTTGTGGAAATTTAAAAAACAAAAACAGCCAAACACACAAAGTATGCTTGGCTGTTTTTAAACTAATAAAATAGCTTAATTAGTTTTTACCAACGAAATGCTGTGGCTCTTAAACTTATTTTTTAGCACTAACGCATAAGTAGCAGGTGCTAATGTTGATAAATCTAATTGGGCGGAACCTTTTATTTCTGATGATTCAATAACTATTTGCCCTAACATATCGTATAGCGCTACATTATATTTGTGGTTTCCTGTTTCAATCGTTACCACTTCCGCAGTAGGATTTGGGAATACCTTAATGCCTTCTACGCCAACTTCAGAAATTCCAACTTCTATCCAACTTGGTTGTTGAAAGCCTTGGGTTAAATAAGTATTGCCTGCGTATAGCGTAGGAATAACCGACTCTCCAACTGTGTAGCTAATTTGAGTATTGCCTACTGAAGCTGTTGCGCCCGCAGAGGCAACTACAACAGGACTTAAACTTTGAGCTGTGGCTGTATTTGCGAAACCAATAGTTGCAATTGCAAGGGAAAGAAATAACACACTTTTCATTATACTAACTTGTAGTTTTTACAATAATAGCAACTGTTTTTAATTTGGCAAAACTCGGTTTGCACATCTTTTATATTCTATGTGCAAATGGTCTATTTTCCAAAACTTACTTATTGGTATGTTTTGAGCAAAATGAATATTGCTATCAGCTTGTATTGCCTTAACCTTGCGCCCGTTTTATCCATATTTTTAACACACAATTAAGATTACCGATGAGGGAATTTCCTTACACTTTTGATAACGACCGCATACATGCCGTAGAGGCAAAAGACTTTTCCCAATTTATTGTATTTGCTCCCTATATTTGGGAAACTTACCGAATTTTAAAAGATAAAAATATTCTACACTTAATTGAAGATGCAGGAGAACAAGGCATTACAATTGAAGAGATTGAAAATGAAGTAGAAATATCGCATTACGGACTTCGAGTGCTATTAGAAGCCGGTTTGGGCATTGGGTTGGTTTATAGAAAAGAAAATCGCTATCGGGTTTCCAAAATAGGGCACATGTTGCTAAACGATAACACCACTTTAGTAAACGATGCTTTTATGCGCGACTTATGTGCAGTTGGAGCACCAAGTTTATATTCCTCAATTAAAGAACAAAAACCGGTTGGGCTTTCGCACTTTGGCGAATGGAATACGGTATATGAAGGCCTGCCTAAATTACCAAAACAAGCACTTAAAAGTTGGCTGGCATTCGATCATTATTATTCTGACCAAACTTTTACCGAAGCATTGCATTATGTTTTTAAAAATTCTCCCAAAAGCATACTCGATATTGGCTGCAACACTGGCCGCTGGACATTGCAATGCCTAAACCACAATACCGATGTTAAAATGGGATTAGTTGATTTGCCAGGGCAAATAGAAATGGCAAAAAGAGAGGTGGAACAGAATGGATTTACAGTCAGGGTAAATTATTTTCCCGGAAACATTTTGAGCAAAGATTTTGAACTTCCGAAAGGCTATGAGGTAATATGGATGAGCCAGTTTTTAGATTGTTTTAATGAAGCGCAAATTATTTCAATACTACAAAAGTGCCATAGGGCAAGCAATAAAGAAACCAGAGTAATTATTAACGAAACTTTTTGGGATAGGCAGCGATTTAAAACCTCTTCCTTTATTCTTCAAATGGTTTCGCTCTATTTCACTACAATGGCAAATGGCAACAGTCAAATGTACGAAAGCAACATCTTTAAAAAATTGATTGATAAAGCAGGTTTCAAAATAGTAAGCCAACGCGATGAAGTTGGGCTGAATTGCCATACGCTGCTGGAGCTTCAAATTAAGTAGCACAAGCACTTCTCTACCAAGTTACTTTCCTAAATACTTAAACCAACCTTCGGTAGCTTTAGCAATAGAAGTTGGTTCCCAAACCGGAGCATTTCGCCAATAATCAATATTAGCTAATATTTTTTTCACTCCATCTTCTAATGTTACTTTCGGCTTCCAGCCTAATTGGGTTGTAATTTTTGTAATATCGGCAAACGTACAATCAGGTTCGCCTGGGCGCTTTGGAATATATACTTTTTCTCCTTCCAAAAGTTCAACCAAACGATTTACAGAATAAGTGTTTCCACTTCCTACATTAAAAACTTCTCCCGAAATATCTTCGCGCAAAGAAACGGTGTAGCAAGCATCTACAATATCTGTAACATAAGTAAAATCGCGTGTTTGAGTACCATCTCCAACTATGGTAAATGGTTTACTATTTAATTTTTGTGCTAAGAAAACACCAAACACTGCGCCATAAGTTCCTGATGTTCTGGAGCGTGTTCCATATACATTAAAGAAACGCATAGAAGTAATATTCATTTTGTAAACTCTACTCCAATGCAAGCATAAGCGTTCGCCTAAAAACTTTGTGAGTGCATAAGGATATTGCGTATCTATTGCTGTATCTTCTGGTGTAGGAAACACACTTGGCAAGCCGTAACACGAAGAAGATGCCGCATAAATCAGCCGCTTTACATTCATTTTTCTAGCGCATTCCAGCACAGCAAAAGTACCATCTACATTTGAGCGGAAATAGCTTTCGGGATGCTCAATAGAAGGTACAATATCTGCCAATGCTGCTATGTGAAAAACTGTATCTACATTTTCAAAATATGGAAGATTGTTTGCCATATCGTTTATATCGGCTTCCACAATTTTTAAATTGCCATTATCTTTTAAATGGCTCAAGTTTTCTAACCTTCCTGTTGAAAGATTATCTATTACTGTTACTTGATAACCTTCGCTTAAAAGTCTTTCTACTGCGTGGCTGCCTATAAAACCGCAACCACCTGTTACAATTGCTTTTTTCATTGTAATATTCTATTGTAAAATTTATAGAGTGAATGTATATTGTTTGCTAAAGAAAGTCTAGGTCTATTTCTAATTAAATTGCGTTGAATTGCGGTATAATCTATGCTGTTTAATTTTGCGCCTAAAGTTTTTACATCTTCTTGAGAAATTGAAAATCCTGCGTAATTTCTCTTCAAAATCCATGCTTGAAATTCAATATCTTCAGAACAAATTGTTGGTATTCCAGCTTCGATAAAGTTGAATAATTTTAGTGCTGTAGAATACTTGTATTTATCGTTTGATTGCCCCGAAGTGCTTTTAAAAAAAGGAATAATGCCGTAATGATATTTTGATAATTCTTTAGAAAGTTCACTTTGTGCTACAGATTTTTCTAAGTGAAAATATGGATTGGTATTGGCAACTTCTAAATATTGATTGTAGAGCAATGGATTAGTAGAAGGTGAAGGATAAACATGAAAATGAATTTTTTGGTGCGAAAGTTCATCAATTAAATCATCAAACTGAATATTGCCAAACTGCTTTTTATCTCTGTTGCTATTTTGAATTTCACCGGCATACACCACATGAAAACCATCGGATAGCTTATGTACATTATCACAAAATCTATCATCATCGCAAAACAATGGAAAAAACAAACGGTTGCGCTTTTCCTTTATTCCATAAACTCGGTAAGCAGGAATTGGCTCTAACCCATGCGATACCAATCCATCGGCAAATTGTAGGCAATTTTTTTCATGAGGAAATTCCTTTTGAAACCAACGAATATCAGTGTTTAAACCAAAGTAAATCCCCAACACATCTTGCATATCGTACACAAATTTTGTGAGCGGCATAAATTGCCGTGCCATATCGGGATAATACGACTTGGGACCAAAAGCATGGATAAGATTTGCTCCATTTATTTTTTGCAGTATGCCATATAAATGCCACTTATTTCTAAACAAGTAAACACTATCAAATTCCATTTCTACAAACTTGCTATTGTAGCCGTTTTGCGCACAAACAAGAACTCCGTTTATCGCATATTTTCTTTTCAACCACTTATACATTCTTGCAATACGCGGAGGCAAATTTTCGCCTAAATAAATAATTCCTAATTGGTTACCAGGAAAAGAATATGGCTTTACACTATGCAGTTTTAAATAGAAAAATAAAAAATCTATTACCGAAGTAATTCGATTAAAAAGTTCGTTCTTAATCTTAATAAAAAGCAATTCCACTACTTTAGAATTTTCTTTAAACGATTTACTTGTTGCGGCAAAAAGCAAAATAAATTATCGTGAAAAGGAATGTCCGATTCTCCTTTCACTTCCACCAACTTCGACAACCTTTCTTTCCCCAATTCTAACTTGAAAATTTTGTAGTTATTTACACCAAGCAAATATCTATACAATTCAACCGGAGTAAAATTTAAGTTATTTCTACTTTCGCTACATTCAACAATTAAAGCCGGAGCATTTTTACTCGAAAGTAATGCTGTTGCGCCTTTCAGCACTTCCATTTCAAAACCTTCTACATCAATTTTCATCATAGAAATGGTTGTATTACCATCTAAAACATTGTCGAGCTTATCAATAGCAACCTCCACTCCCACTTCGTCTTTATTCAAGTCACTTTGCACCATTGAAGCACCACCGCGATTGTTCTTTAAAGTGTTTGGAAATATTTTCAATACACTTTTTTCTGAACCCAAACCCATAGAATATGGCTGGATATTTTTAAAATTATTCAACCGAATATTTTCTTCCAAAATTTTAAATGTATCCGGGTTGGCTTCAAAAGAAAACACTTTTCCTTGCGAGCAAAACTTAGCAGCAGCAAGCGAAACAAAGCCAATATTTGCGCCCACATCAATAAAATTATCTGTTGGTTGCAAAAAATTCTCCATCACACTCACAGTGCCTTTTTCGTAAGTGCCTAAAAAATAAATATCGTGCTCCAAGCCCGATTTATCAAAAGCAGGATCTACCCAAACCGAAAACCCGTTTATAGTTTCTGCTACTATTTTCCCTGTTGGCTTTTTAAGCAAAAGATATGAGAGATAGCGCATGCTCTTTGCCGTACCAAAAATATTTGTGTTTGAAATTGTTTGAAACAACCTTACAAGCTGTATTCTGTTCATACGGCAATATTAGTTTTTTACGCGATAACCACACCTTTGCAACACACAAAATGTATGGAGTGAGTGAGAATAGCTATCTATGCAGCAAAATTATTGCACTATATTAAATTTGTACTTCAATTCATAAATAAATAACCTTGGGGAAATTAGTTTCATTAGAAGAGTTGGCATCAATATCAGCTCAATTAAAAAAGGAAGGCAAAACGATTGCTCATTGCCACGGCTGCTTCGATTTAATGCATCCGGGACACATTAAGCATTTCCAATCTGCATCAAAAGTTGGAGATGTTTTAATTGTAACCGTTACACAAGATAAATTTGTAAATAAAGGACCCGGCAGACCGGTTTTTAATGAACAAATTCGCGCAGAAACTATTGCTGCTCTTGAATGTGTAGCCTATGTTGCCATAAACAAATGGCCAACAGCAATAGAAACTATCAATCTTTTAAAACCAAGTTTTTATGTAAAAGGTCCCGATTACAAAAATCGCGACAATGATGTTACCAGCAACATTGGTTTAGAAGAGCAAGCCGTAATTGATAATGGCGGAAAAATGTTTATTACTGACGATGAAACTATGTCATCTTCAAAGTTAATAAATTCCCATTTTTCGCAGTTAGATGATAGTGTACAGAAATATTTGGAAACATTAAAAACAAAGTACGATGTTGAAAAAATAACCGGCTTTATCAATTCGCTTAACAACCAAAAAGTATTGGTAATTGGCGATACCATTATTGATGAATACCACACTTGTACTCCACTTGGAAAATCATCTAAATCGCCCACTATTTCTACTATTTACAGAAATGGCGTTTCGTATGCAGGCGGTTCTTTGGCAATAGCAAACCATATTCAGCAATATGCAAAAAATGTAAAATTGGTAACGCTTTTGGGCGAACAAAACACCCAAAAAGATTTTATTGATAGTAAACTTTCGGCTGAAATAGAACGCAAGTATTTTTTGCGAAACGATGGCCCTACACCAACTAAAAGACGCTATTTAGATACTTACTTAAACCTAAAACTATTTGAAGTAACTTTTATGAACGACAAGTTCATAGATAAAAAATTGGAGCAAGAAGTAATTGAATATTTAAAGAGCGAAATTACTGCTTACGATTTTGTTTTAATTGCCGATTTTGGACATGGATTCATCACCCCAAATATTATTAAGTTCTTAGAAGAAAGTGGCAAATTTTTAGCCATTAATGCACAAACAAACTCAAACAATTTTGGATTTAATTATATCACTAAATACAAGCGAGCCAACTATATTTCTATTGATGAAAAAGAACTTAGGTTGCCATTTGGTGAAGCCTACGAAAGTGTGGAAACGCTTATTAAAAAGCTGAAAGAAATTATACATTGCCAAGAAATTCAAATTACGCTTGGTGCAGCAGGTTCAGTAATTTATTTCGATAATCATTTTCACTACACACCGGCTTTTGCCACATCGGTGAAAGATTCAGTTGGTGCAGGCGATGCTGTGCTTTCAATTACTTCGCTTTGTGCCTTTGCGGGAATACCTGCCGAAGCTGCCGGATTTATTGGAAATTGTATGGGAACTTTGGCTGTAAATATTTTAGGAAACGAACATCCGGTTTACAAAAAAGATTTACTCAAATTTGTGTCGCACTTTTTAAAATAACAGAAATGAAAATCACAGAATTTGTGCAAGAATATAACACACAGTTTATTCAAGCACTTGAAAATACTGAAGCGAGCGATAAAACTTCTACTAAAATTCAACTCGGCAACGCTGTTGAAGAAATTGTAGTCCTATTTAAGCAATTGGCTCAAAACAATAAGAAAATAATGTTTGTCGGCAATGGTGGAAGTGCGGGAATTACTTCGCACATGGCTTTAGATTTTTGGAAAAATGGAAAGGTGAAAGCAATTGCATTCAACGACTCATCTTTGCTCACAGCGGTGGCAAACGATTATTCGTACCCTGAAGTGTTTGCCAAACCGATTGAAGTATTTGCCGAAAGTGGTGATTTGCTTATTGCCATTAGCGCTTCAGGCAATTCGCCAAACATTGTAAATGCAGCAAATACAGCAAAAGAAAAAGGTTGTTATGTGGTTACTTTTTCCGGCTTTGCACCAGAAAACAAATTGCGCACTTTAGGCGATTTTAATTTCTATGTACCATCTTTTTCTTATGGTTTAGTTGAAACACTTCATGCCCATTTCATTCATTTGCTTTTAGATGCCAAAATGCGTTGTGCTGATGGAATAAATATATTTCACAAAAACCAACCAATCTAATGAACAAAACTTCTGCTGAATACCTTACCAACTTTACCATTCAAATGGCTCAAAAAGCCGGACAAATTTTAATGCAAAGTTTTGGCAAACAGCACAAGCAGATAGAAAAAGAATCGTTTCACAGTATTGTTACACAAGCAGACATTGCTTCAGAAAATTATATTAAAGAAACCATTGCACACACTTTTCCATCACACAAAATTGTAGGCGAAGAAAGTGGAGAAAGCAAAGAAAACAGCGAATACATTTGGGTGGTAGATCCGCTTGATGGCAGCAGTTATTTCGCACGTGGCATTCCTTCGTTTTCAGTTTCCGTAGCGCTAATAAAAGGCAATTCCATTATTTTGGGAGTAGTAGATAATCCTTTTTACAACGAAACTTTTCATGGTTTTTTAGGCTTAGGAGCATTTTTAAACAGAAAAGAAATTACAGTTTCTAAAACAGAAAAACTTTCGGAATCCATCTTCAATTTCGGGCATCGCTACATACGTGCAGAAGAATACAAACCAAGCTCTACAGCCAATTTACAAGCAGTGCGCTCCATTCGCGGTGGCGGCTCTTGTGCACAAGAACTTTGCCAAATTGCCTGTGGCAGAATTGATGGTTTAGTAACCGTAAATCAATCTTCGTGGGATTTTTATGCAGGCAAAATTATTTTGGAAGAAGCAGGAGGTAAACTATTTCAGCTCAACGAAAATGAAGTGAATATTCACACTGCATTATTAGGTAAAACCGATATTGCCGCTACAAACAGACGCTTAAAAATTCAATCGTTAAACACATGAAAATTAGCGGCTTCACCATGGTGCGCAATGCAGAGAAATACTACTTTCCTATAAAAGAAAGTATTGCTTCGCTTTTACCCATTGTAGATGAATTTATTGTGGCGCTTGGCGATAGCAGCGATAACACTCGCAAAATTATAGAATCACTCAATTCACCTAAAGTGAAAATTTTTGATAGGGTTTGGAGTGAATCTTCGTTTGTGGAAGGCAAAATTTTTGCCGAAGAAACTACTTTTGCTTTGCAGCAATGCACAGGCGATTGGTGCTTCTACATTCAAGCCGATGAGGTAATTCATGAGAAAGATTTACCAATAATACAAGCCGCTTGCAATGAATTCTTACCACAAAAAAATATAGATGGATTGCTTTTCAACTACTACCATTTTTGGGGCGATTACAATCACTATTTACCATTTCATGGTTGGTACAGAAACGAAATAAGAATTGTGCGAAATAATGCCGAAATAGTTTCCTATAAAGACGCACAATCTTTTAGAAAAACCAATGGAGAAAAACTTCGTGTAAAAGCTATTGAAGCACACATTTATCATTACGGTTGGGTGCGCCCACCAGAAGTGATGCAATCTAAAAAGAAAGAACAAGATTCTGTGTATCACGGCATTGAAGGCTCAGCTGCCATGCACGCAAAGCGCTTGGCAAATTTTAATTTTGGAAACATGAACAAAATTCCGATTTTTAAAAATTCGCACCCAAAAGTGATGCAAGAGTTTATGCAAAAATTCTATTGGAAAAATGAATTAGACAATCCATTAACCCTACTTAACCGCCCAAAAATGAAGCATGAGAAATTAAAATATCGCTTCATCTCATTTTTGGAAAATACATTCTTAAATGGCAGAGGAATTTTTGGATATTCTAATTGGATTAAAATTTAGTGCAATAGCATAAGCGTAGCGCTAAATCTAAACCATTCAAAATATAAAATATTTTTAACGTACATGTGAAAAATATTAAAAAGATTTAAAATGTATTTTGAGTTGTTACTCCAAAACTTATATTTGCTGCCTTAAATATTTAAAATAATGAGTGTTAGATTAGCAAAAGAAGTTTTAGTACTATCCGACCCAAATTCACCAGAACCAATAAAATTGAGCTACGAAATCTTACGCAGAGCGGTACTTACATTACGTGCCGTGAACCACAAACTGCGCAAAGAAATTCTTGAATTGATTGAGAAAAATGGTCGTATCACTGTAACTGAAATTTATGTAAAGTTGCGTTTAGAACAATCAGTAACATCTCAGCATTTAGCCATTCTTAGAAAAGCTAATGTAGTAGTAACCGAGCGCGATGGAAAATTCGTTTACTACAAAATAAACAAAGCTAAAATTGCAGAACTTGCAGGATTGGCAGCCGAACTTGCCAAAAGCTAAACCGTTTTTTAAGTTTAATAAATAAAATATACGTTTATATACATTTGAAATGTAATAAATAGTTTTTTTATTTACACTAAGCAAACGGTATTTTATGGTACACACAGCATCATTCAATAACTCTATTGGTTTTGATGAAGATTTAAAAATTGCAAGTTCTATTTTAAGAGCATTAGCACATCCACTCCGATTTAAAATTCTCAATTTTATTAACGAGAATGATTCGGTAAATGTGTATTCTATTTATAGTGTGCTCAACTTAGACCAATCAATTACTTCACAGCAATTGCGTATTTTACGCGAGGCGGGAGTGGTTTATACCAAGCGAAAGGGAAAGGAAATTTTTTATTCCTTACAAATTTCACAGCTCAAGAAAATAGCAGAAATATTAAGTTATTTTGAAAAAACATAAGTAGCCAACCAAAATCTACTATGCTTTTTCTTTTTTAAGGAAGTTGCTTAGTCAGAAATTTCAATAACTTTTGAATTTTATCTTCAACCTATAACTGCTATTATACTCATAGCCTATAATTATCGGCTCACAGCCAGCCAATAAGTTCTTGATTTTAAATTCTATTTCACCTGCTGCTTTAGCTCTTTCAATTTCTGCTTAGTGTGCATGGCAAAATCACCATTCATCATCCAATTGTAATAACCGGGATCTTGTTTAAGCACTTCCGAAACAGCTCTACCTTTATACTTTCCAAAATTGAAAACCGGAATACCATTTTCATAAACAAATCTTCTTCCGCTATCAATAAAACGCTCTTCGTTGCTAATTTGGTGTAGTTCAATTACATCATTCGGCAAATCGCTGTATCGCTGAAGTTGTCCTAACAAAACTTCGTAAGTTGCACGTGTATCAGCTTCTGCGCTATGTGCATTTTCAAGTTTTTTGCCACAATAAAATCTATACGCATTTTCAAGATTACGTTTTTCGTACTGCATATAAATTTTATGAATATCTACCAAACTTCTATTATCAATACTAAACGCTAAACCTACGCGAATAAACTCTTCGAGCAAGAGCGGCAAATCAAATTTATTGCTGTTGAATCCGGCTAAATCCGAATCGTTTAGCAAATCAAAAACTTCTGTTGCTCTATCTTTAAAAAATGGCTCAGTTATTACATCTTCATCGTAAATTCCGTGAATGGCACTTGCTTCGTGCGGTATCGGAATGCCAGGGTTAAATCTAAAATTATGCGTTTCTTCTTTTCCATCAGGAAAAACTTTTATTACACATAAATCTATAATTCTATCCTTTGCCACATCTACTCCGGTGCTTTCAATATCAAAAAAAACCAAAGGCTTTTTTAAGTTCAATTTCATAGTAGAAAAAAGGTCTTGATTGCTCATGCTCTAATATATTTTATGCAATAATGTGGTAAATTATTCATCAAAACATAAAACCAATGTGGATAAAGTGTATTACAAGGTTTCAGAATAATTTCATTTTTAAATTATAAATAGCAATATGCAATTTACAATTCTCGACTGGTCGGTAGTAGCGCTGTTTTTTGTAATCACCATTTTAATTGGTTTAAAATTTTCAAAAGACGCGGGCAAAAGTTTAAGTGAATTTTTCTTAGGCGGAAGAAAACTATCGTGGTGGGTTGCAGGCTCCAGCATGGTAGCAACCACCTTTGCGGCAGATACGCCACTGTTAGTTGCGGGAATAGTTGGTAACAACGGCATTTCAGGAAATTGGCTTTGGTGGAATATGCTGCTTGGCGGCATGCTCACAACATTTTTCTTTGCCAAATTATGGCGAAGAAGCGGAGTGCTCACAGAGCCTGAGCTTATTGAATTGCGCTATGGCGGCAAACCCGCAGCTTTCTTACGCGGTTTTAAAGCGGTGTACTTAGGCTTATTTATGAACGTAATAATTATTGGCTGGGTAAACCTTGCCATGATGAAAATTTTACAAGGCATGTTTGACATCTCTGAATTTTCATCGCTTTTATATGTTGGTTTGGCAATGGCATTTGTTGCCATTTATTCTGCGGCAAGCGGCTTGATGGGCGTAGCGGTAACTGATGCTATTCAGTTTTTAATTGCTATGGCAGGTTGCATTGTGCTTGCTATTTTGGTAGTAAATAGTCCACAGGTTGGCGGCATAGAAAATTTAAAGACCCAATTGCCACAAGGCAGCCTTAATTTTTTACCCAGCTTGGGTGAAAGTGAAAATACCGGAACGGTTTTAACCATTGGGCTTGGCGCATTCTTTGCCCGAATTGGTGTGCAGTGGTGGAGCAGTTGGTATCCTGGCGCAGAACCTGGTGGCGGTGGCTATGTGGCACAAAGAATGATGAGTTGCAAAACTGAAAAAGATGCCGTTTGGGCTACCATGTTTTTTCAAGTAGCACACTACGCACTCCGTCCTTGGCCTTGGATATTAGTAGGTTTAAGTGCATTGGTAATTTATCCGCAATTAGCATCAAACGAAAAAGAATTCGGCTTTGTACTTGCCATGCGCGATTTTCTTCCTCCTGGCTTAAAAGGATTGCTTTTAGCTGCATTTTTTGCTGCTTATATGAGTACAATCTCCACGCAATTAAATTGGGGAGCAGGATATTTAATCAACGATTTATACAAACGATTTATGGCTCCACTTGCCGAAGAAAGACAATTAGTTTCTGCTTCGCGAATAGCAACTATCGTGCTCATGATTCTCGGCTTAGCAGTTACCACACAATTAAAAACTATTGAAAATGCTTGGAGCTTTGTGATTGAATGTGGCGCAGGATTAGGATTGGTGCTTATTCTACGTTGGTATTGGTGGCGCATAAACGCATGGAGCGAAATTGTGGCAACCGCAGCACCGTTTTTTGCTTATGGCACAGCGCGCATTATTGGATTAGAGTTTCCCGATAGTTTTTTTGTTACCGTAGGCTTCACCACAGTAGCTTGGATTATAGCCACATTTGTAACCAAACCTGAAGCAGAACTTACCTTGCGCACATTTTACGAGCGTGTGCAACCAACTGGCTTCTGGGGACTTTTAAACAAATCAGGCAAGAACAACTACAACAATTTCCGATTACTCATAAGTTGGATTAGCGCTACTGTATTTGTGTATGCCATTTTAATGCTGCTTGGCAAATTGATTTTCCACGAATGGAAAGAAGCACTTTTACTTACAATAGCCGCAGTTGTTTCGCTTACTATTTTATTAGTTTATCAGAAGGAAAAAGAAATTCCAATTGCAAAAATTTAGAAGCACATTGTAATAAAAAAAATTCGGTAGAGATTTCTTCTACCGAACCAAAACCTAACTGTTTAACAATAAAGACCAAATCTGTTTTAAAGACCAAAAGCAACAATCTTTGGTTGCATTTGCCATTAAAAGTTTCAACTTAATCCTTCTGCTGTTCGTTTAATTTCTTTTTGCCATAAGCGAATTTGGTAATCACTACAAACAATACCGGCACAATAAAAATACCAAAGGCGGTAGCAACTAACATACCTCCAAACACTGTCCAGCCAATGGTTTGACGCGATAAAGCACCTGCTCCTGTTGCATTTAAAAGTGGCACTATTCCTAAAATAAAAGCTAATGAAGTCATAATAATCGGGCGCAAACGAAGTTCCACCGCTTCAATAGTTGCGTCCATCAGTTTCATGCCGGCATCAACACGCTCTTTGGCAAATTCAACAATTAAAATAGCATTTTTAGCAGCCAAGCCAATAATTGCAATTAAGCCAATTTGTGCGAAAACATTGTTATCAATTTTAGGTAAAAGTGTGAGCGTTAAAATAGCGCCAAAAGCACCTAACGGCACAGAAAGCAAAATCGAAAATGGCACAGACCAACTTTCATACAAAGCTGCCAATAGCAAGAATACAAACAAAATACTGAGAGAGAAGATTATCACCGTTGTGTTTCCCGATAATTTTTCTTGAAGCGACAAACCTGAAAATTCATACTTGTAACCTTCCGGTAGTGTTTGTTCTGCTACTTCTTCCAATGCTCTAAGTGCATCACCGGAACTATAACCGGGTGCTGCGCCACCACCAATATCAATAGACCTAAAAATATTAAGGTGGTTCACAATAGAAGGATTTTCAACTATTTTATATTGCAACAAAGCACTCAGTGGAATTGATTCTCCACTGTTACTCTTTACATATAATTTATTCAAATCGTCAATTCCCATACGGTAAGTAGTATCAGCTTGCGTTACCACTCTAAAACTTCTGCCGTACCGAATAAAATCGTTTACATAGCTGCTGCCCATGTAGGTAGAGAGCGTACTGTAAACTGTGCTAATAGGCACGTTCATTTTCTTCGCCAATTCCCTGTTTAAGGTTATTTGATAGTTTGGCGTTTTGCTGTTGAAGAGCGTATATGCCATGCCAATTTCAGGACGTTGATTCACGGCAGCTAAAAACTTTCCGGCAACAGCTTCAAATTTTTTAATATCTCCAGATTTTAAGTCAATTAACTGCATACTAAAACCACCTGAAGCACCTAAGCCCGGAATTGCAGGCGGTGTAACTGCCAAAAACTTAGCTTCTTTAGAATTGGCATATTTCTTACTAATGGCATCAACCACTTCTTGCGAAGTACGTGTTCTTTGTTCCCACGGATAAAGTTGTACAAAAAATGTTCCTGCACTTGATTTAAATGAACGATTCAAAATATTCAAACCAATAATTTCTGTTACCGTTTTTATCTCCGGAAATTCCTTACGCAACTCAACCGATACTTGTTTTATCAATTCACTTGTTCTTTCCGCAGAAGAAGCTTCAGGCAAATTCACGCCCATTAAAAATTGTCCACCATCTTCAGTTGGAATAAAGCCCGATGATTTATGCTGAAACAAAAAGCCTGTTCCCACATACAAACACACCAACATAATGAGCAACATTGGTGCGCGCTTAATGCTCCACACCACTCCTTTGCTATACTTATGTGTAGTGCGTTCAAACCATTTATTGAACTTGTAAAACCAAGCTGAAATTCCGGTACTTTTATCGTTTACTTTGTTCGGCTGCAATAAGATAGAACATAGAGCCGGAGTGAGCGACAGCGCTACAAATGCGGAAATAAGCACCGACACCGCAATTGTAATGGCAAACTGCTGATACAAGCGCCCAACCATTCCCGGAACAAAGCCTACAGGAATAAATACCGCTGCTAAAATTAAGGCAATGGCAATAACCGGAGCAGTAATTTCTTTCATAGCTCTTCGTGTTGCCTCTTTCGCATCTACGCCATCTCTATCAATGTGTTCTTGCACGGCTTCTACTACCACAATGGCATCATCAACCACTATACCAATTGCCAACACAAACGCCAGCATGGTTAAGTTGTTTATTGAAAAATCGAAGAGAATAAAGAATATAAAAGTTGCAATAATTGAAACCGGAATTGCCAATACCGGAATTAAAGTAGCGCGCCAACTTTGTAAAAAAAGAAACACTACTAAAGTTACCAGCAACAAAGCTTCCAAAAGTGTATGTAATACCGCATTTATAGAAGCTTTTACTACCGAAACTGTTTCGTAAGCTACTATGTATTCTACATCGTGCGGAAAATCTTTCTTTAATTCATCTAAAGCTTTGTAAATTCCATCTGCTGTTTGTACCGCATTGCCACCCGGCATTTGGTTTATCATCATCATAGAAGAAACTTGACCATTTGCTCTATTCGTGGTGGAATAAGAAAATTGACCCAACTCAATACGCGCAACATCTTTTAAATAAACGATTGAACCGTCATCTCCGGCTCGCACAATTATACTTTGAAACTGCTCTACTTGATTGAGGTCGCCATCTAATAACAATGGATATTCAAATACTGAAGTATGAAATTGCGGACTTGCACCAACTGAACCTCCCGGTATTCTTATATTTTGTTCGCTTATTGCAGCGTTTACTTCAGCAGGAGAAATGTTGAGTTGGTTCATTTTATTTACATCTAACCAAACCCGCATACTAAACGGTTGCGAAAATGAGGTTACATCTCCCACACCTTGCACACGAAGCAAAGCATCACGCACATATAAGTTTACATAGTTTCCCAAGAAATTTTGGTCGTAAGTTCCATTTGGAGAAACCAAGCCAACCAACATCAGCACATCGTTATTGGCTTTTCGCGTAGTAACACCAAGTCTTCTTACGGCTTCGGGTAGCGATGGTTCTGCAATGCCAACTCTGTTTTGCACATCTAAGGCAGCAATATCAATATCAGTTCCTACATCAAAAGTTACAGTAATTGAAGAGCGACCATCAGAAGTACTGTTGGAAGACATATATGTCATTCCCGGAGTTCCGTTTATTTGGCTTTCCAGCAGTGTGGTTACCGTTTGCTCCACCGTTACGGCATCAGCACCGGTGTAAGTTGCGGTTACTGTTACAGTTGGTGGCGTAATATCGGGATATTGGCTTATGGGCGAAATTTTAATACATATAATGCCAACTACCACTAACAGAATGGAAATAACCATTGCTGTAATCGGGCGTTTGATAAATATTTCTGAAATCATTTATAGATATTATGCGTTACGTTTTTCAACAAAATTATTTGGTTGCTTGGGTAGGTTTTTCAGTAGTTATTGGAGCATTAGGTTTTAATCCCATTATGCCTTCGGTAATTACTTTATCGCCTACTTTTAATCCTTCAGCCACCACTACTTTATCTCCTAATTTGAAACCTAATTTTATCATCTGTGGCTTGGCTGTGTTGCTATCAGAAACTGTGTAAACAAGTGTTTGATTTAATTGTTCCATCACAGCTTTGTAAGGAATTACAATTTGCGGTGTTGCAATTTTATTCAGTACGCCAACATTCACGTTCATTCCAACGCGCAAATCGCCTTTCGGATTTTCAAAAGCAATTCGCACCATAATTGTTCCTGTGTTTTGGTTTACGGCACGGTCTATTGCAGTTACTTTTCCAAAATAGTTATACACTTCACCGTTAGGTAATTGAATAGAGAGAATAGAATCTTTCTGAACATTTCCATCTTTTTGAAACTTACTAAACTGCTGAATATCTTTTTCATTCACCATAATATCGACAGCAATTGGCTCGGTAGAAGAAATAATATTTAAAAGTGTAGAACCGGCATTTACCAATGCCCCATTTCTAACCATCGAAATGCCAATAGTGCCGGAATATGGTGCGTAAATTACGGAGCGCTGTAAGTTAGTTTCGGCAGTTACCAAACTTGCTTTTGCAGCATCTACTTGCGCTTTTGCATTATTAAAATCGGTGCGAGCGTAATCTACAATTTGTTTTGCAATAGCTTGCTTAGCATCTAATGCAGTGTAGCGATTCAAATCTCTTTGCACTTTATCTAAATTGGATTGTGCAATTTCTAAACTTGCTTTTGCTTGGTCTCGCGCAGCTTGGTAGCGCACTCTATCTATTTCATAAAGTTTTTGCCCTTTGCTCACTGTTGCGCCATCAGCCACAAAAATATTGGTGATGTAACCGTTTACTTCTGCACGAAGTTCTGTTTCGTTTAAAGCAACAATAGTGCCTGGATAATTTATCGTTGCACTTACTAATTCTTGTTGCACTTCCGCTATTTCTACCGAAACCGGACCTGTTTGCCACATGCCGCCTTTAGCCTTTGATTGGCTACAAGAAGAAAGCAATGCAACTGTGCAAAATAATGCGAATGAATATTGAATGTATTTCATATTGTATTTTGAAAAAAGTGGTGATTATTTTTTTGAAGAAGTGGTGATAGTGCCCATCGCTTTTTGTACATCTAACTTTGAAGAAAGTACTGAGTAAAGTGCGTTTAAGTAATTCACTTGTGAAGCTTTTAAATCGGTATCTGCATTCATTAAATCTAGATACGTTTTTATTCCTTCATCGTATTGAAGTTTAATAATATCATAAACATCTTTCGACATTTGCATGTTTTCTTTTGCTACTTGCCAATCGTTTATTCCTGCGTTGTACGAAGCTAAAGCCAACTGATACTCGCTATTTATTTGGTTTTTAAGTTGAGTCATTCCCAAATCAATCCGCTTTTCCATAAGCTGCGAACTGCGGATGTTGTTTATCTTTTTTATGCCATCAAAAATATTGAAGTTAAAGTTTAAACCGAAAACAGAGCGCGGCACACCGTTGTTGTAAAGGTTTTCAATTTTAGCATCGCGCCAGTCCCAACCGTAATTTAAGTATGCTGATAATTGTGGCATAAATGCAGCCTTTCCAAACTTGGTATTTATTGCTTGTATTCCTTTTTGGAGTTCAAGCATTTTATATTCTACTCTATTTTCTGCATTTGCATTTTCTCCATTTTCTAATAACACTTGAGTTTCTAAATCATTTTCATTTAAAGCTAAAGACACGGCTGCATCTTGCTTTAAGCCCAACAGCTCTTTTAAATATGCGTACTTAAATTTCAACAATTCGCTTGTGCGTTTAAAATCTGCTTTAGAATTGCTTAGCGCAATTTGAGCGCGTTTAAAATCTGTTTGATCAACCAAACCTACACTGTATCTATCTTTCGCATCAGAAAATTGCTTTTCATTTCTTTGAATATTAGTTTGAATTATTTGTAGTTGCTCATTTGAAGTAAGAATATCGTAATAAGCTTTGCTCACTTCCACAACGGTGTTTATTTTACTGTTTTCAGTATTCTTTGCGTTAAGCGCACGAATCAATTTTGCCGATTTCGCGGCTTGCATCAACTGTGGATTTAAAATCTGCTGGTCGGCTTGGAAAGTTACGGCAGAAGTATTTTTCTTTCCCATATAAATTACCTGATCGCCAATAATGGCAGATGGAATTTTTATATTATGAATATAGTTTGAAGTAAGATTCAACTGCGGAAACCAACCGCTTAAAGATGAAGCAATATCCTTCTCTCCTATTGCTTCGTCTATTGTAGCAATTTTTATATTCGGTCTATTCTCCAATGCAAAATCTATACACTGTTGCAGCGTAGCATTATCAGGCAAAACTGCTTTCGCGTTTTGTGCATTTAATGTTGTAGTAAATATTACTGCCAGTAGCAGTATCAATTGTTTGCAATTCATGCGTAATTATTTCTGTTAGCTTTTAATTCCGTTCCAAATAATGTTTGCCAAAGTTTCCATTTCACTTTGTTTCAGTTTCTTCTTTTTGTGTACATATTGCTTTGCACAATTCATCACGCTACCAAGAAATATTGAACTCACTAAATCGTGCGAAATATCTTTCATCAAATTTTGCCGCTGTCCTTCTTGGATAAACAACCCTAATTCGGTTTGAAAACAAATACTATCATTAGATTCTTTTTCGCGAAATGGAGAAGAATAAAACTGAGTGATGTAACTCATAAATTCGGGATGAGCAACTAAGTGCTCGTACAAATGCCGCCACAATAGTTTAAACCGCTCCTGGTAGTCAAGTTTTCTATTATCTTTCCCAAAACTCTCTTCAAAACCTAATTGCTTTATATGCCTTATGAGCGTTAGCAGCAATTCATCTTTCGATTTAAAATAATGATAAATAGTACCAATTGCCACGCCTGATTCTTTTGAAATCATAGACATAGATGTGCCGTGAAAACCATTTTCAAACACCAATTTTAATGTTGTTTGAAAAAGCAATTCCTCCTTTTCCGAAATTTTTTCCGATAGAACGTTCATTCGGTTGCAAAGGTAATTACATCAAAAAAACCTATTCTTAAAAAATGCTATTTAGGTTACACATATAACTTTATAGTATTTTATATAACTATATATATCAGCAATATAAAACAGCTTAAAATATTTACTTTGAAATACTTTACACTATAAATAACAAGAAGAAAACAACAATAGAGTACTACATAAGTTTTAAAAATTATATTCGCGGCTCAAATCTTTTTTTATGGCAACTATAAAGGTAATTAAGAATTTACGTAATCTTGCAGCCAAAATTTTCGACATGGGCAAAGAAAAAACAACGAAAAAGACAACATCAAAATCAAAAACTGCACCTAAAAGTGTTGCTAAAAAGGTAGCAAAACCTGTTGCAAAAAAAGCAGCAGCTAAGCCAACTGCAAAAAAAGCAGCTAAGCCTGTGGCTGTAAAAAAAGTAGTGAAAAAAGTTGCAAAACCAGCAGCGAAACCTGTTGCTAAAAAAGCAGTAAAAAAAGTTGCTAAGCCGGTTGCTAAAAAAGCAGTAAAAAAAGTTGCTAAGCCGGTTGCTAAAAAGGCAGTGAAACCCGTTGCTAAAAAAGTAACAAAACCTGCTCCTAAAAAAACAACTAAACCTGTTGCTAAAAAGGTAGTTAAACCAGCTCCTAAAAAAGTTGCAAAACCAGCAGCAAAACCTATTGCTAAAAAAGTAGTAGCAAAAGCAAAACCTGTTGCTAAACCAGTAGTTAAAGTTGCGGCAAAAGCAAAACCAAGCAAGCAAGTTGAAAGCAAAAAAAATACTCCGGCACAAGTGAAACAAGTTGCGGCAACTCCCGTAAATAAAACACAAACAAAAACCGAAAAGGCACCTGTTTCAAAACAAGTTCAACCAACTAAAACAACTAAAACAAAAGTGGAGCAAAATACCAATTTACGCTATAGCGATGAAGAGCTAAAAGAATTCAGAGCATTGATTGAAAAAAAATTAGGTCAAGCAAGAGAAGAATTAGCTACGCTTAAAGAATCGTTGGACAACCACAACGACAGCCTTGCCGGAAATAAAAGCTGGAATTTAGAAGAAGGTTCTGATACTACTGAAATGGAATATTTGATGAACCAAATTTCGCGCCAGCACCAACACATTAAAAACTTAGAAGCCGCATTGGTGCGCGTTGAAAATAAAACTTATGGCATTTGCAGAGCTACAGGAAGATTAATTCCTAAGGAGCGCCTTCGTTTAGTTCCACATGCTACTTTAAGCGTGGAAGCAAAAATGAACCGCAAACCTGAAGAAAACAATCCGACTTTAGCCGGAAGCCCTTCGCCAAGCGAAGAAGGTATTAGCTTCGGAAATGATGACTAATTTTTGCCTAAAATATTTAGAAAGCTCAATCGAAATGATTGGGCTTTTTTTGTTTTTATATAACACTAATTGACAATTCTCATCTTTTCGCTTCAACTAAACTACTATTTTCGCCCTATATAAAAATTTATACATAATGGAATATAGAATAGAAAAAGACACTATGGGCGAAGTGAAAGTTCCCGCTCATGTTTATTGGGGCGCACAAACCGAGCGCAGTTTAGAGAACTTTAAAATTGCTCGCGAAACCAATAAAATGCCCGCAGAAATTATTGAAGCTTTTGCCTTCTTAAAAAAAGCTGCCGCACTTACCAACGCAGAAGCCGGAATTTTACCTCAAGAAAAAGCAGATGTAATTTGTAAAGTATGCGATGAAATTTTAGCAGGAAAATTGAATGACCAATTTCCATTGGTAGTTTGGCAAACAGGTAGCGGCACACAAAGCAACATGAACGTGAACGAAGTAATTGCATACCGTGCACACGTATTGCTTGGCGGCTCTTTAGAAGATGCCAAAAAATTGATTCACCCAAATGATGATGTAAACAAATCGCAAAGCAGCAACGACACCTTCCCTACTGCCATGCACATTGCAGCTTACAAAATTTTGAATGAAGTTACCTTGCCGGGAATAAAAAAACTACGCGAAACTTTAGCTCAAAAAAGCAAAGAATATATGAAGGTGGTAAAAATTGGCAGAACACACTTTATGGACGCTACACCGCTTACTGTTGGGCAAGAACTTTCAGGCTATGTGAGCCAGTTAGACCACGGTGTTAGAGCAATCGAAAATACACTAAGCCACTTAAGCGAATTAGCACTTGGCGGCACTGCCGTTGGCACCGGATTAAATACTTTTAAAGGCTATTCTGAAAACGTAGCAAAACATATTGCAACATTAACAGGCTTGCCATTTGTAACCGCTAAAAATAAATTTGAAGCATTAGCAGCTCACGATGCTATTGTAGAAAGTCATGGAGCATTAAAAACAGTTGCAGTAAGCTTAATGAAAATCGCAAACGATGTGCGTATGCTTTCTTCAGGACCGCGCTGCGGAATTGGCGAATTACACATTCCCGATAACGAACCGGGCTCTTCAATTATGCCGGGTAAAGTAAATCCAACGCAATGCGAAGCACTAACCATGATAGCTGCACAAGTAATGGGAAATGATGTAGCCATAAATATTGGTGGCGCAACCGGACATTTTGAATTAAATGTTTTTAAACCCGTAATGATTTACAATTTCTTGCATAGTGCAAGGCTTATAGGTGAAGGCTGTGTATCGTTTAACGATAAGTGTGCTGTTGGTATTGAACCGCTATACGATAACATCAATCGCAACTTGCATAATTCACTCATGCTGGTTACTATTTTGAATACGCACATCGGCTATTACAAATCTGCCGAGATTGCGCAAACAGCACACAAAACAGGTAAAACATTAAAAGAAACTGCTGTGAGTTTAGGCTATCTTACTGCTGAGCAATTCGATGAATGGGTTCGCCCTGAATTGATGGTTGGTGAATTAAGCTAACTGTTTTTTATCCACTACAAAAAACTGAAAAGAGCGTGCTATTTAGCGCGCTCTTTCCATTTAGAATACTTTGTAGCAACAGTTGTAGTTGCTGAATCTGCTTTATTCGCAGTCTTGGAAAATAAATTTGCAGCCAATGCAGCCACAAAAAAATCTTCTTCATTTTGCTGCACCAATTCATTTGGGTGAAAATACTTAGGAACAAAATTAGTATCGAAATTTCCTGAAGTAAAACTTGGATGATTCAATACAAACTTGCCAAACGAAAGCGTATTCTTAACCCCAACGATTTTATATTCATCAATAGCTCGAAGAAGTTTACTAATTGCATTTTCGCGCGTATCAGAATAGGCAATTAATTTTGCCAACATCGGGTCGTAATAAATTGGAATATCCATACCTTCTTCGTAACCATCATCTACACGAATTCCCGCACTCTCGGGTTTCTTATACTCTACAAGTTTTCCAATATCTGGTAAAAAATTATTGAATGAATCTTCAGCATAAATTCTTAACTCTACCGCATGACCTGATAAATGAATTTCATTTTGAGTGAAAGGCAATTTCTCCCCACGAGCTACATTTATTTGCTCACGCACTAAATCAATTCCTGTTATCATTTCAGTAACCGGATGCTCCACTTGCAATCGCGTATTCATTTCTAAAAAATAGAAATTCAACTGTTCATCAACCAAAAATTCAACAGTGCCGGCACCGCGATAATTGCATGAACGCGCAACATTAACGGCTGCTTCTCCAATAGCTGCGCGCTTTTCAGGTGTTAAGCAAGAACTTGGCGCTTCTTCTAAAACTTTTTGATGTCTTCGCTGCACCGAACATTCGCGCTCAAATAAATGCACAATGTTTCCATGTGAATCTGCCAGCACTTGTACTTCAATATGTTTAGGCGAGCCTACATATTTTTCAACAAAAACATTATCATCACCAAACGCATTCCGTGCTTCGCTTTGTGCGCGCTGCATTTGTTCTTCAAATTCATCAGCGCTATTGACTACTCTCATTCCTTTTCCACCGCCACCGGCACTTGCTTTAATTAAAACAGGATAGCCGATTTTTTCACAAAGAGCTTTTGCTACATCGTTGATAGCACCTTCGCTCCCTGGCACCATTGGTATATTAAATTGCTTTGCAGCTTCTTTTGCTGCAAGTTTACTTCCCATTACCTCAATTGCATGAGGAGTTGGTCCAATAAATATTAAACCGGCATCTTCTACTGCCTTGGCGAAGTGCGCATTTTCACTCAAAAATCCATAGCCTGGGTGTATGCCTTCTGCTCCGGTAGCTTTAGCAGCTGCAATTATTTTCTCACCTACCAAATACGATTCTTTTGAAGGCGAAGCACCAATGAAAACAGCTTCATCAGCAAAGCGAACATGTGGCGAAACTCTATCCACTTCAGAAAACACAGCCACTGTTTTAATACCCATTTCCTTAGCGGTGCGCATTACTCTTAATGCTATTTCTCCTCGGTTTGCAATTAAAATCTTCTTCACTTTTAAGTATTATTTATGCAACAATATAAATAAAATAAGAAGCAGCTTAAACTTTTTTAGTAAGCACAACAAGCCTCAAGGAATTAAAGCAATATTGATAGTTCACCAAAAAAGATATTGGCGTTAAAACGATTTTAAGTTCTTGAGAATATTAAAAGCGTTTCCAACAAATTGACTATAAATTGGAGCAAAACTATTTGCTAAGCGTTTTAATTATATCGGCAAAAACTCCTGCAGCAGTTACATCGGCTCCGGCTCCCGGACCTTTCACCACTAATGGATATTGCTTGTAGCGCGCAGTGGTGAAGCTGAAGCAGTTTTCAGTTCCTGCAAGCGAATAAAAAGGATGCGCTTCGTTTACTTCCGTAAGTGCTGTTGTGGCAATGCCATTTTCAAAAGTGGCCACATACTTTAATTTGCAGTTTTTTCCTTCTGCTTTTAGAAATCTTTCAGTAAATATATTTTCTTCTGTTTTTAAAGTATTGAAAAAGGTTTCAACATCTTTTGCTTTTCTGCTCTTTTGCGGTACTAAGTTTTCAATTGAAATATCTTTTAACTCTAAAGTACTTCCACATTCGCGAGCTAAAATCAATATTTTTCTTGCCACATCCATGCCGCTTAAATCATCGCGTGGATCAGGTTCGGTGTAGCCTAATTTTTTTGCTTCGAGCAGCAATTCCGAAAAGCTTGTTTTTGATGTAAAGTGATGGAACAGATAGTTTAAAGTTCCAGAAACTACTGCCTCAATTTTTAGTATTTCATCACCGCTTAAAAGCAAATCGTTTAAGGTGTTTATCACCGGTAATCCTGCGCCAACATTTGTTTCGTAAAGAAACTTTGTGTTGTGTTTTAACCCAAGCGATTTCAACTTGTGGTAATAGCTTAGTTTGCCAGAGCAAGCGCGCTTATTTGGCGTTACCAACGAAATATTTGCTGCCAAAGCATGCTCATAAATTTCAATCGGAATATCGCTTGCCGTAGCATCTACAATTACGCTATTAGGTAAATTTTGTTGTTTTATTTTTTCTAAAATAAGTTTTGGATTGCCTAATTCTTCTGATGATTGAATTGCCGTTTTCCAGTTCTTAATTTCATTTTCGCCAATAAACATTTTTTTGCTATTAGCAACGCCCATTAAGCGAATATCAATCAAGTGTTTTTGAGCTAAATTCTTGCGTTGCTTTTCAATTATATCCAATAATTTTCCTCCCACTAAACCAACGCCAAGTACATAAACATTCAATACTTTTTTATCAGAAAGAAAGAATGATTCGTGTAAAGTATTTAGCGCTTTTATTTTGTCTTTTGTAGCAATTACGGCTGAAATATTTTTCTCTGAAGCACCTTGTGCAATGGCAATAATATTCACTCCGTTTTTACCTAAAGCAGCAAACATTTTTGAAGCAGTTCCAGGTAATTGTTTCATGTTTTCGCCCACAATAGCAACAATACTTAAATCATTTTTTACAACTACTTTATCAATTTGATTGTTGCGCATTTCTGTGTCAAATTCTTCTTCAATAATTTGCTTTGCATGGGTTGAATTTTTAGCATCAACCGCTAAGCAAATGGAATGCTCACTCGATGCTTGCGAAATTAAAATCACATTCACTTTTCCCCTTGCTAATGCCGTAAACAATCTGCCTGAAACACCTGAAACACCAAGCATTCCGCTGCCTTCAATGTTTAGTAATGCGATATTATCTAAAGAAGAAATGCCTTTAATTAAATTAGATTGGTCTAAGTTTTTACTCGAAATTAAAGTACCTTCAAAAGATGGATTAAAAGTGTTTTTTACCAATATAGGAATATGTGCATTCATGGCGGGCTGCATGGTTGCAGGAAAAATAACTTTAGCACCAAAATGCGAAAGTTCCATTGCTTCTTTGTAAGTGATATTTGGAACGGTGAAAGCTTGCTGTACAATGCGTGGGTCGGTAGTCATAATACCATCTACATCTGTCCAAATTTCTATGGCACTTGCTTTTAGTGCCGCACCAAAAATAGAAGCTGTATAATCTGAGCCGCTTCGCCCTAAAGTGGTTGTTTCTCCGCTTGCAGTTGAGCCGATAAAACCTGTAATGAAAACGGTTTCATTTCTATCTTTAAAATAAGATTTTATGAGGCGATTTGTTTGTACAAAATCTACTTTCGCATAGCCGAAATTAGCATCAGTTTTCACTACTTGTCTGGCATCTAAAAAACTACAATTTTTGAGCTGTATTTTTGCCGCTTCGCAAACAATGTAAGCCGAGAGGCGCTCTCCAAAACTTTGCACCGAATCTAAAGTGCGAGGCGAAAGTTCTTTAAGTAAAGAAACGCCTTGGCAAAGGCTGTAAAGTTGCGCTAAAGTTTGCTCAATATTTTGCTGAACTTTCTGCTTGTTCTTTTCGGGAATTAGTGCTTTTACAACATCAAAATGTCTTCTTTCTAACTGTTTGAAAATTGGTTTAAAGTTCTCTTCACCAAGCAATGCTTGCTGTGCCATAGCAATTAAGCTATCTGTAACTCCGCTAAATGCAGAAACTACTACAGCTGTATTTTCATAAGCAGTAGTGTTGCCAATAATTGAAATTATTTCTTTAATTCTTTGAGGAGAGCCAACTGATGAACCGCCAAATTTTATTACGCGCATTTTTCTTGAGGTTGTTTTGTAAAAGTGCGCTATTAGAAAATAACTCAATTACAAAATCTAAAAGATTTTTTAACGCATAAAAACAGAGTGTACAGAATATTAAATCTCTTTGCTTGGTTCGCTCTTTTTCGGGAGAATAAATTTGAATGCAGAGCCGCCTAAATCGCTTCTTTCAATCCAAATTTTTCCATTCATATTATCTACAATTTTCTTGCAAATAGCCAAGCCAACTCCTGTGCCCGAAAATTCGTTTCGAGAGTGAAGTCGCTGAAATATTACAAACACTTTTTCTCGATACTCTGGTGCAATTCCAATTCCATTATCTTCAATGGTGATTTCGCAGCCGCCATTGCCGTTTTGGCAACTTATTTCTACTCTTGGCCTTTCGCTTTTGTTATACTTTATAGCATTTGAAATTAGGTTTTGGAATAGCTGTAATATTTGTGTTCTATCGGCTTCAATTACCGGAAGCGAAGATTGTACAAGTATATCGGCTGTGCTGCGAACTTCGGGTGCTAAGTTGTGAATGATTTCATACACCACTAAGTTTAGATTTACTTCGCGAACATGTGTTTCTACATTTATTTTTGAAATCTCTAAAATGTCGTTTATCAACGAATACATGCGTTTTGTGCCATCTAAAATAAACTGCATATAAACAGATTCATCTGCTGTGAGTCTTGAGCTTATTTTCTTTTCTAAAAGAGAAACATAGCTGCCCACCATTCGCAGTGGTTCTTTTAAATCGTGTGAAGCAATGTGCGCGAATTGTTTTAGCTCCTTGTTGCTATTTTCTAAGCGTTGTGCGTAGCGTTCAATCTCAGCATTTTTTTGGCGAAGCAACTCAGCTTCTTTCTCTTTTTTATCTAATTCAAATTTTGTTTGTGCATCTAAAATGGCTGCTGCGGTGTGGAAGTTCTGATTTTCGTTTGCCTTCTCAATAAATTTTTTCTGGTATAAGTATGCAGATTCAAAATCGTTTAGCTGTGCAAAAATTTTCGAAATATAATCGTAGCAAGTATGAATTTCATGTTTTGTTCCTGCTGAAATAATGAGCTTTTCTGCTTCTAAGAAATGTGTAAGTGAATCGTGATATTTTCCCCAATCGAAAAATGCTTTTCCAATATGAATGTGTGTGAACCCAATAGCACTTGCTTTTCCGACTTGAATTTTTATTTCGAGCGCTTGGTTTAAATATTCAATTCCTTTTTCAAACTGCTTTAGTTCTACATGTGTGCTGCCTAAGTTGTTATAGCAAACAGCAAGCATATTTTTTTCGCCAACTTGCAAAGCTAAGTCAAGCGATTTTTGATAGTAATTGAGTGCAATTTCAAATTCTTTTTGCTTGGCATAGTAAACGGCAAAAGCGTTATAACATCTTGATATTGTACCTTTCTTTCCACTTTGCAAAGCATATTCTAAAGCTTTTCCTAAGTAAGTTTTTTTGAGTTCATTAAACTGCGATAAATCGTGAAGAATAGCTAAGCCATAATAGGTGCGTGCTAATTCTTCGATAATGTAATCGTTTTTTTGTGGAAACGATTCCATTAGGCGCAGTGCGTTTAAATAGTATTCTTGCGATTTAAGGTAGATTCCTTTGTAGTAGAAAGCCATACCCATCGTTTTGTTGATGCGTGCTGCCAACAGAGGTTGGGTATATGCATTTACTAAATTAAGCGCTTGCTGTGCAAGGTTAAAAGCTTCTTCATCAGTACCATTTATCCATAATAAATAAATAGCTCTTTCATGAATAGCTTCAATTTTATATACTTCGTGATTGTTGTTTTCTGCCCATTCGCGTACTTGCTCTATAAGTTCTTTCACCTCCGGCTTTCGCTCAAGGTTCATTTCCCTTATTTTATCGAGCAAAAGCTCAATATTGTGCCAACCGCCTTGTGCATTTTCTGCGTGGCTTGTAACAGCTTGTGTGGAAATATTTACCATACCAGAGATTTTTGCGTTCATAAATTCTTCACGAAACAATTATTCTACGTAGTTGGCAATACGAGCAACAAAAAAAAAGGTTTCAAATAAAAAAAGCCGCCCATATAAATGGAACGGCTTTAATTCACATAAACCAAAACAAGAGTTAATTACTCAAAGCGCAAAACCATTGGATTAAATGGATCTGTATTGAGCTTATAGGTAATGGTACCAGTGCTTTTTGTTACAGAAGCTTCTGGTTCCAATAAAATATTTATATCTACAAAAGAGCGCTCCTTATCAATATTCTTAGCTACAAATTTTTTGTATCCCGGTAGTTTAAAAGAAATGCGGATTGGCTCGCCCAATTCATTTTTTTTCAATGCTAAAGCATAGCTGCCGTCTTGGTCAATTGATGCTTGAATAAGTTCATCGCCAAATTTTTCCAAGTTAATTTTTGCTTTGCCAATTGGTTGCAATGTAATTGCATTTAATATTTTACCGGAAACGATTAAAATATTATCGTCCTTACTCGCAACTGCTGCAACTTCCTGTGCTTGGTTAGCAGATTTCTTTTGATGTAGAGAAATGTTTACAGTTTCTTGCGAAAACGAAGATACTGACAAGATGGCTAAGGTAGCCATAACCCCTAAAAAGTAAAGTGTCGCTTTTTTCATGTCTTTTCAATGTTTAAATGTTAAAAATGATATAGTTATTGATATACTTTAATCCTATTGAATTTTAGAGTTGCGAACTTTTTTTGTTGGCGAAAATTCGCTTTCCTAATTCATACTGCGAAAATAACGAATTGGAAATGATTTTATGCTAGAATAATGACAAAATATCTTTAAATAATTGTTAATAAGCTTGTTGGTAACTTTATTGGAAGTGTGGATGATTTCATTAAGCAGCTACGATATAGTAAAATCGTACATTATATTAAAAACTTAATATTTGATTGCTGGTAATAACAATGAAGCTACTTCGGTTTTGCTTTAGTTTTCTGCTCCTTTAAAAGGTGAGAAAGTGATATTCTCTTACTAATTGAACAATGAAAAACACAAAGCAAACTATCTTTTGGAAACATAGGCAGTATAAAACGCCAAAATGTGCCGATCTAAAAAACTTTATTAGAACGACATATTTTCAGTGAAAATAGAGAATATTTTAAAGGAAGTTATTTCCCTGCAGAAAAAACTAAAACAACCTTTTTACCTGCCAATAGCGATAGTTTATTTTCTGCAAGTTGGTAAGTGCTAATTGTTGGCAATAGTTTACCAAATGTCGCTTCTGTTTCCATGTTTGGGCAAGCCATCATGGTGCTTGCGCCTTCACCAAATTTTATGGTATTGTTTTCAGTAAGCTCATAACCCCCAAAAATAGTATTGCATCCCATTGAAGCAATAAAGCGATTTTTGGCAGCATCTAACTCTAAAAACATTGGCTTGTTATCTTCTGCTGCTTTAGGTTTAGTGTTATTTATTTCTTCTAAAATCCATTTGGTTCCGGTAATTGGCAGTGCAGAGGTTTCGTTTGTGCCTTTTTTCTTAAAAATATAATTATCAGCTAAAGGTCCGATAATGCGATTGCCTTCTTTATCTAACTGAATAAGCTGATTTTCGCCTACTAAATAAACAGAAGTATCGCTGCCCGCAACGCAGTAAATTTTGCTTCCTTCTTCATTCCATGTAAAAGTTCCACTTTCGGTAAATGGCTTAGATTTTTTTCCTTTGTAAACCAAATTGGTTTTAAAAGTATTGTCTTGATTTATTTCTACAGTGGCATCAATTCCTTCGCAATCGGCACAAGGTAAAGAACCAACATAAGTTCCGCTCCAATCTAAAGAGTTTTTACTGTTATCTGCAATGTTTTGTGCCATTGGTTCTGCATTTAAAGTATCACTGGTTGCTTGTGTATTTTCTTCAGTATTAGTTGATGACTGGTTGCACGAAGCTAAAATACAAGCTGCAAATATGAATAGTAAGTTCTTCATTTTATAAGTATTAAAATTGAATTGCAAACGTAGTTTACTTGTTTAAAACAAATAAACATTATAGAAAATATTTTAATAAGTTATGTTGAAAATGCCTAACTGGTAAGATGACGAGTATCGCAACTCAATTCGATTTTAAAAGTTTCATCTTCTAAATAATTCACTTTATACAAGCACAAATTTTGGTGATGAAAACTTTCCATTTGCGACAAATCTGTGCCAGTAAGCGTACACATAAATGCACGGATAAATCTACCGTGAGTAGCAATTAAAACTTTTTTATGTGAAGAATTAAGAAACTGCTGAATGAATTTCTTTTGTCGTTGTTGCAACTCAAAAGGACTTTCGCCATCAATAAATTTTTCATGAATTTTTCCTGCGCTCCAATCTTTAAGCATTTGTTGAAACCCTGCATCATTCTCTTGGGTATTGGTTTGCCCTTCCATTTTACCCCAACTTATTTCATCTAAATCAGAACAAATTTCAAAAGGCATATTTGAGTTTCGAAATAGTTCTATTGACTGTTGTGCACGCAACAATGATGAGGCAAATAAGCCATCAAAAGGAACGTTTTTATATGTGTCGAAAAATTGTTGTGCTTGTGTTCTCCCTAAATTGTTCAAAGGTAAATTTACGCCCTTGCCTTGCACAATTCCTTGTGCATTGTGATCGGTTTGCCCGTGGCGGATAATGTATAATTCTCTAAGTACTTGCATGGATTGTTTGCTTAATTCATTTCTAAATAGTATTGCTTTTGTCGTTTAATACTGTTGCCTAAAAATGGCTTAAAAAATATTCCGTACACCAATAAAACAATTGGTGCAATAGCAAAAATAGCGATTATTAAATACCATTTAAAAATGCGACTCCAAAGTACTTTGTTTTGTTGTTTGCTAATAAAATTTGCCCACAAGCTAAAGAGCTTTCCGCCTCGTTTTTCTACAAACATTAAGTTGGCATCTACTTCAATAGCTTTTTGCTCAATATATTTTTGCTGAAGTGAACTAAGATTGTTTTCGGTTAAATGCTGTTGGGAGATTTCTCCAATAGCTTTCATGGCGTAAATATCTTGTTCCGAAACGCCAGATGCAGGTAAATTTTCAGAGGCTTCTTTTTTGCCTTCAAACATCCAGCGCATCACGGTAAGCACACTCACTAAATTTGGCGCTTTATCTACCAAAGCTGCATTAGCTACGAGTTTTGCATTACTTTCCTTTAGCATTGTTCGCACTTTCTCTTGTGAATTTAGCCACATGTTTCTTGCGCCAATAATTGTGATTACAGGTGTATTTTTAAGTACCGCTTTTACTTTAGAATCTTGCAAAATAGCAGTTGCAGGAATGCTTGGCGATAAAAACCAAGGTTGGTAAGCAAAAACAACTAAGTCGTAATTTGAATGTTTTAAGTTGAAAGGTTGAAGTTCTGTACCTTTAAGCAAAACACTATCCGGCATGGCTCCAAAAAAAGTATCGGAGGTCCAAGGAAAAGGAAAGCTATTTACCGGCTGCACTTCTATAATTTCAAACTCGCACAAACTGCTGTTGAAACCTGAAATGAAAGAGTTAACAATATCTTTCAATTGCCCTGTTTGGGTATAGTATAAAACTAAAATTTTCTTCATGCCCAAACGCTTAGTTTATTTATTTTTTGGGTGCAGCAGGCGTAGTTGTTCTTTGCGGTTGTGTTGCTGCGCCTTGTTGTGCTTTTCTTTGCGCTAAGAATTGTAAGTTGTTCTTAGCTAAAATAAATTCAGGGAATATTTTTATTGCTTCATTAAAGTTTTCTTTCGCTATTTCTTCTTGGTTCATTTCCATAGCACAAATACCTTTAATGTTTAAAGCTGCGGCTTTCATAGGCACATTTTGTCCACCACCGTCTTGGTTTTTAATTGCAATTTGTGTTTTCTCTGCTTCAGGGTTAGCAATTATTTGGTCTAAAGAAACAATACACTCGCCAAATCTTTTCAGTTGATATTGCAATGTTGCCATTTGGTATAAGCTGTGAATATTTTTAGTGGCAGCATAAAGTTTTTCGTATTCTGCCAATGCTTCTTTCGGCATGTTGAGCGATTGTTTCGCAACAGCTAACATTTCACGAATATCAGTGCGTTTTTCATCTTCCTTTAAAAGCTTTTCAGCCAACAAATAAACTTGGCCGTAGCGTTCTCCGGCAAAATACAAATAAGTTAATGAGTCGTATAAATCTTTACGCTCCGGTTTAAGCGCAATTGCATTGTAAAGTGCCACAGTTGCAGTACTTAAATCGTAATAACTCAATGCGTTTTTATACACGCTCATTTGCGAGCTAAACAAATCAGGCGAAGCAGTTTGTGCTGAAGTATTAGCTTCGGGAGTACCACCCTTTTTCTTGTCATTTTGAGCAAAGGTTGAAAAGGAAAATGCAAGTAATAATAGAACTACGGAATATTTCATTATGTGTTAATTTTATTGTAATATAAAGTGAAGGCTTGTTGTTAAACAAGTCTTGTTAAGAATTTTTGCATAGGTGCAACTGTTTGTTGTGCAATATTATATGCAGCCTCTGCAAAGTCTTCGTTTGGCGAAGCATAAATTATTTGCCTTGCAGAATTGATGAGCAAGCCGCCTTCGCTATTGAAAGCATTTTCGCAAACTGCTTCCACACTTCCTCCTTGAGCGCCAATTCCCGGAACTAAAAAGAAATAGTCTGGAGCAAGTTTTCGCAAGCCTGCAAGTTGCTCTGGGTGTGTGGCTCCGGTTACAAACATCAATTGGTTAGCATTTGCCCATTGCTGCGATGTATTCACTACTTTTTCATATAGCATTTCGTTACCTATTTTTTCAAACTGAAAATCGCTGCTACCTTTGTTTGAAGTGAGCCCAAGCAAAATTACCCACTTGTTTTTGTATTGAAGAAAAGGAATTACGGAATCGCTTCCCATGTATGGTGCCACAGTTACGGAATCAAAGTTTAGCCATTCAAAAAATGTTTTGGCATACATGGCAGAAGTATTACCAATATCACCCCGCTTAGCATCTGCAATGGTGAAGCACTCTGGATAGTTTTGGTTTAAGTAATTGATTGTTTTTTCAAGACTTTGCCAACCACTAATTCCCATTGCTTCATAAAAAGCAATATTGGGCTTGTATGCAATAGCTAACTGATGTGTGGCATCAATTATTTGCTTATTAAATTCAAAAATTGGATCGCTGAATTTTAGTAGATGTTTGGGGATTAAATCCAAGGCAGAATCTAAGCCTACACACAGCATACTTTTTTTCTTTAAAATTTCTGCTGTAAGTTCTTGTTTCGTCATTATATGGCGTGTTTGGGAGTTGGCTTACTATTAATGGCAACTACACTTTTAATTTCCGGCACAGCTTGTTTCACCGCCATTTCTATTCCGGCTTTCATGGTCATAAAACTTTGTGGACAAGTACCGCATTTCCCGGTTAGTTTCACTAAAACTTCCATTTCTTCGGTTATTTCTACCACCTCTACATTTCCACCATCGTCATTCAAATATGGACGCATGGTATCTAAACTTTCTTCTACTCTTTTTAATAAATTGTTTTGGCTTTTCATTGCAGCGCTAAAGTAAGCTATTTATTCAAAATGGTTCGGGCTGAACTTTTTAATTAGGGAATTTAAACTTTAATGTTATCTTTGCAGCCGCTTTTAAAAAAAAAATGTTCTTTAGAAAAACATTCATATTAAACATATACCGCGGGGTGGAGCAGTTGGTAGCTCGTTGGGCTCATAACCCAAAGGCCACAGGTTCGAGTCCTGTCCCCGCAACTACACAAAGCCATCAGCAATTGATGGCTTTTTTGTTTTAACAAAAGACTCTTTACCCTCCAATACATGACAATTGCCTCTGCTAGGTAACAATAGTTTAATTATACCTTACTGTTTTGTAAGTTTTACACTCTATCGAGTGGTTTCCTTTTATCCACTTTTATTTGTTTGAAATGGCTTGGCGTTAAACCTGTTACCTTTTTAAACTGATTGCTCAAATAAGCTACACTTGAATAGTTTAAGGTATATGCTATTTCGCTGAGCGTAAGTTCATCGTAAACCAAAAGTTCTTTCACTCGCTCTATTTTTTGAGCGATAAAATATTTCTCAATTGTAGTGCCTTCAATTTCTGAAAACAGATTTGAAAGATAGTTGTAATCGTGGTGTAATTCACTGCTTAAAATATCGGATAAGTTACTTTTCATTTCACCATTTTGGCGATGTACTAATTCAATAATCACAGTTTTAATTCTTTCAATAATTCTGCTTCTTCTATCATCAATCAATTCAAAGCCTAAAGCAACTAAATTAGTTTCCACTTTTCTTTTATTGGCCTCTGTTGGCGCAGTTTCTAAAACAACTTCGCCTAACTTAATATTCTTTACTTTTAAACCAAGTTTCTCCAATTCATTTTGAACCACCATAATACAGCGGTTGCAAACCATATTTTTAATAAAAAGTGTACTCATGCTTTAAATCATTTTGGTCTGAAAAATCACTACTTCGCTTCTACATCTTGAATACTTTCTATTTTATCGAAAAGCGCTCTTGCATACGAACATTCAGGGACAATTTTTACACCTTTCTTTCGCGCGTAAGCAACTGTTTCCATTACTAATAATTTACCATAACCTTTTCCTCCAAAAGCCTTATCTACAATAGTATGCGCCAAAACAAACTTAGACTCATCTATCCAATGAAAAATTACTTCTCCCGCTGCATTTCCATCTTCAAACAAAAGCACTTTGCCGTCTTTTCCATTATCTTCTATTTTTATTTCTGTATTCATAATTAGCTGTATTTTGTAGTTGGTAATATTCGCTCATATTTCTTTAATTACGAAGTTCAAAGCGTGCTTGTTTGCGTTTTTTAAATTCCTCTATAAAAACTTATCCAAAAATTATTTCTTCGCACTTGTGATACGGCAAACGATTATATCTATCATTGATTTTTTTTATCCACCGTTTTCAAAAATATTTGACAAACAAACTTTTCGCTATGCTGCTTGTGGCGGAGGAAATACAATGCTTGATATTTTTCTGTATTTTATCAGCTACAATTTTATTTTGCAGAAACAAATTGTGCATACGCCAATCATAGATATAAGCCCGTATATCGCAGCTTTTATGATGTCGTTCGTTATCACTTTTCCACTTGGCTTTTACTTAATGCGCACGGTGGTTTTTGTTGAATCGAACTTGCGTAGAAGAGTACAATTTTTTCGGTATTTTTCGGTAGTACTCACCAGTTTTTTATTGAACTATGTATTCATAAAATTATTTGTAGAGTACTTTCATTTTTACCCGACCATTGCAAAAATAGTTACCACGATTATTGTAGTTGGATTCAGCTATTTTTCTCAACGCAATTTTTCATTTAGCAAAAAAGGCTAAAACTTCATTCGTTGAATACGTATAGCATTTAAAATAGCTAAAAGTGCAACGCCAACATCGGCAAAAACAGCTTCCCACATAGTAGCAATGCCGCCTGCACCAAGCAAAAGCACGATAGTTTTTACGGCAAAAGCAAGTCCAATATTTTGCCACACAATACTTTTAGTTTTTTTACTTACTAAAATTGCCAATGGAATTTTACTCGGCATATCATCTTGAATAACCACATCGGCAGTTTCAATTGCGGCATCGCTTCCTAAACCACCCATCGCAATTCCCACATCGCTTAGCGCAATTACGGGAGCATCGTTTATGCCATCGCCTACAAATGCTACGCTTTGGTTTTGAGCTTTCAATTCTTGTACTTTTGCAACTTTATCTTCAGGCAATAAATCACCAAAAGCATTTGCGATATTCAACTCTTTAGCTACTGCATTTACCACACTTGTTTTATCGCCACTAAGCATAGTGGTTTTTACTCCATAATTATTCAATTTGTGAATTGTATCTGCTGCATCTGTTTTTATCTTATCAGCAATGGTGATATAGCCTGCAAATTTTCCACCATAAGCAATTACAATTAGCGTAGCAACAGTATTGGCAATAGTTGTGTCGTATTTAATACCATACTTTTCCAATAGTCGCAGATTTCCTACCAACAATTCTTTTCCGTTGGCAATTGCTTTTAATCCATGTGCAGGAATTTCTTCAGCATTTTCTATCGTAATCGGCAGTTTATTTTCACCAACATACTCGTGAATTGCAGTTGCCACCGGGTGTGAACTGAGTTTTTCAATTTCATTCACCATTGCCAATATTTCAGCTTTATTAAACTCTGGCTGCAACACCACTTGCTGTACGCTAAACACGCCTTCGGTAATAGTTCCGGTTTTATCAACTACCACATTTTGAATGCTTGCAAGCGTATCAATAAAATTACTTCCTTTAAACAAAATTCCATTTTTACTTGCCGCACCAATGCCACCAAAATAACCCAACGGAATACTAATAACCAAAGCACAAGGGCAAGAAATAACCAAGAAAATTAAAGCACGATAAAGCCATTCATTAAACACATAATTTGTAAGAAAAAAATAAGGCAAAACACAAATGAGCACTGCCAAAGCAACAACTGCTGGCGTGTATATTCTCGCGAATTTTCTAATAAATAATTCAGTTGGGGCTTTATGTGTTGTAGCATTTTGAACCAACTCTAAAATTTTACTCAATTTACTATCCGCATAAGCAGTTGTAACTTGAATTTGAGCTACCGTATTCAGGTTTATCATTCCTGCAAGCACCACTTTGCCTTTTGTTTTAGTATCTGGCGCACTTTCGCCTGTTAGCGCAGCAGTATTAAAACTTGCTTGTTCACTTATCAAAATACCATCTAATGCCAATTTATCTCCCGGGCGCAACTGCACAATATCGCCAACTAAAACTTCTTTAGCTTTTACAGTTTGTTGTTGGTTATTTCTTATCACAACTGCTTCATCTGGGCGCTGGTCGATGAGCGATTGTATATTCGATTTTGCCTTTTCAACCGCTATAGTTTGAAACACTTCGCCAATGGCGTAAAACAGCATCACTGCTACTGCTTCAGGATATTCACCAATAGCAAAAGCGCCACAAGTAGCAATAGCCATCAATAGAAATTCAGAAAATATTTCACCATGTGCGATGCTTTCAACCGCTTCTTTTATTACAGGAAAACCAACCGGGATATAAGTTGCCACATACCACAAAACTCTTGCAATTCCAGTAAACCATTCAGGGTGAAGAAAATGATCAAATGCCATAGCAGTAAACAACAAAAGCATTGATACCGCAATAGGAATAGTTGTTTTAAGAACACTTCCATGCTCATGCGAATGTTCGTGTGTGTGCTGATGTGTAGGTTTTATCAACTTCTTAGCACCTGCATTGGTGTAAATTCTATCTTCAAGTGTGCAGCAAAGCTGTTTCCCTTGTGCATCATAAATATGTTTATGTGTTGGCTTTTGCTGCGTCATTTTTAGTTCTTTTCTAAAGGAAAGAAATCAATGTTCATGCTCTCCCGTGTTTGTGAGTTTAGCGTTAATAAAGAAAGCACCCTTACTTACAATTGTTGTATTTTCAGGAATATTTTTCACGAAGGTAATTGCTGTGTAACCCATATTAGAAACACCTTTCACTACTTCAATTCTTTCAAAATTAAAATTTGTAGAATCAGTTTTCTCTGAGTTCTTCACAATAAAAACATAGTCTTTGTTATTCGCATTTACAATAGCATCATTTGGCACTGCAGGTTGTGTAACATTATTTAAACTCACAATGGCAGAAATATTCATTCCATCAATTAAACCTTGCTTATTTCCTGTTACATCGCAATGTACCGAAATGGTTTTACTCTCCGATTCAAACGAAGAACCAATACTGTAAATTTTCGCATCGTATTCCGTAACCGGATTATTGGTGAGTGTAAAATGAATAACCTGACCGATTTTTAACAGTGGTAAATCTTTCTCAAAAATATGCAAGTCTAAATGTAGAGAAGCATTATCAACTATTTCTGCAATAGGTGAAGTAGCATCAACATACGCGCCAATTATAGCGTAAAGATTGCTAACCGTTCCACTCAGCGGACTTGTAACAGAAATTACAGGCTTCAAATTACTACTTGAAATATTTGTAGGATTTATTCCCATCAAAATAATCTGTTGCTTCAACGAAGATTGTTTTGAGCGAAGCATATCTAATTCAGCAGTAGCATTTTGAAGATTTTTGAGTGCTCCCGCATTGCCTTTATTCAAATCGTTTTGGCGTTGATGCTCTTGCTCAGCAAAAAGGAGTTTACTGCTTGCCGCAAGATACTCCTCTTGCAGTTGTACAAACTGTGGATTAGCAATAGTTGCAATTACTTGACCTTTCTTTACGTTATCGCCAATTTCAACATTTATGGATTGAATAATACCACCATAAATTGATGAAATATTAGCGCGACTATTATTGGGAACTTTCAAAACTCCGTTGGCTTGAATAGTTGATGTAAGCTCTTTATTTTCAACCTTGCCAAGAACTACACCAACAGCTTGCATTTGAGCTTTTGAAAGCGATGTTGTAGAAGATTCCGTTTCTGAATGTTCGTGTGCAGCTTCTTCATTGCTATGATTGTGCGCATCGTGATTACCGCAACTATTCATAGCCAAAAGTCCTACATAAAATAGAACTGAAAGGAGAATATGTTTTATATAAAATTTCATTTTGAATTATTGATTTAGCAATGAAAAAATATTGATAACTGATAAGTTGAGTTGGCGAATACTTTCTAAATAACCCAACTGAATATTGGTAGCTGTTTGCAAACTAAAAAGATACTCAACATAGCTAATATCTCCAGTTCTGTAACTTAATCGAGCAGCATTAGTTATTTCATCAGCATTGGGCAAAGCCTGCTGTGTATAGTAATTATATTGCTCCATATTTTGCTCATATTGCTGTATTACATTTTGAAAATCTGCCGTGAGTTTTTTCTTTTCTTGTTGCGCATTTGCTTCTGCAGCTTCCTTTTTAAAATTAAGCGATTTCATACGCGCGGCATTTGCTGCAAACGCTAAAGGAATTGAAATACCAACATTCACAGAATGAAATCTACTCGAAGAATTAAAATATTTTTCGCTTCCATTTATAGTTTGATAACCGGTGAGTGATTGGTTCACATATCCAAGTGTAAAATCGGGCAAACCCTGCGACTTTTCTACGTTTCGCGCTTGCTTTGCAAGTTCTGCATCTTGCAATAAATTTTGAATTAGTGGATGTTTTGCCAATGTAGTTGTATCCAAAGAATTATTTAGAACTAAAGGTTTTGGTGTTTCACTTTTTAGTATTTCAAACGTTTCGTTTGTATTAAGCAAAGCATAAAAATTTTGAAACGCATTTTTCAATAGTACTTCATTCTGGAGCAGTAATAAATTCACTTCGCCTCTTTGTGCTTTTGCAGAACTCACCTCTACTTTTCTTGTATCTCCAGTGCGAAATCTTAGCGCTGCAATATTGATAAAATCTTGATACAAGCTATCTAAATGCCTTAACTTATCCTGCTTATGCTGTAAGTATTGAATCTCGCAATAGTAAGCACGCACTTGGCTTTTTAAATCAACTTCAGCCAATTGCTTTTGCACTTCTTTGCTCTTTGTTTCTGCATTCACCAATGCTTTGCGGGCAACAAATAAACTTGGAAAAGGAATACTTTGGGAAACTTGATACGATTGGTCGAAAGCAATGCTGTTGTATTGACCTAACTGTGCATTAAATTCCAATTTTGGAATTTCACCAACTGTGCCTTTCAAACTCTTTGCTGCACTGTATTCCAAGGCTTTTGCTTTTACTGTTCCATTATTTTTGAGTGCTAAATTCACGGCTTCTTCCATGCTTATGATTGAAGAATTTTGTGCCACCAAATTTTCATTGGCACTGAAACAAAGCAGCAACAACACACACAAAATAGCGCTTTTATTCATCGCAAATTTTTGTTTAGAATTAAATATTAAATACAAAAGTGGCAACACAAACAAGGTGAGAAAAGTTGCCGAAATTAAACCACCAATCACAACTGTTGCTAAGGGTTTTTGAACTTCAGCTCCCGCACTTGTGCTTATTGCCATTGGTAAAAACCCAACACTGGCAACTGTAGCAGTCATTAGCACCGGGCGAAGTCTTTCTGTTGTGCCATCAATTATCCTCTTCATAATATCGGTTACGCCTTCTTTTTCCAATTGATTAAATGTGCCAATAAGAACAATTCCATTTAAAACTGCAACGCCAAACAAAGCAATGAAGCCAATTCCGGCACTTATGCTAAATGGCATACCGCAAACAAGCAAAGCCAAAACTCCGCCAATGGCACTCATTGGAATTGCTGTGAAAATAAGTGCTGCTTGTTTGGCAGAATGGAATGTGAGATACAGCAAAAGGAAAATGAGAACTAACGCCAAAGGCACGGCAATCATTAAGCGATTACTTGCTTCGCGCAAATTCTCAAATTGTCCGCCATAGGTAAAATAATATCCTGCCGGCAGTTTTACTTTTTTATCCAGCTTTTCTTGAATTTCATTGACCACACTTTGCACATCTCTGTCTTCCACATTAAAACCGATTACAATTCTGCGTTTGCTCCACTCTCTGCTTATCTGCGACTGTCCTAATTTATAGCTTATATTAGCAACTTGCGAAAGCGGAATTGGCATGCCATTGCCGGTAGTAATGGTTAAGTTCTTTACATCATCAATATCTGTTCTATATGAGCTATCTAAGCGGACTACCAAATCAAATCGTCTTTCGTTTTCAAACACTTGCCCGGCTACTTTACCTGCAAACGCGGTATTTACTGCATCGTTTACTTCTTTCACCGTGATGCCATAATTTGCGAGGCGAGTTCGGTCGTAATCAATATTTATTTGTGGCAATTTACTTGCTTGCTCAACCTGCGGAGCAGAAGCACCTTCTACAGAAGAAATTACATTAGCAACTTGCTGTGCATATTGCTGAAGGCTATCTAAGTTTTCACCAAAAATTTTTACTGCTACATCTTGCCGAATGCCTGTCATCAACTCATTAAAGCGCATTTGTATCGGTTGGTTTTGTTCAAAAAACACACCTGGAATAACCTTCAACTTTTCATAAATTTCATCGCTTAGTTCTTGATATGATTTTTTACTTTTCCATTCGCTTTGCGGCTTTAAAACAATTACCAAATCTGTAGCTTCAAACGGCATTGGATCGGCTGGAATTTCTGCTGAGCCGGTTTTTCCAACCACCATTTTCACCTCATCAAATTGCTTGATAATTCTTGAAGCTTGCATTGAAGTTTCTATACTTTGATTGAGTGAACTTCCTTGCGGCAAAATACAGTGAAAAGCAAAATCACCTTCCTGCAACTGCGGTATAAATTCACCACCTAAATTTTTAAAAATGAAAATGCAAGCAATAAAAACAGCAACTGTAATTCCAACAATGCTATACTTTGCTTGCACAGCTTTTTGCAATAGCGGCAGGTAGCGTTTTTGAATACTTGCCACCATCTTATCTGAAAAAGTTTCTTTGGAAGAAGCATTCTTTGATAAAAACAAAGCGCTCATCATTGGAATATAAGTGAGCGACAAAATCAATGCGCCTAAAATGGCAAAACTCACCGTTTTAGCCATTGGTCCAAACATTTTACCTTCTATACCAACTAAAGACAAAATAGGGATATAAACGATGAGAATAATAATTTCTCCAAATGCAGCGCTCTTCCTAATTTTTGAAGCTGCAGAAAAAACTTCATCATCCATTTCTTGCTGTGTTAATCTGTGCATTGTTTTGCGCAGCCCCAAATGGTGTAATATAGCTTCAACCACAATTACTGCACCATCTACAATTAAGCCAAAATCTATGGCACCTAAACTCATCAAATTGGCACTCACTCCAAATACACGCATCATGCCCAAAGCAAATAACATGGCAAGCGGAATAGCTGATGCTACAATAAGTCCGGCTCTAAAATTTCCTAAGAAAAGTACCAAAACAAAAATCACAATCAATGCACCTTCAATTAAATTTTTTTCTACCGTTTTTATGGCACGAGAAACCAATTCAGCGCGATCTAAATAGGCTTCAATTACAATATCGCTTGGTAAAGATTTCTGAATTTCAGGAATTTTAGCCTTAATACGGTTTACTACATCATTGCTATTTTCTCCTTTCAGCATCATTACCACTCCGCCAACGGCATCAACTTCGCCATTATAGGTAAGAGCACCATAGCGCATTGCATTGCCAAAGCGCACTTCCGCCACGTCTCTAATAAAAATTGGTGTACTTCTATTCGCGTTTTTAATTGCAATATTTCGCACATCATTTAAAGATGTTACCACGCCAACACCTCTTATGAAAAGTGCATCTGGCTTTTTATCAATATAAGCCCCGCCTGTATTTTGATTGTTTTGCTCTAAGGCATTAAAAATATCGGTGATACTAACACCCATTGCTCTAAGGCGGTTTGGATTAACAGCTACTTCATATTGCTTTAATTCTCCACCAAAACTATTTACTTCTGCAATTCCTTTTGTTCCGTTTAGCTGGCGCGCAACAATCCAATCTTGCATGGTGCGCAAGTCTTTTGCATTGTACTTATTTTCGCTTCCTTTTTTCGGGTGAAGAATATATTGATAAATTTCTCCCAAACCGGTTGAAACAGGCGATAACTCAGGTGTGCCAATTCCTTTTATGGGGCTTATAACAAAAGGTACATAGAGAAAAGGAAGCAAAAAAAGCCCGAAAAGCCCGACACGACAATATTTGAACGTTTTTTTAGTGGTGTAAAGCTACAAAACAAAAGGTACATTGTGATATGGTTGCAGTTACATTGTGTGAGCTGCAAATGAGCCATACGGCACAATACTTACACCACAGGGGCAGAAAACAGCCTAATAGCGCATAAATACAAGCGTTTTACCCATATACACCACCCACGATACAAAACATTTTTAAGCAGCATTTAAAGCCACTTTAACCGGGTGCGCTTGGAGGCTGTTTTTTGCATTAAAATGGGTTGCTCGGGTAGTTGGACGGGTAGTTGGACGGGAAAAAACGGTATTTTAAAACGCTATTGAAACAGCTTTAAGGCACAAAAAACATGGTAAAAGACATTAAAAATACAGATTCGCACCCCATTAAGACCAAAGTAGTATTTTAGCTAAAATGTTGATTTTCAATAACATAAAACACATTTAAAACCAAAAGTGCATGAAAAAAGCGGAGAAAGCGTGTATTGGGTGCATTTATGCCGCATAAATGCCTGAAACATGGTTTTATTCTAACCGAATGACACCAATAACGATGTTAATATGGTGGATGTCCTTTTCAGGGTTTACATCTATATCCTGATAATCTTTGTTTTCGGATCTAAGTATCCAGTGCTTATCATCTTTGCCTTTTAGAATTCGCTTTACCAGCACGCCCTGAGATGTGTCAATGACATAAGTTTTATTCCACTGGATAAAATCGGTTTTACTTACCTTTTTACAGGCAAGGACATCGCCTGAGCTGTACTTGGGGTACATGCTGCCGCCCTTTACACGAATGAGGAAATCAGCCTTTGCAAAATCGGGTACTGTGTAACGTGATTCAATATCAGAATCTTTAATTACCAGCTCACCGGGAGCTAAACCTGCTAATGCGTCAATAGGTATCAATGGTATAGTTTTTATAGTCGTTACATACTTGTGCAATGGTTCATTGACCTGTTGCGGATTGAATGTTTCAGTTGTTTGCAGCATTTCTCCCTTGCCAGTAATAACCCACTCTCCATTTAATTCGGGATAAGTGGAGATTATTTGCTCCAATTTACCAGCTCCTATATTTCCAACCTTATCTAAAAAAGCATTAGAAAGTCCGCAAGCATCGTAAAACTTACGTTTGCTAATACCCTTGTATTTAATGAAGGACAGTAAGCGTTCTTTGCTGTTCATTTAATGTTGATAAAATAACTCTCCATATTTTTGCAAATGATAAAAATACTCTCCACTATTGCACCAATTACAGGTACAAATCAAGTCGGAAAAATGAATAAAACAAAAACCTTACTCCAATTCATAGCAGAACAAACGGGCTACAAACCATCAATGGTGAAGCATGTGAGAAGCAAGAGAAGAAACAATGAGCTTATAAATCGCGCATTTGAAATTACAAATCACCACATGGAATTAGCTGCAAAAAAAATTCAAGCCGAAAAAATACAAATGGCTTTGGAAGGCAAAAAAGTAAGATAGTATGAATACAGCGTATATTGAATTTGATGGTAAATTATGTGTAGCTGCTTGCGCAGTTAAGGAGAAAGGAATAGTAGAGCAATGGCGTTGGGATGAATGGGTTAAAAATGCAAAGAAATTTGGTTTTAAAACTCGCCCCGGTGGCAACGGTCGCCCATCGCTTATAGAGCTGAACGCGATACCACAACAACACCGCGAACGCATCATCGAAACATTGGGCAACCCGGCAAAAGAATTTAACGCGCTGGAAGAGTTCTTTACTATGGACGCAGCAGCCCGCGCTTTCTATGACAAATTTCGCCACACCAACGGAAAATCGCTCGAACCTTTCCAAATTTCAAAATACACCATCAATGCCAGCGTGTTGAATGCACTGGCTGCGCTGCGCACCAACCGCGAAACCATGACCAAGCGATTGGGCAACCCGCGCAGAGACCTTACAGCAGGTTTAGCGGCTGATTGCGCTGACTTCAACAATGTTTTGAAGCTAAAACACAACGGATTGCAGCACAACCTTCCAAAAAACGCCCGCAAGCTGAACGATAAGCTAAACCGCTACATCCGTGAAGGTTACAACTGCCTGATTGACGGCAGAGCCAACAACACAAACGCGCAGGTGGTTACACGCGAAATGATACAGTTGTGGAATGACATTTTTGCCGGGCAGCGCAAAAAACCTACACACTTTGAGGTTTCGGCAAAGTACAATGCCTTTTTAAGCGGCAAAATTGAAATAGTGAACGGTGAAACAGGCGAGCTGCACAACCCGAAAGCCGAATGCTATAAAAAGATTAGCGAAAGCAGCGTGTATAACTACCTGAGCGATTGGGATAACCGCATAGTAACACATCTTAAACGCGCAGGAGACCGCCAAAAGTATATGGGCAAATACATACCGCACGCAAGCATGGAGCAACCTGCTTACTCAGGCAGCATCATCAGCGTGGATGACAGGCAGCCGCCATACAAATGGGGCGAAGGCGCAGGCAACCGCATGTGGTTTTACATGGCGCAAGATTTGGGCAGCCAAGCCTTTACCGCTTGGGTGCATGGTGACACTAAAGACGGCATCATCATTGAATTCTACCGCCAACTGGTGCGCAACTACACGGCATGGGGTTTGAACATGCCAAATGAGATTGAGTGCGAATCATCGCTTAACAGCTCGTTTGCACAAACATTTCTATCGGCAGGGGCAATGTTCCAAGCGGTTCACATTATCCCAAACATGGCGCGTTCTAAGCGAATTGAGCGCACGTTTGGAGAATTGCGTAATAACCACGAACGCCAGTACGAAGAATTCATGGCGCGTCCGCATGCTAAAGCTGAACACCTGCAATCAAAGCCCGGTGAAATTAAATACCTGCCGAAAGATGCGATTGTGGAGCGCGAGCTGAAGATGATTGAAGATTGGAACAACCAATTGCACCCGAATCAACAACTGCACCCCGGCATGAGCCGATGGGATGTGCTGATGGATAAGCAACACCCTGACCTTAAACCAACCAACTGGCATGGAATACTTCCACACTTGGGATACTGCACCAAAAGCAGCATGGCATTGGGCAGAATCATGCTGCAAGGAAAACAGCGTGTGATTGGATTTGAAAGCCAAGTGGCATTGGGCGATACGCTACTAAACGTGATGAGCGAGATTGAAGGCGAAGAGGTGCAGGTTTTTTGGCTGGATGATAACGAGGGAAAGGTGTTGAAAGCGCACGTTCACAACATGGAAGGCAGGTTTATCTGCGAGCTGCTGGACGAATTGCCATTTCACCGCGCTAAATTGGAGCAAACAGACCGATGCCGCGAAAACGAAAGGCTTACAGCCGCTTACCGCGCCACCGTGGAAGGCTACGCGCACCGAATGGGCAAAGCCATCAACCAAACCATCATCATCGAAAACGAGCAGCCGAAAAGCAAGCGTTTCAGTATTGCAGGCATTGAAAGGCGCACGGTGGAAGAGCCTGTGGACGCTGAGATAATTGAAACCATTGAACATAAAGAAACAACGGTTAAAACCACTTCAAAAAGCCTTTACGATAGATTTTAAACAAGTAAAAAACAACACTCAATATGCAATTATCAACCGAATTTAAAAACAAAGTAGTGGCGGCTCTGCTGGAAGCCCGCAAAAAGTTTGGCGGAAGCGATGCAGCCTTTGCAAAGCAGTACGACATCAACGGCAGCGTTTACTCTCAAATCAAAAACGGCAAGGACTTGGACGGTTTGCTGCGCGATACACAGTGGCTGCAAATGGGCAGGGAGCTTGGCGTAACCATTGGCGAACGCAAGTGGAATATGGTGCGCACTGAGGTGTTCAACACCATTGAAGAGGAAGTAATTTTTTGTAAAGAAAACAGCAAGAGCCGCATATTGGTAGATGATACCGACTTGGGCAAAACCTTTACCGCAAAGCACCTGAGCAAAGCGATTGACAACTGCTTTTATGTGGATTGCAGCCAAGCCAAAACCAAACAACACTTTGTGCGCTCGCTTGCCAAAGTGATTGGCGTGGACAACAACGGAAAGTTTGTGGATGTAAAGGCAAACATCAAATACTACCTGCAATTGTTAGAACGCCCGGTGATAATCATTGACGAAGCTGGTGACTTGGACTATGGCGCATTTTTGGAGCTGAAAGAATTTTGGAACGCTACCGAAAACAGTTGCGGCTGGTACATGATGGGAGCCGATGGTTTACGCGCTTACCTGACGCGCGGCATCAAAAATCAAAAGGTTGGTTTCAGAGAGATTTTCAGCCGCTACGGCAACAAATACGGCAGGGTAACACCAGTTGACAATAACGAGCGCATCAGCTTTTACCGCACGCTGCTGACACAGGTGGTGAAGGCAAACGCCACAAACGGTGTGAACGTGAGCGAGATTGTAAACAAGTGCCTTGCCAAAGATAGCGAAGGACACATTGGCGGCTTGCGAAGAGCCGAAAGCCTGTTGCTTTTGTCAACCCAAAAACAATCGGCATAATGACACACACCATCACAGCGGCACTGCTTTATGTATCCACCGCCATAACAACACTTACAGATTACAACTACAACAGCACCAACATGGCTCGCGCTTATTCCATACAAAAAATTTATGCAACAAACTATGAAACAATACAATGGGGCGCGGAATGGAAAGCCGCCTTCGGGGAGCCGGAAGATAACGGTGTGTGGTTTATTTGGGGCAACAGCGGCAATGCAAAAACGCGCTTTCTGATAGAGCTTGCAAAAGAAATCAGCAACAGCCGCAAGTTGTTTTTCAACAGCTTGGAGCAGGGCAACCGCCTGACCATGCGCAACGCCCTGATAGATGCCGGAGTGGATGCCAGCAATAAGAACTTCATCATTGGCAATGAGAGTTTTGAAGAAATGGGAGAACGCCTGAGCAAACACAAAGCACCCACAGCCTGCGTGATTGACACCATACAATACTGCCACGGCTTGCGCTTTCAGGCTTTTACCGAAATGGTGAAGGCACACCCAAAGGTGCTGTTCATCATCAACAGCCAAGCGGTTGGCAAAAATCCTGAAGGCAAGATAGCCGAAAAGATAAAGTACGATGCTGACCTGAAGATATGGGTAGAGGGCTTTAAAGCCATCAGCAACGGACGCTACAACCCCGGTGGAGAATACACCATTTGGGGCGAAGGCGAAGCAAAATATTGGGGAACTAAACCAAACAACAGCACCAATGAAAACTAAAGAAGCAATTATAGAGCTGTTGCAGCTCACAGATATGGAGTATGCAAAAGCAGTAGAGCAAATGGGCTACAACTACGCCAACGAAAACTGCGCCAACTGCACAGGCGCGGTGGAATACCTGACACGGACATCTGCTTACTGGAGCTGGTGGAAACGCCACTTTGATGTGCGTGACGAGGTGTTTTTAGCGCAATACGGCAGCTACAATGTGGATGCCGCCATTGATAAAGACAGCTACAAGTTTTTGACAGGCATCGGAGTGAAGCCAATCATCAGCACAAAGAACTGGCTGCGCAAGCTGTGGCTGGAAAGCCACCACCCGGACAACATCAACGCCCGTGTGCCTGATAAAGCGTGGGCTCAAATGATTGATGCCATCAGGAAGGAAGAGGACGCGCAACGCCAGGTGCAAACAACTAAAAGAAAGGAGGTAACATGCTAAACATCACCACTTCCCAATCGGGCGAAATATATAAGGCATTGTTACGAGCTGAAACCGAAATTCAGGCAATTCTAAACCAGCCGGTGAAAGTATTGCTTACACAACCGCGTGTGATAATCGGCAATCAAGATTTTAATGAGTGGGTTGAAAAACTGTTTCAGGCAATCAAAAACTCAACAGGCTATCCCGTTCATGAAATACGCAGTCGCAGCCGCGAGCGCGGTTTAGTGATAGTTCGCCAAATCGCTTACAAGCTAATTTACGAATCACATTTTAAACCAAGCTACAAGCAGGTTGGCAGGTTCTTTCATCGCGACCACAGCACCATTATTCACGGCATCAACACCGTGAATAACGACCTGAAAAACATTGACGAAGTGCGTAACACATTGAACATTATTCAGCAATCAATAAACAATCAGTTATGACAATCGGACAATTCAACGAACTGCTCATAGAGCGGCAGGAACTCAAATCGCAAATAAAAGAGCAGGCAGATAAGCTGCCGCCTGCCGTGGTAGAAGCCATGCAAGTGCCGGGCGCGATAGAACTGGCGGCAATGCTAAAGCAACTCAATGATTTGAATTATCAAATCAGCGATGCAGAAAAGAGTATTTAATAACAATCAAAAAAATAATCATGCAACAATTCACGCAACAACAGATTAACGAGGCATTAGCCAAAATCGAAACACTCGACCATTACACTATGTGCCGTTATTGGCGATTTGCTCCGGCAGGCACTGAAATATATTTCAGAAATGATTTGCCCACTGGCGAAGCATTTAAAAATAGGCTGTTTAATCATTTCGGTGGCTTCACGCCCGAAATAAGTAAGTCAATCGGTTGGGGCTAATAACAAGTATTTAATCACAAAAAATAAATTAGAAATGGAACTATTGAAACAAACAGGCTCTGCCAGTTGGACAGACGAAGCAGGCATTCAGATACCTGCCAACAGAATTACAAAAGTTGAAAAGCTGAAAGAAAACAAGGCTTTCACGCTGGCAAAAGAAGCGACAAAAATCACCAAATCACTCAGCGATTTTAAAGAGCTGATACGCGGCATTTTTGCCGAGGTGGAAGCAGCCGAGCGTGCCGAAGCAAAAGTGGAAAAGAAGCCCGGCAAAGGCAATTTCACATGGTACAATTTTGACAGAACCATCAAAGTAGAATGCAACATCAACGAGCGCATTGATTTTGACCAAACACAAATCGGCTTTTGCAAGGAGCTGCTCGACCAGTACATAGACGAAAACATCGGAGCCGAAGGCGAAGCCGTTTTGATTAAGGAGCTGGTAAAAAGTGCATTCTCCAACACAAAAGGTCGTTTGGATGCTAAGAAGGTGATGAGCCTGCTGAACTATCGCAGCAAGATAAAACACGATTTGTATCAACGTGCCATGACGCACCTCGAAAACAGCATTCGCAGACCTGATAGTAAAACATATTACAGTGTTGCAATCAGGGAGGAGGACGGCAGTTACAAAGACATTCAACTAAATTTTTCATCAATATAAGTTGTGATTTGCTTTCAAAAGAGTATCGGTGCAGGGGCTGAAACGGTTAAAATCCGTGAGCAATGGCGGTTCAACTCCGCCCACCGAGCAATATTTCAAAAAAGGCGCGAAAGCGCGGCATAGAGCCTATAGGCTGATTGATAACAGCGCGGAGCGGTGAAAAGATGCAGCCGCTCCGCTTAATTAAGTAACTAAAAATTCAACATAAAATGAATTACGTTTTAAAAGGAACACACTACTCTCTTTCGTATCAAGAATTAAAATCGGAATACGAAGACTTTGTTCAGATGAGTAACGATCGGTTTGCCACACAAATACCAAGAGCGTTGCACCTTGCCTGTATTATTTGTTTTTTAAAAGAAATACCAAGCCACGAATGCCTATCAGATGAAGGAATTGTACACCAACTCACACACCTGCTGCACATACCCGAAGAGCCACTGTGTAATTTGAAAGAAGTGCGCGAACTTTTTAAAAATGCTTTAAAACTATCATAAATGCCAATCACAATTCAAAAACAAACTAATAAACAACTGCACGTTTTGTTATCGCAAAGCGGCAGTATGGCGCACAAAGCGGAGCTTGTAAACGGTTTCACCTCAGGGCGTACTGAACATAGTTCCGAAATGTTTGAGTTTGAAGCCATCAATATGATTAAGTGGCTGAAAGAACAGAACCAAGAACCAAGAAGCAAGAGCCAAGAACCGCCCAGCGATGTTGCCAACCGAATGCGCAAAAAAATACTCGCCATTTGCCACACAATGGCATGGTACAAGCGCGATGACAATAAGGAGTTGATATTGAAAGGCGGCAAACCACAACTCGACTTCGCCCGCATCAATGCTTTTTGTACTACCCGCTGCCCCGGCAAAAAGCCATTGCAGAAGTATTCATTAACCGAACTGCCTGCCATTGTAACAATATTTGAAAGACTTTTAAAAAGCGATTTATCATGAAGAAAATTAAGATTAAACTAACATACGATGAAATGGATTGCTTCATTCATTTGTGTTATGAATTTGGCAACGATAAACGCTGCACCCATCTGATACGCGCCACGCTGCTGCAACTATGGTTCAGGAGCAACCACCGCACACAATTTAAGTTTAAAAAAACGCGCAGCTTTCAATTAACCATTCCCGAAGCCATTGCCACCTGTGCGGCAGTTGGTAATATAACGCTTGACAACTTCGACCCGTTTACCCTTTCGGTAATCACACCAATTTATCAAAACATTCAACAGCAATTATAATGAGAACCTTCATCGCAACCAAACACGACCAGCCGTGGGTGATAACCTTCAAGTTCAATGATGCAGAGTTGCTGATAGGTTTTGAACTGCCCGAAGATTGGACAGAAGAAAAAGTGAAATGGATAATGGATAGAATGCCATTAAACATTACAGAATTAGAGCCATTCAGCCGCATCAGCAAGCTGAAAATAGAAGAGCAGATTACCGAAGTGACATTTGATTATTTCTACAACACGTATGCTGTAAAAGAAGCCCGCCAAAAGGCTGAAAAGTCTTGGGAGCGACTAAGCAAAGCAGAGCGTATAAAAGCGTTTAAATACATACCTGTGCTGCGGAGTAAATGCAATCTATCCGGCATCGCCATGCCGTACCCTGCAACCTACCTTAACAACAAACGCTGGAACGATTAAGACCAAAACAATTAACAATGCCTCGTAACAACAAAGAGAAAATCCAAAAGCGCAATCAGGACATCATTGCTGACTTCAAAAAGTTGTGTGGCATCAAAGAACACAATGTGCAGAAGTATAACCACGAGCTGATACTAAAGAAGCTGACCATTAAGTTCTACCTCGAACAAAGCACAATAGAGAAGATAATTAAGAGGGGGTGGTAACGTTTTTGCGGCTTTGTGAAGGTTGCTAAGCGTTGGAATTGAGCGTTGGGGCAACTTGCACAAAACCGCTGTTAGTGGCTGGTGCGGATTATTAAACGAAATTTTAAATTTAAAAACAAATACAATGGCAGAAATCAAAGACTTAGTAGGTAAAACACTTACCGAAATCAAAGACAATGGCAATGAATTAATTTTTATTGTTGATGATGGAACTCAATACAAAATGTATCACGCACAAGATTGTTGTGAAAGCGTTTCTATTGAAGATATTAATGGCGAATTGGATGACTTAATTGGGACACCAATTTTATTAGCAGAGGAAGTTTCAAATGATGATTTTGTAAACGCTTTTACTTCAAAGTTTAAAGAAGTTGAAGGCTCGTATTCAAAGAAAGATGATGAAGGCAATTATGAGCCTGAAAGCTGTACGTGGACATTTTACAAGTTAGCAACAATAAAAGGATATGTAGATATTCGTTGGTTTGGTGAAAGTAATGGTTACTATTCGGAAAGTGTTGATTTCATACAAGTCGGTGTTGACCGAGAATGGTAGCACTTGCCACTAACTTATAGATATGCCCACGCTAACTTCTAAATACATCATTGATAATGAGGCGAAAACTTAGATGCGAAGTAAAAGTGCAAGGCTGGTACTTCCCATCCATGCCGGGCTTAGTTTGGCACAGTGGAAAGTTTTGGATGAACCACAAAGAAGTTCCCGTGGTTTACAACAATGGCTCCAGAGCCATTCTATTAGGCAACACAAAATACGGCATCAAGAAGCTGCGTAAAGATGCGCAGAGCTGCGTTGTAACTATTTTAGATGATATGCCTTTTTAATTTTTAAGCATTGCACGAATTGGTGCAGGCTCTATCCTTGTATCAACGGCTTTTCCGTTTACAGTAGCAGGAACACATTTATCCAATGTTTTCAGTTTAGCGCACAACTTTTTTATGTACACTGCACAAGTTTCATTTACTCCGGTAAAGTAAAAATTACCAATCTCTCCATTGCAATTGATAGTATAACCAATCCATAAATTGCACAGTTCATCACCTTTTAATTCAGTTGCTATTTGCCCTATAAATTTTGAAACTGTTGTGCCATCTGCAAAGGTTGCTTTGGTGTCTGTAATGCTAAAGTTTTCGTTTGCACAATGCTTAACTTCGCGTATACTTAAAATCTCAATAAACAACGAATCTTTAAGAGAATAAGCCTTTACAGGTGTATTCTCAATATTGTTCTGACTGAACAAAACACCCGTGCATAGCACTAATAAAAGAGAGGTTAAAATTGCTTTCATAGTGCAATATAACCATACCTGCTTATTGTTCCAAATCCTTTGTTATAGGGAAATCAGTAACCGGAGCAAGCACGTGGTCTTTGTAGGCATATCCACTTTCGTCACGCTCATTAGCGGAGTATTCATGCACAATTACAATAATGCTGTTGTAGCGATGGTCAGGCACAGTGCGCACTCTTTGCAGCGGGCTGTAGTTGCTTGGTGCAAAACCATTCAAAGCTCCATGAACATCGCTGTGAAAGTTTAAGTGCTGCAAGTTTATGGCGGCTTGGTTATCGCTTACCTTATCAATGTTTTGTGTATTGGCTATTGACTGCACCAAGCAATGAATTCTAAAGCCTCCTGTGCCTTCCTGTACACCGCTGCCACTATCCATCCACTCGGTTGGCAACCATTCAATCAACACGCCCGGTGTGCGCAATGGCTGGTGCTGGTTTGGCTCATCGTATTGATTGTTGAAAATATCAATGCTGTTGCAAGCCGGAACTTTTGCGCGAATGCGCTTTGCAAGGTCTATGTAAGATTGTTGGTTCATGCTACTTTGTTTAACTCGGTTTCAATTTTTGCTTTCAGTTTGGCAAACAGTTGCGGGCTGTTGCCCATGAATTTGCGTTGCGGCATTTTTATCGTCATGCTTTTGCCGCTTTGCATTGCCAGTGCCATCGCTTTCCATCGGCTCTTTTCCACTCCGCTGGTGGCGGCATAATACTTTGCCCAAAAAAACTTTATGCTTTTGCTGTTGGGCTTTATGGTAACCGTGCCGCCATCGTTGTGCAGTGTGCCATATTTATCGGCAGGCGGGGCAACAAACACGCGAATGCTCATGCCATTCACCTGCTTAGTCATTGCCCGGTAAAGTGTGCCAGTGTCGCGCAGCAGCTTGCGCCCGGTGTTGCGCACTGCCCAAGCGTTGCGCTCTTTCCACTTTTTACCTTCAAAGCTCTCGGTATTAAAGTTGTTTAAAAAGTGATTTAAAGCGGTGTTTGCCAGCTTTACGGGCAAAGCCTTAATCGCTGTTTTGATTTCCTTAATCTGCTGTTGCGGGCTTTTGCCGCTGTGGCGAATTGGCATTGCTTACTTTTCGGTGATCAGTTTTTCGCTTTCGGTCGCAACCTGTTTGCGCAACTTTTTAGGTATGGTTTCAAAATAGGGATGCTTGGTGCTAAACACAATGCCTGTTTTGCCTACGTTGTTGCGCATCAATGTCGGCACTTTCGGCAGCTTGCTTGGTGGCTCCTGACTGTATTCTACTGCATCATCTTGGTCCAACTGTTGCACCGAGCAGCGGCATCCCCAATCATTTGGTGGATAGTGTGTGTTCCAAAAAGAATGATTGACAGGCAACACAGTGTCATTGATGCGCCTGTGTTCATCGCGCGTGCGGTCGTCCATCACCGCCACATAACGAAGAAACGGCAGAGCTTCCTTTTCGGCTTCAATCTGTTGCCATTTGGTGATCATCTGCGAGCTGGCGATGGCGTGGTCATATTCTGCCTTCAGGTAAGTGGCATTGTAGGTTGCATCTAAATTGCGCACCGCTCCTAAAAAGGCATTGAATGTTTTTGCCACACTATCATCCGTAAGCAGCGCACTCATTTCCTGCAACTGATTCCAATTTTTTGCACCTGAAAAGTGAAACACATTGGCTTGCAGTTTGGTGATGGTAGAGAGTGCCTGTGCATCATCAGTGTCAAAGCCATAGCCCAAGCCTTCCACAATGGCATTCATCAGTTCATCGGCATGTTTAGTAACCATTTCGGGTTCAATGATGCCTTTTTGATTGCCTTCGTAAATCTCACGCGCCACGCGCTCCACCAATTCATCCCAATCTTTAAGCATGGTTGTGTTTTGAATTGTACAATTCATGTAGCGCAGCGTGCAGCTTCACCACACTATCAGGCAGGGCTTTCATTTCTTCCTTTTTTGCTTTTGGCTCGCCAGGTTCTTTTTTGTCCGCATCTTCATTGCTCTGCTTTTCTTTTCTCGCATTGATTTTTACACCATACTTATCAGCAAAGTGTTGTTCGTCAATTTCAAAGTTTTCTTCCAGCCATTTATCTTGCTCAAAGCTGTCTTTGGTAACGGACTTTTGTTGCAGGTAAGTAAACTCACGACCATCTAAATCAAAGCCGTTTTTGATGAGCAGCGGAATCAGTTGCTCGTTTACCAAATCGGTAACAAAGTCTTTGTTTTCCTGTGCCACATCGTCCATGCTGTCTTTATGCACTTCGCCCAAGCTGCGCGCTCCTTTGTCGCCACTGTCGGTTGCCAGTGTTTGCAGCAATACTGCTTTGCTCATTTCGCTGTTGCAGCGTTCAATGAACTTATCAAAGACCTGATAGGCATCGCTCTTTACCGATTCTACAAAATCCAGTTCCTCACTGTTGTCAATGATTGCATAGCTTTTGCTTGCCATGTTGCGCAGGAAGCCCTCTAAACTTGAAACTCCTTTTGCATCACGGGTGTTGGTTTTGGCTTTCACCAATGGCATACCGAAGCGTTCGCAAAACTCGCTCCAGCACAGCATGGCAATCTTTTTGTAAAGGATAGTTGGAGCCAGTGCATCCAAAAAGCCGAGGTTATCGGTCTCACCCACTTCAATCAGGTAATTCATTGCCGGGGTGTCGCGGTAATATTGATACTGCCTGTCGTACTGGTACACCATCCATGCACCCTGCTCAGGTGAAACGTGTTTTCGGTTAATCAGGGTAAACTCAATAACCTGATTAGGAATGTCTGCTTTGGTAAGCTCCAAAAGTGAAAAGCCAAAATGCTCACTATCCAAAGCATCCTTGCGGAATTTGCGAAACCATTTTTTGCGAAACAGCTTGGTGGCAATTTCATCCACTTCACCGTCTTTCATTAACTGAAATTGCGGAGCAGTAACATTCAAAGCCATGCGCCTGCGAATGTGAATAAAGTGGTTATCCAACTTCAAATCATCAAACAGGTCGTAGAGCAGTGTGCGGTCAGGCACGTGCGGGTCTTCGGCAGCGCGTTTTGCCCTGCGCCATTTTTCTATGCTTTTAACCGAATAGTCTTTGCTCATCTTGATGATGCGCTGACTGATTTGCTTTGCCTCTTCTGCTTTAGGTTTTGTTGCTCTTTGCTTTGCCATTATACAATTATGATTTTACCACTGTGAAGTCAATCCGGGGTTGCTGCCGTATCGGTTGTTTACCACTGCTTCGCCTTCTGCATTTTCCAGCGCGGGCAAGCCTGTAGGGTTGATGATTCCTGTAGCCACATCTTTCAACCATTGGATGGCAGATTTGTAGCGTTCTTTCCTGATGTCCGGCATCATCACCGGGTTGATGCGTGCATGAATGTGATACAGCGTAATGTCCATACACAGCAACACAATAAGCGCATTGCGGTCATTGCCTGTTTTCGCAAATATTGCCGCCACATCATAGCGGGAATTCAGGTAGCTGCTCATTTCTTCAATGGCACTTTGCTCACCCTGCAAGCGCACGGTGGCATCTTCCTCAATCACCTGACCGAGAATATCGGTTTGAATGATTTGCTTAAAATCTGTTGTTGTTAGAAATGCCATTAGCTAAATTTTACTTCGTTATGTAAAAACAAATGCAGTTCAGCCTGCCGCCTTCTTTGCAAACCTTTCAGCACTTTGCCGTTGGCTTTTACCCACAGCTTAAAGCACTCTGCTGCTGTTGCCATATTGCCTCCATTGAAGTAGCGCAGCACACTGCTTTTTCTAAAGTTGTTTAAACCGATGTTATAGGCGAGCGAAGTCATTGCGCCCAACTGATAGTCTAACGGAGTGCGCTTTAAAAGTTCTTTAACTGCCAATTCAAAGCGGTTGTAATCTTCGGCAAGCATGGCATCAGCCTGTTCAATGGTGAGTGCCGGATATAATTCTAAAACGCGTTTTTTGCTGCCTGCGCCTGTAAGGAACTTTCCTGTTGCGGGGTCAATAACAGCTCTGCCCCAACCGACAGTCCAAACATCTGCCGGGCATAGCTTGGGCTGCAATCCGATGGTTTTTAAATCGCCATCGTGTAACGATTCAAAGTGCTTAATAATTTCAATAGCTTTCTGCATATAATTGATTGTTTAATACCTTCTTCTTTCCACACCACCACTGATGCGTTTGAATGTGCTTTGCCTGCCGCCTTTTTGCAGGATGTCTATTGCGCCCTCATCTGCATCGGGGCTATCATCAGCGGCTTTGCTGCCGTGTTCAAAAGCCAACAGTTGTTCTATGGCGCGTTGCATATCGCTGGTGTTGCGCTCTTTGGCGTTGTAAAAAATGTACCCGTTTTCGTAGAGCGGGCTTAGCGATTCGATACGCGCGAACTTGTCAGGCTTGGCGCGTTTGTCTGCCCTGATTGGCAACTGGTAGCCGCGCTGCTCGCCCTGCCTGTGGAATTCATCCAAATTCAAGTCCTGTAAAAAGTTTGCTTCTATCCAATACTCACACAATACATCTGCGGGCATGGATTCGTGCAGGTCGTAAAACCAGCGCACCATTTCTGCAATGGAGCATTGGCGCACAAAGCATTTAAGCAGGTGCAGCTCTGTGCCTTTTTTGCCCCACACTTTGATGGCTTTGTAATCGCTGTGTGCAGAGCTTTTAAATGAAGGGTCACAGTAGGCAACAATGCGGTCATACTCTAAAAGCGGCAAAGCATCTTTCCAGTTTATCCAACGCTCCTGAAACACCGTGCCTTCCTCCACAGGGTCGTTCATGTATTCGCGCCTCCACGAATGCAAGCCCATGCCTTTGCGCTTTTCTGCCCAATATTCGGCTGTGTATTTATCGTGCCATGTAGGCTCGCCATTATCATCAATGGCATCTACCTGAACGTAGTGCCAGTTGCCGCTCACTTTGTAGGTAATGCCACCTTTGTTGTGCTTGTGTCCGGGGTGGCGTTGCAGTGTGCCATCCAGCAAAAACTTATCGTGCAGCTTTTGGGTGATCGAGTTGCGGCTGATGAGGTTGTTGTTGAAGATAAAACGCTCGGCAAAAGTTCCGAATGTTCCCTTTAAATCTTCCTCAATCCAGTCCACCGCTTCGCGTATCAGTAAAGGATTTTTGCAACGCTTTTTGTTGTCAATATCATCGGCAACAATAAGGTCGGGTCGCACACCTCGGCTCTTTAAACCGCGCGGGCTTTGCCCCAAACCCAAAGCCCAAGCACTAAAGCCGTCTTTTGTTTTAAAATTGCCTTCCTCCCAACTGCCGTGAGCAGCCTGTTCACCAAAGTAATGTTTCAGCATTTCGTTTGCTTCCAACTCGGCTTGCAGCTCGCTTAAAAGCATACATGCTTTATCGTTGTTATCGCTGCTCATTACAAGGCTGCGCGACTCATCATTGAATTTGAGCCACAGCGGCACAGCCATAGCAAAATGGCTGCTTTTTGCCGCTCCGCGAAAGAACACATCCATGAGATTGATGTGCCTGTGTTGCTTCAAAAGATTAGCACCGTGTGTGTGAAATGAAGCAGAACGCGATGTGGCGTAGTGTGGAAATAATTTGGTAAAGAAAAATTCATAATCTGCCACCATTCGCGCTTTGGTGGCGCGGAATTCGGAAGGTGTTTCGGTAATGCTTATTTGAGTGGCTTGTGCAATCATTTCGCAATGCGCAAGCCAATCCTTCATGTTATACGCCATCGCTTAAACTTTTGATGTAGCCGCCCTGTAACGGCATCAATGTCTGCACCTCTTTTATACCACCATTTGCAACAACGTATTTGTTGAATGCTATCAATACCTGAATGGCTGCGCTTTGGTCTATCCTGTCGTTGATAGCCACAATGCTTTTGCTGATTTTGCTTATGCTGTCACTCATCACATTGAGCAGCTTTGTTTCTTCAACAATCTTGATGCGCTCCTGTGGCTCTAAAGCATCATATTCAATGCCGCTCAACTCCATAATGCGCATTGCCATTTGCTGCAATCGCTGCGCAAGCCTTTCGGGCATTGTTTGAAACAATTCGCGGTCGCGTTCCCACTTACCTTCTCTGCACCAAATGCCAACACTTCGCTGTGATACATCCAAGTATTCGCTGATTTGTTTCAGCTCCATGTTGCCTTCTACAAACAGTTGGCGTGCGGCATCATGTTGTGGGTGTCGCTTACGCTTCACCTTTGTTGCCTCACTTTTTTTCTCAGCCATGCCTCGTTATTTGTTTGCAAAGCAACATTAAAGGCGTTTTGAGCGCGTAAGGTTATTTCTATAATTCCCCCATGCAATACTTATAGGTGTAAATAGCTGACAAATAGAAACAGCGCGGGGTGTGGACTGCGAAACCTATGCACATTTGCGATGCGAAAGGCTTTAGAACGAGTAAGAAAACGCATGAGCAAGAAAACATTTATTGTATCAGACGAAACGGTAAACGAGTACGGATTCCGTGTGCTTACGTCAGGCATCCGCACCGAGCGATTTGAAGCCAACCCGGTGATGTTTTACAACCATGAACGAGAAGATGGTGTAATAGGCAAGTGGCTGAACCTTGTAAAAGAAGGAACGCAACTAAAGGCTGAACCTGAATTGGATAAAGAAGATGATGGTTTGGGTGCTAAAATAAGCGGCAAAATGGAGCGCGGTTTTATCCGTGCTGCCAGCATCGGCTTTTCAATCATATCACTTAGCGAAGACCCCGCACTGATGTTGCCGGGGCAAACCCTGCCAACAGTTACCGAATGCGAACTGGTAGAAATATCAATAGTGGATTTGCCCGGTAACAAGAATGCACTGGCACTTTATGACAGAGATGGCAAAGCCATTGAGTTGAAAGGCGGTGCTGACCTTCAATTGTTTTTTCAATCAAACAACAATACAAGTATGCTGAAACTAACAGCTAAAACGATTACCGCTCTTAAGTTGAGCGATAATGCAACAGCGGAGCAAATCGAAGCCGCTGTGGAATTGGCACTTTCTGAAAGCAGCCAATTAAAATCAGAATTGAAAACGCTGAAAGATGCACAGGCGGCTGAAAAGACCGCGCGTGTAAAACAGCTTTGTGCTGATGCTTTGGCAGCCAAAAAAATCACAGCCGATGAGGTGAAGGATTTTGAAGAGTTGGGTAACACCAATTTGGCAATGCTGGAAAAGCAATTGAGCAAACTGCAAGCTCCCAACCTGCCATCAGGTAGCATTAAGCCAGGTGACGGAAAGCAGCCAGCTTCGGCAGGCGGTGCAAAATCATTGCGCGATTTGGCAGGCGATAAAGGCTTGCGCGATTTGGAAAAGACAAATGCCAAACTGGTGTTGCGCATCAAACGCGAAGACCCTGAATTGTACAAAGAGTTGTACGTGGCGGCTTACAACAAAGAGCCAAACCAGTAACAAAAGCAAGCAACAGTAAAAGAGCATTCAAAATAACATTAAAGGCTTTGCCAAGTGAAACGGCAAAGCCTAACATCAAAATCAAAAAGAAGTGAGAAAGTTACTATTAGCAGGCATGGCGGTTGTAGCCTTATTGACAACTGCAATTGATACCAACGCACAAGCGGGTGGCATCACCAAAGGTGGCAAAACGCAGAGCTGGAAATTTGCAGACAGCATCACCACCAGCACGGTGCATTTGTTCCCTTCATACGAATCAAAATCGGGCGCATGGACGGCTGACAGCTTTGTGCTGAAGCCTGTACACGCCAACACATTTGTTACACTGGATTCACTAACTGCCACACGCAGGGTGAAGCTGAGTGCTAACAGCTATTTTAAAGGGGGTGAGTTGCTTTACTTCTATGCTAAAGCTGACAGCCAAAAGCTGGTGGTGGTGCAGAGTGTTGGTAACGACACCTTTACAGTTGACCCAAAGAAGCGGGTTGGCTACGTGTATACAGGTAGTTCATTTCATCCATTCGCGGAGTATTAACCGCTCTTCTTAAATCAGTAATTCAAAGACAGTTTTTTTAAACACAATTCAATCAACAACATGAAAAAGAGAGTTTCATTAAGCCGAGTGCTTATCAATTTATTCTTAGCTACACTGGTGGCATTTGCCATTGCACCGCTCACAGCCGGAGCAAGCCCATCGGTAGCGGCAGGCATCTTTGCTTGCACAACTATTCCGCAATTGTTTGGCATCAACATTATGCCTATCGGAGCTTTGCAAATTGGTGTATCTACAGAGATTTGGACACAGGATATTGCCGACACCATTCAGCCAAAAAATGAGTTTTATACACATGGGGTGGATGACAGCCAATATGTAAACAATAAAACGGTACACTTGCCACAATCAGGTAGCGACCCGAATGTGGAAATGAACAGGGCTACTTTCCCTGCAACGGTTTCGCAGCGTGTAGATACCGAATTGGACTACAGCATTGATGAGTTCAGTACCGACCCGATTATGGTTGCTTACAGTGAAGAGTTGGAGGCATCATACAATATGCGTGCAAGTATCTTGCAACAGCACATCGGCACATTGAAAACCAAAATTGCAGACCGCTTTGCATTCTTGTGGGCTCCATCGGCAGCAGCAAGCATTTTGCGCACTACAGGCACAGGAAGAGCAGCATACAAAGCAGGGCAATCGGGCAACCGTAAAGCATTGGTGTATGCAGACTTTGTAAATGCAATGACCTTGCTGGATAGCATGGACGTTCCATCACAAGGCAGGGTGGCGTTGATTGACAGCGCATTGATGGCTGACCTTTTCAAAATTGACGAGTTTATTGATGCTTCTAAGTTTGGACAAACTGGAGCATTGCCTAATGGCGCAATCGGAATGGTTTTAGGTATCAGCATTTACACCCGCAGCAGAGTGCAGAGTTATGACAACGAAAGCACCCCGGTGAAATTGCCATTTGGTAGTGCAAACGCTGCTACCAGCAACGTGGCTGCATTGTTCTGGCATCCAAACTTTGTGCGCAAAGCAATTGGTAACACAGACAATGGTGGTATCGTGGTTTCAATCAACGAAGGCAGAGCAGACTTTAACGGAGCTACACTAATCAGTGCATTGGTTCGCGCAGGTGGAAGAATTGCCCGCGCAGATGCAAAAGGTGTTGTGGCTTTGGTAGAAGCAGCAGCTTAATCTTAAAAATACAAACAGGTAGAGTGAAAGGTTGGGGCAGGTTTTTGAGGGTTTCCTGCTCCGTCTTTTTTCAAACAGAGTTCAGAAATCAGATAGCAGAAAACAGATGAGTACAAAAGCAATTGCAGACAACTTTATAGCATTCTCTTTTGGGGATTTAGCAACAACTTTTGTTCTACTTTTTGTTACAAACGATTGGTTTATAGCAGTTGAAACTATTGCTCTGAAAATGTTTGTAATCATCTTTTCAGGATTCATTGGCGGTGCTGCCGGATTGCTTGGCAAACACCTGATGCAAAAGTGGATAGACAAAAATTCATTGAACGTTATTTTGGTTGCATCCTTTTGTTTGGCGATTGCGGGATGCAGTCCAAAGGTGGCGGGTACGGTTAGCAATAGCACAACCAACACCATAGACAGCACGGGCGTTTGGTTTACCGAAAGGCTCGTGCCTGTTTATTTACCGGGCGACACACTGGTGTTTTATGCCGAGGTGGAATGCCCTGATGCACAAGAGTCAAGTGCCAAGATCCAAGAGGCAAGTAAAGCAAAGCCATTTAAACAACAGAGCAGCGGCAAGCGCAGTAATGGAAGCATCGAACTTGATAACAAAGGCAAGCTGACGGCTGTGCTGACATGCGATGCGTGGAAGGACAGCGTGAAGGTGCGCGACACAGAAATAACCCGACTAAAATCAACGATAAAAACAGACAGCACAACGCACACCGTGATGGTGCGCTATGTGCCTAAAGCATATAAAGCTGCAATGTGGTTTAGTTGGATAATTATCGCACTAATCGTGTTGTGGGCTGGACTGAAGGTGGCGAAACTTTATTTCAAAATTCAAATGCCTTTCTAATGAGTAAGCACGGTAAAAACCAAGACAAAAACAAAGACAACACCACTCCAGTGGTAAATGAAACACCTGCAACAGTGGTAAATGAAACACCTGCGCAAGTTGTAGAACAGACACCTGCGCCAGCGGTGGAAGAAACACCTGCGCCAGTGGTAGAAGAAACACAATCTCCGGCAGCAGAAGAAAACGAAGCTCCAGCAGCACTTACGAAAGAAGATGCTTTGAAGGAATCGGCAAAAGAGTGTTTGCAGTATTACCCAAAAGAGGGAACGCTGTTTATCTGTGAGGATAACACACCCTTTTTGAACCGCGAAAAAAGCAGTTGCAGAAACTACGCAGACAGCAAAAAGCTGGCGTGGTACGAGTATGACAAAGCTGCCGATACGCTGGTAAAGCAATAGGCAACAGACTGGAAACACACAACAACAACATTCAACATCACAATAAAAATACAAGCAGTGGCATTAAACATCATTAAAACCAACGGCAATTTAGGCAGGCAAGCACCAAGCGAAGACGCTTACAGTGGATTGTGCATGAACGGTGTGGAGGTGAGCGGTGGCGCATCACTTAATACCGTTTATGAATTGAACAACCTGAACGATGCCGAGGCATTGGGGTTGAATAAAGCGTATGACCTTGCCAACGATGTTTTGGTGTGGCACAGGATTCGTGAATTCTTTCGCCTTGCGCCCAATGGTAAGTTGTTCATCATCTTGGTGGCGCAAAGCGTAACACTTACGCAGATGGCTTTGAAAAGCACCACCAACGGTTTGGCAAAATTGTTGCGCGACCCTAAGTGTGCCGGATTGATTCGCCAAGCGGCAATAGCCCGCAACCCGGCAAGCGGCTACACACCAACTGATGGAGACAGTAGTTTTGATGGTGATGTATTGACGGTTACAACGGGTCCGGCATATAGCGGTGCTATTATCAATGCGCAAGCACTGGCAGCCGAGGAAGAAACATTGAAACGCCCTGTTACAATTTTTGTAGAAGGTCGCGGCTTTAACGGCACTACTGCCGATGCAATTGATTTGCATTTGCTAAGCAGTGGGCAGGTAGCCACTACGATTGCACAAGATGCTGATGTGGCTGCGCTGGATGCTTTGTTTGGAGGTTATGCTGCTGTGGAATGCCTGTTGGGTATGGCTGCCCGCAGAGCGGTGAACGAAAGTGTGGGATGGGTTGCCGATGGCAATTTACAAGACCAAGCTGAGGGCATCTTTATTCGCCCGGCATTGTCTTCAGGTAGTTTATTGAGTGCCTACAGCGATGTGCCAAACGGTGACTTTGATACGCTGGAAAGTAAAGGTTACATTTTTCCGAAAACAGAAACTGGTTATCCGGGTGTGTTCTTTAATAAGGGTTACACCTGTGCGCTGGAGACAGATGACTACTGCCGCATTGAGTTGAACCGCACCATGCAAAAGGCTATTCGCATCACGCGCGTAACACTTACGCCTGAAATCAATCGCAGCATCCCGGTAGATGCCACCAGCGGCAAAATGACACCGGGCATTTGCCAATACTTTGAAGAAAAGGTGGAAAATGCTTTGGATTTGATGTTGCAGAATGTTGAGATAAGCGGCAAGTCTGTATTTGTTGACCCGAATCAGAATGTTATCAGCACCAGTGTTGTAACTGTTCGCATATCGCTTGTGCCGACTGCAACGGCTGAAACCATCACGGCTTACATCGGTTTTTCAAACCCATTTAATTAATCATTCAATCATCTTTTAAACGCAAATAAATGAGCGCACCATTAGTAAACGGCACACGCCACAGTTGGGCAAGCATTGAGCTGGTTTTGTTTGGTATCACCATCACAGGTGTTACGGCAGTGAGCTACAAAAAAAAGTCAACCATTACCAACGAGTATGGTGCGGGTGGCGAGCCTGTGCATCGCGGTGTGGGCAACAACGAGTATGAGGCTTCTATTACTTTAATGAAGTATGAGGTGGATAGAATTATGGCGGCTTTGCCAGCGGGTAAATCGCTTGGTGATATTGCCCCGTTCAACATTGCGGTGGTGTATAAGCCACAGGGTAATGACATCCTGAAAACTGATGTTATTCAACAATGCCAGTTCTTGGAGCAAGGCATTGACACCAAGCAAAACGATACCAAGATAGAAGTGCCTTTGCCGCTTTTGCCGGGTGGCATTTTGTTCAATAAAGTGTAATCAACAAATTTTCATAGCACAACAAAAAAGCACAACATGGGAAAGCAAACATTACCGGGTGGCATCACCCAAGAACAACTTAACGAGTGGGTTGAAAAGTACGGCAAGGTAAATGAAAATGTATTTCGCGGCAGTGTGCCGAGCCTTCGCGACCCGGGTAAAAAACTGTACTTCTATTACAGAAAGCCCGACAAAAATGTGGTGGCACTGTGTATAAGCTACATGATGCGCCAAGAGGCATTTAAGGCAAGCGATGAGTTTAGAAACAACTGCCTGCTATTTAGTGAAGCTGAAATAAGCGGTGATGAACTATACAAAGACGAATACCACTTTGCGATTGGCAAAGCAATAGGTGAGCGTTTTGAGATGGTGCAGGTGGAGCTGGAAAAGATTTAGCTGCCGCAATAATACCCACCGAAAGCGGCAGCGAAGGCGATACACATGCACTGCAAAAAATACACGCAGTGGTGCGCCTGAAGGGTGGAGAGCCGGAGCCTGAAAAGATGGAGTGGGAAAGGCTGCTGAAACGATATGGCGAATGCCTGTTTGTGATGCAGATGGAAGCGGAGTTAATAGCTAAGAGTGTTTCAAAGATTTATCAATAGCCATGCCAAGCACAATATGGGATTTAAGTTTGAAGGATATGGTGAGCGGCTCGCTTGCCAAGCTGGATAGCGGCATGGCGCGTACATACGGCAAAATGGCTATGTACGAAGGGCAGTTGCAGAAGCAGGTGAATAACACCAGCAACAGCATTGAAAAGCAAAGTTCTATATGGGGAAAATTTACCGGGCTTGTGGGCGGGTATTTTGCATTGAGCGGTTTGCAGCAGTTGGGTAGTTCTATATTTAACTTGGGTGCTGATATGGAACAAACACGCATGGCTTACGACACATTGCTGATGGGTGACAAAGCTGCAAGCAGTGCATTGATTGACCAGTTGATGGGTTTCGGTAAAGCAACAAAATTTAGCAATCAGGAAGTTTTAACGGCAGGGCAGAGTTTACTTGGATTTGGTGTGCAAAACCAAAAGGTGTTGCCGATGATGAGTAAGCTCGGTGACCTTTCGATGGGTAACAGTGAGAAGTTTAAAAGCCTTGTAGATAACTATGGCAAAATGGTTTCGGCACAGCGTGGAAACACTATGGACTTGAATCAGTTTGCTATTGCCGGAGTGCCGATTTGGAAAGAACTGGAAAAGCAAACAGGCTTAACCGGAAATGCGCTGAGAAAATATGTAGAGCAAAATGGTGTGTCTCTCCCTCAAATTGAAAAAGCATTTGATAACCTGACGCAAAAGGGAGGCATGTTTTACGATATGCTGAACAATCAAAACCAATCTACCAGTGCAAGGTGGGGTTCGCTGTTGGCAGACTTGGAAAGTTTTGCAGTTCGAGCATTCAACAAACTGCAACCAACTATAAACGCATTGATTGACTTGGGCGCGACATGGCTGCCACTTGCAGAAGGTGCGATGCGCACGCTGTGGAACACAGGCGAGGCTTTTGGCGGTTGGTTAGCTGCGCATGAAGGTTCGCTTATGGTTGTTGCCGGAGCATTGGGCGGTTTGGCTACAGCATACGCCTATACTTCAACAGTTAGTTTTCTTTATGGGGGTGTGCTGAAAGGCTTAACGCTGATTGAGGGCATTCAATACGGATGGTTGCTGCTGCAAGAATGGGCAACTTACAAGCTGGCGGCTGCCAATGCTTTTTTAACCAAAACAATGCTGAACAGCCCATGGGGTTGGATAGCAATGGGCATTGGTGCAGTGGTGGGTGGTTTAGTTTATGCCTACAAAAACTTTGAGAGCTTCAGGCTGATGGTGTGGGGTGTGGGGCAAAGCATCTTCGACTTTTTTGGCGGTTTGGGCAAAATGATTGCCGGGCTTTTTGACCCGAAACTGATGCGCGAAGGTGCAAATCAGTTTATGAGTTCATTGAACGGTCAATCTTACAACAAAGGTAAGAGTGATCGCAAAACAAAAGAACAGTCTGAAAAGGAACAGAAAGCAGCAGCCGAAAAGAAAAGCACTACAAGTGTGGTAACGCCATCAGGTATTGCACCGGGTGTAGCACCAAGCAAAACAACATCGGCAGGCGCGGCAGGCGGCAGCGGTGGAGCTGGTGGCGGTGGCAGTGCGCGAAATGTGAGTGTAAGCATTCAGCAATTGATTGGCAAGTTGGAAATAAGTACCACCAACATTGCCGGAGCGGGAGAGAGCGAAATACGCGAAGCGGTAAAAAGAATTTTAGTAGGCGCAGTGCGCGATAGTGAACTGAGTTTAAGCAACGGATAAGAAATGGCAATACCAATTATACCAACAAAACAAGGCGCGGCAGCAACCGCAACGAATGTAGCCACAGGTGTTGTGCTACCGTTGGCTGCTGAACTGTTGCAAAGGGCTGTGCGCGCTGCTTTTGGGTATAACAATATAAAGGTGTGGGAAAGTGCCGAGGTAGATGCCAAAGGCAGTCTTGGCAATGCCGTATGGATGGACATCACATTGGGTGAGGCATCGGGCCAAAGCGGCAACTGGAACTACACCGTGCGCGGGCAAAAAGAGAGCATCCCGGTGCTGAACATTTTGTGCTGCATTGTGGAAGTGCAAGGCACAAAAGACATTGTGAAAAGCATACCGATGGGCGGCAGCCGCGCAGGCTCGGTGAAAGAATACATAAACGAAGGTGACTATGCAGTGACCATCAAAGGAGTGCTGTATGGTGCAAACGGTAAATACCCGATGAAGGATGTGAAAACGCTGAAGCAGTATTTGAGCGCACCAGTGCAAATTCCTGTGGTGCATGAGTTGCTTAATGAGTTGGGCATTTATGAAGTGGTGATTGAAAGCTGGAACCTGCCAGCACGCCCCGGATTTGAAAACCTTCAGGCATTTGAATTGAACTGTGTAAGCGATTACCCGGTGGAGCTGGAGATTAAAAATAAAAAAGACCTGAAACGTGTTTAGGTGTTTGGCACATATAACCATTGAAGGCAACACTAAAACGTTGGAGCTGCGCAGCTTGGTGGAATTTGAAAGCGAGCAAACATGGCGCAACCTGACGAACACGGCAAAGTTGAAACTGCCGCGCAAAGTGTACTTTGAAGATGGTGTAAGTTATTTGATAAAGCGGGGTAATAAAATTACTATCCGCGTGGGTTATGGAGACCGCAACAGCGAAAGGCTGGTGCAGCGTTTTGTTGGGTACATTGCTTATGTAGGCAACGAAGTGCCGCTGGTGGTGGACTGCGAAGACGAAATGTTTATGCTGAAGCAAAAGGCTGTGAAGCCCAAAAGCTGGAAAGCCACCACACTAAGCGAAGTGCTGAATTATTGCGGCATCACAGACTTTGTGGCTTTGGGCAGTTACAACCTCGGCAAGTTCAGCATTACCACCAAGCAAAGCAGCGTGGCAAAGGTGCTGGATGAGTTAAATAAGGTTTACGGCATTTGCAGCTTTTACCGAAACGGCAAACTGCATTGCGGCAATCCTTACAGTGCATCGCAGGGCAAGGCAATCATCTTTCAGGTTGGCAACAACATTGAAAAAAGCGATTTGCAGTACAGGCGCAAAGAGGAAGTGCTGCTAAAGGTGACCGCCATCAGTAACCAAAAGGACGGCAGCAAGATTGAAGTGGAAGTGGGCGACAATGACGGTGAACACCGCACATTGAATTTTTACAACCTTCAAAAAAGCGATTTGGAAAAGCAAGCCAACCAATTGCTGGACAGCCTGAAATATGACGGTTATCGCGGCAGTTTCACGGCTTGGGGCGAGCCAGTGGTAAACGAAGGTGATGTGGTGGAGCTGTATGATATTGATTACCCGGAGCGGGATGGTAAGTTTTGGTGTGATAAAGTAAGCCTAAGCGCAGGGCGCAGCGGCATCAGGCAAAAATTGGAATTGGGCGCAAAGATATGAGAGAGATAAAAGAAGCATTGAAACAATTGATTGGTGAGCCTGATGGCACGATGCTGAATGCTGTGGTGAAAGCTGTGGACTGGAGCAAGCGCGAATGCACTGTAACACTGCCTGATGGAAGGGAAATAGAGGAAGTGCGCCTGAGAGCTGTGGCAGATGGAGAGGATACAGGCATTGCCGTAAAGCCGAAGGTTGACAGCCAAGTGCTGGTGGGTGTAATCGGCAATGAGTTGTGTGTGTTGCTGTTTACCGAAGTGGATACTGTAGAGCTGAAGATGCAAGATGTGGAGCTGACTGTGGAAGGTGGTAAAGTGAAGCTGAAGGCAAAGGAAATTGAATTGAACGGTGGGAATAATAAAGGCTTGGTGAAAGTGTTGGAAGCTGTGAATAAGTACAATGCTATTGAACGTGATTTAAACACGGTTAAAACAGTGTTTTCAACATGGACACCAGTGGCACAAGATGGTGGCGCGGCATTGAAAGGAGCTATTAGTAGTTGGGCGGGGCAGCAATTGACAGAGACAAAGCAAAGTGACATTGAAAACGATAAAGTGAAGCACTAATGGTAAACGATATTTTACTTGATGCAGATGGTGATTTGGATGTGAGCGAAGATGGCGACTTGGTTGTTGGCTTTAGCGACACACAGCACTTTGCTGATTTGCTTTTGGGTGAAAAAGGGAACTATAAACAAAACCCGCTTTCGGGCATTGGCGGTAAGCGATATATCAATGCTCCGGTGACCTCGGCAAGTGTACAGGCACTAAAGAAAGAAGTGAAGGTGCAACTGGAATCGGATGGAGCTGTGGTGGATGAGGTGGCAACAGATGCTAATTGGAATGTGAGAATTAAAGCGGAATACCCTGAGCAATGAAAGAAGTAATCCTATTAACCGGACAAACACTCTACGACCTTGCGATACAGGAGTATGGGCACACAGATGGCATATTTCTGATATTGGAAGATAATCCCGGAGTGGTGAACGATTTTGCCGATGTGCCGCAACCCGGCACAAAGGTGTTGGTTAGGTTGAATGTGCCTGAATTGAGCGATAACAACCGCGCCATAGCTGCGGAGTTTGCAAGGCAGGGAAAATTGGTAGCGAGCGGATTGGCACCAACGGTGCTGCCGGAAATGTATGTAGAAGACGGGTATTGGGTTCATGATTATGTGAACGAAAATTGAGAATTAAAAATTACTAATGACAAAAAAACAAAATTTAAAATGAGTTTAACCCTGTTTAAAAGACTTATTAAAGGCGCGCCACTTAGCTGGGTAGAAGTGGACAGTAATTGGACTAATATTGAAAATGCCATAAACAATGGCAGCATAATCACCCGTGTACTTACCGCTGATGTAGTCAATAGCAGCCAAACCCCGGCAGAAATTATCGGTCTAAGCTTTGAAGCAGCCCCAAACAGCACTTATATAATTACTGGAGGATTAAATATCATGTTTTCCAGCGGCACAGAGGCTTATGCTGGAATGATAATACCGAGCGGCACTTTTAGTGGCACATTTATCGGAAAGAAAAATTCATCTTACGATTCTATGTTTAGCTATATAGATATTAGTAGTAATATGGGTTCTGTTCAAAAATCAAATAGAGAAGGGCATGTAGGCGTGTATGCAGTAGTTACCACAGGCGCAACAGGTGGCACAGTTAAATTTAGACATGTGAATTACGGTGCTGGTGGCACAGTAACAACCAGAGCTAAATCCTTCATAAAAGCAATTAAAGTAGTGTAATGAAAACAATAGCAAGAAATGGCGAAAGCCCTGCAAGTGTGCCGCCAAACAACTTTGGCAGTTGGTGTGATAATGAGAACTTCTATTTTTTTGAAACGCAAGTAGAGGCGGAAAACTATGCAGCAAGCATAGCAACAGCGCCAACCAAACGCGATTGGGAGCTTCAAGAAGTTGAGCCTGCAGTAAAATCGCATATTGAAGGTATAATACGCGAAATGCCTTATGATTACTTTAGTATCAATGAAGTAAACACATGGCTTGGAGATGCTGAATTTGGTGCACAAGCAGCAGCAGTAGCGGAATGGATAAAAGGTTGTTGGAAGTACGTAAGAATAACAGTAGATGCTGCGGATATAAACGATTTACCAAGCGTGGAAGATATTATTAACGGGTTGCCTGAATTTACGGGAACGGAAGATGTGTAACTAAAAAACAAACACAATGGAATTTTTGAAAGATATAATAGGCGCGGACGGTGTTCAGCACTTTTTTTCTTTGATGCTTTTTGCGCTGATTGGCGCAACGATAAACCTTTTGAACAATGTTTCAAAACGCGATAAAGCCAGCACCGCAACACCAGTGAAGTTTTCGTTTTGGTTCATGGTGGCAGATAATTGGAAGCGGTGCGTTAGCAGCTTGCTTTTGGTGTATCTTTTTGTGCGTTTCATGCCGCTGTTGCTGCCTTCGCAGTTTTATGACGCGATAAATGGTGATATTGAATTTCTGTTGGCAATTATTATCGGTTTTTCGTTTGACAAATTGAGCGAATTTTTAAAAGACAAAGCGAAAATTTTGAGCGTGAACCGCGAAGAGATTACAGGCGAAAACAATTAAACCTTATTAACGATGGCACGTAGTACTGAAGAAATATTTAATGGAATGGTAGCGAAGAAAGAAAGTCTTGCTTCGCTAAATGTTTATTTGCCAAACGGATTGGCGAACAGCTATCAATATGTGTTGCAGAAAATAAACAGCAACAGTAAAGTGGCGCTGTGGCTTCTTTTATTTTACGTGGCGGCAGAAGCCATGCATACTTTAGAGGTACTGTGGGATTATTTTAGAGCCGATGTAGATGCACAAATTGCTAAGCACAAACCGGGTACAAAACTTTGGTATAAACAACAGGCGTTGAACTTTCAGTATGGCGACCAGCTTTATTGGATAGATAACAGCTATAAATATCTTATTGCCGACACCAGTAAAATGGTGGTGGCACAGGCAAGTGTGAAAGATAATGGCGGCATTGTGCGCATTAAAGCTGCAAAAGATGATGGCAACGGCAACTTGCAAAAGATGAGCAGCACAGAAGTAGATGCGCTTAATGCTTATTTCATAAAAATAAGGTATGCTGGCACTAAAACGGTGTGCAGTAGTTTTGACCCTGATGCAATTAAGCTGAAATTGATTATCCGCTACGATGCGTTGGTGGATTTGGCGGCATTGAAAATTGCCGTTAAAGCTGCCATTAAAGAGTATTTAAAAAGTTTGCCTTTTGATGGCAATGTGGTACTGAGCGCGGCTATTGATGCTATGCAAAAAGTACCTGGCGTTACCGATGTGGTGGTGCTTAATTTTTACGGCACTTACGGTTTGCTGCCCGATAGCGACTGCACTGCCACAGGAATTTACCAAACAAATGCAGGCTACGCGCTTAACAACGAAACTTATTTTGATAACAACACTACTTGGGAGGCTACAATATGATTTACAACTTGGCAATAAACGCATGGAAGAAACTAATTTTGCCGCCACTTTTGGCAGCTAAAATAAGGCTAAACGATTTGCTTCTGGCAATGCTGGAAGGTGTGCAGCAGGCATATAATGCTTTTATGATTTACCGCGAAGCTACACTCTACAAGTTGCAATTTACCAGCCAAACTATTTGGATAGAAAGGTTGCTTAATGACAGGTTTAACAGCGGATTGCCAGCGTTTTCCGATTTTGAAACGCGATTAAATCCGGTTGGAATTTACATTAGCGACCCTGCGAGCTTTAAAGAAGGTTTGTTTAGGTGGAATAAAGAAGAAAATCGCCACCAGGCTGCACGGTATAACCAAGCAGAACTTGACTTGATGCCGCCAAACGATGTGCGCAGAAAATATCGCTTTTGCAATTCGGAATTAGAGGCAAATAATGATTTTGTGGTAAAAGTGCCGATAGCATTGTTTGATGTTACCGACCCAATAAACACTGCTACAGTAGCCAATATGAAGGCTTGGGTAGAACTGTACAGAATAGCAGGAGTGAGATATACCATTGTAAACTATTAAAACTAAAAACATGAACAAAGTTAAATGGATGGAACTTGGCGGAGCGCCTATAAGAAATGATGATTGGAATTTTGAGAGTAATGCCGTGCGCGATGCGCTGAAGGGGATAGTTAAAATGTTGAAGGGCGATGCGCTGCTTGGTGGTTGTGTGCCTTCACCTGCCGTTCCTCCTGCTACCGGCTACACCTTCACCGAAGGTTATGTGGCTATTGGCGGGGAAGTGTATTATGTGCCTGCGGTAACGGTGCCGATTACGTTTGATGAGGATAATAATTTTTTCAGAATAGAAGAAACGAGTGTTGTGCCCGATGGCGATATAGTAATGGAAGATAGCAGCAACACTAATATTTACAAAAAACGTATCGCTACTTTAAACTGGGACGACCCAATGAACTGGGGACCAGGCACGCAAGCGTGGGAAGTATGCTACAACAACCGCTTTGATGCGTTGGCGCTAAATGCGGTAGTTGGCAGTACTTTGTATTTTGAAAAGGGTTTGTTTATTAAGCAAATAACGCCTGCGCTTAGTATTTCGGCAAACAATGTTTCATTCGATAACCGCGCGGGAAATTACATTACCATCAACACCAATAACGATGAGTTGCAAACTGTAAATTTGTATGTTAGTGGCGGTAAACCTCATTACTTTTTTGCAAAAGTAACGGGTACAGGCTACCTGAAGGTGAAGCACGGCACAATAGCCTGCAACGGGCAGCGCGACCACTACTTTAAGCCGGGCGATGTGTTACTGTTTTTTGTAGATGGAACATTGCCAACTTCTAATGTTTGTTTGGTTACTAATGGCGCAGAAGATGTGTGGCATGAGGTAACGAGTTATGAAGCAGGTTGCACCGGTAGTGCATCACTTGGTGGACTTCGTTACAAAAAGCAAGGTAATATGCTTGTTTTGGACGGTGTTGTTGAAATAGATAAAATGACTTTTACTGGCGATGTGTGCGTTCTTCCGGCAGTCTACCGACCTGTTATAGGTAGCCTGTTTTTGGTGTTTACCTTGGACACTACTAATACGCCTCCAACCTACTTCACCACTGGTTCGATGATTGGTTCTACGGGCTTGCTGCGAGTAAGTATTACGGATTATCCTATTGGAGAAAAATATTCTTTTGCTGGAATTTCACTTGCATTGGATTAAGTATGAAGACACCGATAAGGTATTGGGGCGGTAAGCAGCAGCTTGCGCCTCTCATTATCTCGTTAATACCGCCACATCGCTGCTACACCGAAGTATTTTTCGGAGGCGGTGCGGTGTTTTTTCAAAAGCCAATATCTGTTGTAGAAATAATCAATGACATAAGCGATAATATGGTGAATTTCTATCGCACCATTAAGCGCGATTTTGCGGAGCTGCACAGCGAAGTAGATGTTACGCTGTATAGTGAGTTTCAATATCGGCAAGCAAAAGCATTGTGGGACGCTGGCATGGGTAAAAGTGTTCTTAGAGCTTGGGCTGTGTTTGTTTTGTCGCATCAGTCTTTTAGCGGCAATATTGGTCAGAGTTGGGCGCATTCAGACACTAAAAACCTTGCTAAAAAGTTTGACAAGGAAAAGAAGATGTTTGACGAGCGATACGTGAAGCGATTAGAGCAAGTGCAGATATTTTGCCGCGATGCGCTTAATGTGTTAGAAACCTGTGATTCGCCCGACACGTTTCATTTCATTGACCCGCCTTACTACAATGCTGATATGGGTCATTATGATGGTTATACTGAAAGTGATTTTAAAAACCTTTTAAACGTTCTTGAAACGCTCGAAGGCAAATTCCTGCTAACTACTTATCCAAGCGAAATACTTGCCGAGTACTCCACGCGCAACGGCTGGCATACCATCAATAACGAAATGCACTTAACCGCATCGAATAAGGCAGGAAAAACTAAAACAGAGGTGTTTACCATGAACTATCAGCCATCACAGCAGCAGAAGTTATTTTAAGTGGTTTTAAAACAGCCTCAAAAAAATATTACTGACAGGTTGTGTGGCAAAAGAAAAAGAGTGAAGGGTATTCTTGAGTTGCAAAAATAATTGCACTTTTGGATTTGAATAATTGCACTTTTGGATTTGCCGTTTACACTTTAGGAATATTTTCTTCTGCCTCTTTTAATTTTTCGGTAAGAAGTTGGCGTGCGAAATAAATATCCACATCATCATCAAACACCACCGTGATTACCGAAAGCCCAAATCGAGAAATACTTCTGGTTTCAACCAAATCGGGCAAATTTGCAATGCTGCGTTCAATAGGCGAGGTAACTAATTGCTCTACTTCTTGCCCTGCCAATGCTGGACAAACTGTAATAATTTGCACCTGATTATTTGTGATATCCGGCACTGCATCAATAGGTAAATGTGTGGCACTCCAAACGCCCCAAACCACTAAAAATATAGTGGCAATACCTATCAATATTTTATTCTTAATACTGAATAATATTATTTTATCTAACATTAAATCAATTTCATTTAATTGAAAAAATACAAGTAGTGTACATTAAAAATGAACTACATGAAATCGTCTTTCCTGCAAGGAAAGTTTTACAATAAATAATTAACTGATTTTTGGCGGCTGCCAAATATTTTTGTAGAAATTGGAGGAAAAATCAAACTCCCTGATTGGGAATTTTTGCTTCGCAGCAATTGACAATTTAATTGGTTGCGTACTCACTCTAAAAACTTTTGGAGTAACTACCATACCGCAACAAGCACAAACGCAAAAAGGCGAACAATGGTCAGTTTGGTCATTGCCGTGGTTATGCGTTTCATGTTTAGCTTGGGTTGTGGCACATTCGTTAAAACCATCGCTGCAAGGCATTGCAGAAATAGCTAAAATGTAACAACTCAAAATAATAATGATAGCCCTCATTGCAGTAGCGAAACTAAAAAACAAAGAATATTTACAAAAAAAATTGTACGTTATCTTCCAAATATTGTTTTGCAAAATAACGTACAATAAAAGCGTATGGCAAAGCAATGCTTTCCAAAATAGCAATATAATTATTGCCCTAAATATGCTTTAAGCGATTTACTGCGCGTTTGTGAACGCAATTTAGTAATTGCTTTGTCTTTAATTTGGCGGATACGTTCGCGGGTAATACCCAATTCTTCACCAATATCTTCTAAAGTTTGAGGATGCTCAACACCAATTCCAAAGAAACGTTTTATCACCTCGCGTTCTCTATCAGTAAGCGAAGAAAGCGTGCGTTCTGTTTCTAAACGAAGCGATTCTTTGTAATCTAAATGCGCATCTGTTTTTTCTGCATTAAAGTTTTCCAACACATCAATTAGCGCATTGCTTTCGCCATCGGTAAAAGGAGCGTCCATCGAAACGTGTCTTGCAGAAATTCCTAAAGTAGCTTCTACTTCTTCAACCGTAATTTCTAAAATATCAGCCAGTTCTTCAGGTGTTGGCTCACGTTGATATTTCTGCTCTAAATCAGAAAATGCTTTGTTTATTTTAGTAAGCGAGCCTACTTTGTTTAATGGCAAACGAACCAAACGGCTGTGTTCTGCCAATGCTTGAATAATAGATTGACGAATCCACCAAACAGCATAAGAGATAAACTTAAAACCACGTGTTTCATCAAATTTTTGAGCTGCTTTTACTAAACCCAAATTGCCTTCGTTAATCAAGTCGTTTAGCGAAAGTGAATTATTTTGGTATTGCTTGGCAACCGAAACTACGAAACGCAAGTTTGCTCTTGTAAGTTTTTCCAATGCAGTTTGGTCTCCCTGCCTGATTCTGCGGGCTAATTCCACTTCCTCTTCCGGAGTTAACAAATCCTCTTTACCAATTTCTTGAAGATATTTCTCAATAGATTGGCTCTCGCGGTTAGTAATTGATTTAGAAATCTTGAGTTGCCTCATGATTTTATTGATTTTTTATTTGGTGAATAAAAATAGTGCAGCGCGCAAAAATAGAAAACTTTTTTGTGCTTGCAATATAAATTGCATATCGAATGAAGTCAAGAAATATCTTTTTACTTTTTATGAATTAACCTTAGTTGTGCTTTCTAATTGTGTTTCGAGCACTGAAGTTGCTGGATTATCGTGAATTTCGTGAAGCCAACTTACAATTTCAGGTAAAATTTCATCAGCGTTTTCGTGAACCAAAGCATGGGTTAAATTAGGAAACACTGTCATCTTCTTCTTTGAAGTAATTTTGTGGAAAATCTGTTGTGTATAGCTAATCGGAAAAATATTATCTGCATCACCTTGAAAAACCATCACCGGAATTTTTATTTCCTCCACCTTTTTAGGCAAAGCAGTAGTTGCTAAAGATTGTAAGGCTCTTAATGAAATTGACTTTAAAGTTAACGGATCGCTTTCAATAAAGTTTTTTGCATTACCAAAATAGCGAACAGGAATTTGTGCTAAATCTATATAGCTCGTTACCGGAATTTGTGTTTTCGGGAGTATATCTCCAGCTTTAGAAAGTAACTTCTTCATGTACTTAAACAATCGCGGATACTTAGTAAGTTGTAACGATTCCGGAGCAGTTAAATCGGCAAAATTTTGACATGTTACACCTTTCAGCCGCTCATCAATTGCTGCCGTATAAAAGCTCACAATTCCGCCTTGGCTGCTACCCATAAGCGACACATTGCTATTAAAGCGGTTGATTGCCCAAGTGATTACACTTTGCGTGTCGCGAATAATTTCCGAAATAGTGTAATCTCCGCGCACACCCTCGCTTTGCCCATGTCCGCGCGGGTCAAAACCAACCACATTAAAACCTTCTTTTCCCAACTTATACATAAACTCTGCATAGCAAAGCGAATAAATTGCAGTACCGGGAACAAACACCACTGTTGGCGCTTCTTTAGCATATTCAAAAATATCTAAGTGAATTTTTAGTCCATCGCTAAAAGCAACATCACTTACAAAATGTTCTTTAATTTCATGCGGATAACCTAATGTTTCCGCTATATACAAAAAATAATCATCAATTGTTTTAAACTTCAGTCCATTTGTTTCTAACATCTTGCATCACATTTATTCAATTACCGAAAGTAAGGCTATTTTCTCTAAATAAAATTCGGGAAACATAATTTAAACTAAAAAATATAAACATTATCAACTATAATTTACTAATATCAAACATATTATGAGATCACTATTTTAATAATATATACAAACTAAGGGAAAACTCATTTTTTCACCAAAGTTTCCAAATAGAATAAAATCAAGCACTTAATGGAAACTGAATAAAAATAATTCGCTTAAAATTTGACAAAATCACTTAGTAGCGTATATATTCGCCACAATTAACAAAGTTGAAGAAAATATGAACGGTTTTTCTACCTATTCTAAGTCAGGGAACCAGCAGCGGAGCAGACAAATGCACTACTCACCCAATTTACTTAGTACAATTAGCAATGCGATTGATAATTGTAAACTCACAACCATTGAATACGATAGCCGCGAAAAAGGCATTACAGTTCGCGATATTGAACCAATGGCTTTAGTTTACAAAGACCGCAAACGCAATTTAGTTGGTTTTTGCCACTTGCGAAATGAATACAGGAACTTTCGTTTAGACAGGCTGAACATGATTAAATTAAAAAACGAAGAATTTTCGCGCAGGCAAGATTTTAATATTGATAACTTCCAAGATGACAGTGCCAAATATGGCGAAGACTCTGAAGATTACGAAGATTAGGATCATACATCACTCGGCTTCGACATTTTTTTGACACACACCTTTTTAAATGCAGCATTAAAAACTGAAAATTATATTCAGTATAATGTTGCATTATTGTTTTTAGTTTATCTCCACAACCTTACTTAGATAACTTCTACCTTCCAGAAAAAAAATGAGCGTAAATATCTCTGTAATTGAAAAAGAAAATCTACTTGCTATTCTAAAACTGCGTTTTGAAAAAAATATTCACAGGCACAAGAATTTAAAGTGGAGTGATGTGGAAGCTAAGTTAGTCCACCAACCGCAAAAATTGTGGTCGTTATACCAAATGGAAATTACGGGAGGAGAGCCGGATGTTATTGACTACAACTATCAAGAAAACACATTTTTATTTTGCGACTGCTCAAAAGAAAGCCCAAAAGGAAGAAGAAGCATTTGCTACGACCATGAAGCTTTAGAAACGAGAAAAGAACACAAGCCCAAAGATAGCGCAATAAATATGGCGCACGAAATAGGAATTGAAGTCTTAGATGAAATTCAATATGCTTTCCTTCAATCGCTTGAACCATTCGACACTAAAACATCTAGTTGGATAAAAACATCAGAAAATGTGCGAAATCTTGGCGGAGCAATCTTTGGAGATTTTAGATTTGGGCGAGTATTTTTTTATCACAATGGCGCTGAATCTTACTATGCAGCCAGAGGTTTTAGAGGACAGTTAAAAATCTAAATTTACTACAGTTAAGAAATTCAATCGTGTTGTAATTTATCCTTAATGGCACCGATTGGTTTTGTCAAATACAAAAGAAAGGCTCACAAAAAAGTTTCTACCTCTGCGTGGAATATGATTCCAATCGGCATAAGTTGTGTAATATGTATCAGCAATATTTTCAACTCCAACTTTTACATAAAGTTGATACTGCGGAAGCAACAATTTATAGCCTGCTGAAAGATTCAAAATTGCATAAGCCGATGTTGCTGTTTCACCATAATTTTCGCTATACGCATAATGCTTTGCTGCGCCTTCGGTTGCCACTTCAAAATCAAAAGATTTGATGGTATAATTTACATTAAACCGAAAAGAAAATGGGCGAATAAGTGGTAAATATGCTTGCTTGTTGTCAGTACCGTAGCTATAAGAAAAAAGCCCTTTAAAAGCTAAATTCCAAATTGGTTTATAGCTAAGTTCCAAATTGGCATTTGCAATTTGCGCAAAAGGTAATTGTGTATATTGCCGAACGCCTGTTGCACCAATTGTCATTGGAGAAAGTGCGGGATTTATTGCGCCAATAATGTAATTAAAAATATGAAAATAATTTCCGTTCACATTCACTTTCACTTTATTGTTTCGGTAAACAAAACCAACATTGGCATCAACCGATTTTTCGTTCTTTAAATCAGGATTCCCGATGTAATCGTACTTATCAAAACTATTGAAAAGATAAAAGCCATAACCTTCTGAAACCGAAGGTGCGCGCTCACCGTAGCCACTTCCAAAAGTAACTTCAAATCCATTTTTCTCAAAAGTATAACCGGCTTGCAAACCGTATAAAAATCTATTTTTTGTAGGTGATGCTTTTGGGTAAAAAATTTCCATGCTTTGTAATCCCTTTTCGTCTGCAATTTTATTTTGTTGGAAACCTGCATGTAGCGAATAATTCAAATGATGATGTGCATTTATCATCCAATGGTCTTTTGTGTTTAAACCCAAATAAAGCGTACGAATATCGGGCCAAGTAAACATAAACATTGGCTTCTCCAAAGGATTTTTGGGATACATGGTCATTTCGGCAAGCGAGCGATTATAATATCCGCTTATGCCAAAAATAAACTTGTGTTTTTTTACATTCACTATTGCATTAGAAAGCAAACCATAAGTTTCGCTATTGCCCGGCATATCCATGTGTATTGCTACATTCGGGCGTTTTGTGTCGTCCATAATATGCTTTAGCGTATTAAAATAAACTTTCGTATTCCACGCTTCTATTGCAGGAGAAATTGCCTTTGCAGTATGTTCTAAAGATGTAATAAAAGCTCTAGCTAAAGAAACATCCATCGGCAATGCAGGATAACCAATATTTGTTGCATTATCAACGATAAGTGAGGCTGTAAGTGTTTGGCTTTCTGCCACTTTCACGCCTGCGGTTAAAGAGGCATTGTGTTTAGTAAACTGCGAAAAATTCACCAAAGTATTTTTCCCTGCTTTGTAGTTATCGGCATTGCGAAACATAAAATTTGCTTCAGTAAAAAACAAATGATTAGCATACTTCACTTTGGCTCCGGCAGAAACTAAACTTGCATTAGATTCTGCTCCAAAATTTACAGCACCACTCCAGCCGCTCGAAGTATATTCATGACAATTGCGCACTAAATCAACAGAGCCGCCAATTGAAGGTCGCGAGCTTGCACCACTCTGCCCCGATGAAACATTTATCTCTTTTAAATTTGAAACTTCAACATAAGAAGTAACCGGATCCATTTTATCGGTACAGGCTCCAAAAATGTGCATACCATCTATAGTTACGGCAATTCGTTCCGATGCCATACTGTTCAGCATTGGTTCCCAAGCGTAATTACCACGCTTTATTAAACCAACATTAGTCATTTTCTCCATGTACTCATCAAGTGAAGAGAGTGGTTTAGTTTGGCTCTTGTAATCTAACACAGGCTTTGCGCTTACTACAATTTCGTTGAGCGAAGTAAATGAAGTATCAGGCTCTTGAGCAAACAGAAAATCTGCAATAGCTAACCATAAAACCAGTAAGATATATCTTCTAAAAATCCACATTACTATCAATTAAAAAAACAGTTGGCAGTCAATTCAACCACCAACTGCTTTAAACACAACTAAAATTCTACTTCTAAATAGAGATTGCTATCCTCAGTTTGGGTTACTGCCTTCCCTCCTATTATATCATTATTAGCATTTTTCACTATCAAATTCAACTTCCAAAGTCCACTCATGGTTAGCGAAAGTTTGCCATGATAAAAGTTATCACTTGGATTAAATACAGGATTTTCATTTCCTGGTGAAGAGTGATTATTCATACTTGGCATACGCGGATCTACTTCTATATTTAAGTTTTGTACCGCATCAAAACCCATACCGTTTTTCAAAAACAATCCCAAAACCAAATCATTTACGGCAGCTTTGGGCTTCTGTGGTTCAATGTAAGCAAGTATGTACTTTTTAGAATCCGAGCCTGTGAATGAAGCTACTTTTTTAGTTGAAGATGCAACCACATTTAATACCGGTATAACGGTAGAAACTTCTCCATTCTTAGTAATATCAATTTTTGCATCCCAATATTCAGTAGCGTTTGTTGCCATTGTAAAAATGGCATAAGCTTTGTAAAGTGTTTGTTTTCCATTCATCTTTGCAATGGTAGAATTTGGGCAAGAATGCGACATACTCATCATGTGCATTTCAGGATACCAGCTTAAACTTGCATCTTGTAAATATACACCTGAAGTTTTATCTTTCACTCTAAAGTAAATATCGTTGTATCCGGTTTCAAAACCACTTTTCACTCCCCAAATTTCTACCGAAAAATTAGCATTGCTAACTTCTTGTATTTGAGTTAAATCTTCAGTTTCTGACGCCTTATTATTGTTTTCTTTTTTGCAACTGCTCACAGCAAGCAATAGCACAGCAAATGCCATAAATAAAATCCTTTTCATAAAAATATTTCATATTGATGTTTAGTAAAATGAAGTAGTAATTAGAGTATCGCAAATACATTTTGGCTACAACAATTTATTCTAAAAATATGTTGCAACTTCACTGTAATTTACTGAACAAAAACGGCTGAGGTAATAAAAGCCGAAAATTATGCGCAGATGGCATTTAATGGCGGATGGAAAAAATCCTTGTAATGATTGAAATAGTAGAAATTACTATACTCTGAGAATTTAAAAATTTCAAAACTAAAATATAGCTTTGGAACAAAACTTTCAGGGACTTCGTTAAGTGCAAAAACCAATTCTACTAGCTTAATATCTTTAGGTGAAGTTCCATTTTCCGAATTTTCATTAAATACTTTCTTTATATTTTTTGCTAAATAACATTTTCCATTACAATGCTTTTCCGGGTTGTTTCTATTTTCACAAAGTACTTCCGAAATGTAATCGTAGCGCAGCATGTAATCCATTATTGGCATTAGCGGGCTGAACAGCATGAGTACAGTAAGAAAGCTGAAAAAGAATTTCTTCACGGTGTGAAAATAGCAAGTGAGAAGATATATTTTTATGATAAAAGTCATTCACAAATACCGTTCTTATCAGCAAAATAAAACACATTGTTCTGTTTCGGCAGAAATCTTATCTTAGCGCGCTTTTTTCAAAGTGAAAAAATCAAACAATAGAATTTAATATCAACAACATACAATGGCAAATTTTTTAGAAAAGTTTTTCGGTAAATTATTTGGAAGTAGAAGTGAGCGAGAATTAAAGCAATTGACACCTTTAGTGGCTTCAATAAACGCTGCTTACCAAGAACTTAAACCACTTAGCAACGACCAACTTCGCAACAAAACCCAAGAATTTAGAAGCAGAATAAAAGAGCATTTAAAAGAAATAGATGGCGAAATTGCAGCGTTAAATGCCTCGGCTGAAAGCGTTGAAGATATTAGAGAAAAAGACAGTATTTACAAGCAAGTAGATGAACTTCGCAAGCAGCGCGACAAAAAAATTGAAGAAGTTTTACAAGAAATTCTTCCTGAAGCATTCGCTGTAGTAAAAGAAGTTTCTTATCGCTTTACCAATAACGAAACACTACAATCAACCGCCACCGAATTAGACAGAAACTTAGCTGCATTTTCACCCAATATTATTATTGATGGAAATAACGCCACTTACAAAAATTCTTGGTTAGCTGCCGGTACCGAAGTGAAATGGGACATGGTTCACTACGATGTGCAATTAATTGGCGGTATAGTTTTGCATGAAGGAAAAATTGCCGAAATGGCTACCGGTGAAGGTAAAACTTTAGTTGCCACACTTCCTGCATACCTCAATGCTTTAGCCGGAGAGGGTGTGCACATCGTTACAGTAAACGATTACTTGGCACGAAGAGATAGCGAATGGAATGGCCCGCTTTTCAACTTTATGGGTTTAAGAGTAGATTGTATTGATAAATACCAACCAAACAGCGAAGCCCGCAGAAATGCTTACCTTGCCGATATTACTTATGGTACAAACAATGAATTTGGATTCGATTACTTGCGCGATAACATGGTGCGTTCACCTGAAGAAATGGTGCAGCGCAAACATCACTACGCCATGGTGGACGAGGTGGACTCTGTGTTGGTTGACGATGCCAGAACGCCACTTATTATTTCAGGACAAGTAGATAGCGGTGATGAAAAAGAATTTTACGATTTAAAGCCGCGCATCAGCCGCATATTTGAAGCACAGCGCAAAGCAATTACACAATATATTAGCGATGCAAAACGCCTGATTAAAGATGGTAAAGAAGGCTACAAAGAAGGCGAAGGAGGCATGAGCCTTTACCGCGCGCACAGAGGTTTACCAAAAAATTCTGCGCTTATAAAATTTTTGAGCGAACCTGGAATGTTGCAAGTAATGCGCAATACCGAAAACCATTATTTGCAAGACCAGCAAAAAAATATGTTTGAGGTGGACAAAGAACTTTTCTTTGTTATTGATGAAAAAAACAACTCCGTAGAACTTACCGATAAAGGCATTGAAATGATTACCGGAGCTGGAGAAGACCCACATTTCTTTGTAATTCCAGATGTAGGCGCAGAAATTGCTGAAATAGAAAAACAACAACTTTCTGCAGAAGAAAAACTACAAAGAAAAGATACACTAATGCAAGAGTTTGCTGTGAAAAGCGAGCGCCTACACAGCATAAACCAATTATTAAAAGCCTATTCGCTTTTTGAGCGCGATATTGACTATGTAGTAATGGACGGCAAAGTAAAAATTGTAGATGAAAACACCGGCCGTATTTTAGATGGCAGAAGATATTCAGATGGTTTACACCAAGCTATTGAAGCAAAAGAAAACGTAAAAGTAGAAGCTGCTTCGCAAACGTTGGCAACCATCACTTTGCAGAACTATTTCAGAATGTTTCATAAGTTGGCAGGTATGACCGGTACAGCAGAAACCGAAGCCGGTGAGTTTTGGGATATCTACAAATTAGAAGTATCTTCTATTCCAACCAACAAACCAATAGTGCGCGATGACAAAGAAGATTTAGTTTACAAAACTAAACGCGAAAAGTACAATGCCATTATTGATGATATTGAAAAACTTTCTGCAGCAAACAGACCTGTGTTGGTGGGTACAACTAACGTGGAAGTAAGTGAATTGCTTTCGCGAATGCTCACTTTGCGCAAAGTAAAGCACAACGTATTAAACGCAAAGCAGCACCAACGCGAAGCAGAAATTGTAGCAGAGGCAGGAAATCCCGGCACAGTTACCATTGCAACTAATATGGCCGGTCGTGGTACAGATATTAAAATAAAAGATGTAGTAAAACAAGCCGGAGGTCTTGCCATTATTGGTTCAGAAAGACACGATTCCAGAAGAGTTGATAGACAGTTGCGCGGTCGTGCAGGAAGACAAGGCGACCCGGGAAGCTCTCAGTTTTATCTTTCACTCGAAGATGATTTGATGCGCCTTTTCGGCAGCGAAAGAATTGCCAAAGTGATGGACAAAATGGGCTACAAAGATGGCGAAGTGCTTCAACACAGCATGATTACCAATAGCATCGAACGCGCTCAAAAGAAAGTGGAAGAAAACAACTTCGGTATTCGTAAGCGCTTGCTTGAATACGATGATGTGATGAACAAACAGCGCAATGTAATTTACACACGTAGAAAAAATGCTCTGTTTGGCGATAGGTTAGCTTTAGATGTTTTAAACAGCTTTGAAGATTTAGCAACCGAAATTGTGCAATCAGCTCTTAATTCAGGTAAATACGAAGACTTGAAATTGAATATAATTCGTTTCTTTTCTTTAGATACAGAAATTACCGAACAAGAATTTGCTAAAGGAAAATCAGAAGCGCTTATAGACAAATTGTTTAGCGAAGTAACTACTGTTTATCACCGAAAAATGCAAGCACTCACTCAGGAAGCATTGCCTGTTTTGCAGCATATTCACCGCGAGCGTGGCGAACAAATTAAGAATGTTGTAATTCCATATTCTGATGGCATTCATGGTTTAAATGTTTTTGTAGAACTACAACCAACAATAGATTCAAATGGAGCCAATTTACGCTCAGCATTTGAGCGTTCTATTACTTTAGTTTTAATTGACGATGCATGGAAACGCCACTTGCGCGCCATGGACGATTTAAAACAAGAAGTACAAACTGCGGGCTACGAACAAAAAGACCCGTTGGTAATTTACAAAATTGAAGCCTTTAAGCTTTTCCAAGAAATGCTGAGCGAAGTGAATAAAGAAATTTCTTCGTTCTTGTTTAAAGGTCAATTACCAAAGCAAGATAGCCCACAACAAGCGCAAGCAGCACAACAACCTCCACAGCAATTTGCAAAACGCATGAGTGAAGGCAGAGGTGAAGTGGAAGGCAGTTCACATAGCGAAGGTGGAAACCAAGAGCAAACACAACACCAAGTTCGCGAAAAAACTGAACCGGTTCGCGTAGGTCCAAAAGTTGGTCGCAATGATCCTTGTCCTTGTGGCAGCGGTAAGAAATTCAAATCTTGCCACGGAAAAGATATGCTTTAATTACGCTTGAGTTTGCATAAACTCAAGTTCAAAAATTGTACCGCTTGGCGTGTTATTTTTAATAGTAATTTTCCCTTTAAAAACATCCACCACACGTTTCACAATATAAAGTCCTAAACCTGTGCCTTTGTTTTTACGCGTTTCTTCATTGCCAATGCGATAAAACTTCTGAAATATTTTACTTCTTTCTGCTTCAGGAATTCCAAATCCAGTATCAGAAATCGTAAGTTTTACAATGTTATTTAACTGCTGCAATTGTAATTTCACCGTAGCATTCTCGGGTGAATATTTAATGGCATTTTCCACTAAATTATTTACCACCGAAGCGAAGCCTACTTTGCTTATTTTCAAGTAAACATTTGAAGCAATTTCAGTAACTAAAACTATCTCTTTTTTATTGGAGAAATAGCGCTTGGAAATTTGCTCGCAAACGAAACTTATATCTACCAAATCAGGTTCTAAACCGTGCTCCTCGCGCTCAATTTTGGCGGCAATAAGAATATTATCAACCAAACTTTCTAAACGTTCAACATCCGAGAGTGAATTAACAACAAGTTTATCTCGTTTTTCGGGCTCTAAATTTCGCTTTTGAAATGTTTGCAACGATGCTTTAATAGAAGCCAAAGGCGACTTTAACTCATGCGTAATGGAATGTACAAAATTGCGCTGCAAAGCTGCCAATGCAATTTCCTTTGCAAACACTCTTCGCACCTGCATCAAGCCGACAATTAAGAGCAAAACAAATACACTTCCTTCTGCCAAAATCATCACTCTTTGGCGTTGGTATTTTTCAAAATTGCGTTTATAGGTATCGGTTGTAGTAAAATCGGCATCGTTGCCTGCGGTGGTGGTATAGTGAATTTTATCTAACTCCAATTTTTCACTAAAAGCAGCTTCGTTTTTAGAATAAAGCAAATATGCCCACCACACCGAAAACGCAATAGTGTAAACAAATACTATATAGAAAATTGTAAACGGGCCTGCAAAAAGTTTCTTCAACATGTGGAGCAAAGCTAATGCTAAAAGTTTGTTTGATAGTTTTTCGGTTGTTTAAATATTCACTTTTAGGCTTTGCAAATAATAATTAAAATTTTATTCACTATATAACTGCTTCTATTCCGAGGAAAAAGTATATTTGTACAAACAAAATTTATCACATAATAATTTTATATGAGAAAACTCTCCTTACTAGCAACATTACTCATAACGGTTGTTGCGCTAAACGCTCAAAATTTAGTTACGAGTTACGTTAAAGCTCCCGGGCTTCAAAAACCTACGAATACATTTAATGTACAAAAACCAGCAATTAAAACTAATGCGGGACGTAGCTCAACGCAAGCTATGATTAGCTATTTAGATGATAATTTAAATGATTATGCTGCTGATACTACCGGAAAAAGATTTAGCTTAGGCTATACAAACATTAACTTACGCTATGGAAATAATATCAACCAGACTTACAGAAATGGTATGGTATTTTTTGATTCGTTAATAAATTTACAGGCTACTTATCCATCGCAAGATTTAGGAGGTTATGCCGGCAAAACAGTGAGAGTAGATAGTGTTGATGTGTATTATTTTCATAACAGAACACTTACTACAAAGCCTGATACTTTAACAGTTTCAGTATTTAATATTAATCAGGCAAGCATAAGCGGAACTGGCGCAAATACAGTTGTTACAACTCCGGCACTATGGTCACAAACATTAAATGCAACCGGAACCGGCAACTTAAATGCACAAGGAATCCCCGTAATGAATGGCGTTTACCTAAAAACATTTAATGTAAATACTACATTGCCTGTAGGCGCTCCGTTTGGTGTGCGTGTTGATTACCAAGGCGATACTGCTAATAAATTTAATTTATTAACCGGCTACAGGAACAACTGTGCAGGAGCTTGCCTTTACAGCAATTCAACTGTTCCAGGCAATAGCTTTGGGTATATAAATTACACAACCACCTCTGCTCCTGTTACAAATCTTTCCGGTTATGGATTACTTGGCAATGATTGTGATGGCAACAATACCTTAGAATTTGCTACCTGCGAATTATTTTATGGTGATTTTTGGATTGTAGCTTATGTAACTATAAGCACTCCAACTCCGCCAACAGTAGTTACCAATGCTGCTACCAATATAACCTCAACCAGTGCTACTCTTAATGGTTCTATAAATGCAAATAGTGTAAGCACTCAATCTTATTTCGATTTTGGCACAACAGTAGCTTATGGCACTCCTTATTTAGGATCCCCTGCTACAGTTACAGGTACAACAACTACTCCTATTGCAGCAAATGTATCTAATTTGCAACCTAACACTACTTACCATTTTCGCGCAAGAGGTGTAAATGCAGATGGTACTACCAACGGCCAAGATATAACTTTCACAACCTTAGCTGCACAAGGCGTTTGTACACCAGTTCCGGGTGGTTCAGGGTTTAGTCCGGCATCTTCAGCAATTCCTTGTGCTATTAACGGGCAAGCATTCTCACAAGATATTTCATTTATTGTACCTGCAACTATTCTAACCTATCCGGTTACCAGCTTAAAAGTAGATAGCATTAGAAATGTACCAACCGGTTTAACTGCTACACTTAACCAAAATCCTGCTACATATAATGGTGGAACAAATGGCTGCTACAGAATAAGTGGAACTACAAATGCTGCTTGTGGTCAATATAAAATTCTATTTTATGTAACAATTACCGGAGGCTTTGGCACACAGAGTGGTGAACTTTCTACTTTAGCTTCTACATTTGGAGTTACAGGCTATGAACCAACTTTTATTCGTGCAGTAAATCAAGGTGTTACTTGCCCTGCGGTAAACTCTGCACAAACAACTAACTTTGTTGCTATTTCTTGCTCTGCTCCTACTATTACAATAAACATGACTAAAACAGATGTAATTTGCAATACCAAAGGAACTGCAGAAGCTGCGCCAAGTGGAGGAACAAATTATACTTACGCATGGAGTAATGGAAGTTCTGCCTCAGGTGTTTCCGGATTAAATCCTGGAACATACCAAGTTACTGTAACTGATGTACCATCAGGAGCTACTGCTACTGCGAGCGTAACCATCAACAATACACCAAATACACTTGCTGCTACTGCCACAGCTGGCACTCAACCTAACTGCGGTCAATCAAACGGCACAGTGAGTGTTTCTGCAACAGGTGGCACTCCGGCTTATACTTATAGCTGGAACACCAATCCTGCTCAAAACTCTGCCACTGCAAGCAACTTGCCTGCCGGAAGCTATACTGCCACAGTAACTGATGTGAATGGCTGTACTGCTACTGCTACTGTAAACTTAAGCAACCCTGGTGCGCCAACTGCTGCTATTACCGGGAACAATACTATTTGTGCCGGAGATACTGCAACTTTAACTGCAACCGGAGGTGGAACTTATGCTTGGTCAAATAGTTTAGGTACTAATGCTGTGGTAAAAGTAAATCCAACAACTGCAACTACTTATACAGTAACCGTTTCTAACACTAATGGTTGCAGTGCTACTGCTACTGTTACTGTTACAGTAAACCAACTTCCTTCGCCTACAATTACTGCTAATGGCAACGCATTAAGCACAGGAGCATTTTCGAGCTACCAATGGCAATTAAACGGCAATAACATTAATGGTGCTACTTCACAAAATTATACTGCTACACAAAATGGTTCATACACTGTTGTAGTTACCGATGGCAATAGCTGCCAAGCAACCAGTGCTGCACAAAATGTTACCGGTGTTAGCATTAGCGATATTAGCTCAGGCTTTGCTGTGAAATTGATGCCAAATCCAAACAACGGAACATTCAAATTGGAAATTGGAGATGACAATTTATACGATGTAACAATTAGCAATTTAATTGGCGAAGTGGTTGCAACAGCAAAAGTTCAAAAAGAACACAACTTTAATTTAAGTGATGCTGCAAAAGGAATTTACTTAGTAAATATCCGTAAAAACACTGCATCAAAAACTTTAAAATTCACTTTGATTAAGTAATACTAAAATTACAGAAATCATAAAAAAGGCTACTCGAAAGAGTGGCCTTTTTTTTATCCCTATCCTAATTCTGAAATAGCTATAACCTAAGTTCCGGTTAAGCGACAGGAGCAGGTTGGAGCTTATGAGTATTAAATAAGACTCTATACCAGAAGATTTTAAAAAAAAGATTTATTCTTTTGAAAAAGAACAACTATTTAGCTGTTCCTTTTCACAAGATTTTTTTGTTTTTCCTGTTTCAAATTCAGTAAAAGTTCCCACAACTCTTTTTCCATTTCTTGATTTGCTTTTCGCCAACGCCACTCGCATTCCTTTAGATGTAATCCAAAGGTACTTTTTCCGCCATTGAACTTCGCCAATCTACGTTTTGTAAAACTCCAAAAACTTTCAATGCCATTTATGTGAACGACATTTTTGTTGGAAAAACTTTTGCTTTTATCTATCCGAAAATGTTTGTCATATCAATATCTAACAAACCACTATATCCTCGCCAACCATCAGTGGATACACCACTTTCAGGGCTTACCTTTCCTTTGATTACTTTGCGTAAAGTTTCTTCTTTTACATCAGGAATTAACTCTGTATAAACTCGTCCATCTCTTTCAAAAATTCTAAACACAGCTTGTTTCCAAGTTCCTCGCCCACGTTTCTGTGGCATATTTATTCCGCGTAATCTCTTAGCTCCAAAATAACTTTCTGTAAGTATCCCCAAAAAACAGCCGCTTATCGTTCTGTTGTTTGGTGAAAATGGTATCTCTAAATATTCGATAATAATGATTGATAGTTTTGCGATTCAAATTCAAAATTTCGGTTGTTTTACTAGCTTCAATATCCGAACAAAAACACCCTATGAGTTTTTTAATTTTGCAATCGCTCAATTTGCTATATTCACAAGCATTTCAGAACAAATTTATACTTTTGTTCTGGTCTTACTCCTATATTATTGAAGATAATTTGGATTTATACCTTATAACCATTTCTCTTTTATTGATGACCTGAGGCTTCTAAAAAACAAATCACTACATCTTACCTCACAACTTGAAATTTCTGAATTTCAACATTGTCGTTATAGATTGTTTTTAGGAAATAAATTCCCGGTAAAAAGCTTCTAACATCAAAGTCCACTTTGTTGTAACCTTTCACTGCGTTAAACTCCGCATTTCTCAATAATCGTTGCCCCATTTCATTGCTTATTTCAAAGGTAAAATTTGTTGCATCAGGAATTATTATATCTAAAAAGACCGTTCCTGCTGCAGGGTTTGGATAAAGCTTTGTAACCACCAATTGATTATCAATGCTTTTACAATTCTTATTGTTAGAAAGATTCTTTTCTGCACCGTTGTTTACGTTTATTGCATCAACGCAAACATATTGAGTTTTCGCGCTTTTCGGCACATAAAACTGTGAACTGAAAGTGTGTACAAGCACTTCACCCGGGCGCAACAATCCGCTCCAATCGTCCATAATAGTATTTCCTCTTTCTATCGTTGCCAAAAATTGTGCGCTCACTATTGGCTGTGTTCCCACATTGGCATAGCGCGCAATAATTGTAACTGAAAAATTACCATCTGCAAGCTGCGTGCGTTGTGTGTTTATACTTATCAATTCAATATCTGCATTGGTAGGAATTACCACCATTTTTTTGCTTATCGAATCGGTACAACCCAAATTATTTTGCGCTATAAGTTTTATATCGAAAGTATCGTTGTTTAAATAAGTAACCGTTGGGTCTTTATCGGTAGAAAAGTCTCCATTTCCAAAGTTCCAAAAATAGCTTGTTGCTCTTTGGCTTTGGTTGGTCATGGTAACATTTAGAGGTGCTTCACCAAAGAAAGGATCAAACACAAATTCTGCTTTTGGCAACGAAAGAATGGTGAATGTTTTGGTTGCAGAATCTACACAACCTTTCAGCGTTTTTATTTTTAAACTTACTGAAACTTTTCCCGTATCAGGAAGTGCAAAAGTTGGCGCAATATATTTTGAAGTTTTGCTGCCAAATTTCCAATCAAAACTCACAATTGAATCTGACGAAACTGAACTTTGTTGTAGCGTTACGCTACCGCCAACACAGCCTGCAGAGTCAATAAAATCAGCAATTGGTGTTGGATAGATAACTACTGCTTTTTGAACAGTATCTTTACATCCAATGGCATTGGTAACTTCATAAATTACATCAAAAGAATCTGCTGTATAAAATGTCTTTTCAAACTGCATAGAGTCGTTAATTACACCTGGCAAGTTTGTAAGTTTCCATACCCGTTTTGATATTGAAAGTGAATGAGTGGTGTCTTTAAATACGGTTGGTTTTCCTATACACTGGTTATCAAAAACAAAACCTGCGTTTATCGGTGGAAAAACTTCAATGTTTGCAATCGTAGAATCTACACAACCTTTTGTAGAACTTACTACGAGTTTTACAGGGTGAATGCCTACAGAATCAAATTTGTAAGTTAGATTTCTTGTTGTATAAGTAGCACCATTTGGCAATGTCCAAACATAGCTAATAATTGTATCGCCAAACACTATAGTGCTCGCATCAGAAATAAGCGTAGAAGAATTTGCGCAAGTAATATTGTAAGAAACCAATGGTTTAGGTCTTGAGCCAATTGCTACTACTTTTGTTTTTGTGGTTACACAACCGGAATCAGTAACCGCAGTTAGTGCAACATTAAAAGAGCCAACAACCGGAAAATATTTAATTGGATTTTGGTCGAGCAAAGTATCGTTACTACCCATATTCCAAACCCATTGTGTAATTTGTTCCGGAGCTGTTACGGTAGTAAGGTTTGTAAATACTGTTGTGTCGCCAAAACATTTATTTGTAAACGAAAAATCTACTGCTGGAGCTACGCCTTTTACAGCAACATTTATGGAGTCTCTCACCGAACAGCCATTCACATCGGTTACGGTTACATAAAGTAATCCGCCACCGGGAATTGAAATAGTGTCTTTATTTCCATTGGTACTCCAAGAAAAAGTAGAATAGGGATAATTGTAGGTGTATAATCCCAATGGTGCATTAGTACACGCAATTGTGTCATTATCTAAAACTGAGAAATACTTAATACTATCTATTGCTACAGATATTGTATCGCTTGTGAGCGCACAGCCTATCGTGTCTTTAACTTGCACAAAATAATTTCCGGCTTGGGTTACTGTAATTTGGTTTGTTCCGCTATCGCCTGTTGACCAATAAAGTGAATAAGGAGAACCGGTAATGTTATATTCTAACTGTATCGAGTTTCCAACACACATTACCGTGTCATTTACTCTATTCATTTTCCAGTTAGAATATGGAACAACTACATTAATAGTATCTGTAGAAACAAACCCAAAAACATCTGTTGCCCTAACCCAGTAACTTCCCGATTGCTTTACTTTTAGAGTATAAACATTTGTATCTCCGGTACTCCAAAGTACTTTTGTAAAATGACTCTTTATTCTTAAGGTAGTATCGCACGCACCATAAGCAAAGTTAATATCCGGTCCCAAGCTCACGGGTGGGGCATATTTGTTTCTTAGATAGCGTTCTACTTGTTGTCGCTCTATGCTGTCTAAAGCTCTATCATAAAATATCATTTCGGCTATATCGCCATTTAAAGATCCTGCATTGTTAAATAATCTTCCTATGTTTAGTGCGGTAAGCACATTAGAACCTATAGTATTACTGCTCGTCTTTTTTACTCCTGACTCATATATTTCGCTTTGTGAACTTCCATTATACAATATCGAATTTAGCAGGTAATTTGTAGGAATTCCTTTTGCATAACCTAGTGCTGTTCCACCACCCACTGCTCTTAACTCTCCTTGATATGCCATAAAAGTTAGTCTATTTGTAGCATCTACACCATCAAACAATGTGTTTGCAGATGTTGTATTTGTACCTGATACTTTCCATATTGTAAATACCGTTAAAGGCTGGCTCTGGTTAAAAGTGTTCACCAGTAAAAAATCGTTTGAGCCATCAAAACGCACTACCGGTTTATTATTTAAACTTGCTACAGTTGTTGGTATTGGTCTGTTTGCCGCTGTGCCTTGCAGTGCTGTAAATCCGCCTCCGCTTGCATCGCCCCAACTGCTTACAGCTCCTCCTGTTAATGTTATTAAGCTATCTGCCCGATACCATGCTTTTAAATTAGGAATTGTTGTTACTTTAAAAACGCTAAATGTTCTATATAATGATACAGAAGAATCTCCACAACGGTTAAGAGCTATTACACGCCAGTAATAAAATGCTGAAGACTCGGGGATTGTTAATGTTGCAGATGTGTTTGTTGTTGAGGTATTTTCAATAATTGTTTGAAATGCTGTATCTGTACTAACTTGTAATTTATATTTATTGGCATTGTTTGCACTACTCCACGAGAATGTAATTGTTCCAACTAAAAAGCTACTCAGATCTACTGGGCTTGTAAGAGCTATAGCAGTTGGAGGCGCAACAGCAGGGGCAATAATGATATTTTTTGTGGTTGAATCTGAACACTGCTTATCGGTAACTACTTTGTGTTTTACAAAATAATTTCCTAAAGAAGAAAATGAAGTAGAAACGCTTGAAGTATTAAACGTTCCGATGGAAGAAATATCCCATTCCCATGTTTGTACTGTTTGCTCCGGAGAAATAATATTCGCTTCTGAAAAAGTTGCGGGTGAATTGAGGCAAAATGTATCCTGTGAGGCAATTCCCGCCACAGGATTTTTATATACATAAGCAGTATCAATAATTATTGCTGAGCATCCGTTAGAATATGCTGTTAGTGAAGCACTAACATTTCCAAAAGCCGGCAATGTAACCATGGGAGATATTTGTTTTGAATTTAGCCCACCACCAAAGTCCCAAAATAAACTATCTACTACCGAAGGAATTGTAGTTGGAAAAAATGATGTTGATGCTCCAAAACAAACGGTATCTGCAGTAAAAGTTACTGTTGGTGCAACCCCGCTTATGGTTACTAAAATAGTATCTCTAAACTCGCACCCATTAGCAGTTGTAGCTAAAAGCGAATAGCTGCCGGAATTGATGATAGCCAATGTTGGCAGGGTGCTTCCATCACTCCACAAGTATGTTAAACCTGGAATTTGCCCTCTTTGCAAGGCTATTTTATTACCGGCACACATTGATGTGTCATTTCCTAATGAAGCTAAAACACTCAAACTGTCCACTTTTACAACTAATGTATCAGACTTTACTGAACAGCCTTGTGCATCTGTAATGGTTACGGAATAGTTACCTGCGTTTTTTGCATAAATTGTTTCTGTGGTAGCTCCGGTATTCCAAGTAAACGAAAATCCTTTATTTTGAAGTGCTACACTTAAGAGTGTAGAATCGCCATAGCAGAGAGTGCGGCTTTGAGGAACAAAATGTAATGAGTCTTTACTAGGCAATGTAACCTGAATGGTATCATAACTTTTATACCCAAATATATCTGTAACTGCTACTGAATAAATTCCAGATTGGGCTATAGATATTGATGCTGTGTTTGCACCGGTATTCCATAAATAAGATGCGAACCAAGGCTTTTGTGCATTAAGCACAAAAGGGCAAAAACTGTTTACTATTGTATCATTTCCTAATGTAACCGGTGGGGCATATTTATTTCTAAGATAACGCTCTACTTGCTGGCGTTCTGTGCTGTCTAAAGCTCTGTCATAAAATATCATTTCGGCTATATCACCATTTAAAAATCCTGCATTGTTGGTATATAGTCTCCCGATGTTTAGCCCAGTAAGCACATTAGAGCCTATAATATTATTACTCGCCTTTTTTACTCCTGACTCATATATTTCGCTTTGTGAACTTCCATTATACAATATCGAATTTAGCAGATAATTTGTAGGAATTGCTTTTGCATAACTTAGTGATGTTCCACCACCCACTGCTCTTATTTCTGCTTGATATGCAAAAAGAGCTAGCCTGTTCGTTGCGTCTATACCATCAAATAAAACGTTTGCTGTATTGGCATTTGTTCCTGATACCTTCCATATTGCAAACACGGTTAAAGGTTGGCTCTGGTTAAAAGTGTTCACCAGTAAGAAATCGTTTGAGCCATCAAAACGCACTACCGGTTTATTATTTAAACTTGCTACAGTTGTTGGTATTGGTCTGTTTGCCGCTGTGCCTTGCAGTGCTGTAAATCCGCCTCCGCT
>MKTC01000006.1 GCA_001897535.1 Bacteroidetes bacterium 37-13 | reverse complement strand
GTAGCTCAGCTGGTCAGAGCGTCCCGCCCAAAGCGGGAAGGTCGGAGATGGAAAGTAAGTTCTTTTAAAAAATAATGGCGAGGTAGCTCAGCTGGTCAGAGCGCAGCACTCATAATGCTGAGGTCGGGGATTCGAGCTCCCCCCTCGCTACAATCCCGCAAAGGCGGGATTTTTAGTATATGGACTTTTGTGTTTACATTTTGTATTCTGCTAATGCAGATAAATATTATGTTGGTCATACTTCGGATATGGAGCGAAGGCTAAATGAGCACAATTCAAATCAAACACGTTATACTTCGCAAACAGCAAAGGGTTGGAAAGTTGTTTACACCGAACATTTTGGCAGCCGTTCCGAAGCGATGAAACGTGAGCGCGAAATAAAATCAAAGAAAAGCCGAAAGTATATCGAAGTATTGATTGGAGGCGGTGCTGGTTAGAGCGTCCCGCTCTAAAGCGGGAAGGTCGGGGATTCGAGCTCCCCCCTCGCTACAATCCCGCAACAACGTTTTTTTTTCTAAAGTATTTCTTCCTTTTTTGCTTCATTCCACCAAATATCCATTTCTGCCAAAGTCATATTGCTCAGTTGCTTATTGTTTTCTTGTGCTTTGGTTTCTAAATATTGAAAACGGTGAATGAATTTTTTGTTTGTTTTTTCTAAGGCAGCTTCAGGGTCAATATTTAAAAAGCGTGCATAGTTTACAATAGAAAAAAGCACATCGCCAAGTTCGCTTTCAATATCATTTTTAGAAGTATTCTGGGTTACAGAAATTTGCAACTCTTGAATTTCTTCCTGAACCTTTTCCCAAACCTGCTCCGGCTTTTCCCAATCGAACCCAACTTGCTTTGCTTTATCTTGAATACGCTGTGCTTTGGGTAATGCCGGCAAAGATTTTGGCACACCTGCCAAAACACTTTTTTTACCTTCTTTTAGTTTTAATTTTTCCCAGTTTTGTTTCACCTGCTCTTCATTTTCAACTTTTACATCGCCATAAATATGTGGATGCCGAGCTATAAGTTTTTCGCATAAGCCATTTATCATTTCTGCCATATTAAAGGCATTCTGCTCTTCTGCAATTTTTGTATAAAACACAATATGCAAAAGCAAATCGCCCAATTCTTCTTTTATGTTTTTTAAATCGTTTTGTGCAATAGCATCATTTAATTCATACACTTCTTCAATGGTTAAAATGCGCAAACTGTCCATCGTTTGTTTTTTATCCCACGGGCACTTTTCGCGCAATTCGTTCATAATATTTAAAATCCTTTCAAACGCTTTTAGTTTATCTTGCATCCTTTATTTGTTTTGCCTTGCAAAATAGCTTTTATATGAAAAAAATAATTGAATGTGTTCCAAATTTTAGTGAAGGAAGAAATAAAGAAATCATAACTCAAATTACTACTGCCATTGAGCAGGTGGAAGGCGCGAAGTTGTTACATGTAGATATGGGTGCGGCAACCAATCGCACCGTTGTAACTTTTGCAGGTGATGAAAATGCAGTGGTTGAAGCTGCTTTTCGATCAATAAAAAAAGCGAGTGAGTTAATTGATATGCGCTACCACAGCGGAGAACATCCAAGACAAGGAGCAACCGATGTTTGCCCGTTTATTCCAATTGCTAATGCTTCGATGGAAGATTGTATTCGCTGTGCGCAGAAATTAGGGAAACGTGTAGCGGAAGAATTAAAAATTCCAGTGTATTTATACGAAGAAGCGGCAACTTCTTCACAGCGCAAAAACTTAGCACACATTAGAGCAGGCGAGTACGAAGGCATTGCTCAAAAAATAATTTTGCCCGAGTGGAAACCCGATTTCGGTGAAGCAAAGTTTAATGAACGAAGTGGTAACTTAATTACCGGAGCGCGGAAAATACTAATTGCATACAATGTAAATTTGAATACCACTTCGGTGCGCAGAGCAAATTCTGTAGCATTTGATGTGCGCGAACAAGGTAGAAAAGTTAAAGATGCAAATGGCGTAGAAACACACCAGCCAGGTTGGTGTAAATCGGTGAAAGCAATTGGTTGGTTTATTGAAGAATATGGAGTAGCGCAAGTATCTATGAATCTAACTGATGAAGCGCAAACGCCTATTCACACTGCGTTTGATGCTTGTGTAAAAAGTGCTTACGAGCGTGGTATGCGCGTAACTGGTTCTGAATTGGTTGGCTTAATTCCATTGCAATCAATGCTAAATGCAGGCAAATATTTTCTCGCCAAACAAAAGCGCAGCGCGGGAGTTAGCGAAGCAGAATTAGTGCGCATAGCAATTAAGAGTTTAGGATTAGATGAGCTTGCACCTTTTAACCCAAGCGAAAGAATTATTGAATACGTAATTAAAGGAAAGCAGCAAAATTTATTAGTAGAAAAATCGCTTACAAGTTTTGCAGATGAAACAGCAAGTGAAAGTCCGGCACCAGGTGGAGGCTCAATTTCAGCTTATGTTGGAGCCTTGGGCGTTTCGTTGGGAACAATGGTTGCTAATCTTTCTTCACACAAAAAAGGTTGGGACGAGCGTTGGGAGTTTTTTAGCAATTGGGCAGAAAGAGGTCAAGAAATTAAAGAGAAATTATTGAAGGCAGTCGATGAAGACACGCACGCTTTTAATGAAATAATGAACGCCTTCAGTTTGCCTAAAAGTACCGATGCTGAGAAGGCAGCGCGAACTGAGGCAATACAAGCGGCAACCAAAAATGCCATTCAAGTTCCATATCATGTAATGCAACTCGCAAACGAAAGTTTTGGTGTTCTAAAAGCTATGGCAGAAGAAGGAAATCCAAATTCGGTGAGCGATGCAGGCGTAGGTGCACTTTGCGCAAGAACAGCAGTGTATGGCGCTTATTTGAACGTGAAAATAAATTCTGCATCACTAAAAGATGAATTATATAAAAATGAAGTTTTAGCTAATGCGGAAAAAATATTGAAGCAAGCTCTTGAAAGCGAAAGTGAAATCTTAAAAGTAGTAAAAGCAAAATTGTAGTTTTTATCGCTTTATGACTATAAAATGACAATTTGGAAATCTTGTTATTAAAATACTAAAAGTGGCTTTATAGTTAAGTTTAGATTGTGTTATTATATATTGTTTATATTTTGCCCGAAATTCAATTCATCTATATTTGCACACTTTTAAAACTAACAAAAAATATACTTGGCGCTCAGGCTGTTAATTCTCTTCTTGATACTTTTTGTTTCGTATGCAACCAAAGCGCAAACTACCGAAGTTTTCGGCAAAATTCTTGATGCGCGAACACAAGAACCTTTATCTTATGTTTCAGTTAAATTCAATAAGGTTTTACAGGGTGTAATTACCGATGAAAATGGTGTTTACAGATTGCGAACAACAGAAAAAGTAGATTCTATTTATTTTAATTTTTTAGGTTACAAAAAGGTAGGGAAAAAAATAAGGCATGGTAGATACCAAGAAGTGAATATAGAAATGGAAGAAGGCGGAATTGATTTGAGCGAGGTAACTATAAAGGCAAAGAAAAAACGCAAGCGCGAAATTGATACAGCCGCAAATTATGTTTATTACAGAGTACTTGAGAATAAAGAGAAAAATAGAATTTCCAATGCAAACACATACCAATACGAAGAGTACACCAAACTACTCACTTCTCTACTAAATCCGCCAAAGTGGTTAGTAAACTTAAAAATAATAAAGCCATTTTGGTTTGTATTTGATAATATAGATTACACAGAGGATAGCAGCAAATTTGTACCGGGTTTGCTAAAAGAAAGTTTGGCAAATGTATATTACCAAAAAACTCCAAATAGGTATAAAAGAATTGTTACCGCAGATGAAATTTCGGGGATAGAAAATGAGTCTTTGAATGCCTCAATTGATTACCAAACAGCAAACCTACAAACCTACGACAACTTGTTTGTAATTGCAGGTAAATCATTTCAATCACCATTTTCGCCCGGTGCCATAGTAGTATTTAGATATTACCTTACAGACACAGCTAAATTTGATAACAGAACAACTTACAAACTTCACTTTGTAGCTAAAAACAAAGAAGATATTGCTCTTAAAGGCTATGCTTGGATAGACTCTGCAACCTGGGCAATAAAAACATTTAAAGTACGACCAAACGAAAAGGCAAACATCAACTTTATAGCAGATTATAGCATTAAGCAAGAATTTGTTTTTATAAAAGAACAATGGATAATGCAAGGTGAAGAGTTACAAGCTGTGGCGAGTTTAAACAAAAAGAAAAACCTGTTTTCGTTTCTGGCTCAAAAAGAATATGTAAGGAAGAATATAAGAATTGATGAGCCAATACCAGACTCTGTTTTTATAGGTAAAAGCGATGTGGAATTTGATGATAGTGCAAAAACATTAGCACGCCAACGATTAAAAGAATTTAGGTTTACACCGCTTACGCCACAAGAAAACAATGTTTATGTCTTTCACGATTCACTCCCCAAAATGCGTGCTTACAAGCAGTGGTATTACACAATCAATACGCTTTCAACATTCATGTTTCGTATTCCAAACATAAACGGACCTTTAGAAATTGGTAGAATCTACAAGTTTGTAAGTAGAAACAATGTAGAAGGTTGGCGTTTGCGTATTGGCGGTAGAACAACCAGAAATTTTTCTGAGCATGTAATGTTTGAAGGCCATGTAGCTTATGGTTTAAAAGATAAAGAACTTAAGTATAACGGCACGGTAAGAATTTTTCCACCATCTAAAACAAGAAAATGGAATGCCATTCAATTCATGTATCAATATGACATGGCAGTTTTAGGGCAAGAAAATTTAATCTTCACTTTCGATAATGTGCTTTCAATTTTTAAATCGAAACCATTGCAACGCGTAATGAAAATTAGAAATGCGAATGTGCAATGGGAAAAAGATTGGATAAACGGTTTTTCAACTATGATGGGAATGGATAAAAAAACTTATTACTCCATACCAGGTGTATTCGATTTTACAAGGAGAAGCGAAGCAAGTAATGCAATTACACATATTCCGAATTATTCAACAACTGAACTTTGGGTTGATTTTCGCTATGCACATAAAGAACAATCTTATACTGCTTTTGGTTATCGCTACTTTCAATTGGGAACAAAATACCCACAGTTGAATTTTAGAGTAACCGGTGGAGTAAAAGGACTTTTGGGTGGAGATTACAACTATTTAAAATTAAATGCAATGCTCAATTACCGATTAAGCTGGGCAGCGGGCTACACTAGATTTTTAGTGCAAACAGGTTACATATATGGGAAAGTTCCTTATCCATCTTCGTTTGTGTTTAGCGGTTCGCTCACGGGGTTTTATTACGATAAAAAGAGCTATAACTTAATGCGTGAATTTGAGTTCGTTGCCGATAAGTATGTAACTGTTTGGATGGAGCATAACTTTGATGGATTCTTCTTAAACAAAATACCCGGAATAAAAAAACTGCAACTGCGTGAGTTTGTTACGTTCAAAGCGTTGTTCGGCAATTTTCAACATGCTAACAATCAAGAAATGATAGTGCCGAATGATATTAAGTACATCAAATGGAAACCCTATATTGAAGCCGGATTTGGCTTTAAAAATATATTGAAAGTACTACGTGTGGATTTTGTGTGGCGCGCAACTTATTTAAACCCAACGCGCGGTAGTTATTGGAAAGATTTTGGCTCAAACTGGGCAGTGAAATTCTGCATCTCGCCAAGTTTTTAAAATGAAAGTAAATCTTTCATTTCAAACACACCTTTTTTACCGATAAGCCAACGAGCTGCAGTAACTGCACCTTCTGCAAAACCTCTGCGCGAATGTGCTTGATGAGTAAGCACAATTTCATCAACTGCACTTTTGTAAATTACGGTGTGTGTGCCGGGTACATTCGGTTCGCGCTTGGCAACTATTGGTAATAAATTATTTTGTACTTCTAATGTGTTTTCAAGTTGCCATTTTTTAACTCGTTTTAGTTCACTAAGAATTACCTCTGCAGTTTTTATTGCCGTGCCGCTTGGAGCATCTTTTTTTTCTGTATGGTGAATTTCTTCAATGCCAATATCGTATTGAGGTTGCTGCTGCATAATGGCAGCTAACTTTCTGTTTATTTCAAAGAAAATATTTACGCCAATAGAAAAGTTTGGTGCATGAAAAAGTGCTCCGTTTGCGGCATTGCAATCTTGTGTAATTTCAGGTAGTTTTTCCAGCCATGCAGTGGTGCCAACCACCACAGGAATACCGGCTTTAAAGCAAAGCCTGATATTTTTTACGGCAGCTTCTGGTTGTGTAAACTCTATGGCAACATCTGCTTTTTGTAAGTTTTCTACGGTAAGATCCGAAAGGTTGTTTTCTGAAATTTTCAATACAATTTCATCACTCAAATTACTATCGAGCAACACACGTTCTATTTCTTTTCCCATTTTTCCGTAACCGATTAACGCAACTTTCATGTTGTATATTTAAGATTTTTGAAACGCGAATAAACTCAAATTTACATTTCGCATCAAACCAACATTTAAGTGTGTGTAAGTGAACTTAATTTTTCGTTTTCAAAAAGCATCTTAGCAACCATGAATTATTTACTGCGTTTAATTATTGTTTTTCTTTTATGTGGATTTTATGTGGGCCAGGCACAAGTTGTTACTTACGAAAAAGGGGCAAACAAAAAATCGAGAGAGTTGTTTGAACAAGCCGACAAAGCAATAGCATTCGGCAATTCAAAAGAAGCGGCAGAACTTTTAAAGCAGGCTACTGCAAGCCAATCGAATTTTATTGATGCGTGGTTTATTTTGGGAGTAATGCAAATGGATAATTTAAAAGATTATACAGCTGCAGTAGCTTCTTTAGAAAAAGTAAATACGCTTGACCCAAATTACAAACCCGAACTTTGTTTTCAATTAGGAAGAGCTTATTTCTACAACCAACAATACGATAAAAGCAAAGCTGCGCTTAATCTTTGCAAAGGGAAACCACTTTCGTTACACGATTCGCGGCAAGTAGATATGTTTTTAAAAAGTGCTGATTATGCAGTGGTGGCAATTCAGCATCCGCGCAAATTTCAACCAAAAAATTTAGGTGCAGGCGTGAACACTGCAACCGATGAATTGATGCCAACTATTACTGCCGATGAGCGCTATTTGTATTTTACAAGATTGGATAGAAGCGGTTATATGTTGGAAGAAAATATTTATGTAAGTAGCGATTCTGCAAGTTCTTGGAGTATGGCTCAAATGGTTGAAGCGCCAATCAGTTTATATTCTTACAACGATGGCGCTACATGTATTTCTCCAAGTGGAAAATATTTGTTTTTTACTTCTTGTGAGCGCCCGGGAGGCTATGGAAATTGCGATATTTGGTTTGCCTCTAAAAATGAAACAGGGTTTGAAAAACCTCGAAACATGGGCGGCAGAATAAACACACCTGGAAAAGATATTCAACCAAGTATAAGTGCCGATGCTAGAACACTCTTTTTTGCAAGCAACAAGCGTGGCGGCTATGGCGGTTTAGATATTTGGTATTCGGTTTTGCAAGATGATTATACATGGAGCGAAGCGAAAAATTTAGGACCGCTAATAAATACCGAATACGATGAAGAAAGGCCATTTATTCATCCAGATGACCAAACGCTTTACTTTAGTAGCGATGGACATCCGGGCTTTGGCGCAAGCGATTTTTTTGTGAGCCGAAAGTTGCCGAATGGAGAATGGGGCAGACCTGAAAATTTAGGATTTCCGATAAACGGTCCAGGCGATGAAATTGGTATTGTGGTGAGTGCAGACGGCAGCACCGCTTACTTTGCAAGCGAGCGCAACGATGGTTTTGGAAGAATGGATATTTACAGTTTTGAAACTGACGAAAGCTTTAAGCCGAACTATGTTACTTATGTGAAAGGAAAAGTTTTTGACGCTGAAACCAATGCTTCAATTAAAGCAAATGTGCAGTTGTTTGATTTAGAAACAGGTAAAATTTACACTACACTTTCTACTGATGCGAAAGGTGAATTTATGGTTACGCTTCCTTCCGGAAAAGATTTTGCAGTAGAAGTAATGAAAGAAGGATACTTGTTTCACTCGCTTAATTTTTCTTTGAAAGATGTAAAACAAGGAAAGCCATTTTATGTAAATGTGCCGCTTCAAAAATTAAAAGCAGGGCAAGTTATTGTGCTGAATAATGTGTTTTATGAAAGCAATCAATTCACTTTAAAAAGTAACTCCAAAACCGAATTAGATTTGGTGGCAGATTTGCTTACTAAAAATCCAACTTTAAAAGTGGAAGTTGGCGGACACACAGACAATACAGGTTTAGATGCAAGCAATAAAACGCTTTCGGAAAATCGCGCGAAAAGCGTAGTAGATTATTTACATTCAAAAGGAATTACCGATAACAGAATTTCGTTTAAAGGTTATGCTTCGTCTAAGCCGGTTGCCGATAATCACACAGAACAAGGCAAGGCGCAAAACCGCAGAACAGAACTGAAAATTATTGAAATTTAGTGCTTGTATCTTGGATGGTATTGCATAATTACACTGCGAAGATATTCCCTATCTAAATGCGTATAAATTTCGGTGGTGGTGATAGAAGCATGACCGAGCATTTCTTGAACGGTTCGCAAATCGGCTCCGCCTTCAATTAAATGTGTAGCAAACGAATGGCGGAATGTATGTGGAGAAATTGCTTTGGCAATTCCAACTTGAGCAGATTGTTCTTTAATGATATAAAATACCATAACGCGCGAAAGCCGCTTACCTCTTTTATTTAAAAACACCATGTCTTCTTCTCCTTTTTGCACGGGAATTTTATTGCGTACAAACTCTAAATAATTACTCAATTGCTTGGTGGCTTCATTGCCAATAGGCACAATTCGCTCTTTGTTTCCTTTGCCAGTAACTTTTACAAAATTGCTGGTTAAATACAAGTTTGAAATCTGCAAATTTACCAATTCGCTTACGCGCAAACCGCAACTGTAAAGCACTTCGAGCATGGCGCGATTGCGCTGCCCTTCGGGTTTGCTCATGTCTATACTTTCAATTACGGCAATAGTTTCTTGCACCGAAAGCGTATCGGGTAGCTTGCGCGAAAGTTTAGGAAGTTGCAGTAATTCGGCTGGGTTATTTTGAGTAATATTTTCAAGCAATAGATACTTCCAAAAAGTCCTCAAGCCCGAAACTATTCGCGCTTGTGAATGTGCATCGAAGCCTAATTCATTTAGTTTTTTTAAAAAATCTTGCAGTTGATTGAGCGAAACATCATTTGGCGATTGCAACTTATCATTTGTGGATAGGAAATTCTGCAATTTCTTTACATCGCTTAAATAAGCCTGAATAGAATTATCAGAAAGTGATTTTTCCAACTTTAAAAACGACTCAAATCCATTAATAAAATGCTGCCAACTCACAATTCAAAGTTCTTTTTTTAGTTAAAGTAAATAGTTTCGCAAGCCACAACAAAAATGTGTATTGTATAGCATGAAAAAAATAATCATTATAAACGGCCCCAATCTTAATTTGCTCGGCAAGCGCGAAACTGATATTTATGGCAATATTTCCTTTGAAGAATTTTTCTCGGAGCTAAAGGAAATTTATGGTGCAGAAATACAGCTCAGTTATTTCCAAAGTAATGTGGAAGGTGAATTGATAAACAAAATTCAGGAAGTTGGTTTTTCTTATAATGCAATTTTGCTGAATGCCGGAGGTTACACACATACTTCAATAGCATTGCGCGATGCGGTGGCAGCCGTAAAAACGCCTGTGGTGGAAGTGCATATTTCTAACATTTATGCACGCGAAGAATTTAGACAACATTCTTTGCTTTCCGCTGTTTGCAAAGGTGTAATTGCCGGTTTTGGTTTAGAAAGTTATGTGCTTGCGCTTGATAGTTTTTTGTAAACTATTCTAATTGTATGAGCTTGTAAACTTTACTTGCAGTATTGCCTTCTGCTTGAAGTTTCAAGAAGTAAATGCCTTTTTCTCTTTCAATAAGAAACTGCTTTTTATCTGTTATTTTTTCAAACAAAATAGTTTTGCCAGTTATATCGGTAAGTGTTGCTGTTATAGGTTTTTCATTATTTGTTTCAACTATAAAATTTCCATAAAAAGGATTAGGATAAACTTTTACACTAAAATTATTGGCTTCGTTTATTGTGTTCAAGCCACCGCAAACAACATGTTGAGCAAGGAAATCTCTAATTACCCAAATCGTTGTGTCCATATAATTTTGGTTGAACACAAACGGAACGTGCGAAGCGCCTTGGAAAAAGTAAAAAGAATGTGCTAATCCGATATGCTGTGCGCGGTTGTTCAAATCTCCTGAACCATACATCATTGCTTCAACTGAACTGGCAGCTTTTGCGCTATCATAAAAACAAGGTACTAAAGGGTCGGCTGTACCGTGAACGCCACATAAAATAGGGTCGTTGGGCATCAGCCAAACTGTATCGGCAATAGCTCCACAAAGGTTTATTACTCCGCGCACTTTTTCACTGTAGCCCGGGTTTCCGCTATTGCCTGTTACTCCTCCAACTTGTACCAAAGCATCATCTACAAAAGGTGGTCTTGCTATTGAAAGCGTATCTTGTTTGCCATAAGCTAAATTAAGCGCTGTGAAACCTCCGGCACTCACGCCACCAATGAAAATTTGCGTAGTATCAACTCTGTAAATATTATCGCTTGAAGCATCTTTATAGAAATAGCGAATTGAAGCACGCATATCTTGTGCTGCTCGCATGAGTGCTTTAAACTGGTTGGTGTCGCTATCGTTTCCATTTTCAAAACCAAGACGATAATCTATGGTTGCAGTTACGTAACCTTTTTTTGCGAAAGCATTGCAAAGTTTCAAAATATCGGGGCTGGTGCGGCTGCCAAAAGTAAAACTGCCACCAAAAGCTAAAATTATCAATGGTCTATGCGGCAAAAGGTCGGTGCTGTCCGGTTCATACACATTCATGTAGAGTTCCTGCCAAGTGCCATCAAATTTATAGTTGCCGCCAAATCGAACACCAACGCTGCTTTTTACATTGAAAATATCGTTTACGAACCTGCCGTTATCACACTGCGAAAAGCTATTATTTGAAATTGCTATTAAAGCTATTGTGAATAGAAGTAGTAAATTTTTCAAGTTATTCCGTTTTGTTGTTTATAGCGAAATAAAAGAAAATTATCGAGTAACAAAACGTTGTATTTTTCTATTTTCTGCGGGGCGCATTGCGGCTAATTCACTTTCACTGCAAAATTTAATTTCGGGGGTAACGCGCAATGCTGTTCTGAAAAAATTTTCAAGATTTTGTTTGAAATTTTCAGTTTGCTCGGTACAGCAAATATTTACAACCAATTTTTCTGTTCTGCCTTCTTTGCTTTCAGCTTCAACCAAGAAATCTTTAATGAAATTTTGGCTCTGCAAAACATTAAATATAGAACTTGGAAAAATAGTAGTGCCTTTGTATTTCAGCATTTCGTTTTTTCTTCCCAACACGGGCGAAATGCGCATTTCGTTGCTGCCGCATTCGCAAGTTTCGTGTATGGCAAAAACTATATCTCCTGTGCGATAGCGCAAAAGAGGCATGGCTTCTACACCAAATGTGGTAATGGTGAGTTCGCCAATATCTCCATTCGGAACTTCATTGCCTTTTTCGTCTAAAATTTCAGCAATTATTAAATTGGAATTAATGTGGTTGCCTTTGCCATGAGTACACTCCGAAAATGCTGTTTGCATTTCGCTCGAAGCATGGGTAGAAAATAGCTGCACATTCCAATTTGCCAATATGTTTTTGGCAAGGTTATTCGGCTCTAAATTTTCATCTCTTATGGCTTCGCCAATGCAAATTATTTTCTTTACTGAAAGTGAATTGATTTCAATGCCTTGTGCCGAAGATTCTTCAATTACTTTTAAAATAAAAGAAGGCACGGCAACCAAAACAGTTGGCTTAAATTGTAGTATGTTTTTTAGTTGTGTTTGTGGAGAAACACTGCCGGAGCGCACTGCCGGAATTTTTAGTTTTCGCAAACCTTCATAGTAAGCAATGCCAGCCATAAACTGCTTATCTAAAGTAAGCATCAACATGCAAACATCGCTTGTGTTTAGCTCTGCTAATGTAAAAGTACGGGCTTCGTTTTCAGCGAGGCGATTGATGTCGTTTTCGGTTAATGGAACCATCACAGCGTTTCCCGTTGTTCCCGAAGTGGTGCAAAAATCAGCAATCTTATTCTGGTTGCAGCATAAAAAATCCATGTTGTGTGCTGCAAAGTCTTGCTTGCTTACGGTGCGGAGCTTTTTTAAATCCTCTATGCTGGAAATATCGCTAATGGAAATATTTTGAGCTTTAAACCAATTTTGGTAAAAAGGTGAATTTTGAAAAAGATAAGTAATAAGGTCGGAGAGTTGTTGCAATGACTTTTTATTTTGGGCAAAAGTAATTGTACAAACTAATTGCACAAATTGCAAAGTGTATAAAACCAACAAACAGCACCATAAGCAAACTGCGGAACCCTCAATAACCGCTGCCGTTACGTGCTGTTTATCAGAAACTTTGAAAAACCACCAAGACTACCTATCTCGATATGCTTTGTAATTTACAATGCAAATTGGCTTTTGTCAAGTGCCGATATCAAATATTTTTGCAGTATGGAAAAATACATCATCGGCATCATGAGTGGCAGTTCTTTAGATGGAATTGATTTGGCTTACTGCCACATAAAAGAAACCAATGGCAATTATAGTTTTGAAATATTGACTGCCGATTGTGTTCCGTATAGTGAAGCATGGGTAAATCGTTTGCGCAATTTGCCTTTAGCTTCGGGTAAAGAATTGTGGCAAAGCCATGCCGATTTGGGTAGGCATTTCGGAGAAGTGGTGAAAGCATTTATTGGTAAGGAAGAAATTGGAAATGTAGATTTTGTGGCAAGCCACGGACATACCATTTTTCACTTTCCGGAACAAAAATTTACCACACAAATAGGAGAAGGCGCTGCGATGGCTGCAGCATGTAATTTACCTGTGGTGTGCGATTTTAGAACCACAGATGTGGCAAGCGGAGGCACCGGTGCTCCAATTGTTCCCATTGCCGATAAGCTGCTATTTTGTCAATATGATTTCTGTTTAAACTTAGGCGGCATTGCAAATGTTTCAGCTAAAAATTCACGAGAAATTTTGGCTTATGATATTGCGCCATGCAACCAACTACTAAATGCTTTTGCACAAGAACTTAATGTAGATTTTGATGATAAAGGGGCAATAGCCAAAAGTGGTAAAGTAGAGGGAAAAGTACTTAAAGCTATAATGGAATTGGAATTTCATAATAAATTGTTTCCCAAATCATTAGATAATAGCTTTAGTACTAAAAGTGTATTACCAATTTTTGAGCAAATGGCTACGAAAGATAAGCTAAGCACTGCTGTTGAATATATTGCAAACTGCGTTTCAAAAGAAATAGAAACTGTGGGTGAAGCATTAGGTTTGGGCTTAGAAAATGCCACTTTGTTGGCTACCGGAGGTGGCGCGTTTAATACTTTTTTAATGGAAAGAATTGCTGCCAAAACAGCAGTAAAAATTGTAACGCCACAAAGAGAAATAGTGCAATATAAGGAAGCGGTTGCAATGGCGCTAATGGGTTTTTTGCGTTGGGAAGGAAAAGCCAATGTATTGAGTTCGGTAACGGGCGCGAATAAAAATACTGTTAATGGTGCTATTTATCTGAGTTGATGTGGTTGAGGATATTTTTTATTAGTGGTTATATTTTTACCTTCGCCACCCTAAATTTTAAGCATGAATAAGTTTTCGGATATAGAATATAAGCGCCCCGATTTTGAGAAAATGTCGGCAACTTTCAACCAGCTTTTGGCAGAATTTGATAATGCTAAAAGTGCGAAAGAGCAAAGCGATGTGTTTAGCAAAATAAATACGCTTCGCAACGAGTTTCAAACCTATGCTTCTATTGCTTCGGTTAGAAATTCTATTGATACCACAAATACATATTACGAAGTAGAAAGGCAATTTTATGATGATTATGAACCGCTTTTCCGCGATTTGAATATTCGCTTGTATAAGTCGCTTGGAAACACGCCTTACAAAAAAGATTTGCAAGAAAAATTAGGCAATCAAATTTTCAATATTGCAGAAGTTTCGCTTAAAAGTTTTGATACTTCTATCATTGAAGATTTAAAAGAAGAAAACCGTTTAGGAACTGAATATACTAAAATTTTTGCCACTATTACTGTTGAGTTTGAAGGTAAAAGATTAAATTTTTCTGAGTTAGAACCTTACGAACAAAGCAAAGAGCGCAGTGTGCGCGAAAAAGCAATTCGTGCAAAATATGCCGAGTTAGAAAAACACTTAGCCGATTTCGACCGCATTTTCGACCGCATGGTGAAAGTGCGTACCAATATTGCTAAAAAATTAGGCTACAAAAATTTTGTAGAATTGGCTTATCACCGTATGCAGCGCACTGATTACAATGCAGCCGATGTGGCAGTTTTCCGTGAGCAAATTCAAAAACATATTGTGCCGGTAACAACAGCACTCCGCCAGCGTCAAGCTAAGCGCATTGGTGTTGATTCGCTTTCTATTTTCGACTCTGCACTGATGTTTACCAGCGGCAACCCTCAACCTAAAGGCTCTCCGGAATGGATAATTGAGAACGGTAAAAAAATGTATTCAGAGCTTTCACCGGAAACAAAAGAGTTTTTCGATTTTATGGTGAGCAATGAATTAATGGATTTGGTAACTAAAAAAGGAAAAGCAGCAGGTGGTTACTGCACACATTTCCCTAAGTTCAAAGCTCCGTTTATTTTCTCGAATTTTAATGGCACTTCGCACGATATTGATGTGCTTACACACGAAGCAGGGCACGCTTTTCAGTGTTTTCAAAGTAGAGATTTTGAGTTAGATGAATATGCTTTCCCAACTTATGAAGCATGTGAAATTCACTCTATGAGTATGGAGTATTTTAGCTGGCCTTGGATGGAACTTTTCTTTAAGGAAGATGCTGAAAAGTATAAATTCGCTCACTTGTCTTCTGCCGTAATGTTTTTGCCTTATGGCGCTGCGGTTGATGAATTTCAGCATATCATTTATGAAAACCCTGATTTAACGCCTGCTGAGCGCAGAAAAGTTTGGTTAGATATGGAAAAGAAATATCGCCCAACGATGGATTTTGGCGGTATTCCGTTTATTGAAGCAGGAGCTTTGTGGATGCGCCAGTTGCATATTTACCGCAGTCCGTTTTATTATATAGATTATTGCTTGGCACAAATTTGTGCTTTCCAGTTTTGGCAAAAATCGCAAACTGATTTTAAAGCCGCATGGGCAAATTACTTAACGCTTTGCAAAGCCGGTGGAAGCAAAACTTTCTTGGATTTGGTGAAATTGGCAGGATTAAATTCGCCTTTTGATGTAAATACAATTCAAGCTGTGATGACCGATGTGAGCGCTTGGCTCAATAGTGTGGACGATTCTAAAATGTAATTTTCGAGTTTAAAGCTCTTTACTTTTTCAGCCTTTTCGAGTGCTTCGGAGAGGCTGAATTTTTTTTGTGCCATTGTAACGCATAAATTTTCTGAAGCAAATTTTTGCGCTAAATATTCTTGCTCAGTTTGCCCCGGTGTTGGAATAAAAACAACTTTTGCATCGGGTTGCATTGTTACTAAATCCATGATGGTGCTGTAGCCGCCACGGCAAATAAAATATTCGCTTTCGCTAAGTGTTTGGGCAATTTCTTTTTCATTCATGTAGTTCACAACTTTAGCTTTGGTTGAACTATTTTGAATGCTATTATCGAATTTACCTCGTACTAAAATGGAATTGAAACTGCTCTCTTCAAATTCTTTTATCAATATATTTTCTAAAATGCTTCGTTGCGGTTCGGGACCGGAAAGCAGTGCAAAAACTTTATACTTTTTATTACTTGAATTTTGAAGGTTTGAAAAACGCGAAAGGCTGCCGATGTATTTGCAATTGGGCAATGGCGGATGGGCTAAATTGCCACTTAAATTAGTTTTGTTAGGGAAATCAGGAATCCAACATTCTGAGAATTTTTTAATTCTGTTTGCCGAAATTTTGTTTACTACATTTTGCAGTAGTGAAGCTCCATCGGGCATTTTGGGGTAAAGCTGATGCGTAATAAAAATGCTTTTGATTTTGCTGTGGTAGCAGCCGTAGCGGTTATCGGAAATAATGAAATCTACTTGATGAATTTCAGCTAAAACTTTGGTTGCTTTCTGCTCGCGAACAAGCGCAAGAAGCAGCGATGGCATTTGTTTCCCAATAGCCATCATCATATTTTTGTCTTTAGGATATTGAATATTATACGATAGTAATTCTTCAAAAATATTGGAGGGCAGTTCCTTTTTTAGAAATGCTAAAGCATCGCCATCTGAAGCAATAATTACTTTTACATTCTGAGCTTCTAATGCTTTAATAATTGGCAAACAACGCGCTGCATGACCTAATCCCCAGTTGAGTACACACAATAACGCTGTTTTAGTTTTCATAAGTGGTGAAAATAAAAAGAGCCGTGTAATATTAAACTACACGGCCCACACATCATTAACCAAATGACTTTAACTATTCGTTGTCTTTATTATCCTTGGCTTCTTTTCCTTCCATTTTATCTTTTAGTTGGCTAAGAACACCTAAGTCGCCCAAAGTAGCTTTTTCAACTTTTTGCTGTAAGTTTTTCACTGCTTTTTTAGTGCGTTCAACTTCAGCTTTTTTCTCGTTCTTTTCTACTTCTTTGCCTTCTTTTTGTTTTTCTTCCCAAATGCGGGCGTGAGAAACTAAGATACGCTTATCGTTGCGGTTGAATTCGATTACTCTAAATTCAGCTTTTTCATCTACTGCTAAAATACCGCCATCTTCTTTTGAAAGGTGTTTTTTAGGAGCGAAAGCTTCTAAACCGTAAGGCAAAAGAACCATAGCGCCTTTATCGTCAATACTCATTACAGTAGCTTCGTGAACCGAACTTACTGGGAATACATCTTCAAAAGTATTCCAAGGATCTTCTTCAATTTGGCGGTGTCCTAAGTTAAGTTTTCTGTTCTCTTTATCCATTTCAAGAACTACAACTTCTAGTTCGTTTCCAACTTTAGTAAATTCACTTGGGTGGTTGAAACGCTTAGTCCAGCTAAGGTCGCTAATGTGAACCATTCCTCCGATAAATTCATCTAATTCAACAAAAACACCGTAAGGCGTTAAGTTGCGAACAATACCGGTGTGCTTGCTGCCTACAGGATATTTCTCTTCAACTTTTTGCCAAGGATCATCGGTTAAGCGCTTAATAGAAAGGCTCATTTTGCGCTCTTCGCGGTCAAGTGTCATCACGATAGCTTCGTGTTCTGCACCTAATTTAAAGAAGTCGTGGCTGTTTACCGGAGAAGCACTCCAGCTAATTTCACTTACGTGGACTAAACCTTCAACGCCCGGAGTAATTTCAAGGAATGCACCGTAGTCTTCAATATTTACTACTTTGCCTTTTACTTTGCTTCCAATTTCTAATTCTTTATCCAAAGTATCCCAAGGGTGAGCTAATAATTGTTTTAAACCTAACGAAATACGTTTTTTGTTATCGTCAAAGTCTAATACAACTACGTTCAATTTTTGGTTCAATTCCAACACTTCGTTTGGATGTGTAATTCTGCCCCAAGAAATATCGGTGATGTAAAGCAATCCGTCTAAACCGCCTAAGTCTATGAAAGCTCCGAAATCGGTGATGTTTTTGATAACACCTTCCAATACTTGACCTTTCTCCAATTTGCTGATAATTTCTTCTCTTTGAGATTCAAGGTCGCTTTCTATAAGTGCTTTATGGCTCACTACTGCATTCTTAATGGCTTCGTTTATCTTCACCACTTTCAATTCCATTGTTTTGCCAACGTACACATCGTAATCTGTGATAGGTTTCACGTCAATTTGCGAACCTGGTAAGAAAGTTTCTAAACCGTTTACGTTCACAATTAAGCCGCCTTTGGTTTTAGAAGTAATTTTGCCGGTAACGATAATTCCATCTCTAAATGCATCAACGATAAATTCCCAAGCTTTAAGCATTTTAGCGCTCTTGCGGCTAAGAATTAAATGTCCTTTGCGGTCTTCTTTGCTTACAACATAAACATCATAAGATTCGCCAACTTTTAAATCTTCCACATCGCGAAATTCGCTAAGTGGCACCATTCCATCGCTTTTAAAACCGATGTTTAAGATAACTTCGTTGTCTGTAATGGTAACTACTGCACCTTTTACGATTTGGTTATCTTCTACGGTGCGAATTGTTTTTCCGTAAAGTTCATCGTATTCAGCTTGTTGTTGTGCATTGTATTTTACAACATTGCGCTTATCTACACTCCAATCAAAATCATCATGTGCAGTAACCGGTTCAACGGTTGCAACTGGTTTTGTTGTTGTGGTTTCTACTGATTGTTCTTGAGCTGGTGTAGTTTGCTCGTTTGTTTCAGTATTTTCTGACATATACTAAAATTCCGTTTTTGTTTATTCCCGTCCGGAATTCGCGGGTTTTGTTTGTTAAAAAAAGGAGCGCAAAAGTAAATCTTTTTATTTGATACTGCAAATATTATCTGTAATGTTTTTACTTGTGAAAAAGATTTTTGGGCATGCTTTATCAGTTTTGGGCGTTATATGCTGAATTTTGTAACATTTTGTGAAGTTGAAATAGCTGTATAACTTTAGTTTGCACATTCAATGGCAAATCATTCAGATGCTTTTGCATCACTTCGCATTAGTAATTTTAGAAGTTTTCTAAGCACTAAAGTTTTAACTTCATTAGCCATTTTAATGCAGCAAACCGTAATTGGTTGGCAGGTGTATGAGCTTACTGGCGATAAACTTTCACTTGGACTTATTGGACTTAGCGAAGCAGTGCCATTTATTGTTACTACGTTTTATTCTGGCTATGCCAGCGATAAATTCAATCGTAAATATCTGCTCTTGATTTTTACTTTTTTATTGGCTTGCGGTATGGGCTTGCTGAGTTGGGTAAGTTATGATGCTGCTCCACTTTTAAAGCAATACGGAGCTTTGCCTTTGTATGTTATTTTAGCACTAAATGGCATTTCAAGGGCTTTTTTAGCTCCATTAAATTTGGCCATTCAAGCTAGAATTGTTCCTAAGTTCCTTTATGCGAATGCAGCAACATGGAGTAGTAATACTTTTTATTTGGGAGCAATTGTTGGTCCTATTGCCGCAGGTTTACTTCTTGAAGTTTTTGCACCATGGGTTGTTTACAGTATTATTTCTGGAGTTTTAATATTGTCGTTTTTAGTAAGTTTTTTAGTGCCATCTCAGTCGGTTGATAAAGCACATTTAGAAGGCGAAAGTTTTATTGGTGCAGTGAGTAAAGGAATAAAATTTGTATTTAAAACTGAAGCAATTGTTTCAGCTATTTCGTTAGACTTGTTTGCGGTTTTGTTTGGTGGTGTTGCAGCATTACTTCCGGCATTTTGTAAGGATATTTTGTTTGTGGGGCCGGCAGAATTAGGGGTTTTAAAAACAGCGCTATTTGCAGGCTCTGCTGTGATGGGTATTGCAATGGCATATTATCCGCCAACAATAAATGCAGGTAGAAATTTGCTGGCAAGTGTGGCGCTTTTTGGTGTGAGTATTATCGGTTTTGCACTTAGCGGAAATTTTTATCTCTCCTATTTTTTCTTGTTTATGGCTGGCGTTTTCGATAATGTGAGTGTGATTATTCGCGCAACCATTATGCAGGTTTTTACGCCTGATGACATGCGCGGCAGGGTAGGAGCTGTAAACTCTATTTTCATAAAATCGAGTAACGAAATTGGCGATTTTGAAAGCGGTGCTGTTGCTCGTTTAATTGGCTTAGTTCCGGCAGTTATTTTTGGTGGAATAATGACACTAATTGTTGTTGGTGTAACCAATAAATTAGCGCCATCACTTAAAAAACTAAAGTTGTAAGTTGTTACTTTGTTTCTTCGTCTATTCGTTCCACATCAAGCACCCCGTCTAATGCTTTTAGGCGGTCAATTAAATCTTCAAGTTCGGTAGTATCGTGTACGTAAACCATAATTTTTCCTTCAAAAATTCCATCGGAACTATCAAAAGAAAGGCTGCGCATATTTAAGTTTAGTTGCCCGGTAATAATATCTGTGATTTTGTTCACTAAACCAACATCGTCAATACCATTAATTTTTATTCCCGTGAGGAAAGCGATTTGGTGTAGTTTTGTCCATCGGGTTTTAACAACGCGATAGCTGTATTTTGCCATCAATTGAACAGCATTTGGGCAGTTGGTACGGTGTATTTTTATGCCTTCGCTCACGGTGATAAAACCAAATACGTCATCGCCCGGAACAGGGTTGCAGCAAGTAGCAAATTTGTAATCAATTTTGTCGCTGCTTTCGCCCATTATCAGCAATTCAGCATTTTTTTGAAGAGTCTGTTTTAGCGTATCGTCAAACGAATAGCTTTCTTTTTCAACAGGTCGCGGAAGCTTTATTTTTCCGGCAATTATCTCCATGTTGTTCAGCTCTTCGAGATTGGTTTTTTTGGTAGCAATGTTGTAGTAAAATTCTAAAGAAGAGAGCGCTTTAAAATGGTTCATTAAGAGAATAAGCGTGGCTTCAGAATCTTCAATTTTTAATTGCTTTAGTTTTTTCTCTAAAAGTTCTTTGCCATGAACTGCAATTTTGCGCTGTTCATCTTTAAGCGATTGCTTTATTACAGAGCGCGCTTTTGCGGTAACAACATAGCTAAGCCAATCTTCGTTTGGTTGTTGTTTGTTTGAAGTGAGAATTTCAATTTGGTCGCCATTTTTGAGTACGTGGCTAAGCGGAACCAATTTGTGATTTACTTTTGCACCGATACATTTTTTGCCAATTTCACTGTGAATTTCAAATGCAAAATCTAATGAAGTAGCGCCTTTGCGCAGTCTTTTTAAATCACCTTTAGGGGTAAAAACAAATATTTCATCGCTTATTAACTCGGTTTTAAAATCGTTTACCAAGTCCAAAGCATTAGAATCTGGATTGCCTAAAACGTTTGAAATTTTTTCTAACCATTCATCTAAAGCATTGTCGGAGTTTGCTTCTTTATCATTACCGGCAACAGCTTCTTTGTACTTCCAATGTGCTGCAAAACCGCGCTCTGCAATTTCGTGCATTCTATCGGTTCGAATTTGAATTTCAACCCATTTTCCCGAAGAGCTCATCACCGTTGTGTGCAATGCTTCGTAGCCGTTTGCCTTTGGGTTGCTTAGCCAATCGCGCAAGCGCTCCGGGTTTGGTCGGTAAATATCTGTAATGGTTGAATAAATTCCCCAACATTCACTTTTTTCTTTTTCTGGTGGTGCATGCACGATAACGCGAATGGCGAAAAGGTCGTAGATTTCTTCAAACGGAACACCTTTAAATTTTATTTTATTGTAAATGCTGAAAATAGATTTTGGTCGCCCTGTGATATTGAAATTGAAATTTCGCTTCTCCAATTCTTCTTTTACCGGACGAATAAAATCGTTGATAAACTTATTGCGTTCGCGCTTTGTTTCTGCAAGTTTTTGAGCAATTTCTTTGTAAATTTCAGGCTCTTTGTGTTTAAGTGCCAAGTCTTCCATTTCGGTTTTTATGGCATATAAACCCATGCGGTGAGCGAGTGGCGCATACAAGTAAACGGTTTCAGAAACTATTTTTAATTGCTTTTCGCGCTTCAAAGAATCTAGTGTTCGCATGTTGTGCAAACGGTCGGCCAGCTTCACTAAAATAACGCGAATGTCATCGTTTAATGTAAGTAGTAATTTGCGAAAATTTTCTGCTTGTATAGAACTATTTAAATCTGAAATGCCAGATATTTTAGTAAGTCCATCAACGATTTTCGCTACTTCTTTATTAAAAGAGCGTTCAATTTCTTCGAGTGTAACATCGGTATCTTCTACTACATCGTGGAGCAAGGCGCAAACTACTGAAGTTGCATCTAAACCCATTTCTTCGCTTGCAATTTGTGCTACGGCTATTGGGTGAAGAATGTAAGGCTCTCCACTTTTTCTACGCATTTCTTTGTGCGCATCTAAAGCCAACTCAAAGGCTTGCCGAATATGTTTTCTATCGGCAATGGTATAGTTTTTTTTGAGTGAACGAAGCAGCGAGCGATAATGTTTTAATATAATTTTTTTATCTGCTTCTTCTTGTTCCGTAGCTTCAATTTCTGACATAATATTTCTCGCGCTTTCTATTTTTTCAAACCTAATTTAAAAACCGCAAACTTAGAAATTGTGTAATGGTATTTTTCTTAATACAGCAACTTAAATCGTATGCTTTTCTCTACTGTTTAAATTGTTGTATCACCAAAATAAGAAGTGCTTACTATATAAACACTTCTCATAACATGGTAACTCAAATAGCTAAAACTTAAAGTCGAAGCCAATTATAAAACTCCGACCGACTTGGTATTTTTCTGCATAAAAATTTTCCCCTCGGTGAGTTTGTATTCTGCTAAAATATGGATTTATTAAATTTTTTGCGGCAAATGAAACGTTGAAATATTTGCCGAATGTTTTTGAAATTTTAAAGTTTAACATTGGACGTATATCTTCATAAATATCAGGCGTGGCGAATAGGGCAATGTTGTATAGTTTTTTTCCTGAAATATTAAATGATAATGCAGATTTTAATCCTATTTTATCATTATCGTAAGCTAAGATTAAATTTACAATATATGGTGATTGTCCCTGAAAAGGTCTAGTTTTTGCTGTATAGCCGGAATCTACAAATGAGGAACTGGCAATTTCATTTTCCGGAATATTGTATCTTGAATAAATGTATGCAAAATTAGCGCTCACGCTAAGTTCTTTAATTTGGGGAGAGATGAAATTGAGGCTTTTACGAAACTCAATTTCTATACCTGTGATAAATGCATTCTTTATATTTATGAACTGCAATTCAGGTATTGTGGCTCCTGGATTATATTGCTTGAATATTGGATTGCTGAAGTGTTTGTAGTAATAACTTATGGCAATTAGTTCTCCCGAACGAGGGAAGAAATCCCATCGTAAATCTACATTCCAAATGGAAGTTCGTTTTAAGTTTGGATTGCCTAACAAAAAGAATCCATTTTTAGTGTCAAACTGTTCAAAAGGTGCAATTTCTCTTAGGTTAGGTCGCACAATAGTGCGAGAGCCTGAGAGCCTGATATTCATTTTTGAGTTGATTGAGTAAATAAAATTTAAGGAAGGTAAAAAATCGAGGAATTTGCTATTTGAAATAGGTAGTGATGTATCTTGACTTGTTGCCTGCATAAGTGTGTATTCTGTTCTTAAGCCGCCTACAACTTTTAGGTTTTTTGTAATGTTGAAAATACCCATAGCATAACCGGCAAACACGGTTTGCTTTCCAGTGTAGAAATTTCTTGGAATAGTATTATTTACGTAATAATAGCCTGGGATATAACGGATAGCTTCTCCGCTTGCATTAAACTGAGTGTCAATTATTCCATAGTTTTCAGAAGAAAAGAATTTATCAAAATTACCATTGTAGGTAGTGAATCCCGATGATAATGGCAAACCGGGAGATGGTGTAGATTGAAAGCGATATTCTCGAAAATCTCTATTGAGAGAACTAAAATATACTCCCATTTTTATTTTATTTATTCCTGTTTTGCCTATGGGTAAAGTAAAATCTGCTTTTGCTTGATATTGCTGGTCTTTTAGTTGTCTTACAAACTGGAATGGATATTGATATTCTGAGTTTTGAATACTGTAAACGGTATCAAGTAAAGGCGTTTCTAATGGATTGCCATTTGCATCAAAATATACTGAGTCTATTACTGTTGAATAGGCAAAATATCGCAAACCCGGTTCATCTTGTTTAGAAGCGGTGTAGCTTGCTGCTAACTCTAATTCAGCATTTTTAAGTTTTGGAAAAATGTGTTTAGAAAAGAGTTGCGGACTTACAGTTTGGCGCTGTATAAATTCCATTGATTTTACATTAAAAATTGCTCTAGTGTCAGAAACCTGGCCGGTGTACCCTCCAGATTGTTCTCTTGCAGATATTTCAGCATCATTATTGTAAAGTACATTAAAGGTAATGGTATGGTTATTACTAAGTTTGTAGGCAAGATTAGCTAATGCACCTAATTGACCATTTTCAACAGAGCGATTCTCGCTTAAAGATTGGTATGGAAATAATGCTTCTTGGTTAAGATTGATATATGTATTGATAGAGGCATTTTGGTAATTTTGAAAATCTCTATTATGATTAACTGCAATGAAAAAACCTAAATCTTTTTTAAAAAGTTTAAACTTGTTTCCAAGTGAAAAATTTATATTGTAGTTGATTGGTGCTGTTTTGTTTTTGGGTACATAACCATTTTTGAATGATTTGCTTACTTTATTGAAGTTAGCTCTAAAGTTGTCAAATTTTTCATCTACTTTTCTGGCATCAAGGTAAGCGCCTTTTGTCATTGTTTCCAATACACCAGGTTCAAATATTAGATTGTTCATCTCTCGTTCTGCTCCTTTAAAACCCAAAAATTGAAAGGTTGATTTTTCGGGCGTAGTTTTAAAATTTTTGAATGTAGTTTGTGTATTGAATCCTGCGCTGGTAGATAAACTTACATTAAATTTATCGGGGAAAGATTTTGTGGTAATGTTTAGTAACCCTCCTGCAAAACTACCTGGCATATCAGGTGTAAATGATTTTAGTGTAACAATATTATCAATCATTGAAGATGGAATAATATCTAATGAAGAACTGTTTTTGTATGGATCGGTACTAGCCATATTTAGCCCGTTTAGTTGGGAAATGGAATATCTGTCGCCTAATCCACGCATGGTCATATATTTTCCGTCTTCTATGTTTGCACCAGTCATTTGTTTTAAAGATTCTGCTACGTTGCTTGAACCTGTTTTGGCGAGTTGTTCAGATGAAATTCCATCTTGAATAACATAGGATTTTCTTTGAATGGAAATGATGGCAGCATCTGTATTTCTCACTCTCTTTGTTTCAATCACCACTTCTTTAATTTCAGTAGCTTCAGATTCTAAGAAGAAATTGAGTGCGGTTACTTGGTTCAGCTTTATTTCAACTGCAGTTTTAGTTTCTTTTTTGTAGGAAAGATATGAAGTGGCAATATCATAAATTCCGGGAGTTAAGGTTAAGTTATAGTTCCCATCTAAATCAGTGGTAGTGCCATTGTTGCTTCCGACAATGTAAACTGTTACACCAATTAATGTTTCTCCGGTTTTGCTGTCAGTTATTTTTCCTGAAAGTGTTCCTGTTTGTGATTTGAGATCATTTATTGTAAATAGTAAAAGTGTAATTGAAAATAGTATTTTATTCATTACTGTTTGTTGTGTGTTAAATTGAAAGGCAAGACATAGTTTTTGTATGTCTTGCCTTTTTTTAAAAGAAATGAAAAGTGCTTTGGGCATTATTTATTTACTTATAGAAAGCTTTTTAATTAAAGTTTCTCCACTACGGTTAAGTAGTCTAACTAAGTATAGTCCTTCGCTTAGTGTTTCTGTATTTACATTTATTTGTAAAGTATTTGGTAATACCTTGAACGATTTAATTTGCTGCCCGCTGCTGTTTATTATTTCAATTCGTTCATAAAAAGTTCCATTAAAATCAATGGTAAAATCATTTTGAGCTGGGTTAGGAAAAATATTTACTTGATTTTTAATACTGGTAGGGAGTATTCCGGTGTGAATGTCTTTTCTTAGGTGATTATTTTTGTATAATGTAGTCCATTTGGCAGCCCAAAAATTATTAGCATCTGCATCAAAGGCTCCTTTGTAGTTTACGTGAGTGAAAAAGCTATCGTTTGCTGGATATGCTGCAAGTGTTCCCGAATATGCGGCACCGGAAATTGAAGGTCTTGGGTCTAAAGTTTCATTTTGTTCTCTATCAATAAAAGTAATTTGAGGGTCAGCAATAGTATTATTGTTTGATGTTAAATGATTAACAAGAAACGTAACAGCAGAGCCGCCTTCGCCATTTGTATTGCATGGTGAATTTGGTGTGCCGGAGCAAGTATCAGTAACGGTAACACGTATAATTCCAGTTGATGATGCATCTAAAGGTTGTGTACTCGATGCGCCACATTTCCAAAATACATTATTGCCAATTGTCATGTTTCCATTAGTCAATTGAGCATACGCATCAGTAGTTGAATTTTTAGGTCTGTCTTGAACTTCTAAACACTTGCTACGGAAGTCGGTTAAAATACTATTGTAGTATTGCCCTTGAATACCAGCACGTAATAACCAAGCTGTTCCACCTTTAGTAGCACCAACTCCTGACCCGATTATTGTAATATTGTATAGTAATGGATTGGTAGCGGGAGCAAGATTATCAGGTGTAGAACCATCAGCTTCAAAGCCGGCATCCGGTCCTGTTGCAGTTTCTCTTTGCAATCCAAACCAAAATTGCCCCTTGCCTGTCCAGTATTCATCAAAATCGTAAGTGTCATCATCTGCAAAGGCTACAATAGCATATTTTAAGTTTACGGTTCCTCCAAATATTTCAATTCCATCATCAGAAGAAGCATAAATTTCAATGTATTCTATAATAGTTCCGTTACCCACACCTGCTAAAGTTAAGTTTTGTAATTCATTGCCTGGTGCAAGTTCAGAGCCTCCATGGCGAATAGATACATAGCGAAGTATTCCAGAGTTGTCGTTATTGGTAAAATTACCATTTGCATCTCCATATTTTGCTCTTGTTTCTGTGGTTGGAATTCCTTCTACATTTACTTCGGTATTGCCATTTTTGTAAGTATGTGCTTTGCCTAGAATTACTAAACCTCCCCACAATGCCACATCGTTTGGTCCTAAATCTGTAGGGTTTTCTACATCATCTGCTTCTGAGGTAAAAATAATTGGGTCATCTTTACTGCCTTCTGCAAAAATTTGTGCGCCACGAGTAATAATTAAGGCTGAAGCAGGATTGGTATTTTTAAATTTTATTACTGTACCGGCTTCTATATTTAACTTGCCTCCCGACTCTAAATACACCAAGCCATTCAATAAGTAAACATTGTTCTTTGTCCAGTTGTAAATTCCATTTCCCAAATCACTATCAGTGATATTAATTGTAGCAGCATTGGAAAATAGTGTAGTTGCTGCAAAGCCAGTTGTTAGTACCCAACTTTTGATGTTTTTAAATATACTCATTTTCTAGTTTTTATTGCCGGCAAAAGTAGAGGGCTATCTTATCCTAGATATGTAGATAGATTATCGCTTCTTTATTATTTGTAGAGATTTGTGTTAATACAATGTTTCGGAAATGTTAAGGCGAACTAGAATTTTGTAGCATGGAGACTATAAATGCTTGTTTTGAATATAGTGTTGCTGAAACCATTAAAATTGAACAAGTAGAAGGTGTAAGTGGATTGATTCAATAATGGCAAATAGTAATTTATTTCATATTGCTCTAATTTTTCTGTTTTTCTTTGCTATTATTACCTCTGAACAAAATTACTAGCAAACGTGTTTTCGTTTTATGATGAAAAAGACTTTTACACTCATTCTCATTTCAATTACTATTCAACTTTTTTCTCAGGAAATTTCAGGTATTCTATTTGATAAGCGAACAAGTGAACCGCTTATCGGGGCTTCTGTATTTCTAAAAGGAACCACAGTTGGCGCACAAACGGATATTGATGGAAGATTCAAATTTAAAGCGGCAAAAGAACCTCCATTCACTTTGGTGTTTTCGTACATTGGCTACGATGCTTACGAAATGGAAGTAAAGAGTTTGGCACAAGTTAAAAACCAACTTCAAATTCGCTTAACTGAAAGTGAAAACCTTTTAAATGCGGTTGAAATCGTAGATTCTCGTATTACAGAAAAACAAAAAGAAAATCCACTTACCATTGAAAGCATGGGTTTGCAACAAATTAAGCAAACTGCTTCTGCAACTTTTTATGAAGGTTTAAGCGCTTTAAAAGGAGTGGATATGACAACTGCTTCTTTAGGTTTTGTAGTCATAAACACGCGCGGTTTCAACTCCACTTCTCCTGTGCGTTCGTTGCAATTGTTAGATGGTGCAGATAACCAAGCCCCGGGTTTAAACTTTAGCATAGGAAATTTTGCCGGAGCATCAGAAATTGATATTCAAAAAGTAGATTTGATAGTGGGAGCAAGTTCACCGCTTTATGGGCCAAATGCATTTAACGGAGTGCTTGCCATGCAAACAAAAAATCCATTTTACTACCAAGGTTTAACCGTGTTTGTGAAAGGTGCAGAGCGAAATATGTTTGAAGCTGCGGTGCGCTGGGGAAAAGCATTTAAAAACAAAAAAGGAGAAGATAAATTCGCTTTTAAAATTACAGCTTCCTATTTAAGAGCTTACGATTGGGTTGCCGATAATTATTCTAAAAGTGCGAATGTAAATGCACTACAACCAACAACAAATCCTGGAGGCTACGATGCAGTGAACCGATATGGTGATGAATTGCAGTCGCAGAATGCCAATAGCTTTTTAGGTAGCCCGAAAATTATTAGAGATAATTTGGGTTTAGGACAAATTTACCGCACAGGTTATCTTGAAAAAGATTTGGTAGATTACAATATTTCTAACATAAAAACCTCTGCCTATTTGTATTACAAAATCACAAATAAAATTGAGTTTAAAGCAGGCTATAATTTTGGATATGGAACTACGGTTTACCAAGGCGATAACAGGTATAGTTTAAGAGGTTTACAGTTTCACCAAGTGCGTATGGAGGTGAGCCAACCCGATAAATTTTATGTGCGGGCTTACATGACTGCTGAAAATGCGGGAAACTCTTATGATGCAGTTTTTACTGCTTTGAAAATTCAAGAAATGGGGAAAAGCGATGCCCGCTGGACTCAAGATTATCAAGCATATTGGGCAAACCATATTGTGCAAAGCGGAAATGGACCACTGTATAATTTAGACGGAATGCCTGATGGCCCATCAACCAATTTTAGTGCCTGGATAAACCCGGCTTTTGATACTACTTATGCCAGAGCACAGAATGTGATGAATGTAAATCGAGATTCTGTTTTAAAATGGCATCAAGATGCAAGAAATTATGCTGATACATTTACCAATGGCGGAGTTTACAATCAACGCTATGTTCCCGGAACTGCTCGTTACGATTCAATTAAAAGAGTAGTAACCAGCAGAACAGCTTTTGATGAAGGCGGAACTAAGTTCTATGATAAAAGTAAAATGCTTCACGTACAAGGAGAATACAAATGGGATGTGAAGAAAAAAGGACAGGATAAGAATTGGTTCGACTTAATTACAGGAGCAAGTTTTAGAATGTATTTTCCTTATTCTTTAGGTACAATATTTCAAGATACATTTTCAAGAACTTATTTATTAGATTCATTAGGTAAACGGGTGCAAAATTCTGAAGGAAGATATATTGCAACTGATAGCACTTACAACAAAATTCGCAACTGGGAATTTGGTGCTTATTTCAGCATCACAAGAAAATTTGATTTTGGTGAAGGGCATTCTATCATTCCAACTTTAACGGTTCGCTTTGATAGAAACCAAAATTTTTCTTGGAAGCGAAAAGATGGAACGATAGACCCAATTATTACACCGGCAGCTTCTTTGGTTTATTCATATAAAGGAAATCATTCGGTGCGGCTTTCGTTTTCTTCGGGTGTGCGTAATCCAACATTGCAAGACCAATTCCTATATTACAATGTAGGTAGAGCAATTTTGATTGGGAATTTGCATGGTGTGGATTCTGCTGTTTCTATTGCTTCGTTATCTAATTATATTGATAAGTCAGGAAACTTTGCCAGAACCGATTCTTTGCGCGATTTGAATTTCTTTACTGTAGAAGGTGTACGCCCGGAAAGAGTGCAATCGCTTGAGTTAGGTTATCGTGGTTTAGTGGCGAAAAAAGTGTATATTGATGCAAGTGCTTATGTGAGTTTTTACCAACATTTCTTGGGCTATAAATTAGCAGCAACATTTAAAGGCGAAAAGTTTGTGAACGACCAAATTCGCCCGTTTCAAGTTTGGCGTATAGCAACAAATGCCAAAGATATGGTAATGACTTATGGTGCATCAATCGGTATAAATTATTACTTCATTAAAAACTATTCTTTAAACGGAAACTATTCTTGGAATAAATTGAACAGAATGGGTTCGCAAGATTCTATTATTCCTGCATTTAACACGCCAGAGCACAAGTTTAATATTGGCATTAGTGGCTACGATATTAAAATTGGTAAGCAACGCGGCTTTGGCTTTAATGTAAACTACAAATGGATTCAAGGATTTTTATTTGAAGGCTCACCGCAATTTACAGGAACAATTCCAACCTATTCGCTTTTAGATGCGCAAATAAGCTGGGATGTACAAAAAATATATACAACGTTTAAGTTTGGAGGTAGTAATTTAATTTCAAAACGAAATTACCAAGCTTATGGCGGGCCGGGAATTGGAAGAATGATTTACGGCTCTATTTTGGTGAATATTGATTGCGATACCTTTAAAAGTTGGACAGATAAACGCAAAGCAAAAAAGGCAAATAATTAGTTGCCCTTTAGCTGTTTTTGCACTTTCTTGGCATCGCTATTTTTCTTTAATCCTTTTAAAGAAATTACGAGTTCTTGCAGCGCAGGTTTATAGTCTTTATCTAATGCCAAAGCGCGATTGGCATATTCCTTTGCTTCTTTGTAATGTTTAAAATTGTTGGCAGCATTTGCTGTTGCAGTTTGCACTTCTTTGCGTTCTATTAAAACATCGGCTACTTGTTTTAATAACTGAAAAGCAGTTTCATATTTCTTTAATTTCAAGTAAGCATTGCCTAAAATATTTTGGAGTTCAATATTGTCTTTTACTGTTACCAAAGCATTATTCAAATGAAAAATCGATTTCTCAAAATCACTATTTTCATAATACAGTTGGCCTAAAACAACGTTTGGCGTGGTACTATTTCTATTCAGTGCAAATTGACGTTCATAAACATTAAGTGCTTTTTCGCGTTGGCCTGTTTCGATATAAAGCTTACCTAATAATGAAAGCACATCTTTATCGTTTGGCAATACTTCCGATGCGCGAACCAAGTTGCTTTCTGCTTGCTTAAAATCCTCTAAAATATATTGCGCTTTGCCTAAGTTGTAGTACGCAACCGGAAAATCTTGATTCAAAATTAAGCACTGCTTAAAGTAGTCGCGTGCTTTCATAATATCGTCTATGTTTTGATAACAAACGCCAGCCAAATTATAAACATCAGCGCGTTCTTTATCTAATGCCAACAGACTTTCATAGTACTTTGTAGCATCATTAAAATTGCGTAAAAAAAAGTAGGAATTGGCTAAATAAAATAGGGCAGAAGTATCTTGAGCGTTATTTTGCAAATGCAGTTTGTAAGCCGTAATAGCAGAATCGTAAACACTGCGATTGTAGTAATCGTTTCCCAAGCTGCGCAAATCATTTTTTACGCTTGGCAAATCAGCATCAGCACCTTTTTTGAACGAGAGATTTATGGCTTGTGAGCGCACTTTCATTTTTTGTGAAAGTTGTTTGGTGCCAATAGAATCGTAAACTGTTTTCAGCATTTCGTTTGCTTCTTTGTCTAATGGATTTATTTGCAACGATTGCTGAAGCGCTTTGGCTGCTGCCAAAAAATTATGCTCATAAAAATTCACGATTCCCAACGAGCGATAATAACGCGCAGGAAGCTGTTTGTTTTCTGTTTGCGAGAATGCTTGGATTGCAATTAAAGTAAGGCCGATGGGTAAAAAATATTTCAATACTTTGCTTGGTTGATTTAAGGCAAAGTAAAACTTTTTACTAAAACACAAAGAAATTCTTAATCTTCTCAGCAGTAGTTTCGTCTAGAAAACCAAATGCCAGCAAGGCGAAAAGCACTAACCACAAAATTCCTTTTACTAAAAAGAAAAGAAATCCTGCTAAACCAATTTTTTTCAACCAAGTGTATTTTGAATTGTCTTTTTGAGATTGTTCCATGATTGCTACGTGTAAACTGAATAACTTTGGCAAACAAGTTATTTAGAAATAATCTAAACAAATAATTAACAATAAAGATTTCAAGATTTTACTTTTTTGGCTGAAATAAAGATGAAACCATTTGAGTTTAAATATTTTACGTTACATCAATCGCCATTGGTAATGAAGGTGAGTACAGATAGTATTTTACTGGGCTCATGGGCAAAAACAGGAAGTGCGAAGACGATTTTAGATATTGGTACCGGTACAGGAATTTTGGCTTTGCTTTTAGCTTCAAAAAGCAATGCAAAAATTGATGCTTTAGATATAAGTAAAGCTGCAATTCAAACAGCAGAATCAAACTTTAAAAATAACATTTGGGCAAGCAATATGCGTGTGTTTAACTCAAGTTTACAACACTTTAGTTCGCAAGAAAAGTACGATATCATCATAAGCAATCCGCCTTATTTTGAAGAAGCAATTTTATCGCCTAAGCAAGAAAAAAGTATGGCGCGAAATCAAGCTGGATTATCTTTTAAGGAGTTGATACGTTATACAGCTTTATTGCTGCAAAAAAGTGGCTCTGCCTATTTTTGTTTTCCATCTAAAAGCGAAGAAAGCATAACGCAATATGCTGAAAAGTCAGCGCTGTTTTTAAAAAAGAAAATGTATGTGCGTTCTTTTCAAAACCAAGCTCCATATTTAGTTTTGGCAGAGTTGGGCTTTGTTGAATATGAAACTCAAACAGAACACCTTGTGATTTACACAAGCGAAAAAAAATATACTGCCGAGTTTATTGAACTCACGAAAGAAAGCTACGGAGTGCGTTTTTAAGTTCGCAGCTTTATTCTTTATTGATAGAAATTTTACGAAGTAGTAAAACCTTTTTTTGTTGCTATTGTTTTCGCGATTATATTCACGGCTTATTCTTAAAATAAAACGACAATCAGGTATTTTATGGACAATTTTTCAAGATTATTTGATATTCTTCCGTATCAATTAGCCAAGTATCCTCAGGAAGACAGTTTTGCAGCAAAAGAAAACGGTGAATGGAGAAAGTATTCAACCAAAGAAATGGTGGATACTGCAAATAAAGTGAGTCTTTCAATCTTGAAACTTGGCATAAAACCACAAGATAAAGTTGTAATTGTTGGCAATAACCGCCCAGAGTGGAATATTGTAGATTTAGGATTAAGCCAAGCAGGAATTGTTACCGTTCCGGTTTATCCTACTATTACCGAAGAAGATTATCATTATATTTTTAACGATGCAGGCGTGAAAGCCGTTTTTGCAGCCGATGCCGGATTGTTTAAAAAGATTTCTGCTATTAAGAACGATGTGCCAACACTTCAGTACGTTTATACTTTTGACGAAGTGCCGGGAGCAACAAGCTTTTCAGAATTTTTAAAAATAGGCGAAGGCGGAGATTTTAACGAAGTAAAAGCAATTGCAGATTCAGTAAAACCAAGTGAGCTTGCCACAATTATTTATACTTCCGGAACTACCGGAAAGCCAAAAGGTGTCATGCTTTCGCACGATAACGTGGTGAGCAATGTAAAAGCTGTTTTGCCTTTGTTGCCTTTAACACCAGAGAGCAGATCGCTAAGCTTTTTGCCGCTTTGCCATATTTTTGAGCGAACAGTCGTTTATGTTTACATCGCAAGTGGTGTTTCAATTTACTATGCCGAAAATATGGAAACGATTGCGGCCAATTTAAAAGAAGTGAAGCCTCATTTCTTTACTTCTGTACCAAGACTATTAGAGAAAGTTTATATGAAGTTAGAAGCAGCAGGGAATGCGCTTACAGGCTTCAAAAAAACACTTTACGAAGGCGCTTTGAAGTTTGCCAATGAATATGACTTGGAGAAAAATTACGGCTTGGTTGATACTCTAAAATATAAGCTGTTCGATAAGTTAATTTACAGCAAATGGCGCGAAGCATTAGGCGGAGAATGTAAAGGAATTTGTACCGGAGCGGCTGCACTTCAACCGCGCTTGGCAAGAATTTTTACTTGTGCCGGAATTTTAATTTGCGAAGGCTACGGACAAACAGAAACTTCACCTGTAATTACCGTAAATCCTTTTGATCGCGAGCGCTTGAAGTTCGGAACTGTTGGTGTGGTAATTGATAAAGTACAAGTGCAATTAGAACACCGCGATGGAATGAAAGATGGCGAAGGTGAAATTTTGGTGAAAGGACCAAATGTGATGATGGGTTACTACAACAAGCCGGAAATAACTGCTGAGGTGATTGTGAATGGCTGGTTGAAAACAGGCGATGTGGGAACTTTTATTGATTACAAAGGCGGGAAATATTTAAAGATTACCGACCGCGTGAAAGAGTTATTTAAAACAAGTGGCGGAAAATATATTGCACCTCAAGTTTTAGAAAATAAAATGAAAGAGAGTTTCTACATAGAGCAAATTATGGCAGTTGGCGAAGGTAAAAACTTTGTGAGTGCTTTAATTGTGCCAAACTTCTTAACACTAAAAGAATGGTGCGATAAAAATGGCGTAAAAGCAACTACACACACTGAAATTGCTCAGTCAAAAGAAGTGATTGAATTGATAAAATCTGATGTAGATAGATTGAACAAAAACTTCGGAAAATGGGAAACAATTAAGAAGTTTGAATTGATGCCTATTGAGTGGACAATTGAAGGCGGTGAATTAACACCAACTATGAAAGTAAAACGCAAAGCTGTTCTTGAGAAATATAAAAATGTAATTGAGCAAATGTACGCCAACTAAGCGTATCGTATTTTGTATGTATTCAAACACGTATCACAACAAGCCACTCGCTGAATATAGTTTTTTAGTAACCGGTGGTGCTGGTTTTATTGGTTCGCATATTGTAGAATATTTGCTCAAATATGGAGCAAAGAAAGTACGAGTGTTAGATAATTTGCTTACGGGAAGAAGAGAAAACGTAGAGTTGTTTTTGGCGCATTCTAACTATGAATTTATTGAAGGAAGCATTACCGATAAAGCTACTTGTGCAAAAGCTTGCGAAGGCATAGATTTTATTACACACCAAGCTGCACTTGGCTCTGTGCCTCGTTCTATCGCTAATCCTGCCGATACGCACTGGCACAATGTAGATGGTTTTTTGAATATGCTGCTTGCGGCAAAAGATGCTGGTGTAAAAAAGTTTGTTTATGCTTCATCTTCAAGCGTGTATGGCGATGAACCAAACTTGCCAAAGCGCGAAGAAAGAATTGGAAGCCCGCTTTCGCCTTATGCGGTGAGCAAGTACACCAATGAACTTTACGCAAAAGTTTTCAATACCAATTACGGATTGCCAACAGTTGGCTTGCGCTATTTCAATATTTTTGGTCCGCGCCAAGATCCAAATGGACAATATGCTGCTGTAATTCCAATTTTTACCGATTGTATTTTAAATTCAAAGCAGGTTTTTATAAACGGAAGTGGCGAGCAAACACGCGATTTTACTTTTGTAGAAAATGCTGTTCAAGCAAATTTAAGAGCAATGTTTAGCGAAAATGCCGCCAATGGCGAAGTGTTTAATATTGCTTTCGGTGAAAACTTTTCAGTGAATACGCTCTACTTTTCAATTCAAGAAATGCTTGAAAGCAAACACCAACCAACTTACCGCGAAGCAAGAAAAGGCGATATAGAAAACTCTTTGGCTGATATTTCTAAAGCTAATAAATTATTTGGCTACGAACCCAAGTTCAGTTTTAAAGATGGCTTGAAAATTACGGTGGATTATTTTAAAGCGCATTATGCGCCCAAATAATTCAACTCAAAAACTATACCAATAAAAAAGCCTGCTGTTACATTGAAACAGCAGGCTTTTTTGTATTTTATGTTGCACTTACCAAGGGCTTTTAAAAATTTCTTTAGCCTTCTTTTCAGCTTCTTTCTTTAAGCGGTCAGCTTCTTGCTGTGCTTTTTTCTGTGTTTCGTTTTTAATTCTATCAGCTTCTTCACGCGCTTTTTGTTCTAATGCTTGTTTTTGCTTTTCTAACTCTTGTTGCGCTTGTTGTTTCACTTCGTCAACTTTTTCCTTAACAGTTTCGGTAACTTGTTGTTTTAAATCTTCGCCAATACTTTTTCCGCCACCAACGCCAACTTTTGTAAGTTTTATTTGTGGTTTACTTGCTGTGCCTGTTGCTTTTAAAAAGAAAGAAACAGTTTCCGGCATTTTAAATGGAATACCCGGAATTTTTGGAATCATATTTTGAGCAAGCGAAGCAGCATTGCCTAATTCACTTTGAGGCACATCAAAGCGTAGATCGTAATCTATGCTTTGGTCAAAACCGTTTTTACCTTCAAATGCAAGTGTGTAATTTCCTAATTTTACGGTTGCAGGTTCTACGGCTACTTTTCCGTCTTTAAACTTTAAAACTGTCCAAGCATTTTTAAGTTCAGGATTGGTGAGTGCTTGTATTTTCGCCACTTCTGCTACTTTTTGCAAAATAGGTAAGCCAACAATTCTTGCACTTGGAATTTCAACTTTTCCATCACCTTTAAGAGAACTTAAATCTACACTCATGTCAGGATTTAATTTTCCACTGCCTTTTAAATCACTGCTGTAGCTGCCTTGAATGTGCTGAATAATTGGTGCCATTTTGCTTGCCATATCCACCAATTTATAGGTTTGCTGAATATCGAAATTTTTAATATCGTAAGAGAAAGTTACATCGGGAGAATTAAGGTTTTTAGTGTTGTATCGCGCAGAAATAGTTGCGCTTCCTCCTAATAAATTTGCGAATAGTTCATTCAAGTTGATGGCTTCATCTTTTAAAGTTACATTGCCTTTTACGTTTGATAATTCCAGTTTGTCGTAGAATATTTTTCCAAACTGTGAATTGGCTGTAAAGTCAATGGCTTTAGGTACTTTAAAGAATTCTGCTTTAGCGGTGTCGGCAGTTTTTTTACTTCCATCATTGGGTGTAAGAAATTGGTTGGCATCAAAAACATTACTCTTTAAATTTAAGTTGCCATTCAAATCTCCTTTGCCAAAAGCGTAAGCCATAAAATTATCTAAGGTGCCATTTGCTTGGAAATCGCTTCTGCCAATATTGGCATTCAAATTAGTAAGCGTAACATTTCTTGGGTTGAATGTCATTGCCATATCTGAAACTTTTAGTGGGAGAGGAGTAGATGCGGCATCGTAAACCAAATTAGTGATTTTTGCATTTCCTGCTGCCTTCACATTTTCATATCGCTTTGCTTCAAAATCACTTTGCTTACCGCTGAAATCTAAGTCAAGCAAAAGCAAACCGTCAATTTTTTTCAAGCCTTCAATAGGGTAGAATTTAGGCACATTGGCAAGATTGATTTTACCTTTTATTTTGGCTTGAACATTTGGATCGCTTATCGGAGTTTTTACTAAAACTTTTCCATCAACAGGTTCTGCTCCAACTTCAACATGAAATTTGGATATGTCAATAACTGTAGCATTTAAGTTGCCTTGTGGCTTATCTGCCTTCATGGCAATTTGAATGTTTTTAACTGCCGTAGGTAGCGATGGGTATTGAAACATAGCATTGGTAACTTGCAGATTTATTCCAAAAGCAGGGTAGTTTTCGTCTTTGTAAGTTCCTTTCACAAAACCGTTGAAACTGAATTTTCCATCAGTTTTTATTTTGTCGAAATCTTTCATAAAAACAGCGGGAATCATTGAAAGTACATTTTTAAAAGTGCTTTCTTTCGCTTTAAATGTAAGGTCTGTAACAATGTCTTTTTTAGTTTGTACAAAACCACCAAACGCCAAACCAAGCGCATTGATGGTTACTTCGTTTTCTTTAAAAGTATATTTGGAATTTAAGTTGTCTATTTCCATATCAACTTTTGCATTCAGCTTAGCTTTACTTAGGTAAGAAATGGCACCGCTGCGTACGCTAAGTTGCTCAATATCGGTGAGTGTTTTCAGTAAATAAATATTCTGTGTTACATCTCCCGAACCAGTGAAGTTTAGATTTTTGATAGCGGCAAAAGTTCCTCCTTTCTTATCGTTGTAGGTAACGTTTCCGTTTTTAATTGAAATGTTTTTAAGCTCTGCAGAAAATTTTGTTTCGCTATCAGCCTTTTTTTCTTCTTTGCTTTTTGCAATATCCCAGTTTGCTTTTCCGTCAAAATTTACGATGGCATTTACTAATGGCTCGTTCAATTCTAGTTTTAAAAGTTTATATTTTGAACCATTGATAACACTCATTAAATCTACAGTGAGATTTAAGTTTTTAATGTGCGTAAGTGTATCGTTTTTAAACGCATCAACTCCAACAACAGAAACATCATTTATTGAAAAATTGAAATTTGGAAACGAACGAATGAGCGATAAACTAAAATCACCGTAATCTACTTTGGCATTCACGTTTTCGTTAATTGCTTCTTTTACGGCTGCGTTTATTTTGTCTTTAAATAAAAAAGGAACAGCTAAAACTGCACCAATCAACAGCACAAAAATCAACCCGATGGCGATAAATACCTTTTTCATTTATTAGTGTTTAAAAGTTTTCGTAATACAATTTTCGTAAGAGTAGAGACAACTTCCAAAACGAGAACTGAAGTTTTTTATTTTTTAGCGAAAAAAATCACGAAATATTGCTTGGACTAATGGCTTGTAATTCTTTGTGCTTGCTTTGTACTGTAATAATAATTCTATTTTCAGGAGAATTACTCTCCGTATTTTTCCTTTAAAAATTGTTGCATAGCAAGCATTTCATCGCGGAGTTTTGCTGCTTGTAGAAAGTCTGTATCCTTAGCAGCTTGCAACATTTTATCTTTTGTAGCTTCAATAGATTTTAGCAGTTGGTCTTTATTCATTGACTGTACAACCGGCTCTGCTGCTATATTTGGTTTGGCATCTTCTTCTTCAATATATGTAATTGGATCTCTGCGAATATCCAATACTCCGGTTTGTTTCAATATTTCTTCTTTGCTCTTAAATACTGTTTCCGGTGTAATTCCATGTAGCTCATTGTAGGCAATTTGCTTTTCTCTTCTGCGCTCGGTTTCATCAATGGTTAGTTTCATGCTTTCGGTAATGGAATCGGCATACATAATTACTAATCCATTGGCGTTTCGGGCGGCTCTTCCGGCAGTTTGTATCAACGAACGTTTGTTGCGTAAAAAGCCTTCTTTATCAGCATCTAAAATTGCCACAAGCGATACTTCGGGCAGGTCTAAACCTTCGCGCAAAAGGTTCACACCAATTAAAACATCAAACTTTCCTAAGCGCAAATCGCGAATAATTTCTATTCTATCTAAAGTATCTACTTCGCTATGAATATAGCGGCAATTGATTCCAAATCGGCTCAAGAATTTGGTGAGTTCTTCTGCCATTCGCTTGGTGATTGTGGTTACTAAAACGCGCTCCTGTGCTTTTACACGTTTGTTTATTTCATCCATCAAATCGTCCATTTGGTTCAAACTCGGGCGAACTTCAATTGGTGGATCCAATAAGCCGGTTGGGCGAACTACTTGTTCCACCAAAACACCTCCGGTTTGCTCCAGTTCATAATCGCTTGGAGTGGCGCTCACATAAATTATTTGGTTCACCATTACTTGAAATTCTCCAAAATTAAGCGGGCGATTATCCATTGCCGAAGGAAGGCGAAAGCCGTGTTCTACCAAAGTAAGTTTGCGCTGCTTGTCTCCACCGCTCATACCGCGAATTTGCGGAATGGTAACGTGGCTTTCATCAACAATCAATAAAAAATCTTCCGGAAAATAATCGAGTAAACAGTAAGGACGAGTGCCGGAAACACGCCTATCTAAATAGCGCGAATAATTTTCTATGCCGCTGCAATAACCTAATTCCCGCATCATTTCCATATCAAATTCTACACGCTCTTTTAACCGTGCGGCTTCAATATGTTTACCAATTTCCTTGTAATATTTTACTTGTGCCTCTAAGTCAAGTTTTATTTCATCTAAAACTTGTTTAAGTAAATCGCGAGAGGTTACATACATATTTGCCGGAAATATGGCAACGTTTGCAGGTCGCCCTAAAGTTCTTCCTGTTGTGGGGCTGAAACTTTCAACCATTTCTACATCATCACCAAAAAAGGTGATGCGGTACGCATAATCGGCATAAGGTAAAACAATTTCTACGGTATCGCCTTTTACGCGAAAAGTTCCGCGTTTTAACTCTGTATCGCTGCGCGAATAAAGTGCATTCACCAAAAGGTGAAGAAAAGCATTGCGCGAAATTTTTAATCCCTCGTGTATGCGCACAATTCCACTCTCGAAATCTATTGGATTGCCCATTCCATAAATGCAACTAACAGATGCAACCACAATAATATCGCGCCTTCCTGATAGGAGAGAAGCGGTAGTGCTTAAACGTAATTTTTCTATTTCTTCATTTATAGAAAGGTCTTTTTCTATAAATACATCGCTCGATGGAATATAGGCTTCAGGCTGATAATAATCGTAGTATGAAACAAAATATTCAACTGCATTTTCAGGAAAAAATTGCTTGAACTCTCCGTAAAGTTGGCTCACTAAAGTTTTGTTGTGCGAAAGAATAAGCGTGGGTCTATTTACATTGGCAATTACGTTTGCCATGGTGAAAGTTTTTCCTGAACCGGTTACGCCCAACAGCACTTGGTTTTTTTCACCTGCAACTACACCTTCGGTAAGCTGTGCAATAGCTTGTGGTTGATCGCCACCGGGTTGGTATTTTGTATGCAGTTTAAATTCCATTGGGCTGTTTGTTTTTATACTTCGCGCAAAAGCACTTGTAAATTAGTGCGCGAAATTTGGCGCAGCAAAATATCTTTTCCACTCGTAAGTTTATTTACAATTCCTTCGTTGTAATGACGGATGGTTAAAAGTGTAAGTTTCTCAATTCTGTTTATTGAAAAATCTTGAGCAAGTTCATCAATTACATGGTCAATTTTTTCGCGTTTAAAATCTACTGCAACGCTAAAACTAATCGCTTGATTTTGCATCATGTTTATGCGCAAGCGATGTTCTGCAAATTTAGAAAACAAAATACTCAAATGATCTTCGGCAATAAACGAGAAGTCTTTTACCGTAAAGGAAAGCAGCACTTGTTCTTTCTTTTTAATAATTATTGGAGGAAGAAAATTGCTGTTAGCATTTGCACTAATTACAGAGCCGCGCTTGGCAGAATTTACAAATGAACGAACCTCTAAAGGAATATTTTTATTCTGTATTGGTTTAATAGTTTTTGGGTGAATTACGCTTGCTCCGTAATAAGTCATTTCTATGGCTTCGTGATACGAAAGTTCGCTTATAAACTGTGCTTCAGGAAACTCTTTTGGGTCTGCATTCATTATGCCTTCCACATCTTTCCACACAGTCATGCGCTCGGCATTTAAGGCATAGGAAAAAATAGCTGCGGTGTAATCGGAGCCTTCTCTACCTAAAGTTGTAGTAAAATTTTCGGGAGTGCAGCCTACAAAACCTTGTGTAATTACAAATCCATTTTTTAGCAATGGTGCTACTGCTTCGGGTAATTCTTTTTCGGTTTTGCGCCAATCAATTTTCCCTTCTGTGTAAGCATTATCTGTAAATATACATTGTTTGGCATCTAACAAAGTATTATTCAAGCCCATTTTGTTGGCGTAATAGCTCACAATTGTGGTTGAAATATACTCGCCAATGCTCACCACTTGGTCGTAAATAAAATTGTAATTGCGAGAACTGTTTTGAGTTAAAAAATCTGCTGTTTTATCAATGATATGTTTTACTGCGGTTTCGGTATCTGTATTTTCAGTGCCAAAAAGTTCTGCAATAATTGTTTGATGTTTTGTAAAAACAACGTTCAGCAAGTTGCTCCAATCTGTATTTTCGGCATAGTAGCTGTTGATTACTGCTTCTAAATCGTTAGTTGTTTTTCCCATTGCAGAAATTACCACAACTTTATTGTTGCCGCTGTTTTCGCCTAAAATTTTAATTACATTTTTTACGGCATGTGCATCTTTTACCGAAGCACCTCCAAATTTGTAAACATTCATTTTTTAATAGTATAAAATATGGTTGAGTAATATAATTTAATTTTAAAAGTGAGCGCTATCAACATAATTTTGAATTTGCTCTTTGCTCATGCGGCAGTTTATCCATTGTGGATCAAGTTCCACTCCAAGTGTTTTGTAAAATGCTATGGCAGGCGTGTTCCACTCCAATACTTGCCAGCGAATTTGGTTCACTCCAAGTGTATTTGCTTCTCTTAAAACAGCATCAATTAGTTTTTTGCCAATGCCGCTTCGTCTTTGTTTTTCTGTAACCACAATATCATCTAAGTAAAGTATTTTCCCTTTCCAAGTGGAATATGCCGTGTAGTAAAGTGCAATACCTAAAATTTTAGTATTTAGTTCGGCAACAAAAGCGCTGTAAATTGAATTTTTGCCAAAGCCATCTTCAAGCATCATAGCTTCGGTGTTTATTACTGCTTCCGGTTCGCGTTCAAATTCTGCCAACTCTTTCACAAGCTGCAACATGGCCGGTACATCGTTAGGATTAGCTTTTCTAATTTTAATATCCATGTATAAAAAAATGAGGCGCGAAAATAAGTGTATTTCAATACGATTGCTATCTTATACGAAAATGATTTTTAAAATAGGTGAAAATTTTGCAGTATAATACTCCCGATAGCTATCGGGATGATAGCCGTTTAGATCAATTTTATTGGTCTATTACGGATATCCTTTCGGTATTATTTTTAGAAAACAATTTTATAGATTGAGCTATACAAAAAAAATCTAAAGAAAATGGAAGAGTAGTTTGTTTCAAAATATTTTGTGCATACTTTCGAGGGGTTCAGAAAATTATTTAGCAATAGTGAAAAATTAAGAAAATGCAGCCTGCTTATATTTTAATCGCCATTCCCTTTTTTTTATTAAGTTTAGTGTTAGAGTATTTGCTTGGAAAGCGCAAAAACATTAAACTTTACAGATTAAATGATACGGTGAATAATTTACTTGTTGGTATTGGTCAGCAGGTTTGTAATCTTTTCAATAAAGCATTTTTGTTTGGTTTGTTTATTCTTATTTATAGCAATTTTAGGGTGTTTGAAATTCCTTCAACTTGGTGGAGCATTTTACTTTGTGTAGTGCTATATGATTTTGTTTTTTATTGGGCACATCGCTGGGGGCACGAAGTAAATTTGTTTTGGGGCGCACACGTGGTTCACCACCAAAGCGAAGAATATAATTTGAGTGTAGCATTGCGCCAATCATGGTTTCATAATCTACTGGCATTTTTCTTGTTTTTACCATTGCCGTTGTTGGGCTTTCCTCCGTTGGTATTTGGTGCTGCGGCTGCCATTCAAACCATAGGTCAGTTTTGGATTCATACCAAATTGGTTAATCGCCTGCCTAAGTTTTTGGAATATGTTTTAAACACGCCATCGCATCACAGAGTACACCATTCCAGTAATGCACAATATTTAGATAAAAACTATGGCGGTATTTTTATTGTTTGGGATAGAATGTTTGGCACATTTAAACAAGAAGAAGCACAATTTGAAATTACTTATGGAATTACTACCCAACTTAAAAGTTGGAATCCTATTTGGGCAAATATTCACTACTATGTGGAGCTATGGAATATTTCTAAGAGTTTTAGTGCTTTTAAAGATAAATTTAAACTCCTTTTTGCTCGCCCGGGCTGGTTGCCAGAAAATGTGATTGCAAATAATTCCGCAATGGAAAAAGGGAAAGAAAATTTTGTAAAATACGATAGCGATGTTCATACAAATTTGCGGTGGTATGCCGCAATACAGTTTGTGGTTGCGCTGTTGGGCTCGGTAGCTTTTATGTATCACTTCGATACTATTTCTACTTTTTATAAGTGTGCTTTTGCAAGTGTAATCTTTACTTCTATGCTAATTATTGGAGGTATTTTTGAGCAAAAAAAATGGATTTGGATTGCTGAATATTTCAGACTCGCAGTAGTGCTTTTGAGCCTAAATACATTCTATTGGTATTGGTATGTTGATTGGTTTGGTATAATGCTTTTATCTTCACTTGTTGCAGGAATTACTTGCATGGTTTGGTTAGCAGTTCACTATATTTTGAATAAGGAATATTACAAATTAAATTTTGAAGTTTAGGCGTTTTTTAAACATTTTTCCCTTTGTAGTAACAACTTCTGCAACGCGGTTCGTATAAATCTTTTTCTCCTAAAAGAACCTTTGCTTCCGAAGCGTGTAAACGATAGCTAAAATGAGCAATATCGCCACATTGCACACAAATAGCTTGCACTTTTGTAATATGGTCGGCAATAGAAAGTAAATTAGGAATTGGACCAAAAGGCTTGCCTTCAAAGTCCATGTCTAAACCAGCAATAATTACTCGTATGCCACGTTTGGCAAGCTGTTCGCAAACCTCCGGAAGTGAATTGTCTAAAAATTGAGCTTCATCAATTCCCACAACTTCATTATCGCCTACAAGCAGTAAAATACTTTGAGAATTTTCAACCGGAGTGGAGCGAATAGAATTATTGTTGTGGCTTACCACATCGGTATCATGGTAGCGCGTATCAATTGCCGGTTTAAATATTTCAACTTTCTTTTTTGCTATTTGAGCGCGTTTAAGCCGCCTTATAAGTTCTTCGGTTTTGCCCGAAAACATGCTGCCACACACCACTTCTATCCAACCTTTGTTATGCGGCTGCGAAATCGGCTCTATAAACATACTTTTAAATTTATCTTTGCGTTAGTCAATTTCTTATTCAATTTTGCGAATGTATGAACAACCGTATAATATTTTTAATAGAAGCTATCAAAACCAAAATTCAAGCCCTGCAATCTTCAACTTTTTCTACAATTGATAAAGATATTTTATTAGAAGATGTGAGAGAACTCTATCGTTTGTTACAAGAAGTTGAGCCTGATAAAACAACTTCTTTATCCAATAATGCAGAAGAGAGAGAGGATTTTGTTCAGCAGAAAACAGTTGCAACAAATGAAACTTTGGTAGAAAAAGAAGGAGTTGCTGCAACAGTTGCCACTGCTGTGAATGAGGCAGAAATAGTTCAGCAGGAAGCAAAAGAAAATTCTTTAGAAGAATTGGTTGCAAGCCTACAAAAGGAATTGGAAGAGGCAAAAAAAAATGAGCAAGAAACTATAAAAGCCAATGTGGGTGAAGTTCAAGAGCAAGTTGAAATACCACAAATGGAAACACTTGCTGAAGAAAAGACAAATACAGAAAAGATAGAAAATAGCAACTCTTATTTTTTGAATACTGCTGAAGAAGATACTAAAAATGTAGTTGTTGGTTCTTCGTTAAACGATTCTTTTTCTTCTAATCATGCCACTTCTTTAAATCAAAAAGCAGTTGTGGAGCCGGTTAAAGAACTTCATAATTTAATATCATCTACTTCTTCATTTTCTTCTATAATTGATTTTAATAATAGAATACTCTTTACGCAAGAATTGTTTAATGGAGATAGCCAAATTTGCAGTGCTTTTATTTCGCAACTTGAAAATTGCGGTTCTTTAGAAGAAGCCAAAACCGCTGTAAATACACATGCTTTAACCAAAGGTTGGAAAGGTGATAACGAAGCAGTGAAAACTTTAGTGAAATTGGTTCGGCAGTTTTATTCGTAAATAATTGTGGTAGTATGGCTGAAAAGCAACTATGAATTACTGCCCCATTTTTTGCAGCGCTCTCTCATTTCTTGTTTAAAACATTCTTTTTCCTCGGCAGTCATGGTAGCAAATTTTTCTTCCATTTTCCATTTTAGTTTATTTCGGTAGCCGCAGCCCCACTTGCTAAAGATAATTTTAGATAAGAGTAGTAAACCTGCACCTTGCCAAAATGTAATAGTGTTTAAACCAAAAATTGCAGGTATTAACCAGTTCCAAAGCAGCATAAATACATACGCCAAAAGAGCAACTGCAATTGGCATAAAAACAATAAATGTAATAATTTTCCTTAATTGAATTGATTTCATTTGCACTTTAGTTTAGTTAGTAAAAACATCGTTATATAAATGCTGTAAACGCTTGCGAAGGTGTACAACGGCATATCTTTTTCTGCTCAGTAAAGTATTGAGCGATACTCCGGTAATCTCTGCAATTTCATTAAAACTTTTGTCTTCAAATTCGTGCATTACAAAAACATCTCTTTGTTCTTGGGGCAACTCTTCCAATGCTGTCATCAATGCATCTGAAATTACTTTACGCATCATTTCTCTATCGGCAGAAGTGCCGTTTGCAGGTAAAAAATCACCAATATCTAAACGCTCGCCATCAACTTCTTTACGCGAAAAATAACCTTCTAAACTTTCAGGTTTTTTCTTGCGAAAGCGATCGGTAATTTTATTGCGCGCAACTGTAAACATCCATGAAGCTACTTGCTCCACAGGTTTCATCATTCTATAAGAATTTATGAGTTCATAAAATACATCTTGAAGTACATCTTCTGCATCTTCAGTGCTTGGAACGCGCTTTTTTATGAAATGAAAAAGGCGTTGCTTCTCTTTATTAAAAGTATTCCGAAGTAATTCGTCTTGTATCTCAGCCATGCTGAGTGATAAGGTTAAAGTAGTGTCCTTCATTGAACACTTAGACGAATATGCAAAAAAAATATTGGAGAAATTTATTATTCTAATAAGGGTTTAACATCCACTAACAGTTTTGAAAAAATAATATACACAAAAACAATTCTCTCTTTTAAACTCCAATTTAGTTTTTAGATTTGCCGTCCATTTAAAAAAAATGGTCGGGTGGCCGAGTGGCTAGGCAGAGCTCTGCAAAAGCTCGTACAGCGGTTCGAATCCGCTCTCGACCTCAAGCTAAAACGCTCAAATTGTTGTATATCAATAGTTTGAGCGTTTTTAATTTACTCTATGTTCCCGTAAGTGTTCCCGTTTTTTACTTTTACCATAATTGGAAATACTTATCGAATATTTCAATTTGGATTACACAGAATGTTCTTTTGAACGGCAATTTTAGAAGTGTAAACTCTGAAACTATTTTAAAAATGAAGGATTTATACAAATAAGTTTTCTCAATATAATGTGAACACACCAAATTTAATACTTTCGCGTTCTTTTCAACTAAATTTAAACATGAAGAAAATTATCGGGTTGCTTTTTGCGCTGATTGCGTTTAGTGTATATGCACAAGATACAACTACCATTGATAATAGTAAGGAAGTGCGAAAACAAATGCGGATACTAAAGGCAGAACGCTTGAAGCAAATGAAATTGCCCAAAGATCGCATTGCCATAGATTTATTGGGAACGAATTGGATTCACCATATTGGCAATGGATTTAATACAAAATGGTATTCGCGGGGAATAAACGTTTACTTTTATTGGGATTTTAGAATTAAGAAATCGCGCGTGAGTTTTGCCCCTGGCATTGGCTATAGCGGAACCAATATTTACCATAGAAGCGAAATGGTTGAAGATAGCACAGGAATTAGTTTTCAGCCGATGGATGCTACTAAGTTAGGTAATATAAAAGTAAATAAATTAACGCTTCAATACATAGATATTCCTTTGGAAATTAGAATAAGAACTAATCCCGATAAAGCTGACAATTTTTGGAAATTTGCAATTGGTTTTAAAGCCGGAATTAGAATAGATGCACATACAAAGCAGACAATAAAAGGCGGAGGTGAAAACAAAGTGTATGTAGAAAGACGATTCCCTGATTTTAATTTATTTAGAGCAGGGCCAACACTTAGAATTGGATATAGCGTATTTAATCTAACAGCTTACTACGGTGTAGTAGATATTTTTAAATCAGGCAAGGGTCCCAAAGCCAATGAGTTTGCTATCGGAATTTCGTTTAATGGATTATAATTTTTTTTAGAAGAGATATGTTGAAGAATCTTGCAGTTGTTTTTCTTGTTGCCGTATCAAATTTTGCAAATGCACAAATAGTTGCCGACAAAGTAGTTGCGGTTGTGGGAGATAATCCAATACTGCTTTCGGATATTGAAATGCAATATGTGCAAGCCAAAGCTCAAAGCGACAAAGCACTTCCGGAAGATTTTAAGTGTGAAGTTTTTGATAGGTTAATGCTGGAAAAGCTATTCTTAGCACAAGCAAAATTAGATAGTATCACAGCTTCTCCCGATGAAATTGATGCCGAGTTAGATAGGAGAATACGCTATTTTACTTCGATTTTTGGTTCAAAAGAAAAGTTGGAAGAGTATTACGGAAAGAGTCTTTCTGAACTGAAAGACGACTTTAGAACCGATATTGAAAACCAATTAGTCTCTGATAAAATGCGCTCCAAAGCACTTGGCGGAATGAAGGTTTCTCCGGCAGAAGTGAAAGCCTATTTTAAAGCAATTCCAAAAGATAGTATTCCATATTTTAATTCGGAAGTAGAACTTTCTCAAATTGTGCGATACCCTCAAGTGAGCGAAGAACAAAAAGAAATTGCAAAGAAGAAATTGGAAAAAATAAGAGAAGATATCATGAATGGCTCCGATTTTTCTTTACAAGCAATTTTGTATTCAGAAGACCCGGGAAGTAGCACCGATGGCGGAAATTTAGGTTACATAGAGCGTGGAGAATTAGTGCCTTCTTTTGAAGCCGTAGCCTACCGCTTACAAGAAAAAGAACTCAGCGATGTGGTTGAAACACCTTTTGGTTATCATATTATTATGGTAGATGAAAAGCGTGGAGAGCGTTTAAAACTTAGGCATATTCTTGTGAAGCCAAAACTTACACAGGCAGAATTTGTGGCTTGTAAAAATACAATGGATAGCATCAAACATCAATTAGATGTAGATTCTATAACATTTAAAGAAGCAGTAGGCAAATTTTCGATGGATGAACATTCAAGAGCTGTTGGAGGCTTAGTAACCAATAATAAAAACGGTACTACTTATTTTGAAAAAAGTGATATTGAAGGAAGTTTAATTTTTGCATTAGATAAAATTAAAGTTGGGCAATATACTGATGTGCTTCCTTACACAGGAATGGAGCAAACCGGAGAGCAAAAGCAAGGATTTAGAATTGTGCTTTTAAAGAGTGAAACTAAACCTCATAAAGCCAATTTAGATATTGATTACCCAAAAATACAAGTGGCAGCTAAAAATGCCAAAACCGCAAGAGAGTTAGAGCGATGGGTAACTTTATATAAAGACCGTACTTTTATCCGTATTGAGCCTGATTATATGTTTTGTGAAGAAGCACATAAGTGGCTTACCAACGAGAACTAATACTGTTTTTAGATTGAAGAAATTGCTTCTTTTTTTAGGTAAGTTTCCTTTAAATATTTAAAAGAGAAATAAAGCAAGCCCAAAGGGTTTAGCATAAATGCAAGCATAGAGTAATAAGTTCCGCCAATGGTAATACTCATTGTGTATTTTATGCCAATATGAAGTAGTAAAAACATAATACCATAGAAAAAAGTAAGTCGCTTATCTAATACCGCTAATGGTGAAGTGAATTCTAATAGCAGTGCCCCCAACATTAACCAATAAACTAACTGTTTATATTCAAGTAATAAATAAGCAAGATTATATCCTTCATTTAGTAATGTAGTATTTCCTGTGTCAAAATAATCATATAAATAACCCTTTAAAGAACTTAATGCAAAGTAATCGCTCCCTTGCTGAGGCCAAGCCCAGCCTGCATCTGATAGTTTAGTTAGTGAAGCTAAAAAGTAAGTGGCACAAATGAGTTGTATAACGTATTGATGCCTGAATTTTTTTAAATCTTCTATATTGTTTTTATGAAAAATATAAGCAGCTAACTGCCCAACCCAAATCATAGAAAATAAACTTGCCCGTATAAAAACACCTGTTGATTCATGAAACGAGATCATGAAAAGAGATAAAACAAGTAATGTTACAATTGAAGGGATGGCATATTTTTCATAAAAAATATAGATAACAACACTGGCAAATGAAACAACTAAAACAATACCTAAAACTATGCTATTTGATAATATTCCACAAGGTAATATTTTGCAAAGACCTATAGGCTCAATAATTGTAGTAGCATGAAGCAAGTTGTATCCTAATTCTAAAAGCCACCTTACTCCAATTAAGAGTTTTATGAAAAACCAGCCTTCTTTACTGTAAAATAAACGGTAAAAAAAATCTTTATTCATCTTTTGCTATTTTTATAGTGTATATTCTAATAGAGTCTTTAGCAATATAAATTTCATTTTTACACAAGTGTATATTATTGGTACTTGGAGTATGCAAGTTGAGTTCTGTCTCTATATATTTAACAGCTGATTTTTCTGCTTCTTGTTGTGTATTATTGGTACTGAAGGTTCCTACCGCATTAAAATATTTATGCATTATAGCTCCGCTACTGAGTTTAGAATATTTCTCGAATGGCATAAGATTTCCGGAAGTATCTTGCAAAGAAAATATTGTGATTTTACTCTGAAACGAAGAGTACATTGGAACTTTGGTGAATGGATGTACTTCGCCAATTGGAAGCGATAAACCAACATACAAAATGAACAAAAAGTAAAACCTTTTCAAATAAGTAAAAGGTTTTACTGGAATTAGCAGTAAAACTATTAAAAAGAAAATTGCAGCGAACCAAGTATGCCATTTTATAGCCACATCTCCAACTCTTGAATACCAAAATAGCTCCCATGCTATATATGGGATATAAACAAATGAGAGTGTAATTAGTGCAACTTGCCAACCTTTAAGCTGAAAGGTAAATTTATATTTCTTTTCAAGTAAATTTTGAATACTCATAGATACAAGGAAAGTGATAATACAATAATAATTTTTTTAAAATTGTGATTAAACAAAAAAAGCACTATAAAAGTATGGATAAGCGACAAGAAGAGAATGATGTGTCTTCCATGTTTATTAAACGTTTAAGTGAGCTCTTACATAGACAAATACAAATAAAATTATGGTATTTTTTATTTTTACTATTTATATTGTATTTAGCATGGGAATCTTATTGGTATAGCCAGGTTGGATTAAGATTTATTAAATGGCATACGCATATTATGGCACTTTTTATTTTGTGGTTAATATTTGCTGCTGTAATTCGTTTGTTTTCTCGTTCTAAAAATTTACAGTTGGCAATAGCTTCCGTATTTGTTTCACTTGTAGTTTTTGAGGCGCTATTATTGGTTACAGGTTTCACTAAAACATATATGGAAAAACGAGAGGGGGTTTATAACACAGTTAAAGAACTAAAACCGAATAGTATTCTCAGAAATTGGCCAGCTAATAATATACACTATGTGTTACCTCATAATATAAGATATACAAACCAATATGGTTTTAGTGATGCCGAGTTTGTAAAGGACACTACAAAAATTATTATACAAACTTATGGTGATTCTTTTACAGAAGGCGATGGCGCTCCGGCAGATTCAAGCTACCCGGCTATACTTAGAAATTATTTGGGAGATAAATATTTAGTTCAAAACTATGGAGTTTGCGGTAATGATCCCGGCTATGTTATTCCTCAGTTTGAGAAAATTGGTGCAAGTTTTAAACCGCAAATTTTAATTCTTACTTATAGTTTAGGAGACTTTGGTAATGACTTATTAGTGAGAGGAGGATTAAAGCGCTTTTCAGATATGGAAAATCCCACTTTACTAAAACAAAAATGGTACGAACCAATATATGCCGTTAGCTATATTAGTCGTTTAGTTTTTCATGCCATTGGGATTGAGTATAACAGGTATTTTTTAACTAAAAAAGAATATTTAGAAACACTTGAAAAGCTAAAGCCTGAATGGAATGAAATATTTGAGGAAATAGCGCGCTTGGCAAAAGAAAACAATACAAAAATTTTACTTATAAAACGACCGGGGGATAGTGAAATAGAAGAAGGGAAATATGAATATAATATGGATTTTTTTAATCCGTTTTTGGAGAAGCATAAAGAAATTTATCATCTAGATTTACTCTCATACTACCAAAATGAAATGAAAGTGAACAAAGGAGGAAACATTCACTCTTATTTTCTTGTTGGCGATGGGCATCACAATTCCAAAGGATATGCCTTAATGGCAAACGGCATTTACAATGCTTTAATTGAAACCGGATTGGTTACAGAAGAAAAGTGATTTTTTAAACTTAGTTTTGCCTCAACTTTTCATAAAATAAACAATCCCACTCTTTAATTTTTTAGGTTTGCACTACAATGAGTAAACCATATAATTTCTATTCCGGACCCGCAATTTTACCCGAAGAAGTCCTTGAAAAATCTATTGATGCCATTCGCGATTTTGCCGGAACTAAATTGTCTATTTTAGAAATTTCGCACCGCAGCAAAGCATTTGTTGCAGCAATGGAAGAAGCGCGAAATTTAGTGAAGAAATTATTGCAGTTAGATGAAAATAAAGAGGTGCTTTTTCAACACGGTGGCGCATCGCAGCAGTTTTTGGCAGTGCCGTATAATCTGCTCTCAAGGGATAAAACTGCGGCTTACTTCGATACTGGGCAATGGAGTACTAAAGCTATTGCAGAAGCCCAAAATTTTGGAAATGTAGAAGTGATTGCTTCTTCAAAAGATAAAAACTATGACTACATTCCAAAAGAATGGATAGGAGAGGAAACGTTGCAACACAAGCAGTTTTCTTATGTTCATATCACAACTAACAACACCATTTTTGGAACGCAATGGAGCAATAGTTTAATTGATAAACTTTTCGCACAAACTCAAACTCCGATAGTGGCAGATATGAGTAGCGATATTTTTTCGCGCCAAATGGATTTTAATCGCTTTGGTTTAATATATGCAGGTGCACAAAAAAATATGGGACCGGCAGGAACAACTTTAGTTATTGTTGATAGAAATTTGCTCGGCAAAAAGCAAGAATTTATTCCAACGCTTTTGGATTACAACAATCAAATAAAAGCAGAAAGTATGCTGAATACACCATCTGTTTTTGCGGTATATGTGTCGCTGCTTACGCTGCAATGGATAGAAAAACAAGGGTTGAAACAAGTTGAAACTACAAATTCCGCAAAAGCTAAATTGCTTTACGACACCATTGATTCTTCTAAGATTTTTGAAGCCGTAACCTTTGGTGAAGATAGAAGTAAAATGAATGTGTGCTTTAAAACTGCTGATGCCGAAACGGATAAAAAGTTTCTTGCTTTTGCAGAAGAAAATAATTTGCTTGGCTTAGCAGGATATAGAACTGTTGGCGGTTTTAGAGCTTCAATTTACAATGCAATGCCATTAGCTGGAGTTCAAAAATTAGTGGATTGTATGCAAAAATTTGAAGCCGATTTAGCATGATGTTAATTGATACACATTCGCATTTATACAGCGAAAATTTACAGCCGGATATTGAAGAAATTTTACAGCGCTGTAAACAACAGCAGCTTGGTGTAATTATTCTTCCAAACATAAATGAAGAAAGTATTTTGCCAATGAATTTATTGGCAGCAAAGTCGGATAAAGAACTTCTAATGTTGCCTGCAATAGGATTGCATCCATGCGATGTGAAAGACGATATTCAAACTCAACTCAACTTCTTTAAAGCAGAATTAGACAAAGGAAAATACATTGCAATTGGCGAAACCGGTTTAGATTATTATTGGGATTTAAGCTTGAAAAAGCAGCAACAAATTTCGTTTCAAACTCAAATAGAATGGGGAATTGAAAAGAACTTACCTGTAATTATTCACAGCAGAAATGCTACTGAAGATTGCATTGCAATGGTGAAAGATTTTAATGGAAAACCAAGAGGCGTTTTTCATTGTTTTTCCGGTTCTCTAAATGAAGCAAAAGAGATAATTGCAATGGGCTTTTATTTAGGAATTGGAGGCTCTGTTACATACAAAAATTCTACTGAATTAAACGAAGTATTGAAACAGTTAGATTTGAACCAAATTGTTTTAGAAACCGACTCACCTTATTTACCACCTGTGCCACATCGGGGCAAGCGCAACGAAAGCAGCTACGTAAGTTTAGTGGCAAAGCATATTGCATCATTAAAAAATATTCCGGTGGAAGATGTTGCTGAAATAACAACACAAAATGCCAAAAAACTTTTTGCTATAAGCATTTAATCACGCTTATTCGCATTCAATTTTATAAAGAAATGAGTAACGATAAATATTCAAAATACGAAGTAATAGTTGGTTTAGAAGTTCACGCACAGCTTTCTTCCAACAGCAAAATGTACTGTGGCGATTCTGCCGAATATGGCGCTGCTCCTAATACTCAGGTTAGTCCACTTTCGCTTGGGCATCCGGGAACACTTCCTGTTGTGAATGAAAAAGCAATAGAATATGCAGTAAAAATTGGCTTAGCTACTAAAAGCGAAATTCGCGAGGAAAACCAGTTTGCACGTAAAAATTATTTTTATGCAGACTTGCCAAAAGGCTATCAAATTACACAAGATAAAACACCAATTTGCACAAATGGAGTAGTGGAATTTGAATTGGAAAATGAACTAAAAAGAGTTCGTTTAACCCGCATTCACTTAGAGGAAGATGCAGGTAAAAGCATACACGATATTGATCCATATTTCACTCTGGTGGACTTAAATCGCGCTGGCGTTCCGCTTATTGAAATTGTTTCTGAACCGGATATTCGCAGTGGCGATGAGGCAATGGCTTACTTAAATGAAGTACGGAAATTAGTGCGCCATTTAGAAATTTGCGATGGCAATATGGAAGAAGGCAGCATGCGCTGCGATGCCAATGTTTCGGTGCGATTGAAAGGTACAACAGCTTACAATCCACGCAGCGAAGTGAAGAACATGAACAGTATGCGCAATGTGAAACGCGCTATTGAATTTGAATTTATTCGCCAAATTGATGCTTTGGAAGCCGGTGAAAAATTAGTGCAGGAAACTCGCGGTTTTGATGCTATAAAAGGAATTACACTTTCGCAACGCAGCAAAGAGCATGCGCATGATTATCGCTATTTTCCTGAACCCGATTTGCCACCTGTAATTGTTACGCAGCAATATATTGAAAGTATAAAAGCAGAAATGCCAAAACTTCCTGCCGAGTTAAAGTATGAATACATAAATAAGTTTGGCTTGCCGGAGTACGATGCGAGATTGATTAGTGATGATAAAGCAACTTCTAACTACTACAATGCTATTGTTGAAAATACTCAAAATTACAAAGCTGCTTCAAACTGGCTTTTAGGTCCAATAAAAAACCATTTGAATGCAAGTGGAAAAGATATAAATGAGTTTGAACTGAAACCTAAAGCTGTAGTGGCTTTAATTGCCTTAATAGATGAAGGCAAAACAAATTTCTCAGTCGCCTCCGCAAATATATTTCCTGCACTTTTGCTATCACCTGAAAAAACTCCATTTGAAATTGCACAAGCACTTAACTTAATTCAAAATAGTGATGAAGATTTAATTGGTGGTTTTGTACAACAAGTGTTAGCTGCAATGCCCGAAAAAGTTGCTGAATATAAAGCAGGAAAAAAAGGATTACTCGGCTTGTTTGTTGGCGAAGTAATGAAACTGAGCAAAGGCAAAGCAGATCCCAAAGTGGTGAATAAACTTATTGCAGAGGCACTAAGCTAAATTCAAAACAAACACAATCTATTTCGGCAATTCTGGTTGCTTATTTGGTGTTCCAAAAAGCGGTGAAGGAATTGGCGGATTATCACTTTCATCAATAGAGTAAGTGAAAACTTTTTCTAACCAACTCCAATGATTATTTACCCATTTAAAACCTTCATAAGTGCCATCTTGCACATAAGTAAAATAAGTATTGCGCGCAATATCGTTTGGCGGGACCAAGTGGTCGAAAACAATTAAATCCAGCTTTTTATCATAATTCATGGTTGGGTCTGCCTTCCATTTATATTCAATAAAATAGCGGTTAAAAGTATCAATACGTATTGGCTTAGCGCTATCTCCTTCGTGTTTAAAAAATAATGGTGCACCAAATTTAGGTTGCTTTTTATCATCAAAAGAAAGCACATCTAATATCTTTCTTTTGGTAAGAAAATCACCGCGCTCGTAACCAAAAAGCGTATAGTATTTTTTCTTATTCGCTACATGAAGTAAAATGTTGTAATAAAGACAACCGTACCAATTATTGTTGCTTAAAATTTGTTGTGTGTGCAACTTCATAGTATCACCATTATCTACCAACGGAAAAATTTTCATTTCACTTGAGCGCATTTGAATTACACCATAATATCTAAAGGCATTATTTTGCTGCATTTGCCAAGTGAAAATTCTAAAAGTGCTATCCGGTGCATAAACTTTTGAAATGCTTAAAACTGAATCGAAATGATAGTAAAATGAATTGTTGATTTTTAGTGCGCGCACTAAAGTTGGAATCATGGTGTAGCAAGCCTTTTTTCTACCTTCATTGGTAGAATCATTTAAAGTATTGTAGCTTAAAATACGCAGCGTATCTTCTATTTTTTGAATTTCTTTTAAATCGTGTTTTGTAAGCGATGGGCGTTGTGGAAGGCTCTTTGCTGCAACAGTTTTAGGTTGCTGTGCAAACAAAATACATGAAACCAAAGAAACCAAAAGTGATATAAAAAATCGCATAATTATTGGAAACGAACATCTTACTTTTCTATTACTTTTCAAAAAGCATTTGGTTTAATTGGTAATACTGTACACATTGTATTATAGAATTGAAAACTTTATGCACTATGTTCTTTATTATTTTTGAAAATCGGAAAAATGTGTTTCCATTTGCTTTGTAAACGGATTATTAAACGAAAACAAAAAAAATGGCATTAACTAAAAAAGAACTTGCAGAACTTAGTTTCTCGCAAAGTGTTTCCTACTATTTTGATAAAGCTGCACCATTCACCGATTGCCCGGAAGGACTTTTAGAGCAAATAAAAGTTTGTAACAGTATTTATCGCGTAAACTTTCCTGTGAAATGGGGAAAAGAAGTAAAAGTAATTGAAGCGTATCGTGTACAGCATAGTCATCACAGAATGCCCACGAAAGGCGGTATTCGCTTTAGCCTTCATGTAGATCAAGATGAAGTGATGGCTTTGGCAGCACTAATGACTTACAAATGCGCCATTGTAGATGTTCCATTTGGAGGAGCAAAAGGAGGTATTAAAATTAGCCCACGCAATACTCCGGTAGAAGTGTTGGAGTCTATTACACGCAGATACACTTATGAATTGATGAAGAAGAACATGATTGGTCCGGGCTTAGATGTGCCGGCTCCTGATTATGGAACAGGTGAACGCGAAATGGGCTGGGTGGTTGATACTTTTGCCTCAATGAATAATAATGATGTAGATGCTTATGCTTGTGTTACGGGAAAGCCAATTCATTTAAACGGAATAAAGGGCAGAACAGAAGCCACAGGAAGAGGCGTGGTATATGCTTTGAACCAAGTTTGCAGCTATGCAGATGACATGAAAAAATTAGGACTCACCACCGGGTTAGAAGGAAAAACGGTTGTAATTCAAGGATTGGGAAATGTAGGCTACAATACAGCAAAATTTATTGTAAAATATGGAGCTAAAATTATTTCAATTGCAGAGAATGAAGGCGCAATATTTAATGCAAAAGGATTAGATCCTGAAGCAGTTTTAGAACACAGAAAAGCTACCGGAAAAATTACTGATTTTCCCGGTGCAAAAAATCTAAAAAAGAATAGTGAAGCATTAGAATTGGAATGCGACATTTTAATTCCTGCTGCGCTTGAAAAACAATTAACAGGAGAAAATGCACCACGCATAAAGGCAAAGATAATTTGCGAAGCTGCAAACGGACCTACAACACCGGAAGCAGAAGAAATTCTGAATAAAAAAGGTGTGTTAATTATTCCTGATATTTATGCAAATGCAGGTGGTGTAACAGTAAGTTACTTTGAGTGGCTGAAAAACTTATCGCATGTGAGATTTGGAAGAATGCAAAAGCGTTTTGAAGAAGAAACTCAAGAAAACATGATAAAGTTAATTGAAGATCTTTCAGGCAAAAAAGCTACACGTTTACAAGTTGAAACTGTTGTGCGCGGTGCCGGTGAAATAGACTTAGTAAATTCCGGTTTGGAAGATACTATGATTTCTGCTTATCATGATATTCGCGAGTTTAAACGCAGTAATAAGAAAATTCCGGATTTGCGTACAGCCGCTTTTGCCTTGTCAATAAATAAGATTAAAAATGCTTATGCAGCCTTGGGTATTTTCCCTTGATATTTTATTGTTTCAACCCATAAAAAAAGCCGGATTTATTCCGGCTTTTTTTTATGTATAATAAAGTTCTATTTACTATTATTCTATTTTAGATATGGCAACTTTTGCATCAGGTTTTAAGAACATAATACCACTGCTAATTATTGTATCTCCCGCATTTATACCTGAAAGAATTTGCACTTTATCTTCTGTTCTTAAGCCTGTTTCTACTTGCACAGGAATCGCCTTTCCACTTTCATAGCGCATTGCTTTTTTGCCGCGTGCTTCAGCAATTAAAAGATACGATGGAAGCATAATTGTATTGTCTGAATTCACATTCAATTTTACTTTTGCAAAAGAACCCGGAATAAGTTTTTTGTTATTTATTACCTCTGCTCTCACTTTTATATTTCTTGATGCCAAATCAATTTTAGATTCTGTGGCTATCACTTTTGCTTGTATTGGTTCTTTAATGCCATCAATTTCTAAACTCACTTGTTTGCCGTTTGAAACTATTCCGGCATAGCGTTCAGGCACAAAAAAATCTACGCGAAGTTTATCTGTGTTCACCAGAGTTGCTACTGTATTTCCTTGGGTAATTACTGCACCATCGCTCACATTGCGCAAACCAACTTTGCCCGAAAATGGCGCACGAATTTCTGTTTTTGCTATTTGTGCTTTTAGTAATTGAATATCAGAAATTACATTGTTGTATTGATTTAATGCAATGTCGTAATCCTGTTGTCCTACACCATTTATTGCCAAGAGCTTTCTTAGTCTTTCTTCGTTTCTATTGGCTACATCTTTTTGTAGTTCTAATTTTTTAAGTTGTGCTTGTAACTCAGCATCGTTTATTTTTAGCATTAAAGTTCCTTTGGCAACGTATTGCCCTTCGTTGATATTCAACATTACAATTTTGCCGGAAGTTTCGGGCTTTAATTCAACTTCGTCTAAAGCGGTTAATGTTCCGGTGGCAACAATATTGTTTGAAACATTTTGCGGTTCAGCAATTAATGCAGTTACAGAAAGTGGTTTTTGTGCTCCTCCCATAGCACCAAATCCACCTTTGCTTTCATCGGCATTTAATACTTTGTTGTACACAATAATTCCAGCTAATAAGGCAACGATAGAGCCAAAAAATATCCAAGATTTCATGCTGTAAGTTTATTATATCAAACTTGTTTTTACTAAAATATAGAATGCCGCAGTAAAACTTTCTATATTTTAATAGTGTTGAAAGTGTTGATGCTATTACCTTTTGGAGGAAACTTTAAATTAGAATTGTATAATTCATTTAACCTGAATTAACAGCCGCGCAGAAGTATTTGAAAATTGTTTTGTTCATTATGCACTAAAATGTTTCTTTCACCCTCAGGTATAAACGAAATATTTATGAAAAAAGAATTACTCTCCATTGCAGCAATTTTTAGTGTTGCTTTTTTATTTGCACAACCAGGTCTTTACTTTAATATTTCAGGTGGATACGGCTGGTCGGCACCGCAACAAAACTTACAAGTATTAACCTTTCAACCGAGCGGAACAGACCCTGCAAATAGTGTTATTGTACCATTGATAAATCAAAATATTAGTGATAGTGCCTCGCTAAAATTTCAAGCAAATAAATATCAAGGTTATGCAACCGGAGGTAATATAAATGCGGTTGTGGGCTACATGATTACTAATTATATTGGTGTAGAAATGGGCTTTGGTGGTTTGATTGGAAAAAAATTAAATGGCAAATCTGTTTACGATGATCCAACGGTGTTGGGAAATAATGCAAGCATTGTTACAAACACTTGGTCTTATGGCGTTACGCTTAGCCCGGGTATTCGTATTCACGCTTGCAAGCCTGGCGCAAAGGTTGTGCCATTTGGTCGTTTTGCACTCACACTTCCTGTTTGGGGAAAAACAATACATGAATTAGATATTACAAGTTCTAATTTTTTGCTGACTAAAATGCCAGCTTCTGCCAAAATAAGAACCGAAACAGAATCAGTTGCCTCAATTGGGTTTAACGGCTCTATTGGTGTTGGCTATAACATCACAAAATGGCTGCGAGTGTATGGCGAAGTGCTGGGGAATTATTTGTTTGTACGTATTGGTGAAAATTCTTTAAAGCGCTACGACTTAACTTTTAATGGAGAAACTTCAGATATGTTGCCTACATTTTCAAAGTATAGCTCTACTACCGAATTTGTAGATAAATTAGACGAAAATAGTAACACAACAATTTATGGTAAGAAGAGAAAACTTATGGCTCAACCAGGAGATAAAGTTGTAGATGAAGATAAACCGCGCCAAGTGCTTAGAAGTGCCGCAAACTTTAGTGCTTTTGGCTTTAATGTTGGCTTAACTTTTACCATAAACAACACCGCTTGGAAAAAGAAAAAGAACAAACAATTTGTGCCTGTTCATCAATAGCAGATAGCGATTATTTTATTTCGCACTCAAACATTTTTTGTTCTTCCAGAAAGCCTTCGAGTTTGTCGCCAATAGCAATTTTACCTACTCCGGCAGGCGTTCCGGTATAAATTAAATCACCCAATTGCAAGGTGAAAAATTGAGAAATATAGCTAATGATTTTATCGAAAGAATAAAGCATTAAAGAAGAGTTGCCTGTTTGAACTTTATTGCCGTTGAGCAAGAGATGAAATAAAATAGGAGAGGAGAGTTTTGCTTTATCAACGAAATTGCCAACCACAGCACTGCTATCAAATGCTTTTGCTATTTCCCAAGGTAAGCCTTTTGCCTTTAAGTTGTTTTGCAAATCACGTGCGGTAAAATCTATTCCCAAGCCAATTTCTTGGTAATATTTGTGTGCAAATTTTTCTTGAATGTATTTCCCTTGCTTTGAAATTTTTAGAACTAATTCAGTTTCATAATGAATTTCACTGCTCCATTCAGGGTAAAAAAATGGTTTATTATCTTTTAAAATCGCAGTGTTAGGTTTCATAAAAATTACGGGATTTTCAGGAATGGCATTTTGCAATTCGTGAATATGATCAACGTAATTTCTACCGATGCAAATTATTTTCATGCTGCTAAGTTGTGAAATGATTTAATACTGCGAAATACAGCGCTTAGTTTTTTCGTATTGCTCAAATTTGCCAATTCATTTTCACAACATTTATTGAATGGTTTCATGGGCTTTGCGTTATTTGCGTTTTCAAAATATAATGAACTGCAAATTGAATTCGGCTTGGAGGAAACTGAAACTGTGTGTGGCAATTGCTTTTGCTATAAACATTTTTGGTGTGCAGGCGCAGTTGAATTTCGATTTCCAAGAAGGTACTTTTTTAATAAAAGGCCGCGTTGCCGATTTGCAAACGCATGATGCTATTCCAAAGTTGAATGTAACTCTAACAAGTAAACGAACTGGCGTTACAGCTGATATTGAAGGTGTTTTTTCTATGTATGTTTTTCCAACTGATACACTTAGATTTTCTTCTTTAGGCTATATTTCTAAAACGCTTCCGGTGAGTAAAATTCCGAAAGATTCTATTTACAATATTTATGTGGAATTGATTAAAGATTTCGTAAAACTAAAGGAGGTAACTATTTATCCTTATCACTCAAAAGAGGAATTTAAGCAAGCGTTTATGGAAGCAAAAGAGGTGAACAAAGTTGTGCTTCCCGGAATTGCACCGCCTAAATATTCAACCAATGTGCCGCGACCTAAATTTACAAACCCAATATCGTTTCTATACCAAAAAACTAAGAAGAAGCGTGCTGCAAATCCTGATTTTCGCCCTTAGTTGAAGCAGTTTTCTTCCATTTAAAATAACCATAAACTGCCATAATTGTAAATAGAATATAGAGCAAGGTAGTTGCGTGAAGCCCTTTTAAATAATACATAAAAGTTGCAGCAATATCTATTGCAATCCAAAGCAGCCAGCTCTCTAAAATTTTTCGTGCAGTGAGCCATGTAGCTACTAAACTAAAAATAGTTACTCCGGCATCTAAATGCGAAGTATTTTGTGCAATATGTGCTTTGCTCCATTCGCCCAAAAAGTAGGTAGCAATAGCAGATAATGCCAACACAAATACCAAATTTTGTTTTGAAATCGGCCTTACTTCTACTTGTGATTTTGTGTTTGTTTTATTCCAATGCAAAAGTCCGTAAACAGCAACTAAAACATAATACAACTGCAATAAAGTATCGTAATATAAATGCGAAGTGAAGTTGATATAAACGTATATTGCAGAACCAATTCCTCCGAAAAGCCAACACCATTTATTTTCTTTTGCTGCTAACCATACATATAAAAGTGATAACGCTACAGCTATAATTTCAATAAAAAGTGCGGTGTTCATTTAGCGCACTAAAGTAATTGTTCCTTTAAAGTTGTTTCTATTAAAGTTATCAATCCAAACTATTTTCATTTCGTAAACATAAACTCCGGGCTGTGCAAGCGAGCCATTTGCAAAGCCGTCCCAGCCATCTTCCATGTCATTTCCCTCAAATACTTTTTCGCCCCAGCGATTAAATATTTTCAAGCTAAATTCTTTTACTGCTTTTTTATTTCCTAAAACTTTAAAAATATCGTTTGAACCATCATTGTTTGGCGTGAAAAAATTCGGTGTATAAACGGTGTAATCCGGCACAACCGTTGCCGATAATGGAACACTTGCCGTGCAACCGTTTGCAGTTGTTACAAGTACGGTATATTCAATAGATGAAATGCCATTAAAGATTGGATTGTCGCAGTCGTAACAATTTAAACCTGTTTGTGGAAGCCAGCTGTAAATAATGTTCCCTGCTTGGTTTGAAGTAACGTTGATATCCATCGGATTGCCTAATGGCGTTGAAAGTGGATTTGGTGTTGCAGATAAAATGATAGAGTCCGGTTGAGAAATTTGTGTGGTAAAAGTTGCTGAACAGCCGTTCATATCGGTTACTTCTATGTAATAACTTCCGGCTGCTAAGTTGGTATAAATACCACTTGTAGAAGAATCCATTCCATCGCGTAAAAGGCGATAACCGGGAGTTCCTCCGCTTGGTATAACTTCAATTATACCATCGCTGTAGCGATAGCAAGTTGCATCAGTATTGTTTAAGGTGTAACTCACAGCCGTTGGTTCGTTAATGGTGAGTGCGGCACTTACGGTACAGCCGTTTACATCAGTTGCAACCACAGTGTAAACGCCAGCCGCAAGGTTGCTGAATATGCCATTTGCGGAAGTATAATTGTTTGTGTTATCGGTCGCAGTGTAAGTAAATGTCGGAGTTCCTCCGGTGGCATTACTCAAAATACTTCCATCACTTAAGCCATTGCAGGTAGTTGCCGTTGGAAACGCTGTAAGTTGAAGCGTTGTAGGTTCATTCAGTGTTACAGTATTTGTTGAAGTACAATTATTGCCATCGGTAACTATGATGTTATACGTTCCGGCAGCAAGTTGCGATGCACTATCGGTTGAGCTTACATTAGGATTCCATGTGAAACTTAAATTGCCAACACCTCCACTTGCTGAAACTTTTATACTGCCTGAATTGTCGCCATTGCATTTTAAATTATTGCTTGTGTTGGTAATTGAAATTTGAGTTGGTTCAGCAATGGCAAAACTTCCAATTTGTTTGCAGCCATCGGTAGCTGTTGAAGTTACAGTGTAGTTTCCGGCAGGTAAAGCTGCTATTGCAGTAGTTGAATTTCCTGCACTCCATTGATAGGTGTATGGCGATTGCCCAACGGAAGGTGATGCTGTTGCGCTGCCGTTTGCGCCAAAACAACTGGCATCAGCAGCACTAACGCTTAGTGGAACTCCTGCCGGTTCATTTATAGTGGCAGAAATGGTTGCAGTACAATTATTGGCATCAGTAACTGTGATGGAATAGTTTCCTTGAGTTAATGTTGCTCTATCTTCGGTTGTGGTGCTATCGTTCCAATGGTAAGTGTAGGTTGGCGTGCCACCATTAACTGTAACATCAATACTTCCGTTATTGTTTCCAAAACATGAAGCATCAATATGTTGCTCGCCAAGTGTAAGTTGTGTAGGCTCAGTAATTGTTTCAGTAATGGTATCTGAACAATTATTAGCATCAATAATAATTGCTGTGTAAGTGTTTGGTGAAAAACTCGGCAAAGTAGAAGCTCCCACAGGAATTGAATTTCCTAAGTAAGAATAAGGCTGTGTGCCACCGCTTACATTTATGGTTAATGTGCCATCATTCAACCCAAAGCAAGTTACATTGGTGTGCGAAGAAGTTACCACAAGTTGTGTTGGTTCAGAAATTGTAATGCTTAAAGTTTTAGTGCAATTGTTGGCATCGGTAATGGTAACGGAGTAATTTCCTTGTGTAAGCGAAGTTCTGTCTTCGTTTGTGTTTCCATCATTCCAAATAAAAGTGTAAGGCGTTGTTCCTCCTGAAACTGTAACATCAATACTTCCATTATTTCCACCAAAGCAGGAAATATTTTGGTGTGTTTCGCTTGCCAATAATTCAGTTGGTTCTGTTATGTTTACAGTAATGTTTGCAGTGCAATTATTGGCATCAGTAATGGTTACGGCATAGTTGCCTTGAGTTAAATTACTTCTGTCTTCGGTTGTAATTGAATCGTTCCAAGTGTAAGTGTAGTTTGGTGTTCCGCCACTTACAGTAATATCTATATTTGCATTATTTCCTCCAAAACATAAAACATTACCGTGTTGTTCTCCCACTGTAAGTTGAGTTGGTTCAGTTATGGTTTCGGTGATAGTATCTTTACAACCTTTTGAGTCTGTGATAATTCCTGCATAAGTATTTGGCGCAAGATTGGGCAAAGTTGAAGTTCCTGGTGGAATTGGATTTCCTTGATAAGAATAGGGTTGTGTTCCTCCTGCAACATTTATAGTTAATGTGCCATTGTTCAAACCAAAACAAGTAACATTGGTATGCGAAGAAGTAGCCACCAATGCAGAATCTGGTTGAACAAGTGTAACGGAATCTATCTTCTTACAATTATAGGCATCGCTGATGGTTACAATATATTTTCCGGCAGTAAGGTTTTGCGGATTATTTCCGTTTGCAGTAGATGGATTCCAAGTGTAACTATAAGTTGGAACGCCTCCGTTTACATTCACTTGAATGCTTCCTGTTGATGCTCCGGTGCAATTGATATCTTGCGGAGTTAAAGTGTAAGTAATGGCAGGCGATTGAGCGATTGTGGTATTTCCTGTTGTGGTACAGCCTTTGTTGTCGGTAACGGTTACAGAATAATTTCCTGCATCTAAATCTAAATTGGTTTGTGCCGAAGCAATATTGCTCCATTGATATAAATACGGTGTAGTTCCTCCTGTAACATTTGCTGTTGCAGTTCCTTTGCCGGCTTGGAAGCAACTATCAACCGTATTGGTGATATTTAAAACCAATGGGGGCGGAGCAGACACGCTTCCGCTGGCAGTTGCCGTGCAGTTTTTAGAATCTGTAATGGTTACAGAATAATTTCCTGCTGCTAAATTATTTTGAGTAGGATTGCCAGGCAAACCACCGCTCCAAGTATAAGTATAATTGGGCGATCCTCCTGAAGTTACTGATGCGATAATGCTTCCATCATTTTTTCCTGCGCAAGATAAATCTAAGGAAGTTAGAGAAGCCGACATAGCTGCTGATGGCTGTGTAATGGTTACACTACCGCTAAATATGTTTCCTAAATTATCACTGTAGTTATAGGTATAAGTTCCTGCTGCCAGATTGCTAATTGTTGTGCCACTTCCACCATTGCTCCAATTGATGTTTTTTGAACTTCCGCCTCCGGTTACATTTAAAGTTGCAGCTCCGTTTGTTCCATTAAAGCAAGTTACATTAGTTGTGGTTGTTGAAGATTGAATGCCACAAGGTAAATTAGTTAAGGTTGCTGAATATTGAAGTAAGGAAGAACAACCATTAGCATCTTTAAAATCCGGAATAAAAGTACCTGCTCCTAAACCGCTTGCCACATTGGTGCTACTCAATCCTGGCCAGTTTACATATTGATAAGGAGTTGTACCTCCGCTTACGGTTACTGTGGCTGTTCCATTAGCTAAATTACAGTTTGGATCAGTTTTAGTAACTGTTGCTGTAAGTGGTGTAGGTTGGTTAAGCGTATATTGCCCCGTGGTTGTACAAACGCCATCTGTTACGGTTACGGTATATGTTCCAGCAGTAACACCAACTGCTGTTGCAGTAGTTTGTCCTGTACTCCAATTATATTTATAGCCTCCATAGCCAGCTGAAGCACCAAAGCCGCCACTTGGTGCAACAGTAATGTTTCCATTGCTTCCTCCATTGCAAGGAGGTTGTTGCAATGTTGGCGTTAAAGTGATATTGGGTGCTATTGTTATTGTATGTGAATAACTCTTGGTGCAACTGCTAATATCTGTAATGGTTAAAGTAACATTGTATGTATCAGCTACTGCATAAGTATGTGTAGGATTTTGCAATGCAGAAGTGCCGCCATCGCCAAAGTTCCAAGCCCAAGATTGTATTGTTCCTGCGTTGCTTGTTGAAACATCTTGAAATTGCATATTTAGGTTGCAGGATTGGTAGTTTATTCCTGCAACCCAGTTAGAAATACTTTGCACGCATACATTCTGCTCATTTGTGCCGCCTCCTGTTGCCGCTGTCCAACCCCAGTTTACAATTGGATTTCCACCAAAATAAGTCTGCACAATATTTGGAATTACTGTGCTTAAACGCAGCGTACCATCTAAATAAACAGAATAAGTATTGGAGTTTACGTCCCAAACAATTCTAACCGTGTGGTATTGGCAATCATCAATACTTGCAGAACTCGGTAAAGCAGGCACAGGACCCGCAACATTGTGACTGTATTGCCCTCCGGAATTAAATGCTATATGGTGATAGCTTGGATCGTTTACACTTGAGTTTTGGTAAGTATCAAACTCTACAGCAAATGAAAAGGGCTGATTGTTTCCGGCATAACCTAAACCTTCTCCAGTATTACCTAATCCGTTTGGATTGGTTGTAAGAACAAACATTAAACCATCGGCTCCGCCACCATTGTGGCAACCAAAGTAAACTGAAAAGGTAAAATCGAAAGAGTTATTTAAGTTAATGGTTTTATTCTGAAAGATGGCTCCCGCTTGGTTTCCTGCATCAGGGGTAATTCTAAAACATTCACACCCGTTTAGTTGCCCCGCATTGCCCAATACAGTATAGTTTTGAGCATGAATATGGCATGAAAAAGTAAAATAAAATATACCGAGTATGTAGTGTAAAGTTTTTTTCATAATCAGATTTATACTTTTTGATAGACAATAAAAATAAAATAAAAGTTGGTTGCAGCTTTATGGAAATTTTTACTATGCCCATCTTTGTTTTAAATCTTAAATATGAAAAACTTAATTGGCTGTATTTTGGGAGTAACAATTTTGGTGAGCTGCAATAATTCTAACAATGCTTCAGCAGAATCTTTAGCCTATTCGGCACAAGAAGAAAGTGCCTCGTTAGCATCTAAGAAAACGGAAGCAAATTTGGCTGAAGAAAGTTCAGCGTTGGATAAAATTGAGAATGTAAAAACTCCTACCAATATTATTAAAAATGCAAACGTTCAATTTCAAGTTCAAAATATTGAAGTGAGCCACAAAAAAATTGCAGAGCTATTAAAAGAAAATAACTCCTATTTCGCAGCAGACAACAGCAATGCAAGTTCGAGTAGAATTGATAATGATATAACTATTCGCGTTCCTGCGGAAACTTTTGAAAAGCTGCTTGAACAAATAATGAAAGAGTCTGTTTATACCAATTTTAAAAATGTTACAGTTGATGATGTTACTGCCGAGTTTGTAGATATTGAAGCAAGACTAAAAACTAAGAAGGAAATTGAGCAGCGATATGTTGAACTTCTAAAGCAAGCTAAAAGCGTGAAAGATATTTTAGAAGTAGAAAATAGTTTGCGTGTGATTAGAGAAGAAATTGAAGTAACAGAAGGTAGATTAAAATTGATGAAAGACCAAGTGAGTTACTCCACTATAACCTTAAATATTTATCAGAATTTAGATTTTATTGCTCAGCCTCAAATTGGTTTTACTTCAAAATTAAAAGAAGCATTTGTAAATGGTTGGCACAAACTTATTTCATTCACAATTGGATTGATGAGTATTTGGCCGTTTTTAATCCTTATTGCTTTAGCAGTTTTCTATTTTGTGAGAAGAAAAAGAAATAGTACTAAAAGATTTTAGCCGAAAACATGCAAATAAAAAAATGGCTGCTGTAGTGCAATCTACGAGCAGCCATTTTTTGTTTAAAGAAAAAATTATTCTAATGCTGAACTACGATTCTCTTCATTTCTTTCATGTTGTTGCTACTTGAAATCTCAACTAAATAAATTCCATTGGCAATGTTTTCAGTATTTACAGCAGAATAGTAACCTGTTTCGTTTTGATGGTTCAAAACAATTTTTCCGTTTAGATCAAACAATCTAACTTGCTCAATTTGCGCGTTTGGTGATGATGCAAAAATAGTGAAGAAAGAAGTAACCGGATTGGGCAATACTTTAAATGTTGTTTGTGCAACTTTTGCTTCCTTAATTGAAGTAGTAACTTGGCAAGGTAAGTTGGCGTCAATAATTGCTTTAAAACGAGGTGCGGTATAAGACATAATGGTGTCAATATATTTTAATCCTTTTGCTTGGCTTGCATTTGGATTTAAAGCAGGATCGCCAACAGGTTGGGTATTATCATACCAACTCCACGGTTCAAATTTTGCACCATAAAACGGATATAAACCTTCTACTGATTGAGTTATTTGTCCATTCCCATTTTTGTTTGCCGGACCTTGAGGCAATGAAGCATTTTTAAATACGTCATTATTGCCAAGTCTTTCTATGCGCGGCATAAAATCTCCGGGGCCGCTTACAATAAGTATTGCTGTTCCGCTACTGGTTATTACAATTGCAGTATTGTAAGGAGTAGTTGTTTCTTCAATTCCATGCAATGCAACTACAGGAATTTCGCCAGCTTCAACCCATGAAGTATCACCAGTTGCTGCGCCCAAAGCTAATACAGCAGAAGCATTTGAATTATAGCCCGGATAGTTATCTACATTTTGGCTTCCTCCAAAACCATCAAAGTCTCCGGTTAAAGATTGATTAACATACGGGTCTCCATTTGAATCTAAGAATTTTGGAGCTTCCATTTCACTAACCTTGTTTAAGTTAGAAACTGCTAATGCTGAATAACCGCCAGAGTTTGTACCTCCTACAAATATTTTGCATGGATTTACTTTCCATTGGTTGTTATTAGTTGTATAATCATTTCTAAAATATCGAATACAAGTTTTAAAATCTTGCATTGCTCTGTAAACAGCATTCACAATGGTTTTTTCTCTCACTTCCGGATCCGATGAACCTGCTTCCCAGCCTAAGCGATAATCAATTGAAACTGCCACGTAGCCGAGTTTAGCAAAACGAGTACACATTTCAGCTATGCTGTATTGCTCTTTTACACCCCAAAGATACATTGCTAAATAAGAGCCGCCATGTCCTAAAATAATTACGGGGCGTTCACTTAGTGTGTCGCCATCTGGTTCGTAAACATCCATAGTTAAGTCTTCAACTTGAGTAAAAAGACTTGAAAAGCTTTTGTTTGCTCCAAATTTTACATTCTTAGTAACCTTTACATTAGTAAACTGTGGTGTTAAATAGCGTTGCGAAAAGCCGATACCGGTTAAAAATAATGACAAGAACAAAAGTGCAGATAGTTTTTTCATTTCTCGTTTTTTTGTTTTATATGAATTACTAAAATAAAAAGTAGAAGTTAAACTTCAAATTTTTATTATTAACAAACTGTATTTCAAGTTGATGAAACGGTATTTATTTCAATTTTTATTTCATCGGAATTGAAAGTGTAGTTCAAATTTTTATGATCGTTAAAAGTGTTTACTTGCCCATTGGAACGAGTGGTTTTTAGTAAATCGGTATCTACTTCGTGTATCAACCAATTTACTTCTTGTGGTTCTCCGATTTCTAAAATTCCATTTTCTTGAAATTCAGTATCGGGTGCGGCATAAAATGCTGCATAGCCGTAGTTTTTATGCAGGGCTGTATTCCATGCTGCATCGCCAACTACTTGCGAAACTACGGTGTAAAATTGTTGCTCCAAAGCACGTGCTCTGGCGCTAATGTGAACTCTATTTGAGCCGCGAATGGTTTCGGTGCAACTTGGTATTAAAAGAATCTCTGCACCATTTTGAGCTAAGCAATTTGCCCCAATACTAAACTCACTATCGTAGCAAATTTGAATGCCGAATGTGCATTTTGGCGTTTTGAAAATCGCTATTTTTTTTGGCGGAGAAGATATGCCAATTATTTTGCTATCTAAGTTAGTCATAAACAATTTATCTTGATAACCTGCCAAGCCATTTACACCAAAAACATACACGCGATTATAGAAAGCATTTTCAACTTTAACAGGAAAACTTGGAGCAATAATTGTAACCTTAAACTTGGTTGCCAATTCATCAAAAGTGATTTTAAATTCAGGTAAAAGGCATTGCAAAAAGTCGGCAAAAAGTGCCGGCTTTTTTTGAACTTCAGGCGATAGCAAATTCACTAATTCCAAAGAAGCAAATTCAGGAAAGAGTAATATCTCTGCATTTTGTTCGGCAGCAGTTTTTACCCAGTTTTCAATATTGGTTTGCCAATCTTTGAACTTAGAATATTGCTTGATGGCATATTGAGCTGACGCAATTTTTATTTTCATTTCATAGAATTTTAGTGTTCAATATTGTTTGGAAATATTTTCTGTTCATTACTTCCTTTTGTGTTTTAGCTTTTTCATTTTAATATCACTTACTGTAACGATTGTGATGAAGCCGCTGCAAAATATCAAATTTCAGTTTCTAGTTAAGGTTTTTCAAGTAGTTTTACTTGTAATTCCGGCTGCAATATTTGCACAGCAAGCAGAAGAAAACGAAGACCAAGAAATTATAGAAAATTTTGCGCGCTCTGAAGATTCTGAAGAGTTTACTTTCGATGGTTCAATTGATGATTTAGCTAATTTAAAGAAGCATCCGCTCAACTTAAATCGCGCTTCAGCAGGCGAATTGGCTGAAATTTTATTTTTAGAACCACAACAAATTGATGAGCTGCAACGCTATATTCAAAAGCATGGAAAGTTAATTTCTATTTATGAATTGCAAGCTGTTCCGCTTTGGGATATTGCAACAATAAAACGTGTGCTTCCTTATATTCGGGTAGATGAAAATTTGCAGGATTTACATGTGCCGGTGAAAGATTTATTTACGAAAGGGAATACTCAATTTGTAACACGCTACCAACAACAAATTGAAAAAACTAATGGCTATTTAATTCCGACAGACACCAATAAGCAATACTACCAAGGTTCACCTTTTCGATTGTTTATGCGCTTTCGATATACTTATGGAACTCAAATGAGTTACGGGATTACAGCCGATAAAGATGCCGGAGAAGAATTTTTTAAAAGAAGCAATAAACGCGGTTTTGATTTTTACTCTGCACACTTTTTTCTTAGAAATAGAAAGCAACTTAAAGCATTGGCATTAGGCGATTACGAAGTTCGTTTGGGACAAGGATTGATAATGTGGACGGGGTTTGGCTATAGAAAAAGCCCCGCTGTGATGATGATAAAACGCAATGGCCCAAAACTAAGACCTTATACTTCTGTAAATGAGTTTCGGTTTTTGCGCGGTGGAGCTTTTACTTTAGGTTTTAAAGATTGGGAAGTTACAGCTTTTGCTTCATACAAACTTTTAGATGCTAATGTGGTTTCGCAAACACTTAGTGATACAAGCATAAACGAAGAAGAATATTTCTCTGCCTTGCTTTCAACCGGTTATCACCGCACACAAAGCGAAATTGCCAAACGCGAAATGGTTGGGCAGCTTACCACAGGTGGAAATGTTTCGTACAATAAACGAAATTGGCACATTGGCGCAAATGCTGTTTACACACGTTATTTTAAACCATATAATAAAGATTTATCTCCTTATGCACTGTACGATTTTTCGGCACAACAGTTGGTAAACGCAAGTGTAGATTATCATGTAATATTTAGAAATATCCATCTTTTTGGCGAAAACGGAGTAAGCAGCAACGGTGGTTTTGGCTTGTTAAACGGTGCAATTATCAGCTTAGATAAAAAGGTTGATATGGGAATTGTACACAGATATTATTCTAAGAATTTCCAAACTATTTATGGCGGTTCTTTTGGCGAAAGAAGCCATCCGCAAAACGAGCATGGTTTGTATTTAAGTTTAAGTGTGCGCCCGGTAAAAATGTTGCAGTTAGATGCGTTCTTCGATTTGTATATGCACCCTTGGCTGAAATATTTAACCGATGCACCTTCGTGGGGAAATGAGAATTATTTTCAAGCTACTGTGAAACCTAACAAAAAGTCTGAAATCTATTTGCGTTACAGATTTGAAACAAAGAAGCGAAACTCGCCTTTAAATGATTTACCTTTAGATTATGTAGTAAATGAAACACGGCAAGGATTGCGCTATCAGCATCGTTTTAATGTTACAAATGAGCTAACTATTTCTAACAGAGTGGAAACGAGTTTTTACAGTTTGCAAGGAAATAAAACAGAAGTTGGCTTTGTGATTTATCAAGATATTGCGTATAAAAAATTAGGGTTCCCGCTTTCGGGAAATGCGCGCTTTGCGATATTTAGAACACCAAGTTACAACAGTAGAATTTACACTTATGAAAATGATGTGCTCTATTCATTTTCAATTCCGGCACTTTATGGAAATGGCATTAGATATTATCTCACACTGCGTTACAGCGCCACACGCTGGCTCGATTTTTGGGTACGTTGGTCGCAAACTTTTCGTAGTGATACGCAAGTTATTGGCAGCGGCTTAGACCAAATAAACGGCAATAAAAAGAGCGAAATAAAAGTACAAATGCGGTTGAGGTTTTAGAATTGAGTTGAAACAAAAAAGCCGATAAATTCAGTTTCTAAAGTTGAACTTATCGGCTTTGTTTTTTTTCTAAATGCGCTTATTTAATGAAAAGCATTTCTCTGTATTTTGGTAGAGGCCAAATGGTATCATCAACTAAAGATTCTAGAGCATCTAATTCTACTCTAAGTACATCCATAATTGGCTTCACTTTGTCGCAGTAGAATTTCGCTTCATCAGCAGTAGATTTTTGTTTATGCGCATCTTCTAACGATTTGTTTAGCTTATCTACATTTGTTTTTATGGCATTCACGGTTGTAGAAATTTCTTCTAACAATTCTTTTTGTGCCTTAGTAGCACTTGCAGAAATACCAACAGCTTTTAGCCCTTGAATATTAGAAACCAACTTGTTAGAATATTCCAAAGCTGCCGGAATAATTTGGCTGATGGCAATATCGGTTAAAGTATTTGCTTCAATATCAATTTTTAGAACATATTTATGGTTTTCAACTTCGTAGCGCGCAAAGGATTCGCGTTCGCTTAAAATGCCGTTTTGGGTAAATACATCTATAAATTTTTGTTGAATTAAAAAGTCAAGTGCGTAAGGCGTAGTTTTTACGTTGCTCAACCCGCGTTTCTTAGCTTCTTTTTCCCAAGCTGCACTGTAACCATCGCCTTCAAAACAAATTTTTCTACTATCGGTTATGTATTGTCTAATTCTACGCATGATAGCGCCTTCTTTGCTTTCGCCTTCTTTTATTAGCTTATCAACCTCTGCTTTAAAATTTAAAAGTTGCTGCCCCATAATGGCATTCATTACTGTCATTATCGAAGCACAATTGGCAGAAGAACCTACTGCGCGTATTTCAAATTTGTTTCCGGTGAATGCAAATGGCGAGGTTCTGTTTCTGTCTGTTGTATCAAGCAGCAAATCAGGAACTTTATTTAGAATATCCAACTTTAATGAAGCATTTGCTAACTCATCGTATTTGCCTTTGGCTACACGCTTTTCTACTTCATCTAAAATGTTTGTCATGTACGAACCAATAAAAGCAGAGATAATTGCTGGTGGCGCTTCGTTTGCTCCTAAGCGGTGGTCGTTGTTTGCAGAGGCAATTGAGGCGCGAATTAAATCGCCATATTCGCTAACTGCTTTTAAAACGTTTACGAAAAAGGTAAGGAAAAGTAAGTTCGTTTTTGGTGTTTTACCTGGGCTTAATAAGTTTTTTCCGGTATCGGTGCTCAAGCTCCAGTTATTGTGCTTTCCACTGCCGTTTATTCCTGCAAAAGGTTTTTCGTGAATTAAAACTCTTAGCTTATGTCTTCTTGAAACACGCTCCATTAAATCCATCAATAACTGATTGTGATCTACGGCAACATTTGCTTCTTCAAACATTGGCGCACATTCAAACTGCGAAGGCGCAACTTCATTGTGTCTTGTGCGAACCGGAATTCCTAATTTATGACATTCAGTTTCTAAGTCGAGCATGAAAGCGTAAATTCTTTCAGGAATAGTGCCAAAGTAATGGTCTTCTAATTGTTGCCCTTTTGAAGAGGAAGCGCCAAGCAAAGTTCTGCCGGTTGCCATCAAATCAGGACGAGCATAAAATAATGCTTCGTCAATTAAAAAGTATTCTTGTTCCCAGCCTAATGTAACCGATATTTTAGTAGCATCTTTATCGAATAAATGAACAACCGGAAGCGCAGCTTTTTCTAAAAATGAAATACTTTTTAGAAGCGGAGCTTTGTAATCTAAAGCTTCACCAGTGTAAGAAACAAATATAGTAGGAATACAAAGTGTTTTACCTTCACCAATTTCCATAATAAAAGCAGGCGAAGCTGGATCCCAAGCTGTGTAACCACGCGCTTCAAAAGTGGCGCGAATACCTCCACTTGGAAAAGATGATGCATCTGGTTCTTGCTGCACTAAAGCATCTGCACCAAAAGCCTCAATAGGTTCATCTCCTTTTAGGGTAAAAAACATATCATGCTTTTCAGCAGTTAATCCGTTTAGTGGTTGAAACCAGTGTGTGTATGAATTAGCACCTTTTTTTAGTGCCCAGGCTTTCATGCTTGCAGCAATTTCATCGGCAATTTCACGGTTTATTTTGTGTCCAACTCTTGTTGCCTCTTTTATGGCTTTAAATGCGCCTTCGCTTAAATATTCGCGCATTACTTTCTCGGTAAACACATTTGTTCCATAGTATTCAGGAACTCTGTTGCCTACTAATTGTGGTTTTACCGCTTCACGATTAATTACTGTTTCTATTGCTTTTTTTCTTCCTGTTAGCATGAAAATTGTTTTTTTTGATGCTACAAAAGTATTTTTTGCCTCAAAAAGTAAAAATAAATTCAAAATATTTTTTTTAAGGCATGAAAAGTTGGCAAAATAAAGAAAATATAATAGATATATAAAACAATAATATGAATAATGGATTAAACTTATTAAGTTAAGCTTATTGATACGTGGATAATGAAGTTAAACATAAACCTATATTCGCTACTCAATTGTGAAACCATTTTTAATCCGACTTTCTGATTTAACCCGTTCTCAAGATTGGCGCTTGAGTTTTGTTCCGTTTATTATGGGCTGCGTTTATTTGTGGCTTAGTTGGTTTAAGATAGACTTAAATTTTGAAAGCAGTTTATTGATATTGTTTTCATTAGTAACAACAATTGGCTTTGCTGCTTTGGGCTATTTAATAAATGAGCATTTTGACATAGCAAGTGATACTAAGGCAGGCAAAGTAAATCGCTTGGCTTATGTTTCTAACAAAGTAAAACTTGGGTTGTTTTTGTTTTCAGTTTCAATGGCACTATTGCCTTGGCTTTGGCTGCCGCACGATAACGTAACATGGTTTCTAATTGGTGCACAGTTTTTATTTTATTTACTGTATTCGCTTCCATTTCCGAGATTAAAAGATGTACCGTTTGCTTCAAATTTTATTGATGCAGGATATGCTTATTGGATTCCGCTTTTGCTTTCGCATCATACTTATGCATTGTATGCAAATTCAATTTGGGCAGCTTGGCTTCCGCTTTTTTCTATTGCAGTTTTTTTAGTTGGTTTTAGGAATATACTTATTCATCAAGTAGATGATTTGTTTAATGATAAAAGGGCAGGAGTACGCACGCTTCCAATGGTTATAGGAGTGGAGCGCGTAACGTTTTTAATGAAGGGATTGTTGGTTCAAGAAGTTGTATTCATAGTAGCTGCGCTATGGTATATTAGTATTGCAACGCCAATGCACTTTTTTGTTTTGGTGATGTATATTCTTTCACTATGCTTGCTTATATGGAGATTGAGATTACACTTTGCTTCCAATTATTTTGCTATAGAATCTGTGCGTCATATTACTGATGGCGTAAACCAATATGTATTGCCAATTTGTTGGTTAGTTGTTTTAGGATTTCAAAAGCCGATATATTTAATTTTTATACCAATTCATTTGCTTTTTTTCTTTCCGAGAAATTACTGGCAAGCCATTAAAAATTCTATTCTTTCAATTTATACCATTATTAGGCGGTTAGTTTTAAGTTTGTATTGGAAAATATATCAAGTTTTAAGTAAGTACGTCAACTATTTAATTTATTATTTTATGCGAATTTTAGGAGTAGATTTAGTTAAGGAAAATACTTCTTTGGTTGGCTATATAAAACGAAAATTCAGAAAGTGAAATGTGCGGCATTGCAGGGATAATTGATTTAAAAAATAGTGTTAATCCAGCGCATATTTTAGATATGACCAATGCAATCAGGCATCGAGGACCTGATGATGAAGGCGTTTGGATAAGCCCTGAATCTAATGTAGGATTAGGACACAGACGATTGTCGTTTTTAGATTTATCTGAAAATGGTAAACAACCGCTATCAAATGAAGACGGAACGCTCTTGATTACATTTAACGGAGAAATATACAACTATCGTTTATTAAAAGAGGAACTGCAACAGCTCGGGCATAAATTCAAATCGAATACCGATACAGAAGTATTGGTACATGCTTATGAAGCATGGGGCGAAAAAATGCTGGATAAATTGGTTGGCATGTGGGCTTTTGCCATTTGGAATGAAAAGGAGCAAATCCTTTTTGCTGCCCGAGATAGGTTTGGAATTAAACCGTTTTATTACGGTTCACAAAATGGCAAATTTGTTTTTGCTTCAGAAATTAAAGCTATTGCAGCATTGCAGGATTTTAAACGAACACTCAATTTTACTGCGTTTGCCGATTATTTTAATTATCGTTACATTCCTTCTCCCAATACTATTTGGAACGAAGTGCAAAAGTTGCCGCCTGCACATTATTTAGTTTGGAAAAATGGCAAAATTGCCGTTACTGAATATTGGAAATTAGAAAGCCAAAGTTTAAGTGTAAGTCATAAGCAATTAGTTGAGGAAATCAATGATATTCTTTTTAATTCTGTGAAATTACATGCCGTAAGCGATGTGCCAGTTGGGGCTTTCTTGAGTGGAGGTTACGATAGTTCTGCCATTGTATATTATTTACACAAAATGAAGTATCCGCTTCAAACTTTTTCAATTGGGTTTAAAGAGTGGCAAAATAGCGAACATCATTTTGCAGAGCTTGTTGCTGAAAAGTTCAATTCTAAACATACCTCATTTATTGTAGATAATGTTCACTTAGAAACACTTGACCATTTAGCTTGGGTTTATGATGAGCCATTGGCAGATATTTCAACTTTGCCAACTTACATGGTGAGCAATATTGCCGCCAAACATGTAAAAGCTGTGATGAGCGGAGAGGGGAGCGATGAGATTTTTGTGGGCTACAATTGGCAGCGCGAGTTTAAACCCAAAACTTTTTGGCAGCGTTTAACGCAAACCTCTAATTCGCATATTGTGAATTACTATGCTAACGCAATGGCAATGGGCAGGTTTAATTATGAAGAGCAAAGCAAGCTACTTTCACCAGAATTACATAAACATTTAAGTAAAAACAGTGATTACTTTTATGCATCTAATTTTAATAACAAGCTTTCACCGCTAAAGTCTATTCAGCAAATGGATATTAAATGCTTTATGGGTGAATTAGTGCTAACAAAAATTGATAGGGCAAGTATGGCAAATAGTTTAGAAGTCCGTGTGCCATTTCTTCATCATAAATTATTTGAGAAAATATTTAGTTTAAAGGAAAATCTTTACCATAATCCTTCCCAAATAAAATCTTTACTTTATGAACAAATTAAAAATGCACTTCCTCAAGAAATTTTAGATCGAAAAAAACAAGGCTTTGTTGGCCCCGATAAATACTATATGAATATTGATTGGTATCGTACTGAGTTGGCTGAAAGTAAATTGGTGAAAGATGGATTAGTAAGTAGAGATTATGTGAATAATTTATTACAAAAAGATTACGATTGGGGTTTGTGGAAAATTATGGTTATGGAAAAATGGTATAAAAAATGGATGACATAAATGGTAATAGATAAGAATAATATTTTTGTGTTTGTTGTTTGTGGCAGCAAAGAACATATTGATACATTGCACTTTTCGCTAAAAGCATTAAAGAAATTTTCCAAGAATAAAATTATTGTTCTTACAGATTCTATGCGCAACGAAATTCCTATTGCGCACGATAATGTAATTGATATAAAAACACCTGAGCATTTTAATCATCACCAAGCGAGCATTTATTTAAAAACAGGTATAAATAAATTTTTGCCACAGGGAAATCTTTATTGCTATTTAGATACAGATGTGGTTGCATTAAGTAGTAGAGTAGATGATATTTTCTCCTTTTATATTGCTCCAATTTCTTTTACATCAGATCATTGTAAAATAGATGTGTTTAGCCCAAGTGCAGTTAATTGCGGATGTAAAGAAAACTATGATAAAGGGAAGGCAGAATTAGATTCTATTTATGAGAAGTTTTACAAGATTAATTTAAACGGTAGGAGTGTTTTAAAAGATATAGATAGTACTGTTTTAAAAAGTAAGTCCAATAAGTTTGTTTATTTATTTCACAAATTACAATATGCTCTACCTTTAAAATATTACTATTTGAATAGTAAATATAAATTCCATAAAAAAGAGCAATCCTGGTACACTAATAAAGGGCAACGACTCACTTTCCCAAACTCAGCTGAAGTTGTATCTAAAATTGAAGATTTAATAGGCTTTACTTATGATTTTAAGAAACATGAGTGGTTTGATAGAGAGGGTAATTCTCTTTCTGTTTTAAGTTGTGAACATCTATTGACATATATTGAAAAAAAATTTGCAGTTAAGATAAGCGGTAGAAATTGGCAACATTGGAATGGTGGAGTTTTTCTCTTTGATGATTCTTCAGCCGATTTTTTAAATGCTTGGCACGAAAAAACTATGCTTGTTTTTCAAGATAAAGAATGGAAAACAAGAGACCAAGGAACGCTTGCAGCCACAGTTTGGGAGTTTAACTTGCAAGAGCATCCGTTGTTACCAATTGAATACAATTTCTTAGCAGACTATAATAATGTTGCAATAATTTATGAAAACAATTTGAGTTTTAATTTGTTGAAGCAGCAAAGAACTATAAAACCTGAATTTATACATATCTATCATAATTGGGGCGATAAGGAATGGCAAGTTTGGAGAGATGTGGAAACTTTGGTTGATGGTTAATAATCAATATCCTTTTCCCGCCTGATTTTTCCAATCTTTTAAAAGATGAATAAAATTGTTGTAAGTTCTCACACTTGTATTTCTAATATCATTTTCGCCTCCTGGTAATTCTTCAAGTGAGCTTTTTCCTAAATATTGAATAATATTTTCTAATTCTTCAGGTGGTAATATTCTTAGTGATAGATGTTTGGGGTATTCAACTGTATTGAAATGCATGGTTGCATTTTTTTCGATACAAAATTTTTGAAGTTCCGGCAATTCTTTCCAATTGTAAATCATAGGGCAAACAGCAATAGAAAAAATGTTTTTACTTTTTAAAGAATACTCATGATAATAATCAATATTCGCCATCACATTATCAAAATTACTGCGCACTCTAATGCGTTCGTAAGTCTCTTTATTTAAAGAATCTAATGAGATGATAATGATGGTTCTAAATGACTCAACCAAATCTTTAATTCTTTGATTTAGCATGGTGCCATTTGTGGTGATATGTACCTTCATTTTAGGATTTACTGCTTTTATGCGATCCCAAATTTTGTAGTAGATATCAATCATAAAAGGCTCGCCACCCAAAAATTTAGCATCAGTTAGATGTGGCAAAAACTCTTCTAATTCTTCAACAAACTTATCATTGTAAGGTGAATGTAGTGGCGGTAGTTTCTCTCTATTTTTTCTAATACTGGAAGAAAAATGCCCATTACACATCACACATTCTAAATTACATTGATTGCTAATTTCAAATTCCATTACTTTGGGGTAGCGGTGCTTTAACCCAAGTTTATGTTTAATAAAACTAATGCTCGATGGAATTTTTCCGGCAACTTGTGCATCGTAAAAAATGGCTCTGCTTCCTGCAAAGTTTTTTGCCATAAGTGCATGAGCACACATGCTACAGCCGCCTCCTAAATCATTTTTTGAAATATATTTTCTTAATGTTTCGGCATCTTTACTTTCCCAAATTTCACGAATTGTTTGTTCTGGCCATTTACCTAAAATATGTTGTGTATTGTAGCAACATGCACGCACATTTCCATTTTGTTCAAAATTCATACTTACGAATGGCGCATGGCACACAACTGAAGTGTCAGTTTTATGCCTAACTTTATTGTATTGGTTTAATACTTCTTCGGGGATTATCATTTTTAAATGAAGCTATTTTTTTTAATAAATTACTTATGTGTGTTTTCTTGTAAAAGAGAAACAGAGTGCCCAATATAACAATCCAATATTGTTTGTTACGAGCAACTTATTATCTTCACGCCATGTATTTAATTATTCATTGTTGCCGTTGGTGTATTATATACTGCAAATGCAGTGTGCAATAATTTAATTACATAAACAAAAGAAATTGCGCCCTGTGTTTGTTAAAAGCACAGGGCTTTTTTATTAAACTGAAAATAAGAAATATGAACGATACTATCACCTTTCAAACTATGCCATCGCGCTTAAAAACACATCGGTTTACAGATGTGATACAAGATTTCCTTTTTCCGGTTGAAAATGAAGTTTTTGCAAATGAGGCATGGAACGAAGAGCGGGCTTCTGTTTTAAAAAAGCAATTGTTGGAGTTACTTATTCCACTTACTGAAAAACTTGAAATACCGATTGATGAAATAATTGAATTGTTTTTTGAAAAACTTTATTCGGTTCGGGAAACACTGCAAAAAGATGCTCTTTTCTTTTTGGAAAGCGACCCGGCAGCAGAATCTTTAGAAGAAGTAATTATCACTTATCCAGGTTTTATTGCCATTGTGGCTTATAGAGTTGCTAATATTTTATATAAGCTGAAAGTGCCGATTCTGCCACGCTTAATTACCGAATATGCACACAGCAAAACAGGAATTGATATTCACCCGGGAGCAAATATTGCTGCACCATTTTTTATTGACCACGGCACAGGAATTGTGATTGGGCAAACAACTGTAATTGGCAAAAATGTACGCATGTACCAGGGGGTAACTTTAGGTGCTTTGGCGGTTTTAAAAAGCCAAGCCGGAGTAAAACGCCATCCAACTATTGAGGACAATGTGATAATTTATGCAGGAAGTTGCATTTTGGGCGGAAACACAGTTGTGGGACACGATTCAATTATCGGAGGGAATGTATTTTTAACAGAAAGTGTTCCACCGTTTAGCTTTGCTTATCAAAAAAATGAAGTGCGTGTGCGCGATAAAAGCGAAATGAAGGAAGTGATAGATTTTAGTATTTGATACTATACTTTGAACTAAATGCCATTTATGTTAAAGTTAGTTTTGTCTTAGAATAAGAGTTGCGCCACTCATAGCTTACAGATGTTTTAGTGCTTTTGTAACATTGATTTTCTTATTTTATTGTGTTGAAATTCAATAGAATATAAATCGCAATTTCCGAAACAAATTTTCGTTTAGTACGTATTGTAAATTAAATTTTTAGCTTTTTTGTAACTCGTAGCTTGAGCTATTTTTTTTAAAACGGATATGTTAAGCAAGCCCTCTGAAATAGAAAACTTACAGGCAAATAGCGCTGTTGATATATTTTCACAGGTGGTTTCTTATATTTCAAATGCTAAAGAAGCACGGAAAAATAAAGACATAAAGTGTATTGAATACGCTGAAAAAGCAGTGAATTTGGCAATGGAAAACAATCTTGTTTTTCAAGCCGCAGAAGCCAAATTTGAAATTGCTAATTATTATTTGAATGCTTTAAAAGACTTTGAAGCCGCATTGCATCATGCTTTGGAAGCATTGGCGCTCTTAGGTAGCGAAGAGCAATCTTTTCTTAAAGCAAACCTGTTTAAGTTTATTGGGATTTGCTACCATTGGAGAGGGAATTTTACAAATGCCATCTCAAATTATTTTCAAGCAATAACTGTTTTAGAAGGTGTAGAATTAAGCTCAAAAGAAGAGTTGCTTCTCGCTGGTAGCTTGCACTATAATATCATTCTTATTTATCAGCATTTAGCCTTCGATGAAGAAAAGTTTCACCATCTGCAAAAGGCAATTGAGTTTTATGGAAAAGCAGATTTTAAAGATGGATTGGCAAAGTGTTTTAGCTTATATGCAGATTATCACAGTGAGGTAAAAAATTTGCCACAGCGAAGGAAAGAATTGTTTGAAAAAGCCTTGGCGCTTTTTAAAGAAACGGGAAATAAAATTGGCGAACTTTCGTGCATTTGCCCTTTAGGTTTAGTGTATTGCGAATTGGGCGATGCTGAATTTGGTTTCAGTTTGCTGAACCAAGGATTGAAAGAAATGGAAGCTACAGGAGTTTCCGGTTATGCCGCAGCGGCACACAATTATTTTGCTCGTGCTTATCGATATTTAAAAGATTACGAAAAAGCGCTTGAACATTATATTTTAGTTGAAGAACTATTGCTGACTGCAAATAGAGATGTTGAATTACACGATTTATATTTTGAAATGGCAGGCACACTTGCCGAAGCAGGAGATTACAAATCGGCTTACGGTTATCGTTTAAAATATTCAAAAGTGAAAGATGAGTGGATGAACTTTGATAAAGCCACAGCTATTCACAATGCCACAATGGAGTTTGCGATAAAAAGGCAAGAAATTGAAGCAGATTTTCAGCAACAAAAGCGAGAACAAGTAGGCGAAACCGTACATAAACTAAAACTACTAAACGAAGAGCTAAAGCAAATTGCCTATGTGGCATCGCACGATTTGCGTGAGCCATTGCGCATGATTAGCAGCTATACCAAACTTTTAGCCAAGCAATATACTGAACCGGAAAATAACAAGGTGCAGGAATACACAACAGTAATCCAAGAAAGCACTCAGCGCATGGTTGAAATGATTCAACACATGATTGCGCTAAGCAAAGCAGATGCGCAAGTTACGTTGCAGCCAGTAGATTTAAATAACTTACTTGCTGAAGTAAAATCTATGCTTGCCATTATTATTGCACATAATAATGCAGAAGTATTGTATGGTAAATTGCCGGTAATTAAAAGCAATAGAACACTACTCTCCCAAATACTTCAAAATCTTATAGTAAATGCAATTAAATATAACAATTCCAATCGCCCAACGGTTGAAATTGTTTATTTCAAACACAACAATAAACATTGGTTCGAAGTGCATGATAATGGCATTGGAATTCCTGAAGAGAAACGGGAAAAAATATTTTTTATATTCAGCAGGTTGCATCAAGAAGAAGTGAGCGGCACGGGAATTGGCTTAGCTGTTTGCAAAAAAGCTGTGGAATTGCTAAATGGGAAAATTTGGGCAGCCGATAGTCGTTTAGGTGGCGCTTGCATTAAGTTTTCCATACCTGTTGAAACTGAACTAAACTTTAGCCTTAAAAATACGTAGAAGAGAATTAGGAATGAATAAGGCAGCATTGCAATCGCAATTTACCCATTTAATAGAGAAAGCTGAGCAACTCATTAAGTCGCAGAACACGCAGGCTGAACAGTTGGCACAAGAGGCTTTGGTAATTGCTAAGCAGCAAGAAAATGTTGAGTGGCAAGCCGAAGCTTTGTATTATTTAGCTTCGTATAATTCCAAAGTTCTATCGCAATTTAAAGTAAGCCTTGAACTGTGCGAACAAGCGCTCGAACTCACCAAGCAAGATATTTTATTGCGCGTGCGCATTCTGCGTTTAATGGGTATGAACGAGCATTACCTTGGCGCGTGGAATAGCGCACAGCAACTTTACCAAGATGCAGTTCAACTTATTGAAGCACACAATACACTCAACTATAATTTAGAAGAAGAGTTAGGCTTTTTGTTTTACTATATTTCTGTTCTATACAAAAGTTCCGAAACCAAAGATTATCCGTTAGAATGTTTATATAAATCTATTGATATTTTTAAGCGCATTGAACACAAGCCAGGATTGGCGCGCTGTTACAATATGCTGGCAAATATTTTTAATGAAGAGCAAAAGCCTGAAAAATCTTTAGATTATCACTTAAAGGCATTAAAACTTTTTGAAGAATTAAATGAAGAATATTACGCAGCAGTTGTTCAAAACAATGTAGGCTATACATACTGCGAATTAGGTGAACTTGAAAAAGGTTTTGAGTTGCTCCATAAATCATTAAAAGCTAAATTGAAATTTGGCAACCAAAGCTCTATAGCCAATTCATATATCCATTTAGGAATGGCACATAAGCTGGCAAATAATTCAAGCGAGGCAATAAAATATTTTCAAGAAGCTGAAAAAATGCTATTTGAATTAGATAGTAAAAGCGATTTGAATATTGTGTATCAGTATCTCTCCGAAGTTTTTGCTTCAACCAAAAATTTTGAGAAAGCTTATGAATATCACATCTTATACGACCGCACAAAAGATGAAATGTTCAACTTCGATAAAGCAGTTGCCATTATGGATGCCAAGTCGCGGTTTGAATTAGAAGAGAAAAAGAAAGAAGCAGAATTGCTGCGCCAAAAAAATAATGAAATTGAAAGCTATGCGCATCAATTAGAAATTTCAAACAATGAGCTAAAACAGTTTGCTTACGTGGCTTCGCACGATTTAAAAGAGCCGCTTCGCATGATTAGTAATTACATCAATTTGCTTGAAAAAGAAATAGAGCCAATTACTAACGAAAGCACAAAAGAATACATGGAGTTTATTTATGAAGGCTCCAAACGAATGTATGAACTCATCAATAGTTTATTAGAGTTTTCGAAGCTAAACCAAGCTGTGCAAGTGGAGCAAGTGAACTTAAACGATATAGTAGTAGAAATACGAAATAAATTTGCCGAAAACTTGGTAGGAGTTGATTTTACAATTGATAACTTACCAATGCTGCAAGCAGATAAAAAACACATCTATCGCTTATTTGAAAACTTAATCTGCAATGCTGCTAAGTTCAATTTAAGTTCAAAAAAGATTGTGCGTGTTGAATATAGCGATACAGACAAAGTACATAAATTTAAGGTAATAGATAACGGCATCGGCATTGCTAAAGAATATGCTGATAAAGTGTTTGTGATTTTCCAACGCTTGAATGCGCGACACTTGTTTCCTGGAACGGGAATTGGCTTAGCTATCTGCAAAAAAATTGTAGATAACTTGAAAGGTGAAATTTGGGTAGAAGAAAACGAATATAGAGGAAGTACTTTCTGCGTTTCTATTCCTAAAAAATCGGTTTAAGTTGTCATAGCTTTTTTGCAGCTTTCCCAAAGTAATTTTGCCGTTGCTTCCCAAGAATATTTGTGATATTGTTCAAAACCCAATTCTATTAATGAATTGCGAAGCGTTTCATTTTCAATAAGCATTTTCATTTTAGTGCTTATATCTTCCACACTATTGGGATTGGCAAAAAGTGCAGCTTTACCGCAAATTTCGGGCATAGAAGAACTTGTTGAAGTGATAGCAGGAACGCCACAAGCCATTGCTTCCAACGGTGGCACTCCAAAGCCTTCAAATAAACTTACATAAAGCGAAACTTGTGCAGCGCCAATTACTTGTTTCATTTCTTCTAAAGAGAGCCTTCCGGTAAAAATTACATCATGCTTAAATTGCAGGCTGTTCCAAGTGTCGAAAATTTCTCCGGTTTGCCAGCCTTTTGCCCCTGCAATCACAAACTTTAAATCACTTGCAGATTCTTGTTTAAATCGGTCAAACGCCAGCAACATATTGGCTACATTTTTTCGCGGGTTCACCGAGCCGGCATACACAAAATAGTTTTTACTTGAAGTGTATTTTTCTTTCACTGAAACTTTTTCTGCTTCGGTTAATGGTGAAAAATTCTCTTTTACAGCACTAAAAACTACATCAATTTTTTCGGGTAAAATTTCATAATACTTCTCAATATCACTTTTTGAGTAATGAGAAACTGTGGCGATGCGCGTAGCTTTATGCGCAAATCGGGGCATGAAAAATTCGTAATATTTCTGTTGCAAAAACTTATTATGCTTTGGGAAATGCTCGTAAGCAATATCGTGCATCACAGCAAGTTGCGGCACATTTGCTCTTAGCGAACAATAACCGTCTGGAGAAAGAAATAAATCGGGTTTATTAGTGTTTAGCCAATTTGCAACACTCCATTCAAACCACCAGATATACAAAAATGGGTGGCGGGCTTGCGGAAACAATTCAACCGGATGCACATTGGGAGCATAAATAAATTCGCTGTGATGTTTTCTATCAAATAAAAAGTAGAAATCAATATCTGGATTAGCTCGAACAATATATTTTAAGGTTTCGTGCGTGAAATAGCCAATGCCTTCCAACTTATCTTTTAGCAGCAATCTGGTATTTACGGCAATCTTTTTTTTCACCCGGAATTATTTAACGCAATAATAAAGTTTTGAAGGTTTAAAATAACTCATTCTCTAATTATTTTATTCGCTAAATTTGCTTTGCAATGGAACAAGAGGCTAATGAAAATAAGCAGGTAGCGGGGTTTTCAAAACTCAATAAACGCGATAAAATATATTGGCTTGCCAAGAATTTTTTATACGCTAATCCTGTAGATGTTTTCAAAGAATTTGCAGAATACTGGCACGATAACATTGAAGCACAGAAACTTTTAGATGGCTTTTCGGAGAATACACTTACAAATTTTCCTGTGCCGTTTGGTTTGGCACCCAATTTTTTAATAAACGGGAAAATATATGCTATTCCAATGGTTACAGAAGAAAGCAGTGTGGTTGCTGCGGCTTCTAATGCCGCAAAATTTTGGTTGGATAGAGGCGGATTTCACAGTAAAGTAATTTCAACCACAAAAGTTGGACAAGTACATTTTCAATATCCTGGCGACCCTGAAAAGTTGTTCCGGTTTTTTAATTCTATAAAAGATGAGTTAAAAGATGGTGTAAAAAAAATTACCCAAAACATGGAAAAGCGCGGTGGCGGTGTGCTTGATATGGAATTGATTGCTTTTCCAGAAGAGCCAAATTACTACCAAATTCGCGCCTATTTTGAAACGGTAGATTCGATGGGAGCTAATTTTATTAACTCTTGCTTAGAAGAGTTTGGCAAGTTGCTCCGTGAAAAGATTCAGCAAAGTGTGGTGTTCAACGATTCAGAAAAGAGCGTTGAAATTATTATGTGTATTCTTTCAAATTATACACCAGAATGTTTGGTTAGAAGCGAAGTGTTTTGCAAGGTTTCAGAATTAGGTTCGTTTGCCAACAACACTATTTCGGCAGAAGAATTTGCATGGAAATTTGAACGCGCAGTGCGTATTGCTTGTATTGATTCATACCGTGCTACTACGCATAATAAAGGAATAATGAATGGCATTGATTCGGTGGTGATAGCTACCGGAAACGATTTTAGAGCGGTGGAAAGTTGTGTACATACTTATGCTTGCCGCAGTGGGAAATATACCAGCCTTTCTAATGCAAAAGTTGAAAATGGTATTTTTAAATTTTGGATTGAAGTGCCTATTGCTATTGGTACAGTTGGCGGTTTAACTTCTCTGCATCCGTTGGCAAAGCGCTCACTGGAGCTTATGGGAAATCCTAACGCAAAGCAGTTGATGGAAATAATTGCCACCGTTGGTTTGGCTCAAAATTTTGGTGCTATTCGCTCTTTGGTTACTACCGGTATTCAAGCTGGACACATGAAAATGCACCTTACAAATATCTTAGCGCAGTTTCAAGCAAATGAGCAAGAAGAAGCAGAAGCAAAAACTTTTTTCAGTAATAAAGTTGTGAGTGTTTCTGCAGTGCGCGAATTTTTAGAAAACCTTAGAGGAAAATCTTCAATAATTGCTTAAATAAGTACTTCTTTTTTGTTTAAATGAAAAGTATATACAAAAAATTATACTAAGGTTTCTCCATTACCGTACCGCACTTTTTACAGGTACATAAATCTCTTGAATCATAGAATTTTTCCATTACTATCGGTAAGTCTTTCACTATATCGCTAACGGGTAATTTTTCTTCGTACAAAAGATTGCTGCAATTTTCGCAATACCATTGGAACGCATCAAACATTGTTGCCGGACGCTTTAATTCCATCACTAAGCCAATGCTGTTTGCAGGGCGTTTTGGCGAATGTGGCACACGTGGAGGAAGCAAGAAAATTTCGCCTTCTTTAATAGGAATTTCTACAATCTTTCTATCTTCTACAATACGCACAACAATATCGCCTTCTAATTGGTAGAAAAATTCTTCAGTTTCGTTGTAGTGAAAATCCTTTCGCTTGTTGGGTCCGCCAACTACCATTACAATAAAATTTTCGTTGTCTTTGTAAACAACTTGGTTCATCACAGGCGGTTTTAGCAAATGTCGGTGTTCATCAATCCACTTTTTAAAATTAAAAGGTCGCTGTACCATAACTTAAATTTTAAGCAATACTAAAAAATACGCTGCAATATTGCATCAATGAATTACGAAGAAGCACTCGATTATCTTTTGAACCATTTACCTATGTTTCAGCGAAATGGAGCTGCGGCATATAAAGCTGATTTGAGTAATATTACCAAACTGTGTGCTGCTTTGGGTAATCCGCAGCAACATTTAAAGTGTATTCACATTGCAGGAACAAACGGCAAAGGCTCGGTTACGCATATTATTTCCTCTGTGTTAATTAGTGCAGGTTTTAAAGTTGGCATTTACACTTCACCTCATTATTTAACCTTTTTAGAAAGAATAAAAATCGGCAATCAACTCATTTCTGAGACATTTGTAGCCGAATTTGTTTCAAAAAATATTGAAGTATTTAAAACCATTGATGCTTCATTTTTTGAAATTACCACAGCAATGATGTTTGAATATTTTAAGCAAGAAAAAGTAGATTTCTGTGTAATAGAAACCGGCTTAGGCGGGCGCTTAGATTCTACTAATATTATAAATCCACTGCTTTCTATCATTACAAATATTAGCTACGACCATCAGCAATTTTTGGGCAACACATTGCCTGAAATTGCAGCAGAAAAGGCTGGAATTATTAAGCCTAAAACGCCTGTGGTAATTGGTGAAAGACAAAAAGAAATTCAAGCTGCTTTTATTGAAAAGGCAACTAAAGAGCAATCGCTAATTTTCTTTTCTGATGAAATTGTAAAGGTAAATTCATTGGAAAATTTCAACTTGAACTTAACACTTTTCCCCGAACGAAAGAACTATGTTTTTACTACAGATTTAAGTGGATTTAACCAAGAAAAAAACTTGCAAACAGCTTTGGCATCGTTGCTATGTTTACAAAAAGTGATTCCTGAAATTTCATTACCTGAAATTGAAAAAGGAATAAAGAAAATTAAAGAAACCACTTACTTTATTGGCCGCTTAATGGTGATAGAAAAAACTCCTTTAGTGATTTTTGATAGCGCACACAACGAAGCCGGAATAAGAAATTTATTAGCACAAATTGAACGTTTTGAATTTGAAAAGTTACATTTTGTGTATGGTACGGTTGCAGATAAAGATATTGCAAAAGTATTGAGCCTTCTACCTAAAGATGCGATATACTATTTCTGCAAACCAAGTGTGCCACGCGGCAAAAATGCTTTGGAGTTACAAACTGAAGCCGCAAAATTTAATATAAAAGGGAATGTGTTTGATAGCGCTGAAATTGCATTGAGTGAAGCCAAAAGTAATGCCGCTAAAAATGATTTAATTCTCTTGGCAGGCAGTATTTTTTTAGTGGCTGATGTGGTATCTCAGTTTGCTGTAAATGGTAAAGTACAGGTATAAAAAATCCCGCTCTGGCTGCGGGACTTTTTATGTTATTGCTATTATTTGTTTTTAAGTAAATCTCTAATTTCTTCTAAAAGCACTTCATTACGTGGAGGCGCAGCAGGAGCGGCAGGTGCAGCTTCTTCTTTTTTCTTAGTGGCATTAATTCCTTTTATTATTAAGAATAGCACAAAAGCTATAATAATAAAGTTAATGACGGCTGAAATAAACATACCATACTGCACGGTACCGAATAGTTTAAGCTCTTCTAATTTGCTTAAATTGGCAGCATCTAATGCCGGTTTTAGCAATAATGGAGTAATTACATTATCTATAAGTGAGCTTACAATTTTACCAAAAGCTCCACCAATAATAACCCCAATTGCCATATCAACCACGTTGCCGCGCATGGCAAATTCTTTAAATTCATTTAGTTCTTTTGAAAAGCCCATGTGTTTATTTTTTTATGATTTAATAATTCCAAATAAAGAAAATCTATTTCATGTTATGAAATACTAAGCTAACATCATCATCTTCTTCTAATTTTTCAATGAGCTTAATTACTTCTTCTACTTCTTCATCGCTTAAACCTTCTTTGTAAAAATCTGGAGTTTTTTCGTAGGTGGCTTCAATTACTTCAATCTGTAAATCTTCTAATTTTTTTGCCATTGTTCCGAAGTCTGTGAAATCGGCATACGCTAAAACAGTATCTTCATCCACCTGCAAATCAGTAAGCCCGGCATCAATAAGTTCTAATTCTAAATCTTCAGTATTTTTATTTCCTAAGGCAAATTTAAAAAGTGCATATTTTTTAAACATATAGCTCACCGCACCTTGGTTTCCTAAAGAACCATTTAGTTTATTAAAGTAGGAGCGAATGTTAGCAACGGTTCTGGTTGGGTTATCGGTTTGGGTATCAATTACCACCGCAACACCATGTGGTGCATAGCCTTCGTACGAAACCTCTTCGTAGTTTGAAGTGTCTTTCGAAGATGCTTTCTTAATGGCGTTTTCCACTCTGTCTTTAGGCATATTTGCACCTTTAGCATTTTGTATTGCTTGCCTTAAACGTGCATTGGTTTCAGCGTGTGGTCCGCCCTCTTTTACTGCTATGGCAATCTCTTTTCCAATTCGTGTAAAAGCTTTTGCCATTGCTCCCCAACGCTTAAATTTTCGTTCTTTTCTATACTCAAATGCGCGACCCATATTCTTTTATTTTAAGTGTGTGAAATTAAGTTTACGATTGTTTTTTACAAGTTTGTTTGCACTTCTTTTTGTTTTGATAGCAAGGAATAAAAACCAATTCCTATCCAAATTAAATTTACTGCTGCTGATGGATATGCATGGTTAAAATAGGTGTTTATCATTAAGCAAATAGCACCTAAAATATTGGCAGTTTGGTAATGTACGGAATTGCCTTGCAGTCTTTTAGTTGAAATCATAAAATAGGCATACAAAACCAATATAGCGCCAATCCAGCCGGTAAGGGCAATTAAAATTCTTTCCATTTTATTTTAAAAATGCAATGCTAAAGAATTTGTTCAAGAGCTTCAGTAAATTTCCAAACATCAGTGAATGTATTGTACAGCGGCACCGGAGCAATACGAATAATATCCGGTTCGCGCCAATCGCAAATAAAGTTTTGCTCCATCAATTTATTAAACATTTCTTTTCCGTTTCCATTTACGCGAATAGAAAGCTGACAGCCTCTTTCCGCAGTATTTTTTGGGGTAATTATTTCAATTGAATTTTTGAGTTTTTCATTTAAAATATATTCAGTGAAATTAGTAAGCTCAATGCTTTTGTTTCTCAAGTTTTCCATGCCAGCCTCCTCAAAAATTTGGAGTGAAGCTAAGTGCGCTGCCATACTAAAAATTGGCGCATTGCTTTGTTGCCAACCTTCTGCACCTTGCATGGGAATAAATTCTTTTTGCATTAAAAAGCGCACGCTTTCTTTATTTCCCCACCAGCCTGCAAAGCGCGGCAGTTCTTTATTGTGGTGATATTCATGTACAAAAATTCCACTCACGCCTCCAGGTCCGCTGTTTAGATATTTGTAAGAACACCAAGTGGCAAAATCTACATTCCATTCATGGAGTTTAAGTGGTAAATTGCCTATGGTATGTGCCAAATCTAAACCAAAAATTATTTCGTGTTCACAGCATTTTTTAGAAATGGCTTCAATATCAAAAAACTGACCACTGTAATAATTTACACCACTAAAAAGAACTAATGCTAATTCGTCTTTATACTGCTCTATTGTTTTTTTAATATCTTCAGTTCTAATAGCGTTTTCACCACTGCGCGGTGCAATTTCAATAATTGCTTCTTCGGGATTGTAACCATGAAATTTTACTTGCTGCTGAACTGCATAATAATCGCTTGGAAATTCTGTGCTTTGCATCAACACTTTAAAACGCTTAGCTGTTGGGCGATAAAAGGAAACCAACATCAAATTCAAATTCACCGAAAGTTGATTCATGCAAACCACTTCGCTTTCTTTTGCTCCTGTAAGTTTTGCGAGTGGTACAGTGAAAAGTTTGTGGTAATACATCCAAGGATTTTTGCCTTCGTGATGTGCCAATACCGCTAAGTTTTGCCATTTATCAAGTTCTTCTTGAATAAATGAACTAACGGTTTTAGGCTGTAATCCCAAAGAGTTTCCGCATAAATAAACAACCTCACTGCCGTTTACTTTAGGAATAAAAAATCGTTCTCTAAAATGTTTGAGTGTGTCGCTTTGGTCGCACGTTTGCGCGTATTGTAAAGTAGCTTGCATTTATTTTAATATTCAGAATAAACACAAATATGAATTTGAAATTTCTATTTGTATAACTGAATTTTAAAAAAGTGTTGATTAGGCAGAATTACCATTCAGCATTAGGATCGCTGGCTAAAACTTCTGTCATTTCAGTGAGTAGCGGTTGCAAGTATTCGCTGTGGGTACCTTTTCTTCCTCCTAATATAATTTTAGTATTTTCTGTTACGGGAACTTTTAATCCTGCTGCATCAATTATTGATGAAACTTTTTCTATCCATTGGCTTTTTAGGGCATCTTCACCAATAAAAACTTTGTTTGAAATAAGTTCATTTTCTGCACTGCTTTCTTCAAATATTCCAAGTGCGAAATGCCAAGAATAATTAAGTGCATTTTGTATGCGTGCTTTGGCTTCTTCGCTGCCATTTGCCAACTGTCTTAAAAGCGTATCGGCATGCATGGTGTGGTATTTAATTTCACTTTTTATTTTTTTTGCAAGTAGAGCTAATGGTTCAAAACTTGATTCTGAAAGCGCTTCGTAGCGCAGATATTCTGCATGGTCGAAAAGAAAATGGCGCACTAAACTAAAGTCGTATTCGCCAATGGGTAATTCAACAAACTGGCAGCACTTAAAATCGTTTGCTTTGCGCTGAAATCCAAGTACATCAGCATCAGCTTCGCCAAACTGTTCGTTTAAAATTTTATAGAGTGCCCAAGCGTGTCCAATTTTATCTTGCGCCATACTTGAAAAAGCAAGGTCTTCTTCAAGCATTGGGCCGATACCTGTCCATTCGCTATTTCTGTGTCCGATAATGAACGCATCATCAGCCATTTTATAGAGTAAATCTTTTGTTGCGGTATTCATTTTTTTTGCAATTAATTATTTTAGAAAATAGGAGAGAGGATTAAGCGGTTTCTTTATTCCTTTTTTGAAAAGCTTCAATTCTGTCGCGCACTTTGTAGTATCCTGCTTCGCGATACAGTTTTTCCGGTGCAGTATTAAACACATCTTCATCTTCGGGTGTGAAGGTGAAAATGTCGCTTGTTTTTACTACCCAAAGGTTGGTGGTTTTTCCTCTTCTGCCATAAACTTCCTTCGCATAAACCAATGCTAATTCAGGTGATGAAGCATGCACAATTCCAACGTGAACTGCTTGCTTTCCTTTTTTTTCTTGATGAAAGACTTCCCAAGTTACTAAGTGGGTTTCTATATTGGCTTCGCCATTTTGTGCACCAATATTTAAGCGTTGAACTCGTGGGTCTAATGATTTATTTGTTTCCATTTTTTATTTATCTATTGAATTTCTAAAAAGATTTTCTTTGAAATAATCATGCTAAAGGCACAACATATTTTTCTTCTTTTCTCATCAGCGCATTGCGCACCCATCTCCCTGCTTCTTCGGCATATCTGCGAACTGCCAAGCGCTCTGCATTGCAAGGACCATCGCCATTTATTACGCGTTTAAATTCGTCCCAGTCCGGGTCGCTAAATTCCCAAATGCCGGCATCGTTTTTCTTTAAATTTGGATCAGGAAGTGTGAGGTCTAATTCTAAAATTTTAGGAACATATTGGTCTAAAAATTGGTTGCGCATATCATCGTTTGATGCGAGTTTTACACGCCATTTCATTAGTTTTTCAGAGTGCTGCGAAGCTTTATCACTTGGGCCGAAAAAATGAAGCAATGGACGATACCAACGGTTAAGTGCTTCTTGCAACATATTGCGCTGCTGTGGCGTGCCGGTAGCGAGATACACAAAATTATCGTGTCCTTGCTTTAGGTGAAAACTTTCTTCGTAGCAAATTCTTTCTAAAGCTCTGCAATATGGGCCATACGAACCTTTTGAATTGATTACTTGGTTCACAATTGCTGCTCCATCAACTAAAAAGCCGATTACTGCAATATCTGCCCAAGTTTTTGCAGGGTAGTTGAAAACGTTACTGTACTTAGATTTTCCACTTAGTAAATCTGCCAGCATTTGCTCGCGAGTTTTGCCTAAAGTTTCAGCAGCGCTATACAACAATTGTCCGTGCCCGATTTCATCTTGTACTTTTGCAATTAGAGCAAGTTTGCGCCTAAAATTTGGTGCGCGAGTTATCCAAGTTCCTTCAGGAAGTGCGCCCACAATTTCGCTGTGCGCATGCTGTTCAATCATTCTTATCAACTGCTTGCGATAGTCTGTTGGCATCCAATCTCCTGGTTCTACTTTTTCGCCTTTGGCAACTCGTGCTTCAAATAATGCAAGTTGTTTTGGGTCGTCTTGCTGGCTTTGCATTTGCTTTGCCTCTTCGGGGCTAATGTATGCGTTTCCGTACATAATTTATTTAATGTTTTATTCCGTTTAGTAATATTTTTATGCAGTGCTCTGTTACTTTTTCAAAGCTGTTTTTTTTAAATAATTCGCGGGTAGCATTTAGTGTAGATAGGATTGTGAAGGCGGTTAAATTTACATCTATATTTTTAAATTCTTTTGCTTCAATTCCTTTTTCAACTAAAGTCTTAAATTGTTGTTGATAGAATATTCTTAACTTTTTGAATTTAGCTAAATCTGCACCTTCTAAAAAACTCCATTCTTCAAAAAAAACAGTAGAAGCATCAATGTTGCCATACACGATTAAGAGATGTGCTTTTATTGCTGCTGAAAGTTTTTCAGAGTAGGTATTTTGATTTTCAGTTGCAGTTTTAAATGAGGTAAAAAATTGTGATGCAATGTCAAAACAGATTTCTTTTAGTAATTCATTTTTAGAGCTGAAATGATTGTAGAGGCTGGGCGCTTCAACCCCAACCTCTTTTGCTAAGTCGCGCATGGAGGTTGCGGCATAGCCCTTTTCTTGAAAAAGTTTTTGAGCAGAATTCCTAATGTGTGCTTTGCGCGAAGCCGAAATCATAAACTAGTTACTGCCAACAAAACTAACAAACGTTAGTTGATTTGCAAATATTTTTTCTACAACTATAGTTTTATCTTATACGAAAATGATTTTTAAAATAGATGGAAATTTTGCCGTATAATACTCCCGATAACTATCGGGATGATAGCCGTTTAGAACAATTTTATTGGTCTATTACGGATATCCTTTCGGTATTATGTAGTTAATGAAAGGAGTAAAGTGCCGTTATTTGAGTAAACAGCAAGGCGGTAGGTCAAACAAAAAAAGGAAACCCGTAAGAGTTTCCTTTTTGTATAAATATAATATGTGGAGTGTTACACTCTTCTTTGTTTTGGAGGGCGGCATCCGTTGTGAGGAATTGGTGTAATATCATTGATGATAGTTACTTCAATCCCGCTTGAATAGATAGAACGGATAGCACTTTCACGACCTGCTCCAGGACCTTTTACAAATACCTCAACTTTGCGCAAACCTGCATCAAAAGCTACTTTTGCAGCATCTTGAGCAGCTAATTGAGCTGCGTAAGGTGTGTTTTTCTTTGACCCACGGAAACCAACTTTACCAGCGCTGCTCCAGCTAATTGCTTGGCCGTTTAAATTGGCGAAAGTGATAATGATATTATTAAAAGTGGCGTTGATGAATACTTTTCCTTCAGCATCAACTTTTACTACTCTTTTCTTTGCTTTAGCTTTAGCTACTGCTGCAGCAGATTGTTGTTTAGCCATTATTCTTAGTTACTTTAAATTATCTATTATTTAGTTACTTTCTTCTTGTTAGCAACTGTTTTACGTTTACCTTTTCTGGTACGTGAGTTGTTTTTAGTGCTTTGTCCACGAAGTGGTAAGCCTTTTCTGTGGCGAATACCACGGTAGCTACCAATATCTTGTAAACGTTTAATATTAGACTGCACTTCCCCACGCAATTCGCCTTCCACTTTTAAATGATCGGCAATATAGGTAAGGATACCGTTTATCTGTTCGTCAGTCCAATCTTTAACTTTGGTGTTAGGTTCAATTTTTGCAAATTCAATAATTTTCTTTGCAGTAGTGTAGCCGATGCCATAAACATAAGTTAAAGCAATTTCGCCACGTTTGTTGTTTGGGAGGTCAATACCTGATATACGAGCCATAATTTAATTATCCTTGACGTTGTTTAAATTTCGGATTTTTTTTATTGATGATAAATAAAACGCCTTTGCGTCTTACAATTTTGCAGTCTGCGCTGCGTTTTTTAACTGATGCTCTTACCTTCATTTTTTCAGTTTTTAATTTTCACTATTTATAGCGGAATGTTATTCTTCCTTTGTTTAAGTCATACGGACTCATTTCTAATTGCACTTTATCTCCAGGAAGAATTTTAATGTAGTGCATTCTCATTTTTCCTGAAATATGGGCAATCAATTCATGTCCATTCTCTAATTTTACTCGAAACATAGCATTGCTAAGTGCTTCGATTATGATTCCGTCTTGAACAATTAAATCTTGTTTTGCCATGCAGTTTTTCCGTCTATAGCAATAGGAAATACCTACTGCATTTTAAAACGGGTCGCAAATGTAGCATTTTCATTTAAAGAGTGAAATAATTATTCAAAAAAAAATGTTTATACATTGGATAAGTGTCAATTTATTGTACAGTTAAAACCAATCCTTTTAAATATTCACCTTCTGGATGGAAAATATTTACTGGGTGATCGGGCGGCTGCATCAGTCGGTGAATAATTTTTGATTTGCGCCCTGTTTCTATTGAGGCAGCAGTTACCGCGCCTTCAAACATTTCTTGACTCACCGCCTGCGAACAAGAAAAAGTGAAGATTAAACCGCCTTTGGCAATCTTTTGCAGCGCAACCATGTTTAAGCGCTTGTAGGCTTGTATTGCTTGGTGTCGCGCATTGTGATTTTTAGCAAACGCAGGTGGGTCGAGCACAATTATATCGTAGAAATTATTTGCCGCTTGCTTGTTCATAAAATCAAAAACATCGGCAGTGAAAGTTTCGTAATTGGCACATTCGTTTAGTACCATGTTTTCGTTGGTAAGCTGCGTTGCTTTGGCGGAGCTATCAACAGAATGAATCAATGCCGCTCCGGTTTTAGCTGCATAAACTGAAAAGCCGCCTGTATAGCAAAATGTGTTTAATACTTTTTTGTTTTCAGCATAGCGCGCCAGCAATCTTCTGTTTTCGCGTTGGTCAATAAAAAAACCTGTTTTTTGCCCTGTTGGAATATCTACTTTAAATAAAAGTTTGTACTCCGAAATTTCTTCACAAACTGAATTTCCTAAAAGTAAACCATCAGTTTTTTCTTTATGTTTTAATGCTGAATCGCTTTTAGAGTAAACATTTTCTATTACTCCGGCTGATGCTTTTTTTATGGCTTGGGCAATCAATTCGCGCTGCTGAAACATTCCTTTACTGTGCGCTTGCAGCACTGCGGTGTTGCCGTAAACATCTACAATCAATCCAGGTAAGTCATCGCCTTCTCCGTGAATGAGTCTAAAAGCATTGGTGATATTATTTTGCCACAAACCAATTTGCTTACGCAGCGCAATGGCTGCTTCAATTTTTTGAATGAAAATTTGCTCTACATTTTTTTCGTTTGCGAAAGAAAAAATGCGTACAGCAATACTTCCTTTAGCGTAGTGCCCTAAGCCAAGAAAATTTCCTTTTTCATCAGTTACTTCTACTACATCACCTTCGTTGGGTTCGCCCGAAATATTCTTTATGGCACCAGAAAACACCCAAGGGTGAAATCTGCGCACAGCCTCAGTTTTGTTAGCGTGTAGTGTTATTTTTACGAAACTCATTTCAAAATATTTGGTGCTAAAAATGATTGTTTAATTCTTCTTTTTATTGGTTTGTGCGTAGTAAGTAAACAGCTTAGTATTTAAGCGCGTTACTGCTTTTGAAAAAGCATTATGTTCCAAAGGGTTTAAGTAAACAATATATGGAAATGGAGAATGAAGCTGGCTGTATTGTTTATCTAAAATGGTGAACGCTTGGCTGTTGCCAGGCGTGCTGCCTTCGGTAGTGTGTCCGTAAGTGTAGTTGTAGCTGTTGGTGCTTTCATTTAGCATTGAAGTACCATAATCTAACAATAGAAAATTTTCAGTTTTTAAGTGAATGCTTGTATCTACTTGCAGTTGGCTGTTAAGAAACTCAGCTTTGCCATCATTGATAAGTTGGCGCGAAGCATTGGCGTAAATAAAATAAACAGGACAGAATCTAAATTCATTTACAAATGCTTCTACAATTTTTTTATTGAGTTTCGTGTCTTCTTCGTGAATTCTATCTGCCACACTTTTATTGCCTGAAGAAAGATAAGCAGAAATCGTTTTTGTTCTGGCTTTTAAGCGCACCACCAATGCGCCACCGTTTCTAAGTTCATTGATGTGTTGCCTTCCTAAATCTTTATCGCTTGGTAACGAATCAAGTTGGGCAGTAGCGCCAATAGAAACAAATAAGGAGAAAAGAATTAAAAATTGCTTTATCATATTGTCATTTCATTTGCTATTGCTGCGGGTACAAATTTTTCTACATTTCCTTTTCCTCTAATTATTTCGCGCACAATAGTTGAGGAAATGGAGGAAAGTTCCGGTTTAGAAAGAATTAAAATGGTTTCAACTTCGGGAAGCATTGCTTTGTTAAGATGTGCAATCGTTTTTTCGTAATCAAAATCGGAAGCGGATCGAATGCCGCGTAAAATATAGTTGGCACCTTTTTCTTTACAGAAATTTATGGTTAATCCACTAAAAGATTCTACATGAATTTTAGCTTCATTTTTGAATATTTCTTTTATCCAACGCAAGCGAGTTTCCAACGGAAAAAGTGAATTTTTTTGTGAGTTTTCGCCAATGGCAACATACACTTCGTCAAACAAAGGTAAAGCGCGCAGCAAAATATCTTCGTGTCCTAAAGTAATTGGGTCGAAAGAACCCGGAAACATGGCTATTTTTTTCATTTGGAAATGTAAATTGAGTAGTGCTAAAATAGAGATTAGTTTGCTACCGTAGCGTGTAAATCGAAAGCATCGGCATCAAACACTTTTGCCTCTACAAAACTACCAATGCTTAATTTTATGCCATCAACTTTTATCAGTACTTCGTTATCCACTTCAGGGCTGTCAAATTCAGTTCTGCCAATGTAAAACCCGCCTTCTTTTCTATCAATTAAAGTCTTAAAGGTTTTGCCAATTTTTTTCTGATTTAGTATGGCAGAAACTTCTTCTTGCACTTCCATAAGTTCGGCAGCGCGGTTTTCTTTTACTTCTTGCGGCACATCGTCTTCCAATTTATGAGCACGCGTGCTTTCTTCGTGCGAGTAAGTGAAAACCCCCAAGCGTTCAAACTGCATTTCTCGAATAAATTCTTTCAGCAATTCAAAATCGTGTTCTGTTTCGCCCGGGAAGCCAACAAGCATGGTTGTTCTAATGGCAATACCTGGTATTTTTTCGCGAATAGTTGTTATTAAATTTTTTGTTTCTTCTAAAGAAATATTTCTGCGCATGGCTTTTAGTACATTATCCGAAGCGTGTTGTAGCGGCATATCTAAGTATTTGCACACTTTATTGCATTCAGCCATAGCATCAATAATTTCTAAAGGAAACTGAGCAGGGTAGGCGTAATGCAGCCTAATCCATTCTATGCCTTCAACTTTGTTAAGTTGGTGAAGCAATTCCGGTAACATTCTTTTTTTGTAAATATCTAAACCGTAGAAAGTAAGTTCTTGCGCAATGAGCATAATTTCTTTTACTCCTTTTTCGGCTAATTTTTGGGCTTCGGTTACTACGTCTTCAATGGTTTTAGATTGGTGTTTGCCGCGCATAAGTGGTATGGCGCAAAATGAACAAGTTCGGTTGCAGCCTTCGCTAATTTTTAAATAAGCAAAGTGCGAGGGAGTGGTAATGCTGCGCTCGCCTACGAGTTCGCGCTTGTAATCTACTTTGAGTGTTTTGAGTAATCGCGGCAATTCGCCTGTGCCGAAGTAGGCATCAACTTCGGGAATTTCTTCTTCTAAAGAATCTCTGTAGCGAGCGCTAAGGCAGCCGCTCACATAGAGTTTTTCAATTTTTCCTGCTGTTTTGGCTTCGGCATATTCTAAAATGGTGTTGATGCTTTCTTCCTTAGCTTTATCAATAAAGCCGCAAGTATTAATGATTACAATATTTCTGCCGCGTGTCCATTTATCGTGCCGCACATCGTAGCCTCCGTGCTGAAGCTGCGCCATCATTTCTTCGCTATCCACTAAGTTTTTGGAACAACCTAAAGTGATTATTGAAACTTTATCTTTATGTATTGCTTTTGTTTTCATTTAATAACGAAAAGTTTTGTTGGCAAATAATACTTGTAAGAAAAACATTGATGAGGATAAAGTTAATGAATAAGCTACATTGGTAAAACAAAAAAACCCTTTGCAGTTTCCTGCAATGGGTTTCAGCCTATTTGTTATTAACCTGAAATTTCTTAATTGAAAAAGGAACTGAATGGGAATTAACCTAATTGTTCTCTTTTTAATTTTTCGTGGTAAGCAGCACGCAAAACTTCGTTTCTGCGCTCTACACTTTTCTTTTTAAAAGTTTGGCGGTTGCGCAATTCACGCAAAATACCTGCTTTTTCAAATTTCTTTTTGTACTTTTTTAAAGCTCTGTCAATGCTTTCAGATTCTCTTGCATCTACTATTAGCATATTTCTTTTGAATTTAATTTTTTGGAGGTGCGAATGTAAACTTTATTATTTAAAATTCAAAACCTTATCACTTTTTTGTTATTATCTGTTGTAAAATATAAATAACAACAAGCACTAAAACTTGTGCGCCAATGGTTTCCCAAGTATTAAAAATACCTAGTATGTCAAAGGCTGGAATTGGTAATTTGTGGATAGAAACTAAACCTGCTTCTTGAAAAGAGTGAATGCTTTTTCCAGCTAAAACAAATGCCAATAAGCTAATAGTGAAGGCTGAAATTTTAAATAAATTCTGTATCGGTAGCTTGGCTGAATATTTTAAAGATAGAAAGGCAAGCACAAGAATAATAACTGCCGCCACGGCTATGCCACTACCAAGTGCAAGCGATTGTGTGCCTTTGCTTTGTACTTGTAGTGCTGAAAGAAATAGCAGGCTTTCAAACACTTCGCGGAAGGCAACAATAAAAGAAAGTGAAGCCAAGCCCCAAATGCTACCGCCTCCATTGGCTTTGGCGACTAAATCGGAAACGTATTTGCGCCACTCATCTGCTTTGCTTTTTCGGTGAAGCCAAAACCCGACATATACAAGCACAAATACTGCTGTTAAGCCAATAATGCCTTCCATAAGTTCCACATGCGACATGCTGGATTGTATGAGTTTGCCGCTTAGTAACCACAAAACAGTGCCGAGAACAATTGCCGCAATCCAACCTAAATGCACATATTTTTTTCGGTCGTTTAAGCCTGCCTTGCTTAAAATAACCAATAAAACCATAATAATTAGAAACGCTTCTAAACCTTCACGCAAAAGGATAATTAAGGTAAGCGAAAATGCCATCCAAAACGAAACGCCACTTTCTTCTAAGGCAGTTGTTGCAGTTTTAATGGACAAAAGTGCTGTTGCTGTGGCATCTTCAACTTCTTTTAAGGGAGCTTTTTTGCCAATGAGCAGGCGTACTTTCGTTACATTTTCTTCTACATCTTCTGCCGCATCTTCATTTACTTTTTTTAGGTGAATTTCTACAGGTTCCACACCTTCTAAGTATGCTGCAATAGCTAAGCGCTCAGCAGTTTTTACATCAGCGTTTTTGTATGCTGCTAAAGCTTCTTTTAAAAGTTCTTCGGCACGCGATAAAAACATGTTGTTGGCGTTTTCGGGTAAGCGGTTGCGCAATGCTGCAATTTGTGCTACACTCCAGCCTTCTTCTTCTAGTTCTTCATCGGGTAAAATGGCAATTTCGCTTAGGTTGAGTTGAGGAATTTTATTATTCTCAACATTTTTGTGTCGCATGGATAGAGTGTAGAAAGCCAAATCCCAAACTTCATCGTCTGTGAGTTTGGTATTTGCAACCATTCCAGTTCCTTCAATTCCTACTCTTATGGTGTTAAAAACCGAAAATGGACTCAATAAGCGCATTGCTTCAACTTCGTGGAAATTGCGCGGTTCGGGAACTAATCCTTTGCCGGCAATGCCATCGCCAAAGCCATTTTCACCATGGCAACTTGCGCATTCTGCTTGGTAAAGTAATTTACCATTTTTAATGTTAGGATAAACTGTTGGCGCGGTAGTTACTTTGTAAGTTGCAATTAGCTTTTTACGCAGTGCATTTGCTTTTTCGGCAACTACCACAGTTGCTGCTTTTGCTTCAATTAGCAATTTAATATTGTTTATTTCTATTGCGGTAGAATCTTGTGCTGCGAGATGTAATTCTGCAACTTGTTTAGCGAGCGAAGCACTAAAATCTTGCATTTCTTCGTACTCGGCTTGGTCTATTATTTTGCCATTTTCAACTGCGCGGTGGTAGTCGCGAGCTAAATAATCTAAGGTGTGAACCATGCTTCTTACATGCTCGTTATTGGCAAAGGTATTGCTCCATAAACCACATATTGATAAGAAGATTAAAAAGAAATGTTTCACTTGTCTTATTTAGATTTTGTATAAAGAGCGGCAAATGAAGTATTTTTTTTCATACCAATTAGAAAACCAATTCAATAATATTTTGTTCGTTAAGTGTTTTTAATTTTTTGTAGAAATGCAAATCCCTGTTTTATGGTTCAAAAAAAAATGTAGGTTTGCGCATGGCAAGTAAAATTCCTGACAATAAGTTCAGCTACGAGGGAATAACATTTGATGATGTACTTTTAGTTCCCGCATTTTCTGAAATTCTTCCGCGCGAAGTAAATATTTCAACCAAACTAACTCGTAATCTTAGCATCAATATTCCATTAGTTTCTGCTGCAATGGATACGGTAACAGAAACCGCAATGGCAATAGCTATTGCACGCGTTGGCGGCATTGGTATGATTCATAAAAATATGAAGAAAGAAGCTCAAGCCGAAATGGTGCGCAAAGTGAAACGTGCCGATAGCGGAATGATAATTGACCCGCTCACGCTTGGCGAAGATGCTGTAGTTGCTGATGCGCTAAGGCTGATGAGTGAAAATAAAATTGGCGGTATTCCAATAGTAGATAAAGCTGGAAAACTTATTGGTATTCTCACCAATCGCGACCTTCGATTTGAAAAAAATGAGAAGCGCAAGGTGATTGAAATAATGACTAAAGAGGATTTGCATACTGCTCCAAAAGGAACAAGTATGAAAAAAGCAGAAGAAATTTTAGAGCAATATAAAATTGAAAAACTACCTGTTACCGATAAATCAGGGAAACTGGTAGGCTTAATTACATACAAAGATATTTTGAAGGTTAGAAATAATCCATCTGCTGCAAAAGATAGCTTGGGAAGATTGCTTTGTGGCGCGGCTGTTGGCGTTACTGCCGATATGCTGGAACGTATGGAAGCTTTGGTAAATGTGGGCGTTGATGTAATTTGTATTGATACGGCTCACGGACATTCAAAAGGTGTGCTAACCACAATTAAAAAAGCTAAACAAGTTTTTAAGAACTTAGAAATTATTGGTGGAAATGTGGCTACTGCCGAAGGTGCAAAAGCACTGATTGAAGCTGGAGTTGATGGTGTGAAAGTAGGAGTGGGACCTGGTTCTATCTGCACTACCAGAATTGTTGCCGGAGTAGGAGTGCCTCAGCTTTCAGCTATTTACGAAGCGAGCAAAACTGCTAAAAAAGCCGGAGTGCCAATTATTGCCGATGGCGGAATTCGCTACACCGGAGATATTGTGAAAGCTATTGCCGCAGGAGCCGATACCATAATGGCAGGAAGTATTTTTGCCGGCACAGATGAAAGCCCGGGCGAAACGATAATTTACGAAGGAAGAAAATTTAAAAGCTATCGCGGCATGGGCAGCGTAGAAGCAATGAAAGAAGGTTCAAAAGATCGCTATTTCCAAGATGTGGAAGATGATATAAAGAAATTAGTTCCCGAAGGAATTGTGGGCAGAGTACCATATAAAGGAAGCGTGAGCGAAGTGATGTATCAATATATTGGAGGTTTACGTGCCGGAATGGGTTATTGCGGAGCAAAAAATATTGCGGCATTGCAAAAAGCACAGTTTGTGCGCATTACTGCTGCGGGTTTTGCCGAATCGCATCCGCATGATATAAGCATTACCAAAGAAGCTCCGAATTATAGCAGGAAGTAGGTGGAGTAAGTATTAAGTCGACTTAAAGGTTTTTAGAGAGAAACCTGAAAGCAAGTTGGCGTACTTACAATAGCAATAATTTTATAGTTGATAGATTAGGTTCTAAAAATAATGGCATATTACTGAAAAATAGTTGGTAAAATCGGCTAAAAACGAATACAGGCAATGGTTTGAAAAAAGTTTAGTGAAACACGTTTCACTAAACTTTTTTTGTTTTATGAAAAATCTAAAAAAAGCGTTGTTGGTCTTGCGGAAGTTTAGCCGTAATAAGGTGGGGAAAACAACTTGGCAAGCAACGCTTTAAGCAATTGATTTTGGTTAAAATAAAAAGCCCTGAATTGTGTTTTGATACCACAATACAGGGCTAATAATTTATTTCTATTTTTTTAGAAACAGTAGCTATTTTCTTCAATCATTTTGTCTGCAATTCTTCTGCGAGCGGCAATAGTATTGAACGATTCGTATTTAGTATAGCGCTTTAATCCCATAAGCATAATGCGCAACACATCGCCATCATTGAAAGCTGTTACCGCGTGTTTGCCCGAAAGGTTAATTCTTTCCATTGCATCGCTTAGGTAAGTTTTTACAATGTCAATTTGCAAACTGCAAGCTTCAGCGCCTTTTGTATTTACCAATTTCTCAACGCGTAACAGTGCAGATTCGCAAGCGTAAAGTTCAATAAGCATATCGGCAATATTCATAATTACCTCTTGCTCTTTTTCTAACTTCTGCATGAACTTTTGTACGGCAGCTCCGGCAGTCATCAAAATAGCTTTTTTGGCATTTTTAATTGCTTTCCATTCTGCGGCAAAATAGCTTTCGTTGCCATCGCTACCAAAGTCTGGCACGCTCATCAATTCTTTTTGTACGGCAAGTGCAGGAGTCATTAAATCTAATTCGCCTTTTAGCGCTTTCTTCACTAACTGACCAACGCTTAACAAACGGTTGATTTCATTCGTGCCTTCAAAAATTCTATTGATACGGGAATCGCGGTAAGCGCGTGCTACTGGATATTCTTCGCTAAAACCTGTGCCACCAAATACTTGAACAGCTTCATCAACCACATAATCTAAAACTTCTGAGCCAAATACTTTTAAAATGGCACATTCAATTGAATATTCTTCAGCAGCCATCAATTTTGCTTGTACGCGATCTGTGCCTTTTGCGGCAAGTGCTTCAATCATTTGGTCAATATCTCCGGCAGTACGGTAAGTTGCAGATTCGCATACGTAAGCCTTAATTGCCATTTCTGCCAACTTGTGTTTAATTGCTCCGAAAGAAGAAATTGGCACACCAAATTGAATGCGTTCGTTAGCATAGTTTACGGCAACTGAAGTTGTTTTTTTAGATCCGCCCAATGCTAAAACACAAAGTTTGTAGCGACCGATATTTAAAACATTAAATGCAATTTTATGTCCCTTTCCAATTTCGCCCAAAACATTTTCAGCAGGCACTTTCACGTTATTAAAAAATACTTGACGAGTTGATGAGCCTTTAATTCCCAGTTTGTCTTCTTCGCTGCCTAAAGAAATTCCTTCGCTTTTTGCATCTACAATAAAGCCTGTAAATTTTTCTCCATCAATTTTTGCAAACACGGTAAAAATATCAGCAAATCCACCGTTGGTAATCCACATTTTTTGCCCGTTTAAAGTGTAGTATTTTCCATCTTCGGAAAGTACTGCTTTTGAGCGTGCGCCTAAAGCATCGCTACCTGAGCCAGGTTCTGTTAAGCAATAAGCAGCTTTTAATTCACCACTTACCAAGCCTGGTAAATATTTGTCTTTTTGCTCTTGCGTTCCGAAATATAAAATCGGCAAAGTTCCAATTCCTGTATGAGCTGCAAAAGCTGCTGCAAACGAATGCCCTTTTCCAATTTCTTCGTTAATTACGGTATCGGTAACTAAGTCTGTTCCCATTCCGCCATATTGCTCAGGCACAGAAGCGCCTAACAAACCAAGCTCCGCAGATTCATTTAAAAGTTGAATCACCAATTGGTGGTCGCCTTTATCTATTTTTTGAACATTTGGATGAACTCGATTAGTGATGAAATCTTCGGTAGTTTGACCAAACATTTTTTGCTCTTCTGTAATTTCATCTTTAATGGTGATGCTTTGTGCAGGAACTTCTTTAATTAGAAATTCTCCGCCTTTTAAAACTGTTTTTGTTGGATTAGCTGTTTCCATTTTGCTATTTGTTATGTTTTATATTTTATATTTTGAAAAAGAATAAGATTTTAAATAAATGTTATGAAGTATCAAAAGTAGGTAAAGTTTTGTTTTTACCAAACGGTTGTTTGGGAAAAATAATGTTTAAAACCTGAATTTTTCTTAAAAAAAGTATAAAGCTAATAGTTACATCACTCCAATATCCAGCATATCGGTTAAATCATCGCCTGTGGCATCGTTGTATTCTTCTTCGGTTTGCTCCAAAGTATTTGGATTGAAACCATTTTCAATAGAAATATTGTTGATATAAATTTTGTAGCTAAAGATAACTGCCCAAGGCAAAGCTAAACCTAAAGTGAGAATGGTTGCATAGGTGAAAATGGTTGCAGTAAAAATATCGGTAACTGTTATTTGAGTTTTAAGGTTGTAGATATTACTGTTTTGAAGAACTTCTATATTATTGATGTAGTAATGGTTTCGTTGCTTTAAGAACCAAAACAAACCTATTCCTAAGGTTAAAATAGTAAATACAACACCATTCAAATTTATGAGAAAAAGTTCTGCGCCATTGCCGTTGTAAGCTAAAGTTGCATTGCCTAAACGAATTTTGCCGAGAGTATATTTTCTATATTCTACTTCAAACCAAGACAAGTAAATGCCAAGTGTAACTATTGAGAGAAAAATACCTTTAATAAAAATCATAGCCAACGGTTTTAATTCACCGCGATAGCCAAAATGTATGCCTCGATATGAAGATCGACTCAAGCGATAGCGCAATGCTCCATGAATAGCAAATGGAATCATGATGGCAAATGCTAAAAGAAAAAAGAAAATTCCTGCTAAACGAATCCAATCGAAGTTGGTTAATTGTGTAGCAAGCAACAGCGCATAAAGAAGTGCCACAAGCGAAACGGCTTTTAAAAAACCTAAAAACATTTCGTTGCCAGTGCCATGAAACTGAAGACGGTTTTCCTCAAACTCAACTTCGCCATACATATAGCGAATAAGCTTTGCCCGCGCCCACGGATAATAAAACCCAAGTGTGAGTATGATGAAAATTAAGTTCAAAAAATAGATAACCAAAAGTGTGCTGCCCGAGCCGTGAAAACGAAACCTCAAAGGCTTATTTTGTTCCATAAAAGCAAAAATATATTATTCTTTTATTTTAATTAAGTAAGATTAGAACTGTTAAATATTTAACAGTTGTTAATGCACGCAGAATAAAAAATTATGATTTTAAATGTTTGAATATCAATAGTTTAAAAGATAAAAAAAAGATTATGTGTTAAATGTAAAGTAAGGTTGAGCGAACTTGCTACATTTGCAGCGCTGTTGATTTTTGTTGCCATAATTCAAAATATGGTAACCGCCCCGATGTGATAAGCATCGGGGCTTTTTATTTTTTATGGAGCGAAGTTAATCACATTGCAAAATTTTGGTTCAAATCTTCAAACTAAAATTGTTCTTTCGCAGCCGAAAATTTTAAAACAACAAAAAACACTTCGGCAGCATTGAAACTTCCAAACTTTTCAAAAACTCAGGTTTTAATAGTAGGCGATGTAATGGTAGATAATTACCTGTTTGGTGAAATAAATAGAATTTCACCAGAAGCACCGGTTCCGGTTGTAGAAATTGACTCCAAAGAAATGAAAGCAGGCGGGGCGGCAAATGTGGCACTTAATGTGAAAGGCTTGGGAGCGAAACCGCATTTGCTCACAGTGGTTGGCGATGATAATTATGCCAAAGAATTATTAAAAATTTTGCGCGAAAATGGTTTAAAAAACAACCACTTTATTTTTAGTGAAGAACGCCCAACAACCGTGAAAACCAGAATTTTTGATGAAGATAAACAGGTGATGCGCTACGATGAAGAAATTACAGACGATATTTCAAAACCGGAAGAAGAACTGCTGCTAACCAAGCTCAACGAAATTCTTCGTAAAGAGAAAATAGACATTATTATTCTGCAAGATTACAACAAAGGTGTACTCACCAAAAAAGTGATAAAGCAAACCTTGCTTTTAGCAACCAAACTCAATATTTTAGTAGCGGTAGATCCAAAAGAAAAGAACTTTTTTGAATACCAAAATGTATCGCTTTTTAAACCAAATCTAAAGGAACTTTCTACTGCTCTGCAAATGAAAATAAATCCAAAAGATTCTACATCACTCAACGAAGCTGCGGAAGAATTGAAACGCAAAAATAGGTTTAGAAATCTATTGCTTACACTTTCGCAATACGGTGCTTTTTACAGCAATGAAGCCGGAGAAAGCGAGTTGGTTTCAGCCAAACCAATAAATGCTGCCGATGTGAGTGGCGCGGGCGATACCGTAATTGCAGCAGCAGCTTTAGCAATGGTTCATAAAATGGATTTGTACAATATTTGCCGCTTTACAAACCATGTAGCATCTAAAGTTTGCAAAAGAGTAGGAGTGAGCGCTGTAACCAAAGATGATTTAAAAGGCTTCAAATAAAATGAGCGAAACCGAAGAATTAGAAATTGAAGAAAACAATGCAGCAGGTGATGATTTGCTGCAAGAAGTTACTATAAAAATTGATGGAGGACAACAAACCGAAAGAATTGACAAATTCTTAGCCAGCCGACTCACGAGTAACATCAGCCGTACTAAAATTCAATACGCTGCCGAAGCGGGAAATATTTTGGTGAATGGCAAAGCGGTAAAAAGCAATTACAAAATTCGCCCAAACGATAGCATACTGCTTATTTTTCCTAAAAGCAGCGAAAGTTTTGACCTTACACCGGAAAATATTCCGTTAGAAATACTTTATGAAGATGAAAGCCTGATGGTGATAAACAAACAGGCAAATTTGGTGGTTCACCCAGGATTAGGAAATCCGCGTGGCACACTTATCAATGCTGCCATGTATCACTTTGAGCAATTACCGCCATCGAATGAACCTTACCGACCCGGATTGGTTCACCGCTTGGATAAAGATACTACCGGAGTAATGGTGATTGCCAAAACTGAACAAGCATTAGCACATTTGGCAAAGCAATTTTTCGACCGAACTACACAGCGCAAATATGTGGCTTTAGCGTGGGGCGATTTTGAAGAAACAGAAGGAACTGTGGAAGCAAATATAGGAAGGCACACACGCCAGAGAATGCAGATGGAAGTTTTTCCCGATGGCTCTTTTGGGAAACATGCTATTACGCACTATAAAGTTTTGGAGCGACTAAATTATGTTTCATTAGTTGAATGTAAACTTGAAACAGGACGCACACACCAAATCCGCGTGCACATGAAACACATCGGGCATACACTTTTTGGTGATGTGCGCTACGAAGGAAATAAAATCTTAAAAGGAACTATTCATACCAAATACAAACAGTTTATAGATAATTGTTTTGAAATATTGCCGCGCCAAGCCTTACACGCAGCCGAACTTGGATTTAAGCATCCGGTTACAGGAAAAGAAATGTTTTTTGAAAAAGAACTCCCTCCCGATTTTAAAACCGTGCTTGATAAGTGGCGCAGGTACTGGCAAGATTTAAGTAAGAAAGAAGTGCAGTAGAATTTCTTCTCTTGTTTGTAGTTTAGATAAAAATAAAGCGGCTATTTTTATAGTGCTACAAAATAATTGTATGAAAAATTTATATCAAATTCTCTTTGTTGTATTTCTTACAGTAAATGTACATTATATCTTTGCACAAAATCAAGTAACTACTCAATTTGGAGTCGTTGAAGGTTCTAAAAATGGAAATGTATTTCAGTTTTTAGGAATACCATTTGCTAAACCTCCAGTAGATAGTTTGCGATGGCGCGCCCCGCAAAATCCTGATGTGTGGCAAGGTGTTTTGCGAACTACTTCTTTTAAACCAGCTTGTGTACAAATTGAACGCACGCAACTAGACACTGCCGGCAAGTTAAAAGGAAGCGAAGACTGTTTGTATTTGAATGTGTGGACACCAAAGTTAGACAGTAGTAAACGCGCTGTGATGGTGTTTATTCATGGTGGCGGAAACCAACAAGGCAGCGCTTGCGATTCGGCAGGAAACACACCTGTTTTCTTTGGGAAAAATATGGCAGAGCGTAGCGATGTGGTTGTAGTTACCATTCAATATAGATTAGGCGCTTTGGGCTATTTGGTATATCAGGGTTTAGATGTAGAAAACCAGTATGGCAAAAGCGGAAACTATGCAGTTTTAGATCAAATTTTAGCATTGAAATGGGTGAAAAATAACATAGAAAAATTTGGAGGAGACGCAGCTAACGTAATGGTGTTTGGTGAAAGCGCAGGAGGCATTAATGCAGGTAATTTAATGATTACACACATGGCAAGTGGACTGTTTCATAAAATAGGAATACAAAGCGCAGTCCCAAATTTAACTACCTATGCTGATGCAAAAAACAAAGGCAATTCTTTTGTGAATAGCTTTGCTAATATTTCTGGAACTGATGCGCAAAAAGTTGCCTATTTACGTTCACTTCCGGCAGATTCAATTGTGGTTCGCAACGGACCTTCTCCGCTACAAGGTGGCGTAGTGCAACAAAATTTTCAACCTACATTAGATGGCGTAGTTTTTACTCAAATGCCTACACCATATTTTACAAGTGGAAACTTTAATAATGCCACACTGCTTATTGGTTCAAACAAAGACGAAATGAGTCTTTCGGTGCCTCCGGTAGTTACGCCAACAATGGTTACTGCTTTAGTAAATCTTTATGTGCCAGCAGCATATCGCACGCAAATTTTAGCACTTTATCCTCCTGGAAACAATAATACTGATGCGCGAAAATCTTATGTAAATATTTTGTCTGATGCGCAGTTTACTACTTCTGTTCGCAGAACTGCGCGATGTGTGAGCATGAATCAACAGCAGCCGGTTTGGCGCTACTATTTTACTTACGCCAACACATTGCCACAATTAGCGCCTTATGGCTCTTATCACGGCATTGAATTGCTGTATGTTTTTAATAACCTTGAAAACGCAACTTTTGGACAAGGAAATTTGTTGAAGCCATCTGATGATTCTATGCAAACCTTGATGAGAAATTATTGGACGAATTTTGCTAAAACGGGAAATCCTAATGGCAGCAATTTTCCCAATTGGGTTCAGTACGAAGCAGCAAGCGATTGCTATATGGAATTGAAAGCTACGCCAAACGGAAGTCAATGCAAGCTGCTCAAAACTAAGCTGGACTTGTGGGACGAAATTATGGGTTTTACTGCTTGTGCACCTCCGCTTGGAATTACAAAATTAAATAGCGATTTAAACTTTTCTGTTTACCCAAATCCATCTTTCGGAATTTGGCATTTTGAAATTAAAAATGATGAATTTGAAGGCTGGACGGTACAAGATTTAAGCGGTAAAATAATTACAAACGGCAGTGAGAAAATGGTAGATATTTCATCAACCGATTCTGGAATTTATTTGCTGAATGTGAAGTGTAAAACCAATAACTACAAGCATCTGCTAATTAAAAACTAAGCATTTGTAAAACCTGTATATTTTCGCCACATGGAGAAGATAAAACCTACGCTTAGCAAAGGCACACGCGATTTTTTACCCGAAGAGGTTGCGAAACGGAATTTTTTGTTTGAAGCAATTACAAAAGTTTTTTCAAAATATGGATTTCAGCAAATAGAAACTCCGGCAATAGAACGTTTGGAAACACTTACCGGAAAGTATGGCGATGAGGGCGATAAGCTACTTTTTAAAATATTAAACAGTGGAGATTTTTTAAAGAATGTTCCATCAGAAATTTTAGCAGAAGTAAAATCTTCAGCAGCACTAAAACATATTGCTGAAAAAGGTTTGCGCTACGACCTCACTGTGCCTTTGGCGCGATATGTGGTTCAGCATCAAGATAAATTAGCTTTCCCTTTTCGTAGGTTTCATATTGGGCAAGTGTGGCGTGCTGATAGACCACAGAAAGGTCGCTATCAAGAATTTTATCAGTGCGATGCAGATATAATTGGCAGTGCAGGTTTGCTAAACGAAGTGGAGTTAATTTTAATTTTTACTGAAGCATTTGCTAAGCTTGGTTTACATGAAGTAGAGTTGAAAATTTCTAACCGAAAAATATTAGCAGCGTTAGCAGAAAAAATGAATTGTGCCGCGCAGTTTTCAGTGCTTGCAGTTGCCATTGATAAATTAGATAAGGTTGAGAAAGAAAAAGTATTTGAAACACTCTTGCAAGAAGGCTTTTCGCAACAGCAAATTGATGTGTTGGCAACATACTTAAACTTGAATGGAACAAACGAAAGTATCTTGCAACAACTCAAGCAATTTTTTATAGGGATTTCAATCGGAGAACTTGGCATTGAAGAGTTGGAAACCGTAATAAACACAGCTCTTTCTGTTGCTCCAAATGCACCAATTAAAATTGATTTATCGCTTGCGCGCGGCTTAGATTATTATACCGGATTTATTATCGAAGCAAAAAATAATTCAGGCAGCTTGCGAAGCAGCATTGGCAGCGGTGGGCGCTACGATAATTTAACCGAAATTTTTGGTGGAAAAAATCTTACGGGAGTTGGCATTAGCTTTGGAGTAGAAAGAATTTTCGATATCATGGAAGAACTGAATTTATTTCCTGAAAATTTAAAATCAGGAACGCAAGTTTTGTTTTGCCACTTTGATGAAGTAACTCAAAATTTCGCTTTCAAAGAACTTCAAAAATTAAGAAGTGGCAACGTTTCTGCTGAAATTTATCCAACAGTTAGCAAGCTTGGAAAGCAGTTAGATTATGCCAATAAAAAGCAAATTCAGTTTGCTGTAATTGTGGGAAGCGAAGAAGTTGAAACACAAATGCTTACAGTAAAAAATTTAAAAGAAGGAACACAAGAAAAAGTTTCAGCAAACGTTCTTTTGCAATATTTCAAAAATAAATATAACTAAGCCAATGAGAGCATCTGAAATGATTAAAAGCTTTGAGAAACGCATAGCTACAGATGAAATTGATGAGAATGAGGAAAAAGTTTTTCATTTTATATTAAGTGGCGATGGGGGAGGAGACTTCACGGTTTTACTTAAAAACAAAAAGGTGAAAGTTACCGAAGGTTTAAAGGGCGATGCCGATTGCGAAATAAAAGCAAAAGCCAAAGATTACGAAGCATTGGAAAATGGCGATTTAAGTCCGCAATGGGCTTTCATTACAGGAAAAATAAAAGTGAGCGATGTAAGCGAATTGCTTAAATTTAAAAGCCATTTTAAAAAGCTGTGAAAGCCAAAAACAGTTTCGATAGACATTCTTTTTTTGAAGATGTTTTTGCCGTTGTGCGTTTAATTCCCAAAGGCAGAGTTTCTACTTATGGCGCTATCGCAAAATATTTAGGAACAGGCAAAAGCTCCCGAATGGTTGGCTGGGCCATGAATGCTTCACATGCAGCAATTCCACATGTGCCGGCACAGCGCGTAGTAAATAGAAATGGATTGCTCACCGGAAAATTTCATTTCACAACGCCAACACTTATGCAAGAACTACTGGAAAAAGAAGGTGTGAAAATCGAAAAAGATACCGTGCAAAATTTTGAAAAAGTTTTTTGGAATCCGGCTGACGAGTTGCTGTGAAAACGGTTTGTAGTGGATAAGAGATTGAATTTTATTTACAATAAAGTTTCTCCCTAATTTGAATTTCTATATTCGCACCATGAAATTAATTGACGGAAAGGCAGTATCAGAAGCAATAAAAAATCAAATTACAGATTCAGTAAATCAATTCACGGCAAGAGGAAATCGTGCGCCTCACCTAGCAGCAATTTTAGTTGGAAATGATGGTGGAAGTTTAACTTACGTTGGGCACAAAGTAAAAGCATGCGAGCAAGTAGGTTTTAAATCAACCTTGCTCCATTTTGACGATAATATTACCGAAGAGTTTCTTTTGAACGAAGTTGAAAATCTGAATAACAACAATGAGATTGATGGTTTTATTGTTCAGCTTCCTTTGCCTAAACACATCAATGCCGATAAAGTTTTGCTTGCTGTGAAACCGGAAAAAGATGTAGATGGTTTTCACCCTGTGAATGTTGGAAAACTCACTTTGGGTTTGCCAACTTTTGTAAGTGCTACACCGCTTGGTATTACCAAACTTTTAGAGCATTACAATATTGAAACTTCAGGTAAAAATGTAGTAGTAATTGGCAGAAGTAATATTGTTGGCCGCCCTGCAAGTATTTTGCTCAGCAACCAAAGTAAAACAGGCAATGCAACAGTTACTGTTTGCCATAGCAAAACACAAAATTTAAAAGAACAAACCTTGCGTGCCGATATTATTATTGCAGCATTAGGCAAGCCCGAATTTCTTACCGGTGAAATGGTGAAAGAAGGTGCTGTAGTGATTGATGTAGGAACTACGCGCGTTGCAGATACTTCAAAAAAATCTGGTTTTAGTTTAAAAGGCGATGTGAAATTTGATGAAGTTGCACCAAAGTGCAGTTACATTACTCCAGTGCCGGGCGGAGTGGGGCCAATGACGGTTGTTTCGTTATTGCTGAACACTTTACAGGCTGCACAAAATAGAGGAAATTAATATGCTCCGAGATATTTTCGAGCAAACCATTCTAAACTGAAAAGCGCTATTAGCAAAGCAAAAATCCATTTTAAGTTAATGGCATTTTCGGTAATGTAATTATCAAAAATTACAGGTTTTAAAGAATCTAAAGCGAGTATATCTTCAGCGCTTTTTTCAAGATTCTGTAGTGCATAAGTTTTGCCATTGTGTTTTGCTGCCAATTGCAGCATCAATTCATAATCGGCACGTGTGCGCGTAGTTTCTAATTGTAGTGGACTCACACTAAACTTACCTGTTGCGGAAAGTGTTTTTCCTCCCAAATTTGTTTTTGCAGTATAAGAATAATTCCCTACGGGTAAACTTCCAGTATTCAAATTGTAGCCGTTAGCAGTGCGAGCAAATGGAAAATTAAAAACTGTTCCATCGCTACTTTTTATTGTCATATGAACTTCGGGTTCGTTCACCGCTTCGTAGTTGGCATTAAAAAGTTGTGCATCAAAAGTTACTTGTTCGTTTTCATTAAAAATATTCTTTGGGAGCGCAACTCTAAATGGTCGCTTATCGGTTTTTGCACTTAGTAGTTGAACCGTTTTAGTGATAATTTCGTTTGTGGCATCTTGCGATTTGTTTTGCATAAAATCGTATAAACGCCAGCGCCAAATTCCTTCACCTAAAATGCAAGCCTGTTTATCTTCGCCAACTTCGAAAAATGCAATGAGTGGAAAATCTGTTTTTACGCTATTTATTCTCTGCAATAGAAAAGCACTCGAGCCTGCTTCAGTTTTAAAGTTCCCAAATGCAACCGAAAGTGGAGGAAATTTTGTGATAGCTTCAATGGTAGAATTGCTTACCGTAAACAGTGAAAAGTTAGGATTAAAAACTGCCGTAACTTCATTCTGCATACTGCTGGAAGGTGAAACGTCAACCACGCGCTGCCATTGCTTTAGCGCTGCATAATCTGTTTGGCTACCCAGCACAAAAAGCGTTGGTTTGTGAAGCTCTTTTGCTTTAGAAAATAAATTAAGTGCTTTGTTTTTTTGCGAAGGCAATTGGTGTGCAATTATTAAACTAAAACCATTTAAAGGTTCATTAAAATCATCAATTGAAATAGTTTTTACAGCAAAAGCATTGTTGGTTTCAATAGCTGTTTTTAATGCGGCAACATCAGGATGTGGTGAATTGAAAACAATTAAAATTTGCTCCTTGTTTTCAAGCACTTCAATAAAAACATCGCGCACATTGTTTTTGTAAGTTACCTCGCCAGCCAACTGCGAAAGTGAAACTCTATAATGCACCACACCTGCTTTTGCAGCCGGAAGCATCACATCAAATTTTTGGAAATTTTGTTGCGAACCAATATTTACAATTTTGGTATAGCATAAAACTGAAGTGGCAGAATCTTGTATTTCTTCCACTTTTAAATCTGCAACTTTACCTTGTAAATTCGAAGCCTCAATTTCAATTTTCAAAGGAATTTGTTCTGAAATATTTGCCGTTTTATTGTGGAGAACACTTGCAAATTTTAAATCGCGCTGAATAGCGGTATCGCCCAAGGCAACAGCGAAAATATTAGCTGCAAAATTCTGGTTAGCATAAATTGGATTTTCGCCTTGGTTGTAAATTCCATCGCTTATTAAAAGTACAGCACCAAGATTTCTATTTTGAAAACGCTCGTTAATATCGTTTAGCGCACCTGAAATATTGGTAGCTTTTCCATTGTAAGCAAAATCTTTTGCATCACTTATTTTGTCGCTAAAGTTGTAAGAAACCACATCAAACTTTGAAGCTAAATTCTCTTTTACGCTATTTAGTTTTTGATGTAGCAAAGCTGAATCTTGCTTGCCAAAACTATTCTTTATTGATTCCGAATTGTCATTTAAAATAACGACTACGGGTTTTTGAGTTTTAGTGAATCGCATTTTCAAAAACGGACTCATCAATAAAATTGCAATAATGCTTACTGCCAAAAATCGAAATGCAGCCATTGCATAAACAAAGTATTTGCTCTTGGCGGCAGCAGCGGCTATTTTCTTTTCTTTAAAATAGAGCAGAAGTGCGTAAGCCGCACCCAGCAACAAACACAAAGGCAACCAATACCAAGCAGTTTCAAAGTAAATTCCTGTGTTCAACTATTTTTTTGTTTGAAAGGGCGTAAATAACAAATAGTAAAGCAAGTTGCAAACAGCACTTTCGGAATTTTAAAAGTTTGTACACTCAATTTGTTACGCTTTAGAAAAACTTGCGAAAAATAGTACTCAATTCTAAAGCATTTCCCTTTCAAAATATCTAATATTGCACAAAAAAATTCACCATGAGCGTTCATAAAGAAATAAAACGAATTACCACAAACACACTAATGGAGTTTAAGCACGAAGGTGAAAAAATTTCTATGCTCACGGCTTACGACTACAGCATGGCACGAATTATTGATGCTGCGGGAATGGACGTGATTTTGGTGGGCGATTCTGCAAGTAACGTGATGGCAGGGCACGAAACTACTTTGCCTATTACTTTAGAGCAAATGATTTACCATGCATCGAGTGTGGTGCGCGGAGTGAAACGCGCTTTGGTTGTGGTTGATTTGCCTTTTGGTTATTACCAAGGAAATTCGCGCTTGGCCTTGGAAAGCGCCATTCGCATTATGAAAGAAGCAGGAGCACATGCTGTGAAATTGGAAGGCGGTGCTGAAATTCGCGAAAGTATAGAGCGCATTTTAACTGCCGGAATTCCAGTGATGGGGCATTTGGGTTTAACGCCACAAAGCATTTACAAATTCGGCACTTATACTGTTCGCGCAAAGGAAGAAGCCGAAGCACAGAAGCTTTTGGAAGATGCTTATTTGTTAGATAAAATCGGTTGTTTTGCTTTGGTATTAGAAAAAATTCCGGCTGCTTTGGCTGAAAAAGTTTCTAAAAGTATTACAATTCCAACCATTGGAATTGGAGCCGGTGGCGGCACCGATGGACAAGTTTTGGTAAGTCATGATTTACTTGGAATTACTCAAGAATTTAGGCCGCGTTTTTTACGCAGATATTTGAACTTGTTTGATGATATAAAAAATGCAGTAGGGCAATATGTTCAAGATGTGAAAAGCCGCGATTTTCCTAACGAAAATGAACAGTATTAAGCAGTTGCCAAATGAGGTAAAAGCTGTTTTAGTGCTTCGTATTCACTTTTTATTTTCTCTTTAAATTCATTGCTTTCCTCTCGCATTCTATGGTTATTCATAGCGTTGAAAGATTGCACTCTTTTGCAAAGTGAAAGCGTGTTTTCATTCAAAAAAGCTTGCTCAATTTTTCCCCAGATATAATCAACTGCTTGTTTATTTGGGTGAATTAAATCTTCTTTCATAAATCGGTAGTCGCGCAAATCGTCAATCACCAATTCATAAGCAGGAAAATAATAGCAATTATTTAAACGCTGTGTTAAGGCTTCAACAGCTAATAAAAGTGTAGCTTTAGAGAGTTGGTTTTTGTGCATACCGAAATTAAAATAACGCACCGGACTAACCGTGAAAATTACTTTTAAGGCCGGATTTATTTGTCTGAGCTTTTCTACTGAGGTGCCTAAATTTTCAACCACTTCAGCAATGTTTAGTAAATTATTATTAAACAAATTGTTGGGTAATTTATGGCAATTGGCAACTACTTTATTTTCCTGAATATGCTTGTAAGTAACGGCTGTGCCAAGTGTGATAAATAGAAAATCAGCTTGCTTTAAATTGTTATGTAGCAAGTTGTTTTGCTCGGCAATTTGTTGCTCCAAATTAGCTTTTGAATTAGATGCAAAACTTCCGTGATGTTTGAGTGAATAAAAGCGACTGTTGTGTTCAATTATATGATGCTGAATTTCGGTTGAAGTATTTGCTGCATCATTTAAAATTCCTGCAATGGAAATAGGATTAAAGATTACACCAAAAGGATTTACCAACGAATGAAAACCTGAATTTTTAAAACGCATTCCAATTTCATCGGCAAAGCAAGAACCAATAAAGACCAAGCGATTTTTATGGCTGATTTGAAAAGGAAATTTTTCAATTTCAATCTCGGTTCTAAACTTCATGTGCCAATATTTTGTGCTAATAAAATTTAAACAAAATACTACACATCGTAATTCAAAACGATGTTGCTTGTTTTTGGATGGCTTTGGCAAGTAAGTACATAGCCTTTTGCAATCTCGCTATCAGTAAGGCTCTCGCGGTCGTCCATCACCACGCTGCCTTCTAAAAGTTTAGCGCGGCAAGTGCAGCAAGCTGCAACCATGCAAGAATATGGAGGGTCGTAACCTGCATCTAAAGCTGCGTGTAGTACAAGTTGATCTTCGGTCATGTCAAATTCTACTTCGTTGCCATCGTAGATTAATTTTACGTGTGCTTTTCCGTTAAATGGTTCAGTTTCGGTGTTAGTAGCACCAACACTTGCGGCATTTTTATCGGCATCAGCTTTTTCGGTAAAATATTCGATGTGTGTTTTGGCTTTTGGAATTGAAAGCTCTGTTAAGGCACTTTCAACCTCTTTCATCATTGGCACCGGACCGCAAATAAAAAACTCGGCTTGTGCAAAGTTCATATCTGTGTTTTCGCGGAGCAGTTTCAGTGCAACATCTTTGAGTAAAAAACCGCTGTATGGTGTAAATGCAGAAGGCAAATTAAGAATGTGAATCAACTTAACTTTATCGCTATTTTCTGCTTGAAGTGCTTGTAATTGCTCTTTAAAAATAATGCTTTCTTCATCGCGATTGCCGTAGAATAAAGTAACACGACTTTTAGGTTCATGAAGCAATACACTTTTTAAAATACTAAAAAGTGGTGTAATTCCTGAGCCGCCACCAAACAATAAATAGTGCTTTTCATTTTCTGCTGAAAGCGGAGAATGAAAATTTCCCATTGGCTCCATTACTTCAATTTCATCGCCAACTTTTATATTTCTATTGATGTATGTAGAGCCTTTGCCACCGCTCACTTCTTTCACGGCAATGGTCATCATCTCGTTTGCAAAAGGTGAACTGCAAAAGCTATAGCTGCGGTTAAGTTGCTCGCCATTCACAAATAATTTTAGGGTAAGATATTGACCGGGAATATATTGATACTGATTTTTTAAATGCTCCGGTATTTCAAATGAAACGCTTACGCTATCCACTGTTTCTCTATTTACCGAAGCCACTTTCAGCTTATTAAATTTGCTCATTGCTTTTAGTTTGTAAAATATTCTTTGGGCGGTGAAAATAAAATATTGCTTCTACTTTATCTTAAATGAAAGGTTGTAAAAGTAAATTACCTGCCCAATTTTCTAATAAAAAGAGCAGGTAACCTTTATTTGAAGAATAAAATAATTAGCAAAAATGTTCAAACACTTTTTTCAAGTGCGTGGCAATTGCAGGGGCGTTGTTGCCTTCAATTTGGTGTCTTTCTATAAAGTGAACCAATTTACCATCTTTAAATAATGCCATTGAAGGTGAAGATGCCGGATAAGGTGTGGTATATTCTCTTGCACGAGCCACAGCTTCAGAATCTACACCTGCGAATGCAGTTACTAAATTGCTTGGTAATTTGCCGCCTGTAGTTACTGCTTCGCGAATTCCCGGGCGGGCAGAGCCTGCTGCGCAACCGCAAACAGAATTGATTACTAAAAAGGTAGTGCCGTTTTGTTCTTTTAAAACAGCATCAACTTCGGCTGGTGTAGTTAGTTCTTTAAAACCTACTTCGGTTAAGTCAGTTTTCATTGGTGCTACTAATTCTGCTGGATACATACTTTTGTATTTTGATTTTTATTATTGATTGTTTTAAATAAATCCTAATTCCAATTTTGCCTCTTCGCTCATCATATCTTGATTCCATGCGGGATCGAAAACCAATTCAACGGCTACATCTTTTATGCCGTTTACCGATTTGCTTTTTTCTTCCACTTCACCCGGCAAAGTGCCTGCCACAGGGCAGTTTGGCGAGGTAAGTGTCATAATAATTTCAGCTTCAAAATTCGGGTACACATTCACTTCGTAAATTAAGCCTAAGTCGTAAATATTCACCGGAATTTCAGGGTCGTATATTGTTTTCAGCACATCAATGATGGCTTCTCTTAATTGCTCTTCATTTATAGCTTCCATGCTTGCTAAATAACTAATTGCTTGCAAATTTAACCCGAAATTATGCTTAATGAAACACTTGGTGGAAAGAAAAGTTAAAACTTAAAGATTAACCTTCTTTACCGTTACCCAAATGTTGCTGTTTCTGCCTTTGTCGTCAGCACAAGAAATTTTCACACTGCCTTCGGGCAAATCGAAAAATACATTTTCGTTTGCTTTAGCCTTTTTCACTAATTTATTATTCACCCACCAAAATACATATTCCACATCTGCAGCAGCTTCGCAGTTGAGCAAAATTGGTTGCGGATTATTTTCTTCTAAATAATATTCGTTGCCGTTTATGGGTGAAATTATTTTCGGTTCATTGCTTTTAAAAATTTTGCTGCAATCAGGGTTGTGTGGTGGAATTTTTTTATAGCCAATGTGGTTTTCTTCCATCCAGCGAATAATTTCGGGTGAATAATTTTCGTAGAGCACTTTTTTATAGCCAACCTTCGGCAAACATTCGTTACAAAACGAAATTTGTTCTTTGGCATCAACTTTCATTTCAATTAAATGTGTGCAAGTTTTTTGGCTTGAAACCAGCGGAATAAAATAATCGGTAACTAAATTTTTGCAGAAAAAAGCCGGAGGTGAACCCGAATTGCTGCAAACACTTCTAATGCCACATTCGCGCGGCATGTTGAACCATTGGTTGGGCGAATTGTAATCTACCGTATTGAATAGCTGAAAAAGCAAAGGCGTGGCAATGGCAGCACCATTCAAATCTGGAGCACCAACATTGCTGAAATTACCCACCCAAACTCCTATAGTGTAATTTTTGTTGAAGCCGATACTCCAAGCGTCTTTTCTGCCATAGCTGGTGCCGGTTTTCCAGGCAATGCGCGGAAGTTTTTTGCTGCTCTCCCAATTCACAGGCAAATCGGGGCGAGCAATTTTTGAAAGAATTTCACTGAGCATAAAAGTGGCAGAAGCGGTTAAAATAGTATCTTTTTGAGCGGTGGTTTTTGTGTTTTCAATATAGTGAATTGGTGTGTAAACGCCTTTGTTGGCAATGGTTCTAAATAGATTGCTAATTTCTTCTAAAGTAACGCCACAGCCACCAAGAATTAGAGAAAGTCCAAGTCGCTTTTCATTTTTTGTAATGCTGCTAAAGCCACATTGCTTTAAAGCAAGAATCATTTTTTCTTTTCCAAGAATGTTTAAAGCTTTTACTGCGGGAATATTTAAAGAATTTTCCAGCGCATATTCTACGGAAACATTTCCGTGAAATTTACTGTCGTAATTTTCCGGTACATAACCATCAAAATTGCTCGACACATCGGCAATAATTGTTTTTGGTGTAAAAATGCCTTCATCAAAACATAAGCCGTAAAGCAAAGGTTTAAGTGTGCTTCCCGGCTGGCGTACCGCGCGAATTCCATCTACTTGTCCGGCATCTGCATTATTATTAAAATCTGCCGAACCGATATATGCAATCACTTTTCCTGTACTGTTTTCAATTACCATTGCCGCAGCATTTTGTATGCCTTTGTAGCGCAAAGTATTGATATAGTCTTTAACTAAACTTTCGCATTTTCTCTGTTGTTCTAAATTGATGGTGGTGTGAATATTGTAAGAAACAGTATTTCTAAATCGGTTGGAAAAATGTGGTGCAAAGCGTGGTAAATCACGCCTTTCAGCTTTTATACTTTCTAATTTTGCATCGTCAATTGAAGGTTTTAGAAATAGTTTTTCTTTCTCAAAACGGTTGAGCCATTTATTGCGCACGGCTTCAATTTCAATATTATTTATGCCTAACCTTAGTGATGACGGGCGATTTGGAATTAAGCTCAGCGCGGTTAATTCACCCAAACTTAAATGCTCAGGCGATTTATTGAAGAAAATAAGTGATGCCGCTTTCACGCCCTCAATGTTTCCGCCATAAGGAACTTTGTTGATGTAAATTTCAAAAAGTTCATCTTTGGTAAATTTCATTTCTAACTGAATGGCTCTAAATATTTCAACCAATTTGTTGGAATATGTTCGTTGCTTTGGTTGCAACATTCGCGCTATTTGCATGGTGATGGTTGAAGCACCGGAAGTTCTTTTTCTGTAAACCAAGTTGTTGAATGTAGCGCGAAAAATCGAGAACGGGTTTACACCGAAATGGTAGTAAAACCACTTGTCTTCTTTGTTTAAAAATACCTTTTTTAAGTTGGTTGAAATTTCGTGCTGTTCTGTTTTAAACCGCCACTTGTCGTCTGGCGAAAGAAAAGCATGAATTACTTTGCCTTTGCTATCGTAAATAAGTGTGGAATAATTTGGCGTGTAATGAAGTGGAAAAATATAATTGAGCAATAGAAAAATTAGCGGCATGGATAAACACACAGCTACTGAAATCCATATTTTTTTCTTCTTCACGCAAGGGTAAAATTAGGCAATGAAGTTATAGATTTTGAAACACTATAAAGTGGTTTTTATCTATTTCTATAAACCTGTTTGCGAATAAATTTTGGTCGCCTTTTCACTTCTTCAATAATTTTTGCTTGGTATTCACCAATTATTGAAATAGCAAGCATATTCAAACCGCCAAAAAATAAAATCAATACAATAATTGTAGTGATTCCGTGTGGAGTTTCTGGCACGATAAAGTAAAGTGCAATTTGAATTAAAATGGCTATAAACGAAATGCCTGTGAGTGCCCATCCAAAATAGGTGAGGAGCTCCAACGGCACAAAACTAAAACTAAAAATTGCTTTACGCGCCCACCACAAATTTTTGCGCCAGTTGTTGGTGGTTACACCAAACATTCTTTCGGGGCGAACATAGTTTACCCCTGTTTGTTTAAAGCCAACCCAAGCACGTAAACCGCGTAAAAATTGGTCGGTTTCCGGCATTTTAATTAGTTCGTTCACTACTTTTCTATCCATCATGCTAAAGTCGCCCGCATCAACCGGCATTGGTACATAACTTACGCTGCGAAAAACTCTGTAAAAAAGTTTGTAGAATAATGCTAATTGTTGGCTGCCTTCGCGTGCTACTCTTCTTCCAAAAACTACATCAAAACCTTTCACATATTCGGCATAAAATTGCTCAATCATTTCTGGTGGATCTTGCAAATCGCCATCTAATAAAACCACTGCATCTCCGGTAGAAATTTCCATGCCCGAAAGGAATGCACTCTGTGAACCAAAGTTGCGCGAATGTTCAACAGCTATCACATGGTCATCGCTATTTACAATTCCGGAAAGCACATCTGCGGTATTATCCGGACTACAATCGTTCACGAAAATAATTTCGTAGTCCACCATCATTTTTTTGAAAGTAGCAGTGAGTCTTTCATACATAATTGGTATTGCCTGAGCATCTTTGTAACAAGCAATGATGGCCGTAATCTTATGTTGAATTTTATCTTGAACGAGCTTCTTTTCGTAAAGCGGTTTTGAATAGTTTTTCAGCCATTCTGAAGTAGCTTTTAAACCTTGTTCTAAAGTGGTTTCACTTTGCCAATTTAAAAGTTCTTTAGCAAGCGAAGCATCGCCATACCAATCTTTTAAATCCCATTTCCTGTTTGGGAAATCGCCCCAATGCGGTTCAGTAGGAATTTCAAAAAGTAATTTTGCAACAGTAGCAATATCGCGAATGGTAGTTTTCTTTCCTGAAGCAATATTGATTGACTTTCCTGCTGTTTTATCAAAGTTAGAATTTGCAGCCATTAACGTAGCTAAAACAGCATCGTCAATATATACAAAATCGCGCGAAATTTCCGGCTGCACCAAAGGAGGAAATTCCTTTTGCAATGCTCTTTTTATGAGCGTAGGAATAAGCCTATCCGGCTCTTCGTAAGCACCATAAATAGAATAGTAGCGCAAGTTAAGCACCGGCATTTCTTTAATAGTGCCATAAAACTTAATCATGTGAGCTGCTCCGGCTTTTGTTACAGCGTAGTGGCTATTGGGCAAAAGTTCATCGGTTTCTTTTGGTGCAAGGCAGTTTAAGCCATATTCGCTGCTGCTGCCCGCATGTACAAATGCTTTCACCGAATAGCGCGAAGCCGTTTCCAATAAATTCAGCAAACCCATGTAGTTGGTTTCGTGAATTAGTTCTGCATCACTTTGCTTGCTGTATGCACCGTAAGCAGCAAGGTCAAAAATTGTTTTGAATTGAAAATCTTTGAATACTTTTTCAACTTCAATTTTTTTAATGATGTTGCAATGCAAAATTTGCTTTGCCGGAACATCATCTAAGCGCCATGGAATAAATGGTTTGCTGGTAGTGGCATACACATCATTGCGCAATTCGAGTATCTTTTTAAAAAGGTTTGCACCAATAAAACCACCTGCTCCAATCACTAAAATCGGGCCTTCTAATTGTTGTATCTGAAACTTTATTTTTTCAACTAATTGCAAAACGATATTTTTTTTGAACCGTGGCGAATTTATGATTTCGCACGAATACCAATGTCGAAATTTATTTTTTCGAGTTTGTACTCTTTTATTTAGGTGGGTAAAATTTTATTTTTCTGCTGAATTTTGCATGAATATTATGTTTTTGAACGCAGAGAAAAAAAACAAAAACTTTTTTTTTGAAAGAGATTTGCATAAATCTGAAAAGAATATACATTTGCGCTCCCAATCAAAAGGGCGCATAGCTCAGCTGGTTCAGAGCACCTGCCTTACAAGCAGGGGGTCCGCGGTTCGAACCCGTGTGCGCCCACAAACAAAAAGGGTTTTGGTTTATACCGAAACCCTTTTTTGTTTTTACATACACAGAGTTCTTTAGTGCAAACAATTTATTTTGGTATAACATTGCAATTGTATTTCTAAATTGAAGTTGCAACCGAAATAATGATTAAAAGTATTTCTGAAAGAGATGCCGATGTGCTTTGGCATCCATACACACAAATGAAAATTGCGCCACTTTCTATTGCAATAGAAAAAGCAGAGGGAGCATATTTATTTGATGAAAATGGCAAAAAATATATTGATGCCATTTCGAGTTGGTGGGTGAATATGCACGGACATGCACATCCTGAAATCGCCAATGCCATAAGCGAACAAGCTCATAAATTAGAGCAAGTAATTTTTGCAGGCTTTACACACCAACCTGCAGTGGAACTTGCCGAGCGATTGTTGCCTTTGCTTCCTAAAAATCAAAAAAAGATTTTTCTTAGTGATAATGGCTCCACCGCAGTAGAAGCTGCATTAAAAATGTGCATTCAGTTTTTTGCAAATCAAGGAATGCAGAAAACTAAAATTATTGCATTTAAGGAATCGTATCATGGCGATACTTTTGGCAGCATGAGTGTGAGTGCTCGCGATGTGTTCACTAAACCGTTTAGACCTTTACTTTTTGATGTTGTGTTTATTGATACGCCAACAGCAAGTAATGCCAACAAAGTTGTGGCACAATTTCAAAAAGCGGTAGATGAATTTAAAGATGAAATTTGTGCATTTATTTTTGAACCTTTGGTTTTAGGATCGGGAGGAATGTTGATGTATGGGGCAGAAGTATTAAACCAACTTATGAGTTTGGCAAAACAGCATCAAATATTTTGTATTGCCGATGAGGTAATGACAGGTTTTGGTAGAACCGGAAAGTTTTTTGCTTCAGAATACTTAAATATTGAACCGGATATTATTTGCCTTTCAAAAGGAATTACCGGTGGATTTTTGCCGCTGGGCGCTACCACTACCACTAAAGAAATTTACGATGCGTTTTACAGTAGCGATAAATATAAAATGCTTTTTCATGGGCACAGCTATACGGGAAACCCATTGGCGTGTGCAGCTGCTGTGGCTTCGCTTAATATTTGGGAAAAGGAAAATACACTCGAAAAAATTAAGCAAATAGAGCTGCTGAATAAAAACTTTGTGGAGAAAATTTCAAAACACCCTAAAGTGAAAAATGCAAGATTTAAAGGAACAATAATGGCGTTGGAAATAAATTCTGACAAGGGCGATTATCTTAGCCCGATTAAGGAAAAAGTAGTTCCGTTTTATATTGAAAATGGCGTGCTGCTTCGCCCACTTGGCAACACTGTTTATACGCTTCCGCCTTACTGTATTTCAGAAAAAGATTTGAATTATATTTTTGAAATTATTGAACAGAGTTTAGACTTCGTATAATCCCAGATTCCGCAATAGATTCTTTGCTACGATAAAATACTACTTTACATCTGCTTCAACTGCTCAAAAACCATAATTCATTATGCTTTTATCGCATTTTTGCAGCTGTTTTGTATTATTTCATCTCGCTTAAATTTCTATTGCGGAATCTGGGATAATTGATTTTTGTGCTATTTTCCTTTTAAAATATAGTACACTTTCTTTATCAATTCATTGTTCATAGAGATAAGTCCATCTTCGCTTCGCCACCAATTATATTCATCGAAGCGGCTACTTTTTGCACCGCAAACTATTAGCTTTATGTTATGCGGAATAAATTTTTCAAAAACTTGTTTTGCTCTTTTGGTGTGATAAAGTGAAGTGAGTAGAATAATTTTTTTGTAAGGTTTAGTTTTTAGGTATTCACCAATTGCTTGCGCTTCTTCGTAAGTGGAAGTGCCTTTGTTTATTACAACTATGGCAGAATCCGGAATGCCAAGTCGCAGTAAATTCATTTTGGCTTGCTCCGATTCGGTGATGTTGATGTTTAGTATTTTAAATTCATAAGCAGGATTACTGCCAGGACAAATAATTAAAGGCGCAAAACCTTGCTTGAAAATTTCTGCGGCTTTGTTTCCTCTATCATAGCTTCCGCCAGAAAGTACGATGATGGCATCTGCTTTTTCTAAAGTATCTTGTGTAATAAGCAAGCAAGTAAAACTTCTAAGAATTGGCGCTCTAAAAACAAAAAGTGTGAAAGATAAAAAGAGCAAAACGCAAAAGGCAATTCCCCATTTTTTCATCATTGCAATTTTACTTTCCTTTTCCGGTTATTACGGTTAAAACGGTGTAGATAAGCACTTTTGCATCTAACAAAATGCCCATATTTTCAATGTAAATAATATCGTACTTCAAGCGTTTTAGCATTTCGGAAACATTGCCTGCATAGCCATATTTTACCATTCCTAAAGAAGTGATACCAGGTTTTACTTTCCAGATTTGTTTGTAGTATGGCGCTTGCTCCATAAGTTGGTCTGCAAAATATTGCCGTTCTGCTCGCGGACCAACTATGCTCATTTCTCCCTTAATTACATTTATAAATTGCGGCAATTCATCAATGCGATATTTGCGCATAAAATGCCCGATTGGCGTGATGCGTTTGTCGTTATCAGAAGTAAGTTGCGGCCCGCTTTTTTCGGCATCGGTGTACATACTTCTGAATTTTAAAATGTCAAACGGCTTGCCAAATTGCCCCAATCTTTCTTGCTTGTAAAAAACATCGCCTTTGGAAGTGAGTTTAATAATAATAGCAACAATGAGCATTGGAAGAAATAGAATTACTAATGCTGCTAAGGAAGAAAGTACATCGAACCAGCGTTTTGTAATTACTTCCCATTCGCTTAAAACGGTTGGTGGAATTTCAATAAAAGCGGTTCCTACGATGTGATTTATTTTTGCAGTGCCTGAAAGTATATCGTATAAATCCGGTATAATTTTTATATAAATCTGTTTGCCCGAAATAGTATTGATGATATAATTTATTTGCTGATGTTCGCTGCTTTCTATAGCGATAATTACTTCTTCAATTTCTTCGCTTTTAATTACTTTTTCAAGTTCGTTTAAACTGCCCAAACGCGGCAATTCTTTGGTTAGTCGGTTAGGTTTGCAGCCGTTTAATTCAATGTAACCTTTAAAGCGATAGCCAAAAGAAAATGACTTTGAATTTAGTTCGTTATATACTTCTTCTGCTTGCTGGTTGCTGCCAATTATTAAAGTGTTGAAACCGAATTTTTTACTTTTAATATTTTCCTTAGCAAAGTTTAAAATTATCAATCTTCCAAAAAAAGTGAATAGAAATTGGGCAAAGAGCAATACTAAAAATGTGAAGTAATAATCGGAATAGCGCTGTACTAAATCGTCTAATAAAAACAAGAAAAAAACGATGGTAACGCCAAGCAGTGAAATGAAAAAGGTTTTTGCCATTTCGTTTAAACGCGACTTGCGATAAACATCGGTGTAAGTTCCGGAAATGTAGTGTAAGAAAATCCAACCGATAGGCAGTAAAAAAAGACCGAGCACAAAATTGATGTCTTGCGGCAGTAGTTTTATTTCGTATGGTTCAGTTTCAATATATATTTTGCGAAACACAAAGAGCATGAACCACGCAGCCATTGCAGCGAAGTAGTCGAATATCACATAAGCCCAAATTAGCTTAGAAAGCTTCTTCAAATCTTAAAAGGTTAAAAGTTTTACATTGTCAATCCACACATTGGCACTGCTTGCGCCTTCTGGCATTTTAACTTTAAAAAATATGTTAAATTGTTCACCTTTGTAGCTGCCAATTTCGTTGCCCACGTTCAAGTAAAATTTTGTCCAATTCTGTTTCGGAAAAAGAAAAAGTTTGCTCAAGCGATTTGGTCCGGCATAAATTCCAACTTCAAAAGAAGCATCTGCTTTGTAATCAAATTCTATCCAAGATTCTGTGCCGCCCGGAAGAACCATTGCTGTGGTGCTTTGTGTTTCCTTTTCGGTTTGCGTGCTGTTTATAGAAAGTTTTCCGCACCAGTTTCCGTAAGCTACATCGCCATTATTTACCTTGTCCATGGTGTAAGAAAATTGGTTTCCAAATTCAAAATCTTCTAAGAAGCGAAACTTGGTTAATGGTTTGTAAGTAAAAATTGGTTTGTGAATAATTTTATCTAACCGTTTCACATTAGTTAATGTTGCGGTATCGGCAGCGTAAAATGGATACATAATTCGGGCTTCGGCAAAGCCGTTTGCCTTTATTCCTGCTTGAATTACCAAGCGCACTGTTCCCTCTTCTAAAATCGGCATTTCTATCGGAAATTGGTTTCCGCCCAAATTGGTGCTGTTGGCTTCAATCCACACATCGGTGATGCCGTTTGTGTTTGCACCTTGTGTAACAGATTGGGTGTTTAGCTGCACTTCGTTTATGCGTAAATAAAAAGGATAGCCATCGTTCGGCATCTTTTTACAGCGTGTAAGGCTAACTAAAGCTATGGCAGCAAGCAGATAAGTAATTCTCATTTTAGGAGCGCAAAGAAAACGCTTTTACTGAATGAATTTGAAAATGTTGTTTATTTCAGATTTCAATCACATCAATTTTATATTTTTACATTGATGTTTAGCGGACTTTTGGCGTTTTTAAATTTTATTGCAATTGGTGTGCTGCTGCTATCGGCTTATTCTGCCTACATCAATCCAAATAGTATTTGGTTATTTTCTTTTGCAGGTTTGCTTTTTCCTGTTTTGGTATTGGTGAACTTAATTTTTGTTTTGTGGTGGCTTTTTCACAGGCCATTGTTTTCACTGCTTTCGATAGCTGCGTTGCTACTTTGTTACCCACAGCTAAAAGTAACTTTTGCATTAAACCTTCCTGAAGATTTTAAAACTGAAAACTCCATAAAAGTTATGAGTTGGAATGTAAAAAATTTTGACTTGTATAATTGGACAGGAAATGTTGAAACACGAGCAGAAATGCTGGAGTTAATAAAAGCTGAATCGCCTGATATACTTTGTTTACAAGAGTTCTACACCGACCAAGGTATGCTGATGAACAATGTAAGATACTTGCAAGATACTTTAGGTTTTACTTATTACTATTTTAAACCTACTGTGGAAATAACACGAAAATACAAGCGCGGGAAAATTGAACAGCAGTGGGGCGAAGCAACCTTTTCAAAATTTCCTATTGTGAATGTGAAGCATGTAGATTTTAAAAATTCACGAAGTAACGATTGTATTTATGCCGATGTGAAAGTTAAAGATGATACAGTTCGAGTTTTTAATATGCACTTGCAATCTATTCATTTAGATGATAAAGATTATGTTTCTATACAAAAAATGGAAACCAATAAACTGCCTGAATGGTTGCCGATGAAAAGGATAATTAGAAAGATGCGTTTTAGCTATAAAACCAGAGCTTCGCAAGCAGAACAAGTGGCGAAAATTGTGCGCAAATATTCGGGCAAGCAAATTGTGTGTGGCGATTTAAACGATGTGCCTGTAAGCTATACTTACAATACTATTTCAGGTTCAAATAATTTACAAGATGCTTTTATTGAGCAAGGTTGGGGAATCGGCAGAACTTTTGTGAGTTTGTATTCTTATTTTAGAATTGATTACATACTCGCTACTCAACAACTGCAAGTAGTTCAATACCATTCTTCTTCAAAGCAATTGAGCGACCATTTTCCTGCAATAGCCACTATAAAACTTCGATAGATTATTGCGCTATTACAAGTGGTTTCACTTGCTGCACGGCTCCATTTTGGAAACGTACATAATACATTCCTGCTGCGTAGCCTTCGTTTTCAAAATCTACTTGGTAAGTTCCCTGTGCAAAATCTGCATCAACCAAAGTTTTTATTTGCTGCCCAAACGGATTGAAAATTTCAACCAAAGTATGCGAGCCGGCAGTAGTAAATTCTATGGTGGTTCTGGTGGTGAATGGATTTGGATAAGCGCGAATTAAGTTAAGTCCGGCAGCCTGATTTTGCTCGCGAATGCCCGAAGCAATACAATCGCTGTTTTGAACCAAAGGCAACGATTGGAAATTTTGAAGCAATATGGTAGATTCTACATCTTGCTGCGAAACGCAAAGCCAATCTTGCAACACCGAAGCATACACCGAACGGAAATCGTACTGCATTGGCAAGTTATCGTTCACGGTTGCACTTGATGAAACAATAGGATTGCTGCCTAAAATTCCGGAAACAACTTTATTGCCGAAAAGCAACAATGGCGCTGCTGCACCGTGGTCGGTTCCGGAGCTGAAATTTGAAATTATTCTTCTTCCAAATTCGGAATAGGTCATGCTAATTACTCTATCACCAAGTCCTAATTGCTGCAAATCGTCATGAAATGCTTTTACCGCATCAGAAAGTGTTTGTAACAAATCTGCATGTTTTCCTTTGGTGGTATCGGTTTCCACTTGCGAAGCATGTGTATCAAATCCACCAATACTTACCCAATACACTTTTGTTTTTAATCCACCGGAAATAAGCTTTGCAACTATCTTTAATTGCTTGGCTAAATCAGTATTCGGGTAAGCAGATTGTGTGGCGGTGGCATCGTAAGCGTTCTTTACTGCTGTGCCAAATCCGTTGGTGTTTTTCTTTACTGCTCGCAAATAATCCAATTCCTTTTTGTATGGGTTTTGAACTGAATATGGATCTTGAATGTTGCCTAAAAAAGTATAGCTCTGCACTTCGTTATTGGAATCTAAAAGTAAGGAATAAGCCATATTCATTACGGGACCCATAAATACAGGATCCGAAACTCCGCCAATTTGAATGGCAAGTGGATCGGGCATAGTTGTGTTGGGATAATCGGTAGGATAATTTGGATATTCAAAATTCAAATAACGCCCCATCCAGCCTGAAGTTAAATAGGTGTTTGAATCTGAAGCCGAAGTCCAAATATCGGTAGAGCGGAAGTGCGAAAAATTTGGATTTGGGTAGCCAACCGATTGCACAATTTTTACTTTACCATTGTTATACATTTGTTGTACGCCACTCATAGAAGGATGCAAACCAACACTTGAAGTTCCGTTCAGTGCAAGTACTTTGCTTTGGTCAATCATTACATTGGAACGCACCGCTGCAATGCCGCTGTATTGGTCAATCGGAATCACTGTATTTAATCCATCATTTCCGCCACTCAGTTCTATTAGTACTAAAACATGGTCGTTGTTTCCTCTTGCTCCGGTGAGCGATTCCAATTGCGCGCTTTCTCCAAATGCTTTTATATTTAGTCCGTTTAGCATCATCGGCACGGTAACTGCCGGAACTGCTCTGCGTATAAATTCTCTTCTTTTCATGTCTTAATTTTAAAAATTAACTGAGTTGAAATTCTTCTAAACTGGTGATGTATTTAAGTACAGATTGCAGTTTATCGGTTACTAATTTTTTCTTGGCGGTATCGGTGGGATTGTTTTTGTAGTCGAGCCAAATTTGTGTCCAATAATATGAAGTTGTTTGGCCGCCAAGCATTACAGTTCTTAATAAAGCTTGGTTATTTGCAGAAAGTGGATGCGTGAGTAAATGTTCGTTTAGTTGTTGAATTACCAAATCTACATTATCTGCATCAGGATATTGGCTGAGCCAATCGGCAGTATCTATCACAGCTTTTTTTCCATTCTTTTTTAAACCAATATAAATAAGCAAATCTGTAATTTGGTTTCGAAGCGGAAGTGTAACAGTGCTTATCCAAAGCTCGTGATAATTTGGTTCTTGGTGATAAGCAGCCCAACCTGCCACATTTGGCGGTCCGAAAATTAGCTGCTGCAAACCTTGTCCGCTCACCAATGCAATTTGAAGCCACATAAAATATTGCGCTTCTAAATCTGTATTATCAGGATAAAGCACTTTTGTTTCGCGTGTAACACCCACAATTAAATCTAATGGAGGTTTTATAATGGCGCCAACATTGTAGCTGTCAAAAAAATGTTCACTATTAAAGAGTAATCTCAATGGTTCTTTTATATCGTATCCTGAACTTCTAAAAGCTGCTGCCATTGGTGCAATCACATTCGTTTCAACAGCAGAATCAATTTCGTAATACACAAAATAGCGGTATAGTCTTCTGCAAATAAAAAGTGCAACTTCTTGTGTGGCAAAAATCATATTGAGCAATTCGTCTAATTCTTGCTCTCCTGCTGCTCCGCTTTTGCCGCTAATCGTGGTGTTGCTATAAAATGCTGAAAATGTTTTAGTACCGGTATCGTGTTTGCTCGAATCGAAAACATAAGTTGCGTTGCTCGTAACAATTCTATATCCTGTGAGTACACGCGCAGCTTCTTTTACGTCATCTTCGCTATATTTTTGTCCTCCATCTTTGCCCACGGTGAAAAGCTCCATTAGCTCTCTGCCGTAATTTTCATCGGGCTTTGCTTTGGTATTTTTGTAGCCGTTTAAGAAATGAAGCATTGCAGGGTCAATGGTAATGGCACGTACCAAATCTTTAAAGTTGCCCAAGCAGTGCTGCCTGATAGTAGAAATGTGTTTATAGCCATATCGCGCATCAGCATATTCTTGTATGTTAGTTCCAAAATGGTTGAGCCAAAATATCACCATTTTTTCTTCAAGGCTTTTGCTTTGGTTTACCATATTTCCTGCCTCCCATGCCAATAGCGAAAGTCCACGGTTTATATTGGCATTCACATCTAAAGAGGCATTTACCCAAGTTTGCCCGAGTGCGGCTCCGGAATCTGTGCCGTAATAATTGAGTGGGGGAGAAGGCGCTGTTCCTGTGGTGAGCAATTCATCAACAGTTTGCGCAAGTGTTTTGTTTGCAAAGTAAGTAATGTCGCTATAAGCTGCGCCATACATGGTTCTTCGCAGTAAGTGCGCAATTTCCTTTTTTGTCCATTGCCCGTTGTAAGGCGAAGTATCGGTACTGCTTCCGCGTGGTGCAGCAGTTGAATTTTGAGATTGTTCTTCAGTTAAGAAACCGGTTAAAAATTGCCTACGGTTCATGATTTTTAAATTTTCTTAAATAAAAATAGCTTTTGTTTTCAACTAACCAACTCGATTTTTTTAATTGAATTTGAATGTTGAATTAGGTTTAATATTGCTATGAAATTAAAAGCAATAGATGTGGGAATACAGCTAATTGGTTTTGCCAAGTTGCTGTAAAATGGTTTCTAATTCATTTAGCTTTTGTGTTCCCAAAAGAAGTTTTTGGTTGTTGTCGTAAATAAGTTGCAATCCTTTGTTTCCTGAAATGTTTAAAGCCTTTCCACTCCCGAAAATGCCCGACCTAATTCCCCAACCGCCATATTCTCCAATTGGATTGTATTTGCGTGTGTAGGCTTTTGAAATTCTATTCCACTCTATGGTGCGCATTTTTCTGTGAAAAGGATAAAAACGATAATGAACACCAATTGTATCAATAGCAGTTTCAAGCCGCATAAAAACAAAGAGCAGTAAAATACCTAATACCATTATGGTAAGTGAAACAAGCTCAAAGTTGCTTGAGGGATTATTGCCAAAGGACTTTCCTAAGTAAACTTGCCTTATTGTTCCCACAATAAATAGTGCGTTAATGACAAGGAGCAAAGTCCAAAGCCATACTTGGCGAAATTGTTGCTGTTCTTTGAAAGTTGTTTCTGAATACATACATTAAAAATAGTAATAAATAAAGCAGTTTCAATCCCAAAAGAAAACTCATCAAGCGTAAACTTTAAAATTGTTTCGGTAAAGAAACAACTTACCTGCTGAGTTTAATAACTATTTTGCCAGCCCCGTCAAACAGTGTATTGTTTTCAATAACTTACCCCCTTTTTACAACCTGAGAATATCCCTTTTCCGCCTTCGAGCCTCGCTCTTTCATCCGACTAGAAAAGCCTTATGCACTTCCTAATTTTCTTGTCGCCCATTTTTCCAAAGCAGGTCGTTCTATTTTTGAGTTGTGGCGAGGGTCAACGGGTAGTTTTTTTATAAAAAGGATATGCTTCACAATACTTGTTATGGAATGTTGTGCTGCCAATTCGAGTAGTTGTTTACGAATATCTTTTTGTGAGCCGCTATGCCCCAGTTTCAGTTGTACACAAATAACAGGCTTTATGTTACCGTTCATTGTAACGCCTACCAAACCACTTCGGTGAACTTGCGGATGTGCATCGAAAATGGGTTCTACAAGTAAAGGAAACACATCTCCATCTTTCGATTTTACTCGTTGCCCTACACGACCGCAAGTCCAAATTCTTCCTTTATCATCTATGTAACCGCTATCGCCAAGCCGATGCCACTGTCCGTTTGTATCGGGCACTTTGTTTTTGCGCGTACTTTCATCATCGAGATAATACATCGGGCTTATATGTTTGCCCCGCACTATTATTTCACCTATTTCTCCATCTGCAAGTTGTTTCGTTTCTTCAATCGAATTAATGATGCCATCTACAATACGCACAATGCGCACTTCCACACCTTCAAATGGACGACCCACGCAAATTCCTGCACCTTTATCGGTAAGCGGAAATGTTTCTTCCAGTGCTTCTTGCGCTCCCATTTCTGTAGAAGGCAAAGCCTCGGTAGCTCCGTAGTTGGCAAATACTTGTCCGTCTTTGCCCATCATCTCCAACAACGCATGTTTTACGCTTGCAAAAATTGGTGCGCCACCACCAATAACTCGTGTAAGTGTTGGCGTTTTAATGCCGTTTTTCACAGCATAACGAGCCATGTTTTCGAGCAAAACAGGCGAAGCAAAGCACGATTGCACAGCGCAATCGTTAATCACTTCTAGTAATGCTTTGGACTTTGTCTTAGCAGGAGTTTCTCTCGGAAATTTTATTGGCGGCACCACCATCGTTCCACCTGCACTAATGGCAATAAAAAAGAATGCGGGGAAAATCGCCATGTCTACTGGAGGATTATTTTCAGGGTCGAACCGCCAGCTTTTATGCGAAATGCGATACACATTCACATAATTGCGATGCAGATAAAGCGCGGGCTTTGCGGGGCCAGTACTTCCTGTGGTGTAAAGCACTGTGCATGGGGCATCAGGTGAAACATTAGGTTTTTCAGGCTTGTCAGGGGCATTGCGATAAAGCGAGGCAAGTGTTTTTGCGCCTGGAAAAAAACCATTGATAACGATGGATTTTTTAGAAAATCGTGCACCCCATCCAAAAATCGTGCGCCCCAAAAAAGCAGCAGGAATACCCACAAAGGCTTCGGGTTTAATGCGGCTCAACCGCTCGGCAACATTCAGATAGCCCACCGAAGGGTCAATCCATAAAGTAAATGCGCCTACACGCTGCAACCCCAAACCTACTACGCAAGCCTCGTAGCTTGGCGGGGTCATACAAACTATTCGTGTGCCTTCGTTAATGCCCAATTCGCGCAATCCGGGCGCAAGCGATTCGGCATCTTTTGTAAGTTGCGCGTAAGTAAAATGTTTGTATTTTCTTTTGCTGTTGGTAGCAAAACCATCCGGCTCAATCACCGCTATACGTTCAGGATATTTTGCTGCAACCTCACGAACCGTTTCTGCAAGATTAAAAATATCTTCTTTTAAAAACTTCATGCTGCCACTTCTTTTGCGCCAATAAATTCGCGGATAACCGTTGCGATTTTTTCGGGCGTTTCAAGCATCACCAAATGACCGCCTCCTTCAATCCATTCTTCGCGCTGAGGGTGCAATGTGGCGTTCAGCTTGCGCCCCGCTTTTGCCGAAAGGATTTTATTTTCAAGCCCCCAAATAGTGCATATAGGAGGAAAATCTGCCGGAGGAGTGAAGCGGTCAAATACATCATAGTTTACCAAATCATCAAGCGTAAGCAGCAACGATTTCATTTGTCCGTTTGCGGTAAAACAGGCGCACAAATCTTCTGTTTTTTCCAAATTCTTTTTCTGCCCGATGGAACCGAATTGCATGCGCAACGACTGCTCGCTGATAAAACGATTTAAACGAAAACCGCCCAACCAATTATTTATGGTTTGTGAAACACCGGGTGCAGATTTTCTTAACCTAAGCGACCAGCCCAACTGTCCGGCTGTGAACGTGTTGAACGTAAGCAGATTTACCAACACCAATGCGCGGATGCCCGCAGGCTGTCGCATGGCGTAAGCAAGCGACATGGCGCTGCCCATGCAGTTGCCAACTAATATGATATTTTCAAGTTGATGATGTTTGATAAAAGCGGAAAGAATATCAAGATGTTTATCAAGCGGATATTCGTTACCTGGCTTTGAAGATGCTCCATATCCAAGCAAATCGAGTGCAAAAATTTCATACGAGCCCGAAAGCTGTGCCGCCACATCTTTCCAAATAACATGCGAAGTGCCACCGTTGTGCAGAAAGATAATCGGTTCACCTTTTCCTTCCCTGATATACTTGATGTCTAAGTCTTGATGTTTGAATGTTTCCATACGATAAATGTAAAAAAAAGCTACCGTTTTACCGTAAATTTTGAACTGTATGAATTACTTCCGTTGGTTGCTTTTATCAGATAAACACCATTCGATAAATTGCTGCAATCTAAACTATATGAGCCTGAATTATTGCCGAAAAGTTGTGCAATTTGTTTTCCCATAAAATCAAAAACACTTACTTGTAGTTTCTGATAATTTGGGATGCTCTGCAATTGGATATTTACAATATCTTTTGCGGGAATTGGATATGTTTCAACCTTAGAATTTGAGGTTATTTCATTTACTCCTGTAGAAATTGTATGCGGACGAAAGAACTTCCACATTTCTTCTGAATACCCAATATCATTAGCACTTTTGCGCAACAGAATATGTGCAGCATCGTAAATTTTAAAAAGTTCGAGACGGTTGGTGCAGCCTGTATATTGATAATGCTCTACGGTAAATCCATCTGCCTTTGTGTCGGGCACGGGAGTCATATTCGGCACGGCATCGCACGAATTGTTTATTGCCCAAAGGTGTATCAACGAATCAACATTGATACCAAACGGAGTGCTGTTGTAACCAACATTCACATCGGCAGTACCGTGAAAATGTAATATCGGTAATTTTCTTGCAGGATTACAAGTAGTTATCTGATTGCCTAAAGTTCCGGCAAGTGAAGCGATTGCCGCAAACCTGCCGTTATCTTCGCAAGCAATGCGCTGCACCATAAACCCTCCGTTTGAAAAACCGAACAGATAAGTTTGAGCAACAACTATCGGGTAATTAGCCTGCATGGTATCAACAAGCGCATTGATAAATCCTACATCATTTATACCAACGCTCGGATATATGCCCAACGTGCCGGCTCCTGCATTCCATCCATTTCCTATTGGGTTAGACATTCCCTGCGGATAAGCAAAAATGATATTTGCAGTATCGGCAATATCATGAAACTCTCCGAAAGCGTTGGAAAAGGCGGTCATATTATCTCCCAAGCCGTGTATGCCTATAACTAATGAATAAGAATTGGAAGGAGAAAAACTGTTTGGAATAAAAACCCGATACTCTCTGTTGTTTCCGTCAAAATTAAAAGATTTGGTTTCAAAGCCTGCAAAGAGCATAGCTGGAAACAGGAACAATAAGCATGTTATTGTAATGAATAGTTTTTTCATGTGTATTTAATTCTTAAAGGCAATAAGTAGGTATAATTATTGAAGTTGTTTAAACTTTTCTCAACAAAATTATGATAAAGGCAATAAAATGCCAAGACCTCCAATGTTTATCATTGGTTTCAAATCTCACTAAAAGAGTTTTAAAAGCATCTAACCAAGCATTGGTTCTTTCAATTACATATCTGCACTTGTAGAGAAGCCTATCAAAAATAGATTCATGATTTTGGGGCTCTATATTTCCATTTCTCGGATTGCCATAAATATTGGGTATTATTTCTTGCTCTCTACAATAAGTTTTGAAAGATTCAGTATCAAAGCCTGCATCTGCATTTAAAAAATAAGCCCCTGTGATTAAGATTTGCGTTTTTGAGTTGTGATAAAATTTGTATCATGTATGCTTCCAGTTTATAGGCATCATTGTGTTGTTCTGCTATTACATTGCTACATGCAAGTGGTAAGCCCCGATTATCTGTAAGGAATAGCAAATTACTTGTTTTGGTCTTTTTTTGCCCTTGATAACCTACTTGCATTCCACCTCTTTTGACGGGTGTATGACTACGGTCTAACTGCACAGAAGACATATCAATATCTGCACGGTGGGGGTCTAACAATTTTGTTCAAATTTGCTCCCATACTCCTGCTTTGCTCCATTTTTGATAATGATGATACACGCTATTCCAGCTGTATTCATGGGCAGAAAAAAATTCTTTTATAGGTAATAATCGCCACTGTATTCCAGTCTTTAGCTTATATAGAATCGCAGTTATGATGCAATGCATCGGAACTTTACTGCTGTATCCTCGCTTTGCTTTGGGCAAATTCGGAATAATCTCTTTTTTACTTTAAGTTCGATTAGTATTATCATTTTTAGCGGGGTAGGTAGCTTATTTTTTTCTATCCTATCCTATCCTATCCTATCCCGCTTTTTAAAGACTCTAATTGTTAGGAGTATAAAAGTTTAAACAACTTCATAGATAAGATTACTTTAATAATATTAGTATTAAATCTTTAATTCAAAATTGCTGTAATTAAAACTTTAAAGATATTTGCCGCGTAGCTTATTTCTATTCTTTAAAACAATTAAATAATGAACACAATAAACTGGAAAACAGCAAAAGAGTATTCTGATATTACCTATAAAAAATGCAATGGCGTAGCGCGAATTGCTTTCAATCGTCCCGAAGTGCGCAATGCTTTTCGCCCCAAAACTACTGCCGAACTTTTAGATGCATTTAAAGATGCGCACGAAGATACTTCCATTGGTGTGGTGCTGCTTTCTTCAGAAGGTCCATCGCCCAAAGATGGCGTTTGGGCTTTTTGCAGCGGTGGCGACCAAAGGTCGAGAGGCAAGCAAGGTTATGTTGGCGAAGACGGCTACCACCGTTTAAATATTTTGGAAGTGCAGCGCCTAATCCGCTTTATGCCTAAGGCTGTAATTTGTGTGGTAAACGGTTGGGCAGTTGGTGGCGGCCATTCGCTGCATGTGGTTTGCGATTTAACTCTGGCAAGTAAAGAACATGCTATTTTTAAACAAACCGATGCAGATGTTACCAGCTTTGATGCCGGTTATGGTTCTGCTTATTTAGCCAAAATGGTTGGGCAGAAAAAAGCGCGTGAAATTTTCTTTTTAGGTAGAAATTATTCTGCACAAGAAGCATTTGAAATGGGAATGGTAAACGCGGTAATTCCACACGAGGAATTAGAAAATACTGCTTACGAATGGGCGCAAGAAATTTTAGCCAAATCGCCTACTTCTATTAAAATGCTGAAATTTGCCATGAACTTAACCGATGATGGAATGGTGGGGCAGCAAGTGTTTGCGGGCGAAGTTACACGGCTCGCTTACATGACCGATGAAGCCAAAGAAGGACGCGATGCTTTTTTGGAGAAAAGAAAACCTAACTTTGATAAGCGTTGGATTCCATAGGGAGAGGCTGGCTCAACGCCTCTCTCAAAACCTGTTGCAGTAGTTTTTCATTTTGTGATTCACTTTGTTTGATGCTTGCTTCCAACTCATTGCAATACTGCATTAGTTCGTCTAATTTTTGAACGATGCGATTTTGTTCTTCTAATGGTGGAAGTGGAAATAATGTTTGTTCAAATTGCTCATTTGTAATACTTGGTGAATTAAAACCAACCATCATTTCTTTGAAATAATCATTCAATTTTGGTGTAAGTAAAAAATTAAAAACATAATTTGAATCAACCAAAATTGTTTTAAAGACATTGAATCCAGTGGACCCAATAAAATTTTCTAATTCAATATCAATTGTTGCAATATTTTTTAAATAAGGTCTTACCGTAGAATACATTATGTAACCTTTCTTTAAAACTCTTCTTGCTCTGGTTGATAATTCACCAACCGTTTTTTGTTTTACTTCTCTAATAACTTGATTTTTGTTGTCTATCGCATCAATATCAATGTAGTTAATAATTGTTTCTGGTGAAAGGTGCTTTTGAATATCTAAATTTTCTGTGTATTGAATAATCTCCCCCAATCTACACCACACCCAATTTTCAGGAATTTCAAAAGGAATTTCTTCGGGTTTGATGGGTGGAAGTTCTTTTTCTTTTTTGAGTTTCCCTGCCTTGCCGGCAGGCAGGTTTTCAGCAATCAGTTTTTCCTTTTCTGCTTTTATTTTTTTGAGCAATTCACTGGCTGGTTCGTCTTTTGGGTTTTGCTCCACCAATTTGCCTTGCACCGCATCTTGCAATAATTGCTGACGGAGTTTTTTTACTAAAGTGAGTTGGTGGGTTAGTTCGGTGGAAAGGTCTTCATTATTGCATTCTAATTCTGCATAAGCTTCAACAAATTTTCTTTGTTCTTCAATCGGAGGTAAAGGAATTTCAATTTTTGCAATTTCTTTAATTGGCAATGAAACATTTGCCATGCCTTTCATTCTTGAAACTAATTCGTCTTCTCTATTTAAATCAAGATAACGATAAAGATATTCTGCATTGAGAATAGTTTTGTCTTTTGGAATAACAGCACATAGTATTGAGCCAACTGCAAACTTGCCAGTTTGAAAGTGAATTCTCTTTAGGCTTTTGTGTCCATGTCCAGTTGAAGAAACCAAAGGAATGATAACTGCTTCATCATCAAATTGAAATTCATTGTGTGATTTTCTTTCTTCACTTGTAACAACCAACGGGAAATCTCCTATTATTGCCTTTTGAATTCCTGTATTTCCTTTTTCAATTAAACACAATTCCCCCAATTTTACTTTCTTCCAACTCATTTATATTTAATTTATTTGGCTAAAGCCAATTTATTGTTTTTATTTTTTTCTAATGGAATGGGCTAAAGCCGCATTCCTATTCAAAAGTTCTCCTGCTTTTGAATTGCCTTCATCTGAATTGCCTCCATTTGAATTGCCTTCATCTGAATTGCCTCCATTTGAATTGCCTCCATCTGAATTGCCTCCATCTGAATCGCCTCCATCTGAATTGCCTCCATCTGAATTGCCTCCATCTGAATTGCCTCCATCTGAATTGCCTCCATCTGAATTGCCTCCATCTTCAGATGGAGGCCAACAAAATTCAAAATCATTTTTGGCTTTAGCCAAATTCTCAATCTTGATATTTTTCAAATCCATATCTGCTAATAAATTCATCATATTCCTCTTGAAATGTTTTTTTTCCATGATGCTCCTCTTGATTCTTAATATATTCTCGCACTTTATCAATCATTGATTCAGAAACTGAAACCGCAAAATATTCATCTTGCCATTCAAATTTTTCTTTTGTTAGATTATTTTTATTTATCCAAAAAGAAGATTCTCCTTTTATTAACTGCATTACTTTCTGAATGGTTTGGTCAACACCCAATGAAACCAAACAGTGGCAATGGTCATTATATCCATTGATAAAATCAATGAAAATTCCTTTCTCTTTTGCATTATCTCTTATATGATTCCAAACTTGTGTTCTCAATTTTTTTGAATCAAGATAAGGATACCTACTCTTGGTACTCCAAACAAAATGAATATATACTTTTATAAAGGGCATTATTTCACAGCCTGTTTTAGTTGGCTCAACAATTTGTGACTTTTCTCAAAAGAAGCGTTTAGCATTTCCATCAGTTCTGCACTATTGTATTCTTTTTCTTCTTCGGGCTTAGTTGGGTTTTTTATATCTAAATCATAACCACGTTCAATAATGGTTTTGATGTTTACTTTCCAGGCTACTTCACTTTCCTTGCGTTTGTTCCACCATTTTTTAATCGGGTCAAATTCTTTTAACTGTATCGGTCTTGTTTTGCTGTATGCCTTGTAATCTGCGGGCATACGGTGTTCGTAATACCAAATGTCTTTGGTGGGTTTGCCTTTGTCAAAAAACAATAAGTTGGTAGCCACCGTGGCATAAGGCTGAAAAACGGAATTAGGCAAACGAATAATGGTGTGCAAGTTGCAATCTTCCAACAATTTTTGGCGTATGCGTTGTTTTACGCCATCGCCTGTTAAACTGCCATCTGGCAAAACAATGCCTGCTCGTCCGTCTTGCTTTAGCAAATGAATCATCAGGATTAAAAACAAGTCGGCACTTTCTTTTGTACGGTAGGTTTGCGGAAAATTTGTTTCGTTGTTATTGGCTACAATGCCACCAAATGGTGGGTTTGCCAATATTACATTTACACGGTGTTTTTCTGTAAAGTTGCTCAAAGGTTGGTCTAAGGCATCACCAAATTTGATGTTCGGTATTTCAATGTCGTGCAAAATCAAATTGGTTGTTGCCAATAAATACGGCAACGGTTTGTATTCCCAACCTGCAATGTTTTCTTCAATGCTTTTTCTGTCTTTTACATTTTTGGCTTGTTTCTTTAAATGTTCAATGGCACAAGTTAAATAACCACCTGTTCCGCAAGCAGGGTCAAGCACTTTTTCACCCAATTGAGGATTTATCATTTCCGTAATAAATTGCGTAATGGCTCTGGGCGTATAAAACTCACCGCTTTTGCCAGCACTTTGCAATTCCTTTAAAATGGTTTCGTACAGTTCCCCAAAAGCGTGGCGGTCTTTGGCAATATTAAAATCAATTTCGTTTAGCTTGTTCAACACCTTGCGAATGTTGATGCCACTTTTCATATAGTTGTTGTTACCCTCAAACACTTCACGGACAATTACTGCACGTTGGTTGCCTGTGCTTAAATCTAAATTGCGAAGTGCAGGAAACAATTCACGGTCAACAAAATTCAGTAATTCATCACCCGTCATTCCTTCATCATCACCTGCCCAATTGCCTTTTTCTTTTACCCAATGGAATTTGTCGGGAATGGGCGAAGTGTAGTTTTCGTCCAGTAATTCTAATTCCTTGTCTTTATCCGAAAATATTTTTAGAAAAAGCATCCAGCCCAATTGTTCAATGCGTTGTGCATCGCCATTAAGACCTGTGTCTTGCCACATTATATTCTGAATACTTTTTACTATGCCTGATAAGTTGCTCATTTGTTTGTGTTTATTCTAATTTCACATTTCAATCCTGAAGGGATTGGATGTTTATAGAATTTGTTTATTTAATTGGTGCGACCCCGAAGGGGTCGTACGGTATATGCAATCGTTTTCGCTATAAATATTTGACCCTTTTAGGGTCGGGCTATTCAATCCATTCAAATAAATATTCATCTTTATGTTCAATTTGAAATTTGGTTAAAAAATCCTTGTATTCTTCTCTAAAAGTTTGCTTTTTATGGTGTTGCTTTTGATTGTTGATATATAGAATAACATTGTTTAAAGCAGAATGACTATATGAAAAAGCACCATACCCTTCCTGCCATTGAAATTTGAATTTGGAGAACTTCTTTTCATTGATAAACTCATTTGATGATTTCTTAATTTCCCTAACTAAGTCTGAAAGACAACAACTGGGTTTCATTCCAATTAAAAAATGAATATGATCTGGCATTCCGTTTATTGCCAAAAGTTTCTGTTCCTTATTTCTAATTATACCTGAAATATATTTATACAATTCTTCTTCCCAGCTTGATAAAATTAGACAATCTCTGTTTTTAACAGCAAACACTACCTGAATATAGATTTGAGAAAAAGTTCCTGCCATTATGCTGTTTTGTATAATTCAATTTCTAATTCTTTTACGGCTTGCAAATATTTTTCTTTACTGCCAAACTCGTTGATGATTTCAAGTGGTGAACCAAATTCATCAAAGGGATTTACTCTCAATACTTCAATGCTTTCAATATTGGTAATGCCTTCATCAGCATATTTGTCTAACAAGGCTTCCAATACTTTTCGGGCTTGCTCGCCATACTTGGTAAAGTAGTTGCGTTTCTTCACGTTGTTTGCCCGTTCTTTTCGTGTCATTGGTGATTGGTCATAAGCAACGTGGCAAATTAAATCAAACAAATCCACTTGCTTGTCAACTGCTTCATACAATGCTTCCACCATTACACCCTGTTCAATCAATTCTGCAATGATGGCTTCTTTGCGGTCAGAACCTTTCCACTTGTTTAGAAAATCATCTAAGGAAGCAAATTGCTCTTGGATAATTTCTTTGGTGTGGTCTTTTAAACTGGTGGTGATTGGTTTTCCGTGCTGGTCAAAATACATTTCACGGCTCACCAAAACAGAAACGTCTACACCGTTTACATAAACCTTTTCTCTTTGTTGGTTTGGCTCTTTGGCTACCCAATTGTCACCCAATTTTGAACCATCAGGATAGCGGATAGTTGCCTTTTCAAATTTGATTTCTTCTCCTGTGATTTCATCTAAAACGCTTACGGTGTTTTCTTCTTCCTCTATTACAACCAATGACAAATCTTCGTCTTGCGAAACTGGTTTTACACGAATTGGGTCACCGTCAAAATCTTTATCAGCAAACAAATCAGTTGCGTTTCTAAAATCAAGAATGGTGAAATACATTTTGCCGTATTCCTCATTGATTCGGGTTCCACGTCCAATAATTTGTTTGAACTTGGTCATTGAATTGATATTGGCATCCAATACAATTACTTTACAAGTTTGTGCATCTACACCAGTAGTCATCAATTCAGAAGTAGTGGCAATGACTGGATATTTTTCTTCGGGATTAATGAAGTTGTCTAATTCACGTTTGCCTTCGTCATTATCGCCAGTTATTTGCATTACGTATTTGTAATTCTCGGCAACTAAATCAGCATTTTGTTTGGCTAATGCCGTTCTCATTCGTTCAGCGTGGTCAATGTCCACACAAAAAACAATCGTTTTGGCGAAGCGGTCGTAACCTTTTAAAAACTCTGTCAATTTTTTGGCAACCAATTCTGTCCGTTCCTCAATTACCAAATTGCGATCAAAGTCTTTGCGGTTGTATATTCTATCTTCAACAGGATTGCCGTCTTTGTCGGTTTTGCCTTGTTCTGGTCGCCAGCCTTCGGCATCTACGTTCAAACCAATTCTCACCACACGATAAGGAGCAAGAAAACCATCGTCAATACCTTGTTTCAATGAATAGGTATAAACTGGGTCACCAAAATATTCGGTGTTGCTTGTTTCTTTAGTTTCTTTTGGAGTGGCTGTTAAACCAATATGCGTAGCATTTTTAAAATAGGATAAAATTTCTCTCCAACTGCTGTCTTCTTTGGCACTTCCTCTGTGGCACTCGTCAATTACAATCAAATCAAAGAAGTCAGGTGAAAACTGTTTGTACACATTCGTATCTTCGTCAGAACCTGATAAACCTTGATACAAAGCCAAATAAATTTCATAGCTCTTATCAATTTGTCGGTGTTTTACCACCGTCATTTTATCTTTAAAATGTTTGAAATCGCCTCTGCGAGTTTGGTCAATTAAAGCGTTTCGGTCGGCTAAAAACAGAATCCGTTTTTTTGCTCCGCTTTTCCAAAGTCTGTGAATAATTTGAAAAGCAGTGTATGTCTTACCAGTTCCAGTTGCCATTACAAGCAGTATTCTGTCTTGTCCGTTGGCAATAGCTTCAACAGTTCTGTTTACGGCAATTTGTTGGTAGTATCTTGGTTTGCGGTTTGTACCGTCAAAATAATAGTCTTGCGAAGCAATTTTTTCAGCCGATTCAGTCGTGATGCCTTTATACTTTTTGTATTTCTCCCAAAGTTGTTGCGGAGTAGGGAAGTCGTCTAAGCCAATTTCAGTTTCTATATTTCCGTCTGTTGCGGTACGGTCGTGAAATAAAAAGCCGTCACCGTTGCTACTGAAAACACAAGGAATGTCAAGAATTTGAGCATAATCCAAAGCCTGTTGAATTCCTGCTCTTACTGAATGTTTGTTGTCTTTAGCTTCAATAATTGCAATTGGAATATTCGGTTTGTAATATAGAATATAGTCAGCACGTTTTTGATTTCCTCTCGCTGTCAGTTTACCTCTAACATATATTTTTCCGTCCGTGAACGATACTTCCTCCAATAGTTGTGTCAGCGTATTCCAACCCGATTTTTCAACCGCAGGAGTAATAAACTTGGTGCATATATCACGTTCAGAAAGTGTCTTTTTATCTATCATTTATTCATTCAAATACATTATTGCAAAATACGAATTATTGTCGGTGCGTAGGCAAAGTAATCTTTTTCTTACTAAAAACACATATAATAAAAAAGGCAGAAACAATAGATATTGCTCTGCCTTTTTTAGAGGTTAATTTACTATTTACTTGCGCAATTTCGCTTGCTTAGTTATACCGTTAGATTCAACTTGCAATAGATAAATTCCACTTGGTAAATTAGCTGTACCAATAGTGTTTTTGCCAATATTCAACACACTTGGTTCAATTACTTCTATGCCGGCAGTATTGTATAAATGCAAAGTAGCGTTTACTTTTCCATTCCAATCAATATTCAAACTGCTTTCTGTAAACCATGCTTTCATGTTCACCTTGTCTGCATCTTTAATCCCTGTTCCTTCTGTAATAAGGTAAACCACTTCAGCAGATTGTGCGGTATCGTTGCTTGCATTCACCGATTGGCAAATAACATAAGCTGTACCTGCGCCCAAAAAGACCGGATTGATGGTCGTTCCTGTTTCTGCCGGATTAAAAGCATTGTAGAAACTTCCGCTCACAAAAGAAACTAACCATTGGCGTGTAGCATTTGGATGTGTTTCACTTGCAGTAAGTGTGTTTGCTGCAACATTCACAATGGCATTTTGAGTATCGTTTGGTGCAACAGTTACTTCAAATGTGAAAATTGAAAATGCACTGCTTTCTGTTCCGGTTACAGCCGGAGAAGAAGAAGTTACGCGAACTTTGTATCCTGTTCCTGTAGCTAATGAATTAGGAATTGTGATGCTGATTGGGGAAACAGTAGTTCCACTTAAAGTTCCAATAACTGTTGGATTGGTAAAGTTTCCACTGGCATCAGAAAGTTCTGCATTAAACACGTTGCTCGGATCAAAAAGAATATTAGAGGTGAATGTAGCTGTGCCGCCTGCATTTGCTTTAGACGAAATGTAGAACGGACTTCCTGAAACATTGGTTGTTGTAAGTGTTGAACCGTTTGTAACTTCAACTTCTACAGCATTAGTTGTTGTAGAATCTCCATATTGGTTAAATGAAGTACACACTATAAAATAAGTGCCCGGCTGCCCAAAGTTTGGTGTAAAGGTTGCATTGCTTTGCAAAGGAGTGAAGGCAAAGAACGGACCTGAAGCGCTAGTGCCGGCTTTCCATTTTCTAGTAGTAGCATTTTGCGATTCAGTTACAGTTAGTATGTTCCCATTGGTAGCATAAGCAATAGTTTGCTTAGCTGTTGGCGCTACAGAATTTGAAAATTGGTCAATTACTAAATCTGTTCCGTTATCGTTTCCAAACACTGCAGGATTGCTACCTATTACGCGCACTCTGTATTGTGTGCCGCCCGCAGTAGTGTGTGCTACTACGGCATTAATTGTTCCACCTGTGGTAGAATTTGTATTCCCAATATTTGTTGGGTTGGCAAAAGAGCCGCTTGCATCGCTTAGCTGTGCAGTAAACACATTTCCTGAGCTAAAAGTACCGCCACTCACAGTAAATGTAACTGTTACATTTTTGTCGGGAGCATTCGGGCTAAACTCAATAGGGAAACCTGAAACATTAGTAATAGCAAGTGTTACACTGTTTACTGAAATTTGAACTTCGTTGCTGGTAACTGTTACACCACTAATGGTGCTTTGGCAAACCACATAGTAAACACCAGCACTAGCAAACTGTGGCGTGTAAGTTGTATCGGTTTGGTTTGGCGCAAATGCTTGGTAATTACTTCCTGAAGTGGTGGTGTATTTCCAAACACGAGAAGTGGCAGCGGTAGATTCTGTAACCGTAAGTTGTGTTCCGCTAGCATTTACTAATAAACTTTGTGGTGAAGCCGGAGCAATGCTATTGCCAACTACATTTACTTGTACTTCGTTGCTGCGAACCACAGTTCCTCCAGGATAAGTTGTTTCGCATACTATATAATATGTACCTGTTGTGGCAAAATTTGGTGTGTAGTTCGTGCCTGTTTGCACAGTTGAGAAAGAAGCATAAGAACCACCAGAAGTGGTTGCAAATTTCCATTCGCGCGAAGAACTACCTGCTGTTTCTGTTACTGTAAGCGATGTTCCATTGGTGTTCACGGCAATGGTTTGTGCTGCACTTGGCGCTACTGATGTGCTAACCAAAACAACGGTTGCTGTTCCTGTATCAGAAATAGCAGCAAGGTTGTTAGAAACAACACGAACTTTATATCCGCTTCCGGCAGCAGTTCCGGCAGCTATTGTACCGTTTATTGTTCCCGCTGTTGCGCCTGCTAAAGTTCCTAAAGTAGTTGGCGTTGCAAAACTTCCTGTTGCATTGCTTAACTGCGCAGTAAATGTATTGGTAGAATATAAAGTTCCAGTTGCAGTAAACGGAACATTTATAGTTGCACCGCTATTGGCTGAAACATAAAATGTACCATAATTTTTATTGCCCGAAAGTGCTAAGATAGGTTTGTATATTACTTCATATTCATCTAACCAAACAGTACTATTCTTAGTGCCACCGGTTGGATCGCCACTCGAAGTTGAAGTAATTAAAATGTATTGTGGTGTAGTTGAATTTCTGTAAACAAAAGGTACAGAAACACGTGTCCAACCCGAAACGGTGGTGTTTGTTCCTGTCCAAAGGGCACGAGCCACAATGTTGTTTGTATCCAATGAGTGATTGCCACCTACCGGAATTTCCGGTGCTTGGCAAGTGTTAATATGTAATCTGGCTTCTACTCTTGGGTAATCAGAACCTTTTGGAGAAAAACGATACCAAAAAACAAAGCTATCAGGTTTTCCTACAAAATCCATTCTGAAATTAGGATCGGAAGTTACGGTTTCTATATATCCTTCTGCTTTAGTTGTTGTTTTTGCCATCAATCTTCCTGTGGTTAATGCACCATTTGCTACATTGCCCATTACTTCACCAGAAACCAATTTAGCACAAAAGCTGCCGCCTTTTAATGAACTGGTATCGCGCCAGCAGGTTTGTGGAACGGAGCCACCCCAAAATCCTCCGGCAGTTTTACCGGAATTCCAGTTGGAGGGTTCTGCACTAGAATTGCCGGGATTATCCCATAATTCCATATTGCCGTTTGTAATTGTTGTTTGTGCGTTTACTGCTATAAAGGCAAAACTCGATAACAATAAGGTCGTAATTTTTTTTACCATATATTTTTCCATTTTGTGAATGCAAAGTTGAACATTAAACTCATTTTAAAAATTTTCGAGTTTGTTTTGTTGAAAAACAAACGTTTCAGAAAAGTAGGTTTTCGTATTAAATAATAAGTGTTTTCTGATAGTTCAAGGATTTCTCGTTTTCCACATTTTAATCCTGAAAAGGGGGATAAAATTTTAACAAATCGGATAGATTTCTATTTAAGTGAAGTGTTTTTGTAATGTGTTTTTGCTAAAGAAAATACTATTTCAAAAGAACACTAACTTATTTTTATTTTCGTGGCTTATTTCAAAAATAATAAAAGAAGGAATTTGCCATGAGTACACCCATTAGGGATTTTATGCAGAAACACTATCTGCATTTTAACGCAGCTGCAATGATGGACGCTGCCAAAGGATACGAAACACACATTGCCGAAGGCGGAAAAATGATGGTAACACTTGCCGGAGCCATGAGCACGGCAGAGCTTGGCATTTCGCTTGCTGAAATGATTAGACAAGGAAAAATTGATATTATTTCTTGTACCGGAGCTAACCTTGAAGAAGATTTAATGAACCTTGTTGCACATTCGCACTATAAAAGAGTGCCGAATTACCGCGATTTAAGCCCAAAAGAAGAATGGGATTTATTAGAAAACCACTACAACCGCGTTACAGATACTTGTATTCCTGAAGAAGAAGCTTTTCGTAGGTTACAAAAACACATTTATACTTTATGGAAAGAAGCTAACGATAAAGGTGAGCGCTATTTTCCGCATGAATTTATGTACAAACTACTTTTGAGCGGTGTGTTAGAACAATACTACGAAATTGATCCAAAAAACAGTTGGATGTTAGCTGCCGCAGAAAAAAATATTCCAATTGTGGTTCCGGGTTGGGAAGACAGCACGATGGGAAATATTTTTGCTTCATACTGCATTAAAGGTGAATTTAAACCAACAACCGTTCGCGGTGGAATTGAGTATATGATTTCGCTCACCGAGTGGTATCGCCAAAATAGCGGAGGAAAAGGCGTTGGCTTTTTCCAAATTGGTGGTGGTATTGCTGGAGATTTTCCAATTTGTGTTGTGCCGATGATGTATCAAGATTTAGAATGGCACGATGTTCCTTTCTGGAGCTATTTCTGCCAAATTTCTGATTCTACTACTTCTTACGGTTCTTATTCCGGTGCCGTTCCAAACGAAAAAATTACTTGGGGAAAATTAGATATTGATACGCCAAAGTTTGTGATTGAAAGTGATGCAACAATTGTGGCACCATTAGTTTTTGCTTGGATTCTGGGCTGGTAAATTCTTAAATAGTCTATTATGCAACAGAAAATAAAAGAGGCAATTTCAGCTTCTATAAAAGTGAAAGAAGCGGTTTTGGCAAACGAGGCATTGCTTCAACAAATAGAAACAGTTTCTACACTTATTGCCAATTCATTTGAACATGGCAACAAAGTATTGTTTTGTGGAAACGGAGGCAGCGCTGCCGATGCACAGCATTTGGCGGCAGAATTTACAGGAAGATTTTATAGCGATAGAAACCCACTTCCTGCGGAAGCATTGCACGTAAACACTTCATTTGTTACGGCTGTGGCAAACGATTACAGCTACGATGAAATTTATGAACGCGCAGTGAAAGCACATGGCAAATCGGGCGATGTGTTATTTGCAATTTCTACAAGCGGAAATTCTAAAAACTGTTTACTGGCAATGCAAGAAGCGCAAAAACGCAACATGAAAGTGATTGCTTTTACGGGTGCTACCGGTGGGAAAATGAAAGACCACTGCGACTTTTTGTTTAATGTGCCAAGTACCGATACGCCTCGCATTCAAGAGGTTCATATTTTAATTGGACACACCATTTGCCAGTTGGTAGAGGAATTGCTCGTGGCTCGAAAATTTATTTAAGCCAATGGCACTTTCAACTACTACGGCTTTGGTTTTGGCAGGCGGCTTTGGAACTCGATTGCAAAGTGTAGTAAAAGATGTTCCAAAGCCAATGGCTGAAATTTCGGGGAAGCCATTTTTGTATTATCTTTTTTTATACCTTAAAAAATGCGGTATAAAGAAAGTGGTGTTGCTCGTAGGTTTTAAGCATGAAATTATTGAAAGCTATTTTAAAAACAACTACGAAGGAATTGAAGTTGAGTATAGCATTGAACACGAACCGTTAGGAACGGGTGGCGCTATTTTGCAAGCCATGAAGCAGCTAAACGAAAATTGTTTTCTATTAAACGGGGATACATTTTTTGATGTAGATTTATCGGCAATGGAAAGCTCGTTTGAGGCTGCCAAAACTGATGTGGTATTGGCTCTTTCGCTCCAACAAAATTTTGATAGATATGGCACAGTTCGTTTTAATGAAGAGAATTTAATTTCTGAATTTCAAGAGAAAAAGTTTGTGCAAGAAGGTTGGATAAATGGCGGTGTTTATTGGATAAATAAAAACCTGTTTTCTAAAATTGAAACCACATTAAACACTAAACTGCCTACAAAATTTTCGTTGGAAAAGGAAGTGTTTGAAGCATTTACTACAAGCTTGCACTTAAAAGCATTTAAGCAAGAAAAGTATTTTATTGATATTGGAATTCCTGATGATTATGCTCGCGCACAAAATGAATTGCCGCAACTGTTTTCACAACCATGAAATTGCCTTTTGAAATAGATAAAACATGGACGCTTTTCTTGGATAGAGATGGCGTAATCAATTTGCATTATCCAAACGATTATGTAAAAAGCTGGAATGAATTTATTTTTCTGGAAGGTGCATTAGATGCCATTACTGAACTATCAAAAATATTCAAGAGAATAATTGTTGTTACCAATCAACAAGGAGTTGGCAAAGGTTTAATGACCGATGCTGACTTGCAACATATTCACGAAGAAATGCGCATGGCGGTGAAAAAAAATGGTGGAGTAATTCATTCAGTTTATGCTGCTACAAATTTAGTTTCCGAAAATAGCAAGATGCGCAAACCTAATATTGGCATGGCTTTGCAGGCGCGTAGAGATTTTGAAGGACTAAGTTTCTCTAAAAGCATTATGGTTGGCGATTCAGTTTCCGATTTGGAATTTGGTAGAAATGCGGGAATGAAAACTGTATTTATTTCGCACTCTGAAAACGAACATCCGTGGGCTGATGTTACAGTAAATAGCTTACAGGATTTTGCTAAGATGGTTTGTGCCTAAATTGATTGGTAATTTATAGAAACTTCAAAAGCAGCCAATCTTTTTCAGCTATTACTTTAGTATCTAAAATTTTTTCCCGAAGTGCTTGCCGGGCTTTTTTATCGTAGGGGCGCAAGTGCACAATTTTGCTAAGCATTTTTACAAAGTTGCCATAAACTGCCGCATGGTACGTTTGCAGTTTCTTTCTTTTCAATTGCTGTTTTAAGTTGTTGATGCAGTAATCGAGTAGATTTATTTCATCTAATTCAAAATAAGTTTTTGCCAGCAAAACTCGTGCATCTAAATCTGTAAATTGTTCTTTAATCTCTACTTCGCGCAGTAAATCGCTCACGCGCTCATAATCTTCAATTCCAAAATAATATCTTGCCAAACAATAAGTGTAAAAGCCGGTTTGCACCTCATTGTCTAATTTGTGTTTATAGGATTCTATAAATGCTTTTACCCACTTGTATTCTTTTAACCCTATGGCAATAGAAACAATGTTTTTATAGGTGAATGGCGATAAAATGCCGTTTTCCTCAAACACTTGATTTAATAGTCCGGATTGATAAATTTCAAATACTTCTTGATAATATTCCTTAGCACCCGTGTTGAGTTTTTTGATACAATAATTGATTGCAAGCGTATAGTTATCGCGGAGTTCCTGTTGCTGAATACGTGTTGTATATTTATTCAACAAAACTTTTTTCAGCTCAAAAAAATAGGATTTATTATCAGGTTTGCACAGGCATAAATAGTTGTAATATAAAAGTTTTAAAAGAAGATTTTCTTTATGAATATTCTGCTGTGCCATTTCTAACACTTCATTTATCAATTTGGGTTGATGATTAAAATTAAAGATGTTTTGATAGGATAAAATATTGCACGATTGTTTTAGCTTTTGTATAATATAAAAAGTATCCAAATCTTCTGATAGCCTCACTAAGTCTTGATTTGCTGCTTTTCTGTTTGAAACGGAATGATTGTAAAATTCCAAGTGCAGTTGCAACCGATAAAAATACAACTCTGCTTGAAGTGGTGCCTCGCTAATAAAAAACGTTTCTGCTTCTTGATATGTAGATAAAAACTGCTTTTCTAATCCTCGTTTGCGATAAGCAGAAATAAGCAAAACACTTTGCAGGGAGCGGTTTGCTTCCATTTCGCTAATAGCAATAAAACGAATGATGATGCGGGCTAAGTAAGTCATCACATGGCGCAGATTGGGTAAACTTTCTTCTTTGCCAAAGACAAATAGTATTACTTTTTCTACTGAAAAATTCGGATGTTCTGCTTTTCTCTGCTTCTTCAGATACTCAAATAATCTAATTTCTTCATTTCTGTAATTAAAGAATGGAGAAATAATTACTTTGCCCATTTCCTTTATTTCTTTATCGGATAGGGAATTGAAAAGTTGGTATAATTGGCTGTTTTGTATATTCATTTTTCGATAAAAAAAATAGTAATAGTGTGGTAAATAAAGCATAAATGAATATTATATCTATTGTTTTTTTTCGATAAATAGCAAAAAAAGACCTTTTTTGTGCGTATGGTTTGCTACTCTTTTGCAGCATCAAAATTTCTGTAAATAATAAAAAGGAGAGAAACATGAAAAGGATATTGAAAACATACTTAGTGATGTTAGGTTTTATAGTGCTAAGCATAAATGTTGCGGCACAAGGCTGGGCGAAAAAAATTGCACAAGGAAATGGTTATTTTTTGCCCTTTTCTGCGCATCAGCGAGCTGATAATAGCTTTGTGATAGTGGGGAATGAGCTGAATACCAGCAATGATGCCGCTCAATTTTTACATATTTCAGCAAGTGGAGAAAATCTTGCCAAGGTTTCTTATGATTCTATTTCTAGTGTGGGGGGATATTCCGTTCAAACTCCAAACGGTGATTTTGGCTTAGTAAGCAGATTTAAAACCGATAGTGGAGATATTTCCTTACTTCGTATAGATAGCTCAGGACAAAAAATTTGGTATAGTTTTATTGCCATTGACAGTTTAGCCAATATTGCCAATAAAGGAATAGATACAACAAACGACAATGGTTTTGTGGTAGCGTGTGCCGTGAAAAACAATACGCTTGCATTAGTTCGCGTAGATAGCTTGGGAAATACTATTTGGAAAAATTACTATCAAGGCGCTGGCAGTTATCCTGCAAATCTTTACAGCACCGCAGACGGTGGTTTTCTCGCTGTGATGCAAAAGGTTTCAAACCAGCAAGCAAAACGGCTTTACAAAGTAGATGCTTCGGGTAATTTTTTATGGCAATACGATATTAACGACAGTACTTATTGCAATGCAACACTTGCACAAGACGGAAATATTTTGGTGTATGGTAAGCAAAATGGGAATCCGTATATCTCCAAAGTTAATCAAAGCGGAAATTTAGTGTGGACAAAGAATTATCCTACATTACAAGATTCTGCAAGGGTTTTAGCCTTATTGGCAAGAGATAATGGCAATGTAGAAATATTATCTTCTTTCCTTACCAATAACGCAAGAACAACAAACCTTTTATTGCACGAAGCTGATACCAACGGCAATATTTTATCAACCACAGCATTACCTCTTCTAAATTTTGGTGATGGCAGAAAATATTATACCCAATTAATACCGACAAATGATCAAGGATTTTTTCTATCCGGCTGGGGCAACCCCGGTCAATATACATGGGCAATAAAAACCGATAGTACAGGACGGGCATATCCCAATACGCTCACAGCTTATGTGTTTAACGATAAAAATAATAATTGCTTGCGCGATAGTGCAGAAGAAGCGCTGATTACCAATATTACACTCACAAGCGCTACCGATACCTTTATTGTTGCTGCTTCTGATTCAGGATATCTTTCTTTAGGCTTAAATGATGGAAGCTATGATATTTCATTAGAAACTATTTCCCCTTATTGGGCAGAGTCTTCTTGCAATATTGCAAACATAAATATTCAACAGAATACGGATACAACTATTGCGCTTGGCTATAACGAAATATTATTTAGCCCTTATATTGTTATGAATTCTGCAACAACCGAGAATGTTATTCCGCTGTTTGCAAAAAAACTTACTTACTCTTTGGAATATAAAAATATCGGCACGAGCGTATTTGCAGGACTTATCGAAGTGCAGGTGGATACTAATTTAGTAGTAGATTCTGCAAGTGTGGCTTGGGTTACTCAAAATGGAAACACCTACACATTTATTGCACAGCAACTGAATATTATGGAAAGTGCCGTACTCAATATTTACTATCATGCAAAAAATAATTTAGATTTAATTGATAGAACGCTTTGTATCAATGCACATGCGTTTAGCGATAATGTTTACAATGCTTCTCCTTTATGGGATAGTTCAAATTTGGCGATAAACGTAAACTACAATGCAGTAAGCGATAGTGTTGAATTTATTTTGGAAAATAAAGGTGCCGGTTCAATGGCAGCACCACAGTTTTTAACAGTGATTGAAGATAATGTGATACTGTTGCGTACTCCAATTCAGCTCAATCCAAATCAAATTTTTAAACAACAAGTGCCTGCAAATGGCTCAACATGGCGCAGTACAATTTCACAATCGCAGTTTAATCCATATTCAAAGTTTGCAACTGCTGCTATTGAGGGAGCGGGGACAAACAGTATGGGCGGAATTAGCACAGGTTTCTTTAATCAATTTCCTATAAATGGTTTCTATGCTTATGATTATTCACTCTGCTCAAAAGTGGTTGCTTCTTACGACCCCAATAAAAAATATGTGCTACCAGAAGGCGCAGGAACAGAACACCTCATTGATACTTCAACAGAATTAGAATACACGATTACTTTTCAAAACACAGGAAACTATAAAGCTTATTCCGTTCGCATTATCGATACCTTAGCACCATATTTAAACTTTGCTTCGATAAAGGCAGGAATTTCAAGCCACCAATATGAAATGAATTTTCTATCGAAGAATGTAGTTGAATTTATTTTTGCAAACATCAACCTGCCAGATAGTGCAAGTGATGAGGAGGGCAGTAAAGGATATGTAAAGTTTAAAATAAAACAACAACAGAATAATGATATTGGCACAGTAATTAATAATAATGCTGCAATATATTTTGATTACAATGAACCAATAATTACCAATACTGCAACAGTGAAAATAGGAGAGGTGCTTATTTCGGATATTAAAACAGCAAAGAAATCTGAAGTGAAAATATTAGCATATCCTAATCCATTTACACAGCAGGCAACTATAGAAATTGAAGGCAATTATTCCAAACAAATGGAACTGAATATATTTGATATACAAGGGAAAAATGTAAAGAAAGTGTATTTAGTAAACGGTAATAAATTTTCAATTACACGAAGTGAACTCAAAAATGGAATGTATATATTTGAAATCCGCTCTAAAGAAAAAACGCTGATTGGAACTGGTAAAATTAGTGTAGAGTAAGAATTATAGCGTAGCTTTATTATTAAAACAAAGTCCTGTGGTTAAAAAAAATCACAGGACTTTTTATTTCAACGTTTTAATTTCTCTGGTCTGCGCCCCAGTTTAATTTATGTTTTAATGCAGTTAAAAAATTCATATCGGTTAAGCGAACAAGGTTGGCAGAAAAATCTGCTTTGCTAATGGCAATTTGAAAGCTGCTGTCTATACTTTCAAACCGAGAATCGAGTGTACACAAAAAGCTTTTGCTGCGACCGGTAACTTCAAAAGATAAAACAACTTTATCACTCACTACCATCGGACGCACATTCAGGTTGTGTGGCGCAACAGGCGTAATTACAAAATTTTCTGATGAAGGATAAATAATTGGCCCACCACAGCTTAGCGAATAACCTGTGGAGCCGGTTGGTGTAGAAACGATTAAACCATCAGCCCAATAAGAATTAAGCAATTCACCATTTAAGTAAGTATGTACGGTAATCATGGAAGAGTTGTCTTTCCGCTGAATGGTCATTTCATTCAATGCAAATTTTTCGTTCCCGAATATTGGCTTGTTGCATTCTAATGCTAAAAGTGAACGTTTATCAATAAGGTAATTTCCTCTAGTTATTGCTTCGATAAGTTGCTCAATATGGTCTTTGCCGATGTTTGCCAAAAAACCAAGTCTGCCAAAGTTAATACCTACAATAGGAGTTTCTTTTTCTTTAATAAAAGTAACACACTTCAAAATTGTACCATCTCCGCCCATGCTAAATACATATTCAGTTTCATTTTTAATTTCTTCAAAGTCTTGATATAATTCAGCATCAAAATCAATGTTGAGTTGATTTTTTAATATTTCAGCAAAATCTTTTTGCATAAAATATTTTTTGTTTTGCTTTTTAAGGCAATTAAAAAGTAGCTGTGCGTGTGGCGCGTGTATGGTTTTAAAATTCAATCCGTAAATAGCAATCATAAATCTAAAGTGGATAAAGTTTTTGAGTTTCTGCTGTGAATTTTTTTAACCCGGATTATTCAATAGAGATTTAAGCGAGATAAAATAATACAAAACAGCTGCGAAACTGCGATAAAAGCATAATGAATTATGGTTTATGAGCAGTTGAAGCAGATATAAAGTAGTATTTTGTCATAGCAAAGAATCTATTGCGTAATCTGGGTTTAATCAATTTCAGGGTTGGGGATTTCTGCTAAAAGTTTTAAGCCGTTTTGAGTATCGTAGCAAAAATTTTGACCACCGTTGGTAATCCATAAATAGCGAACTGAAAGCGATTGATTATATACTAAAATTTGATTCAAAACCTTTGGACTTAGTTCAATATTTTCAGCCTTGCACTCCACCATTAAAAATGGTTTGCCATTTCGGTTAAAAGCCACAATGTCAAAGCGTTTAGTTAATCCATTTATTTCAATTCCGCGTTCAACAGCAAGTAAATTTTTCGAATAGTTTTTGGTGGAAATTAAATAGTGTACAATGTTTTGCCGCACCCATTCTTCGGGTGTGAGCGCTACATTCTTTTTTCGTAAAATATCGAAAATAAAATTGCCGTCAGGCGTAGCTTCTATATCAAAATTGTAACTTCCGAAAATTACTTCTGTCATTTTTTTAAATTAGTTGCTATTTGCAAAAAATCAATACAAAAATCTAACTTCTAAGGTTTAATATTACATTATGTTTACGATAGGAACTTCAAAAATTACTTATGAGCCGTTTTTAAAAAACGCTGCCATGTTGGGTTATGGTTTATACACGCATACCATGCAAAAGTCTGGTACACTTCATGTTCGGGCATTTGTGATTGAAAATAATACAAGTAAAATATGTATTGTAAATGCCGAATTGGGTTTTATTACTTTGGCTTTGCAGCAAGCAGTTTTAAATGAAATAAAAACTAAGTACCCTCAGTTTGGGCTAAACGAAACTAATCTGATATTAACGGCACAACACACGCATAGCGCTCCGGGCGGCTTTTCGTATTATCCGCTTTATAATATGCCAACTCCGGGTTTTTTAGAAAAGATTTATCGCGAAGTTTATGAAGCAATGGTGGCAGCAATTGTAGCGGCAGAAGCAAATAAAAAACACGGAAATGTTTCATTTCAGAAAGGAAATTTTGAATTAGACAAAGAAGTGGCTTTTCAACGCTCTATGAATGCTTACAATGCCAACCCTGATATTCCTGAAAAGATAACGCCAGAAACGCTTCACAAAGGCGTAAACCGCGAAATGCAGCTTTTAAGTTTTACAGATGAAAACAATAAACCACTCGGAAGTATCAATTGGTTTGGTGTTCACACCACAAGCATTTCAAATAATTTACACCAAGTAAGTTCAGATAATAAAGGCTATGCTTCTAAATTTTTAGAAACACATTTTAGTGAAAAAGGAAGCGATTATGTAGGCGCGTTTGCACAAGGAATTTGCGGAGATGTTTCACCTCGTTTTCGCTACAAAAAGGATATTACAAAATGGCAACGCGGCTATTGGTATGGCAAGTTTGATGATGATTACAAAAGTGCTGAATACAATGGTAAATTGCAGTTTGAAAAAGCAGCAGAATTACTCGGCAAACAAGGTGAAAATGTAAGCGAAAAATTAGATAGTGAAATTTGGTGGATAGACTTTACTGAAATTAAATGCAATCCAAAATTTGCTAACGGAAATACCGAAGCAAGAACCACCGAAGCTTGCATGGGAATTGCTTTTTTTAGAGGAGCGCTAATGGATGGACCCGGAATGCCGGCAGTATTGATGCCTATTGCGAAAGCAATGATTAAACGCGCAAAAAAGAAAGAGTTAAAATTAAAAGGAACAGATGCTAAAACACAGTTAAAGTATCGTGTTCATGGTGTAAAAGATATTTTGTTGGAAACACACTCGCAGCGACTTTTGGGTTTTAATAATTTCAGCCAATTGCCTATTCCCGATTTTGCCGATGGCAGTATTGCTGCAATAAAAAAATACTATCGCGAAATTGGAAGTAAGCGCCATGTTGATTACACGCCAAGAGTTTTACCAATTCAACTTACGTTTATCGGCAATGTAGCTATTGCGGCTTTCCCGTTTGAAATTACAGTTATTTCGGGCAAACGCTTAGCTAATTCATTAAAAGAAAAATTAGCAGTAGCAGGAATTACAGAAGTAATTTTAGCGCCTTATGCCAATGGTTATTCAGGCTATATTACCACTTACGAAGAGTATCAAGTGCAAATGTACGAAGCCGGACACACCGTTTTTGGGCAGTGGAGTCTGGCTGCTTTGCAAACTAAATTTGATGAATTGGCAACAGAAATACTAAAACCAAAAACTGAAAGAAATTTGAAACAAGCAGTTCATCCAATTCCAAAGTTGGAAGAAATGAATGAATTTGCATACTATAAAAAATAGGAGTGGAGACAGTAGGAAATTCAAAAATATTTATTGTAATCCCTTCGTTTAATGAAGCTAAGCAATTGCGCAAAACCATACTGCCATTGGTTGATTTGGGTTATACTGTTGTAGTGGTTGATGATTGCTCCACCGATAATACAGAAAGCACGGTAAGTGATTTACCTATTGTTTATTTAACGCATCCAATTAACCTTGGGCAAGGTGCCGCACTGCAAACAGGTATGGAGTTTTGTGTTGCAAATAATGCGCAATATATAGTACATTTTGATGCAGACGGGCAACATAATTACAAAGAAATTCTGTTGATGCTTCAATTTTTAAAAGATGGAAATGCTGATGTGGCTTTAGGTTCAAGGTTTAAGCGCGAAGAAGATATTGCTGCCATTCCTGCTTTGCGAAAATTTGTTTTGCGCGTTGCTATAATGGTGAACGGTTTCACCACTGGCTTGTGGTTGAGCGATGCGCACAATGGTTTTAGAGCATTTACAAAGCAAGCTGCATCTAAAATTAAAATTACAGAAAATCGCATGGCGCACGCCACCGAAATTCTCTCTTTAATTAAAAGTGCTAAACTTAAAGTGGTAGAAGTGCCGGTGCATATTGAATATACTAATTACAGTAAACTAAAAGGGCAAAGCAGCCTTAACTCTATCAATATCTTAATTGATATTGTGCTGAATAAAATTTTTTAAAAAAATGGAACAGTCTCTCTTCCAACTGTTATTGAAAGTATGGCTATTCTATTTTAATTTGTTGGCAGGCTAAATTCTAATTGTTTCTCCAACGTTTACTCACAACTAAATCTTTGCTGCCTGCTGTGTAGGTATAAAAACCTTCACCGGATTTCGCTCCTAAATATCCGGCAGTTACCATGTTTACTAATAGCGGACAAGGTGCGTATTTTGGATTGCCTAAACCTTCGTGAAGCACTCTTAAAATGGCCAAGCAAACATCTAAGCCAATAAAATCTGCAAGTTGGAGTGGCCCCATCGGATGTGCCATTCCCAATTTCATCACGGTGTCTATTTCTTCAACTCCTGCAACGCCCTCAAACAAAGTGTAAATAGATTCATTTATCATGGGCATTAAAATTCTATTTGCTACAAAGCCGGGATAGTCATTCACTTCAACCGGAACTTTCGAAAGTTGTTTTGAAAGCGCCATAATGGTTTCGGTAGTTGTGTTATCAGTTGCGTAACCTCTAATTATTTCAACCAATTTCATTACCGGAACAGGATTCATAAAGTGCATTCCTATTACTTTTTCTGCACGCTTGGTGGCAGCTGCAATTTTGGTAATTGAGATAGAAGATGTATTGCTTGCAAGTATTGTTTCCGGCTTGCAAAATGTGTCTAATTGAGTAAAAATCTTTAATTTTAGTTCGGTGTTTTCGGTAGCGGCTTCCACTACTAAATCACTGTTCTTTACACCATTTTCAAGTGAAGTTTCAAAAGATAAATTGGCTAAAGTTGCTGTTTTTTTTTCTTCGGTTGTAGTTCCTTTGGCAATTAAGCGATCCATGTTCTTGGCAATTGTTTGTTGAGCTTTTTCTAAGGCTTTTTCAGAAACATCAACTACCGTAGTTTTAAAACCATTCATGGCAAAAACGTGTGCAATGCCGTTTCCCATTGTTCCGGCACCAATTATGCTTACTTGCTTTATCATGCTGCAAAAAAATAAATTAAGTATTTAAAAGCAACTTTAATTTTGATTGAATATTAGAATTTTGTACTATTTTTTTGTGTTGAAAATTATATTATTCAGAATAATAGTGAAACCATTTTCTTTTGAATGAATAAACATATCTTTGATTTCAATATGAAGAAAATACTTTTGGCATTTGCGTTTATTTACGCTGCAAACTCTTGTAACAGCGCTGGTGGCAGCGGATATAAAATTGAAGGAACTTTGGCAAATTCTCCCAAACAAGAAACAATTGTTTTAGAGAAACTAAATCTTCAAAACCTTGAAGTGATTGACTCCGGTGTGGTAGATGACAAAGGTGAATTTACACTAAGTGGAGCCGTGAAAGAAAAAGGACTTTACCGTGTTCGTTTAAAATCAAATCCAAATTTGTTTTGGATGATGGTTTTGGATAACAAAGGAAATTACAATGCAAAGTTAGATGCTACTTCACCATTAAAATACAGTATAAAAGGAACAGCTGATCAAGATGAATTTCAAGGGGCACTGAACCAAATGCAAACATACCAAATGGAAATGCAGCAGCTAAATGTTGCTTATGGTAAAGCAATGCAAGAAGGTGTACCTCAAGATACGTTATCTAAAATTATTGCTACGGCACAAACAACCGGAGATTTGTTAGATAAGTATATTTCAAAAACAGCTACAAGTTCAAAATCTCCTTTTGTAGCTTTTGTTGCGGTAATGAGTGATGTAAATAAATTCTCAAAGGAATTTATGCAAGTTACGGAACGTTTTGAAAAAGAATTGCCAAATTCAACATATACTAAAGAATTGCAAGGAATTGCACAACAAATTAAGGAGCAACAACAGGCAATGGAAGCTCAGCAACGCTCTGCTGAAACTGTGGGTATTGGAAAACCAGCACCGGATATTGATTTGCCCACTCCTGATGGAAAATCAATTAAGTTGAGTTCATTAAAAGGTAAATATGTATTGTTAGATTTTTGGGCAAGCTGGTGTGGACCTTGCAGACGCGAAAATCCTTCAGTAGTTGCGGCATACAATAAGTTTAAAGATAAAGGATTTACTGTTTATAGTGTTTCGTTAGATAAAGACAAAACTGCATGGGTAAATGCCATTAAAGCAGATGGTTTAGTTTGGGAAAATCACGTGAGCGATTTGAAATTTTGGAATAGTATCGCTGCCAAAATATATAATGTTCAAGGAATTCCAGCTCAATTTTTATTAGATAAAGACGGAATTATTATTGCCCAAAATTTGAGAGGCGATGCCTTAACTGCAAAGTTAGCTGAAGTTCTTAAATAGAAACTGTTATGCAGAAACGTTCAATTTTTGCTCTTGGCATTTATAGAAAGTTTTTGCTTTGGCTACTTGTTTCAGTAGGTATTGTTAGTGTTGTTTCTGCACAAGAAACAGATTCAATATTGGTTCAACCAAAGAAACTGAAAACCTTTAAAGAGTCTTACCGTTCAGCAAAACACAATAATGTAATCAAGTTTAGTCCTGTTGCACCCTTTGTTGGGCAAATACCGGTTGCTGGTGAACTGAGAGTGGTATATGAACGCTTCATTACTTACAATAATTCTATTACAATCGGTGGTTCATTTAACTACATAAGTATTCCATACAAAATTATGGAAGCCATTGTTGATACATCGGGTATTAAATTACAGTTGTGGGGCGGGAGAGGGCAAATTGGTTATCGCTACTATGTTTTAAAGTCTATTGATGCGCCACAAGGTTTGTGGGTTGGGCCAATTGCTTCTTACAATTATGCAAGAATTTCAAATACGAGAGGAAATAAAAGCTATACAGATTATCACTATATCAATGCTGGTTTTTTAGTTGGCTATCAGCTTCACATGAAAAACAATTGGTATTTTGACGGCTTTACTGGCTTAGGCTACAGAAATAACTTTGGTATATTTAAAGATGGTATTTCCGGAAGAACAGAGCGCTATGACTTAGCCATAGCGCCCTTACCGTTTTTAAAGCATGTGAAATATTATTTGGCAGTACATTTTGGGTACGCCTTTTAGTTTAGTTTCTTAATCCAAAGTTAGCGCCAGATTGGTAACTATTCTTTCATGACGAGTTACAAAAGGATTGTTTTCGTTCCACACGTAACCTGCTAACACATCACAAATTTTCAATTTCACATCAGGATTTCCATTCGGATGGAAAAATAATTTCTGTAAATTACCGTTATACCATTCTTTTACATAGGTTGAAAATACTTCGTAACCTTTGTCCATGTAATCAGCATATTCTGTTTGCCAATCAACTTTTTCACCATTCAGTTCTCTCGTAACTAATTTTGCTGCAAGTAGTCCTGAAGTTGTAGCTAAAGATACTCCTGAAGAAAATACAGGATCTAAAAAGCCTGAACTATTTCCGGTTAAAACAAATCCATCGCCATATTGCTTGCTTACTGTGCAAGCGTAATTTTTCTTTATTAGTGGTTTAAAAATAAATTCATTATTGATGAATCTATCTCTAAAATGATCGGAGCGATTGATTATTTTTCTAAGTGCTTCATCTCCATCGCCTGTTTCAGAAAGTGCTTCAATCAATCCGGTATCTCCGGCTACGCCAAGGCTTGTTACACCATCGGAAAAAGGAATTACCCAAAGCCAAAGTTTCTGCTCAATTACTTCAAACGTAATTTGTGTTCCTTCTACTCCAGCTGGTCTATTTACATCTTTTGTATGTGTAAAAATAGATGAGTTTCCAGTTAGGTTTGATGGGGCATCAATATTTAATAAGCGAGGTAAAACTCTTCCATAACCACTTGAGTCAATAACATACTTAGCTTGAATTTGCTTTAAATTTCCTGCTTTATCTTTAACTGTAGTAGTAGAGTTACTTCCATTAAATTCTATGCCAACAACTTCAGTTTCAAACTCAATTTCAACACCTTGTTTTTGAGCTTCTTCAGCTAATAGATTATCAAAATGTGCGCGTGGTACTTGCCATGTCCAATCCCAACCATCGCCAAATTTTTGGTCAAAATAAAAAGTACAGTTTATACCATTTCGTAGGAAACGAGAACATAATTTTTTTTCGTATCCTGCTTTTTCAATTGCAGGCAAAAAACCAACCTCGTCAAGGTTATCCATCACTCGCGGAATTAGGCTTTCACCTATTTCAAATCTTGGAAATTTTGCTCTTTCTACAACCTTTACTTTTAGGTTGTGTTTGTTTAAATACGCAGATGATACGCAGCCTGATGGACCTGCCCCTATCACCAAAACATCGGTTTGTTCTGTTGTCATAAATGCGGTACTATTTTTGTGAATGGCAATTATAGAAAAATTCCGTAGCTATTTCATAATAGCTACGGTTCCGTTAATTGTCTTTTCAGTACCATCAAAATATTTGGTAACTAAAGTGTAAACATAAGTATCGAATTGAACTTGCGTACCTTTAAATGTACCATCCCAACCTTCGTTTTTATTTAAGCCGTTTTGTTGATTTGCTTTTTCAAATATTAAGTTGCCCCAACGATCGTAGATTTTTACGTCTGCAGTTTTTACGCCTAAGATATCAAATTCAAATCTATCATTTAGTCCGTCTCCGTTTGGTGTAAATGCAGTAGGTAAAAATACAGATGGTTGATTCTTAACTGTAATTCTTAAAGTATCAGAAGCCTTACATCCAAAAGCATTTTCAACAGTAACTGCGAAAGTTGTTGTTATCAAAGGCATAGCTGTTGGGTTTGCACAGTTTAATGTGTCGTTGCAATTTGAATAGCTGAAAGTTCCTAATGGTTGCCATCTGTATGCAATAACAGTAGTGTCGCTAGTAACATTTGCAGTAAGTTGAACTTCCATTCCGCTAAGTATTACTTCTTTATCAGAAGTTAAATCGACTTCTAAAGGAGAAGGCATTGGAATGTTGAAGGCGTGAACACCTTCACAGCCGTTTGCATCTCTAACTAATAATACATAGTTGCCTGGTAGCAAACCTACGAATGAATCGTTAGCTTGGATTGTTCCATTTAAAATATAAACAAATGGTGCAGCTCCGCCTTGCACTACTGCTTGCACTACGCCTGTTCCAATATTTGCACATCTTGAACCTGTAACATTTACTGATACAGAAAGTGGTGAAGGTGTTGCAATGGTTCTTGTTTCAGTAATTGAACAGCCTTTGCTATCGGTAATTGTTACAGTGTAGCTTCCATCAGCTAAGTTAGAAGCCGTGTTGTTTGTTTGTGCAGGTGTTGTGCTCCACAAGTATGTGTATGGAGCATCACCTCCTGTTACATCAATTGAAATAATACCTGTTGTAGCTCCATTACATGCTGGGTTTACAACTCCAACATCTGCAATTAATTGTTTAGATTCTACAATGTTGAATGATTGAACAAAAGTACAACCTTGTGCATCTGTTACAGTAAGTGTATAAGTTCCTGCTGCTAAACCTCCAATGCTATCAGAAGTTGCAGAATTACTCCAAGCATAAGTATAATTTCCGTTTGCTCCTGTAACAACAACTTTAATTGATCCATCGCTCTTTCCACTACATGACGCATTTACAATTGTAGCTGCTACATTAAATGGAAGCGGTTGAGTAATACGAACAGAATCGCGGGTTTTACAACCTTTAAAGTCTTCAACAGCTAAAATATAAGTTCCGGCAGTAAGTCCTGTTTGTAATGAATCGCCACTAAAATTGCTCCAAGTGTAATTGTACGGGTAATTTCCACCTGCAACGGTAGGTGTAATTGTTCCGTTTGCAGAACCCGGACAAGTAACATTGGTGCTTGTAAATGTGAGTGTTAATGGTGTTGGTTCATACACAAAATATGTTCCTGAAACTGTGCATCCGTTTCCATCAGTAACTGTTACAAAATATGTTCCACCTTGTAATGAACCAATATCTTCAGTAATGATAGAATCTTTGCTCCACAAGAAATAGTACGGCAAAGTTCCTCCGTAAGCTGTAATATCTAAGAAGCCATCAGCATAACCATTACAAGTTACATCTTTCACAAAACCTGTTGTGAACAATGGTTTTGGTTCGCCAACAACTGATGTATCTACTAATGAGCAACCTCTTGAATCTGTAACTGTTACAACATAAGTTCCTGTTGCTACATTAAATATATCTTCGGTAGTTGCAGTATTGCTCCAAGCAAAAGTGTATGGTGGCACTCCACCTGAAGGAATTAAATCAATTTTACCATCGCTATCGCCAGAACATTTTGGAGTGGTAATAAATTTAGTAACAATAATTGGTGAAGGATTTACAATAGTGTATTGTGCTGTTGCAGTACAGTTGTTTGCATCTGTAATAACTACAACATAAGTTCCATCGCCTAAGCTAGTTAAATCTTGAGTAGTAGCACTATTGCTCCATGCATAAGTAAAGCCAGGTGTTCCACCGTTTACGGTTAAGTCAATCACACCATCATTTGCATTGTAGCAAGTTATTTGTTGAACGTTTGCAGTAATTGCAATTGCAGCTGGCTCGTTAATAGTAACGCTATCACGAGATTGGCAACCTTTAGAATCTGTTACGATTAAAGAGTATGTTCCGCCTGCAACATTGCTAATTGTGTTGGTTCCATTAAAATTACTCCACAAATAATTGTAAGGTGCAGTTCCACCTGCTACTGAAGCTGTAGCCGAGCCACTCTGTGCTCCAAAGCATAACAAATCAGTTTTGGTAAATGTTATAGCTATTGGTTGTGGTTCGCTAACAGTAAAAGATTGAGTAGTTGTACAACCATTTGCATCTGTTACAGTAAGACTGTAATTACCGCCCATAGCATTATTTAAGTCTTGAGTTGTGGCACTATTGCTCCAAAGATAAGTGTAAGGGAATATACCGCCACCAACAGAAATATCTACACTGCCATTGCTAAATCCAGCACAAGTTACATCTGTAATTGCTGAGTTTAATACTAAAGCAGCAGGTTCGTTTACCACTGCACTTGCAGAAGAAGAGCAGCCATTAACATCACTTACCGTTACGGTATAAATTCCAGCTTTTAAGCTAGAAACTGTTTGAGTAGAGCCGCCATTGCTCCAAACATAAGTGTAAGGAGGTGTGCCGCCACCTGCATTTGCAGTTATACTTCCAGTGCTATCTCCATTGCATAATACATTGGTAACTTGGAGAGTTAAACTGTAAACAGGAGGTTCAGTTAAAGTAACTGTACCGCTTGTAGAGCAGTCATTCGCATCTGTAACAATTACAGTGTAAAGTCCACCGCCTACACCTGATAGGTTAGCAGTTGTATCGCCTGTATTCCAAAAATATCTGTAAGGAGTAGTGCCTCCTGTAACCTGAGTATTGATGTTACCATTTTTAGCGCCATTACAAATAATATTGTTGCTGGTAAGTGTTAATCCAAGCGGTTGAGGTTCTGTAATTGTTTGAGTAAGTACTTCAAAGCAACCGTTTGCATCTGTTACTGTTACAGTATAAGTTCCGCCAACAATGCCAACTAAATCTTCGCCTGTCTGTCCATTGCTCCATGCGAAAGAATATGGTAAAGTGCCTCCGCCTACAGTAATATCAACTGTACCGTCAATACCTCCATTGCAGCTAACATTTGTAGCTGAAGCTAAGGTTACGAAAAGTTTTGTAGGCTGTCCCACTACTGCGGTAACTGAATCGCTGCAACCTTTGCTATCTACTACTGTTAAGCGATAATTTCCGGCAGAAACGTTTAAGTTATCTTCAGTTGATGTGCCATTGTTCCATATAAAAGTATAGCTCGGAGTTCCGCCTTGTGTGGTTACATAAATAGAAGCGGTTGAACTTCCATAGCAAGTAGCATTTGTAACAGAATCAATAGTAGTTAAGATTTTTGCAGGTTGAGTAATAGCCACATTTTGTATAACTGGACATCCTTTTGAATCAATAATTTTAACCAAATAGTTTCCTGCTGTTAAGCTTGAAAATGTAGGGCTATTTTGATATGTTAATCCTCCATTTATAGAGTATTGGTATGCAGGAATACCGCCATTCATTGAAAGCGTAAATGTTCCATCATTTCCTCCAAAACAAGAAACATCAACTTGATTGTTTACAGAGGCTGTAACTGTATATGAGTTGCCAATGGTATCTTGTAGAGAAGCTGTGCAACCTTTGGCATCAGTTACCATTACTGTATAAACTCCTGCTCCTAAACCTGAAATAACAGGGTTGCTAAAGAGTGGACCACCATTTAATGAATATGAATAATTCAGTGTGCCACCACCGGCAGTTACGGTAATTTCTCCATCATAAACTCCGCTACAACTTGCATCTTGCGATACAGAAGAAATAGTAAGTTGCGTTGGTTGTGTTAGCACAACTGGATTTCCACCATAAGATTGAGTACAGCCTAAAGCATCTTTTACTACCACATTGTAGCTGCCAACTGCTAAGCTGGTGATTACATTGCTTGATTGATATGTTAATCCATTATCTGCTGAATATTGGAAAGGTGGAGTTCCGCCACTTGCTGTAACTGTAATAGTTCCATCGTTTCCACCAAAACATGAAATATTAGTTGATGTAACTCCTGAAACATTTATTACCGGAGAAATAGTAACAAACCCGCTGCTGTTTGGATTTGAACCACAACCGTTTGCATCTTGCAATCCATTTAATGTAACCGTAGTTGGACTTATTGAAATAGGTATTTTTACGGTGTCGCCACTATTTTTACCATTTCTAACATAAGTATTTACACCATCTGTAAATTGAAGAATAAATGGTGCTATTCCAACACTAGAGTTGAAAGTAAATACCGCTTCGGAACCTGAACAAACGGCTTGGTTTGAAGGTGATATTGTCCCAACTGGAAGCGGAACAACATTTATTGAAATTACATTTGATACGTTGGAGTTGCCACAAGCATCTGTTGCTCTTCTTCTAACATAGTACGTACCAACAGGCAAGTTTGCAGTTGGAGTGTAGTTTAATCCGCTTGCTCCTGAAATTGGTAAAAAGGTAATATTATCATTTGAACTTTCCCATGTGTATGTAAATGTGCCTCCATTATTAAAGCCAGTTACTCCACTTGAAGCAGCAGTTGTATTTGTAAAATTTAGTGATGTGAATGCATTTGAACAAACATTTGTTCCGTTAGTAACTCCACCTATTGCTCCTCCATTTACAGTTGGTACAGCAACAGGAGTTAATGATAAGTTTACATTGTCTCCGCCACAAAGTCCGTTAAATCTAACTTCTAATACATCATTAGCGGATAAAACAAAAGTACCTAAAGCAACGTTGCTTGCACAGCAAGAAGCAGTGTAGAGCAGATTTCCATTAAGTAAAACTCTTACATCATCATCGGCATTTACCAAAGTGAGCGTATAGGGCTGACAAGTAAAACCTTTTCTTCTTGCGCGAACTGAGAATTTATCTGTTGGAACTTCACAACCATTCCAAGTTGATGCAGAAGATGGACTTGTTATTGAAGACCAATCTGCAGTTGTATTTAAAGAAGTTGTTGTTGTAGTGTAATACCCATAACGCGCTGCAGGGTTTGGCACATCTGCATTTGCCGTTGCAAAAGCTTCAATATTCCATTGGTTATTTCCTACACCAGGATCCGGCTGACCTGGACAGGTCTTGTATTGCAATGTTGCTGAGTTTTGTCCTGAAACCCAGCCTGCACATACATTTCCTGTGGTATGTGTATTTGTGCTTACATTTATTATGCCAGTGAATGAAGCAAACCAATCTGATGACGTTGGTCTGTTGTTTCCACTTGGAGGGCAAATTCCTCCGGTCCAAGGATTTAAAGTTGGTGTAGTATTATCATTGTAAGGCAATATACCTGAAGTAACACTTAATGTCATGTCTATATTGTTGCCATTACTATATTTCTGATTTGCATTTGAGTATCGGAAATAATAGAAGTTATTCATGGTAACCGGTACGGCTGCATAAGTTCCGCTACCTACATTTACAGATTGCCAACTTCCTGTTGGGCTAAGTGTGCCACCTTCGTTGAAGCTATTAACACCACATTGTGCTGTTGCATTATTCCAAACAAAAATGGATAAAAAAAGAAGGAAACTAACAATTCGTAATGATTGTAATTTTTTTGCCATATTCAGCATTGTTTTATGAATTAAGTGCCGAAATTAAAAAAAAGATAAAATATACAAATTTTATCAAACTATAAATTTCCTTTTTCTGCAAAAAGTTGTGGTAAGAAGTAAAATTTACTTGACTTTTTTTCTTTTCAATACTATATTGCTATCAAGTCTGAAAAAAAATATAGCTTATGAAATCAACTATTCTTTCTAACTCTTTTGTTGTAGCAACAAGTGTTTTAACATTGTTTTTTACCAATGCAGGGAGTGCTCAAATTTTAGGAAACGAAAAACTGGCAACTAACAACGGAGCGTTTAAAACTTTTGAAAATAAATTGATTGAAAAAGACGCAAAAATAAATGAAGTAACGGCAGCCAAAGCTCTAACTTCTATTATGAGTGATGAGGAAGATACTGATGAAAGAACAGCATTTTTAAAGAAAGATGAGCAAAATGATGCTTCGGTTAATGCTCCAGGAAGAACTGCATATCATGATATTTTAATACCAACTTTATTAACGCCTAATGGTGATGGAAATAATGATATTCTATATGTAAATGGAGCCTCGTTGAGTAATTTTCGATTTTCTGTATATAATATGAATGGGCAAATAGTTTTTAATACTACACAACAATCAGAAGGTTGGGATGGAACAATTTCGGGGAGTCTTGCTCCTGTGGGAACTTATATTTATTCTGTTAGTGGCTTTTTAGAAGATGATTCACGGGTTTCTAAAAATTCTACTTTCGCTTTATCTCGCTAGTCTTTATACTTTTTTTCCTTCAATGCAGCCAACTAAACTTTTTAGAGTGGCTGTTTTCATTTTAATCAACTCACATAGTTTTACATCTGCATCAAGCATTACTTTCTGTATTTTTGAAATCTTTGAAGGTATAGGTAGAATATTGGTCATTGTAAAATGTTTTAGTTTATATAATACTATACGCTATAACTTTTAAAAGGTTGCACCTATTTCAATATTTTTTTAGAATAGGTACATAATAATTCAAATACTGAAATTGTATTAAGTTTTAGAAGAAATGGGTAATGATAGTTTGATTTATTTACGCATATCCGTTTGGATAATGCTGTTTTAAGTCTGCAATAAGAATTTTCTGAACTTGCGTTGAAAGTTGAGGAATATCGCTTTCGTTTAAGGTTGAAGTTTCAATAGATTTGTGCCAATATAAAATTACTTTTCCCGGTTTTAAAAGTATGCTGTTTCGTGGCATCAATTCACCGGTTCCAACTACTGTAATTGGCACTATTGGAATTTTGTTAGGCACAGCAATTTTAAAAGCACCTTCGTGAAATTCTTTCAATAAATTTTTAGTGGTATTGCAAGTTCCTTCGGGAAAAATTCCAAGTGAGGCACCAGATTTAACAAGCTCGTTCATTTGTCCCAAACTTAGGTGGCGGCTACCAGCATTGTTACGCTGCACAGGAATGTGGTAATGCTTTACAATAAATCCTAGAACCGGCCAGTTAAGAATTTCGGCCTTGCCTAAATATTTTATTTGGTTAGGTATAGAAGAGCCAACTACAACAGCATCTAAATAACTTCTATGGTTAGGAGTATAAATATATTGTCCATTTGCATCCATCAAATGCTTATTCCTAATTTCTAATTTTATTCCCCATAAAAAGAGAATTAACTTTCCGGCATATCGAACAACTTGCCATGCACTCACTTTTAGTTTTTCGTTGCGTAGCCAAACGGGAATAGCAATTATGGGCAAGCAAAGTGTGAGCAAAGTAAAGAATACAATCCCTGCCCAAAATGTCCATAAGTAAATAAAAAGTTTCTCGGCAAGTTTCAATTTTAAAGAGGTTTTTGTGTTGCTTTTTTACTAAGCAGCAATAGCAAATTTATATCAAAACAAATATTTTAGTTTGAAATTAAATTACTTTCGCGCTCGTTTTTAAAATGGATAAAAGATTAAGAGCGCATCTCTTTCTATTTGTGGTGAATTTGTTTTATGGCGCTGGTTTTTCAGTTTCAAAATGGCTGATGCCTACTTATATTAAGCCATTTGCTTTTATACTCATTCGCGTTGGAATTACAGGTTCGCTTTTCTTTATTCTTCAGCGTATTTTTATTAAAGAAAACATCCGCAAAAAAGATATTCCATTGCTTTTGTTTTCATCTTTATTTGGCGTGATAATAAACCAAGAAATGTTTTTTCTCGGCTTAGAACGCACTACTCCAATCAATGCAGCACTCATTATGATTACCACGCCAATTTTGGTGTTTCTAATTTCTTTTATTTTGAAATATGAGCAAGCAACATGGCAAAAAATTATGGGCTTGGTTTTTGGCGGAGGCGGGGCATTTTTAATTTTGAGTGGAAAGGGTTTTAGTTTTTCATCTGATACTTTTTTAGGGGATTTATTTATCTTGATAAATGCAGCTTCTTATGCAGTTTTTTTAGTTATTGTGCGCCCGCTCATGAAACAATATCATCCGCTCACAGTTATCACTTACGTTTTTTTGATTGGAATAATTCCGGTAGCAATTATGGGGCATAAACAGTTTGCTGTGATACAATGGCAAAATTATACAGCTTTAACCTGGAGTGGAATTGCTTTTATTGTGATTGGTACAACCTTTTTGGCTTACTTGCTAAACATGTTTGCTTTACGCGAAGTGAATGCTTCGGTAGTTGGTGTATATATTTATTTACAGCCGGTTTTGGCAAGTGTTATTGCAATATTTTTAAATCAAGATTCACTTACTACTGAAAAAATTATAGCAGCATGCAGTATTTTTTTAGGCGTTTCGCTGGTTTCTTTTTCTCCTGTAAAAGTATTTAAAGCAGTTGTAAAGATTTAGTTTGGAACTTCAAGATAGCCTTCTAATTTAGCCGCACTAATTAAACAATTAAATATGAATTTTCCTACGGAACTAAAGTATTCTAAAGAACACGAATGGGTTAAGGTTGATGGCAATGTAGCTACAATCGGCATTTCTGATTTTGCTCAAAAAGAGTTAGGCGATATTGTGTATGTAGATATTGAAGCTATGGGGAAATCACTTAGCAAAGATGCGGTTTTCGGCACTGTTGAGGCTGTAAAAACAGTATCGGATTTATTTATCCCAATTTCAGGAAAAGTGCTAGAAAAAAATCCAATGTTAGACGCTCAACCGGAGTTGGTAAATACTGACCCTTACGGAAACGGCTGGATGGTGAAAGTTGAAATGAGTAATCTTGAAGACTTAAATTCTTTGATGGACTCAGCAACTTACCAAACACATATTGGTGTTTAATTTTAGCGGTTTATTAAGTTCCAAAATTTAATTCTCAATTTATCTGTAAAAGAAAGTGGTTGGTAAAAATCGCTTTCTTTTATTGAATTTTTATATCCTTTCAAACAATTAAAATATTGTTGCCAAAAAGGTTTTAATAACTCATCATTCCCTTCTAAAATTAAGCGAATAGTGAAGTGATTGAAGTGTATAAACACAATAGGAAAACCTCCTGCAAGAGTTTGTTTTTCTATTATGCTTCGAGGGCAATTTTCTATATTCCAACCTGCAACATTGCAGCCTTTGTGTTCAAGTATTTTGGCGCTTGGTTCAATAATAGGAAAAAGGTCTAAATACTTTTGGTCATCATACAAACCATGCCAAAAGTTTTTTTCACAACGATAAAGGCAAGCTGCTGCCCACCATTCTAAAACACTTTTAGCATTTTGATTTACAGCTACAAACCCGGCATTATACAAGCCAAATTTTAAATTATTTTCTAACCAATATTGCTCTTTGTTAGGCGAAAACGAATAGCGATGTGGTGTAAGTAAAACAGCGTGCGTTTCTAACTCTTGAAATAAAAAATCGACACTATCAAAAAACGCAATATCGTTATCTATATATACAACTTTTTCAATTTTGTTTAAAAGTGAACAGAGAAAAACCGGCTTTAAACTCCACCTCAGTTTATCGCCATTGTATTTATTCAAAACAGGAGTGAGGTATTCGCTTTGTAAGTGTGCTGTTTTGTAAAACTGTAAACTCTCTTTTTGTGTTTCAGAAAATTCACCATCTAAAAGTAAAACATGAAGTTGAAAATTTTCTTCGCAAGTATTCACAAGTGATTGATGCAAAGCATAAACTTTGTACAGATGGCTGAATGAAGTAATGGTGCAAAAATGATTCACTTGTTTTTTTAAAGATTTGTAAATATAAAAACTCAAGTGTTTTTTATTGCATTTCCTATTAGTGCTAAAAAGTATAGACTTAAATTTGTACTCTTGTGTAATCACCTCCTTTTATGCTAATCAAACGCTGGAATTTTTTAGAAACAGATAATAAAAAAGTTGCAGAACTTCAACAAGAGTTACGCATTCACCCTGCAATATTAAAAATATTGATTCAGCGTGGTGTTGAAACTTTCGATGAGGCTAAAAGTTTTTTTAGGCCTGATTTAGAACAATTGCACAATCCTTTTTTAATGAAGGATATGCACCGTGCTGTCGCCAGGATTTCAAAAGCTGTCAAACAGAATGAAAAGATTTTAATTTTTGGTGATTATGATGTTGATGGCACTACTGCGGTTTCGTTAGTTTATCTATTTCTAAAACCAATTTATGAAAATATAGAGTATTACATTCCGCATCGCTATCGCGAAGGTTATGGTATTTCAACACAAGGAATTGACTACGCAGCGGAGAACAATTTTTCGCTTGTAATTGCTTTAGATTGCGGCATAAAATCTATTGATAAAATTGAGTATGCAAATTCAAAAGGTGTTGATTTTATTATTTGTGATCATCACCTGCCAGATAGTGAGATTCCTAATGCAGTTGCTGTTTTAGATCCAAAACAAAGCGATTGTAATTATCCTTACAAAGAGCTTTCTGGTTGTGGTGTTGGGTTTAAATTAGTACAGGCTTTTAGTATAGAACACGGCTATTCGCTCGACCGTTGTTTTAATTTGTTGGACTTAGTTTGTGTGAGTATTGCGGCAGATATTGTTCCAATTACAGGCGAAAATCGAATTCTTGCTTTTTATGGTCTAAAGAAAATAAATAGTGAAAATATTTTGCCCGGTTTAAAATCGCTAAAAACTTTAGCTGTGCTGAAAACAGAAATGACAATTACCGATGTGGTGTTCGGTTTAGCTCCAAGAATAAACGCAGCCGGAAGAATGGACGATGCAAAACACGCAGTGAAATTACTTACCGGAGAGGTTGAAGATGCCACATTTGAACACGCTGAAAAATTGCACATCTTAAATTCAGAACGCAAAAATTTAGACCGTCAAATTACAGAAGAAGCACTTGCAATTATTGAAGCTGATGAAGTTTTAAAAGCACGAAAAACAACAGTGGTTTTTAATTCAGATTGGCACAAAGGAGTTATTGGAATTGTTGCCTCAAGATTAACTGAAAGTTACTATCGCCCAACGATAGTTTTAACCGAAAGCGATGGCAAAATTACAGGCAGCGCACGCAGTGTAAAACAGTTTAATTTATACGAAGCTATTTATGCTTGTCGCGAATATTTAATTCAGTTTGGAGGACACCAATTTGCAGCAGGTTTAACTATGCAAAAAGAAAATTTGGAACATTTTTCTAAAGCATTTGAAGCACAAGTAGCATCAACCATTTTACCCGAAAATTTAATTCCTGAAATTGAAATTGATGCAATCATTTCTTTGAACGATATCAATAATAAATTCTATTCTATTGTTGAACAACTTGCTCCATTTGGACCGGGAAATATGAAGCCTGTTTTCGTAATTAAAAACCTTCAAGATTCAGGCTACAGCAGACTTTTAAAAGATGAGCATATTAAATTAGTATTAAAAAATGGCGATTCTTTTATCAATGGAATTGCATTCAACATGGCAGATAAATTTAGTTTAGTAAAAAATGGTGCTTTTGATATTGCTTTCAATATTGAAGAAAACGAATGGAATGGAAATGCTTCTCTACAACTTATGATAAAGGAAATTAGAGAGAGCAATTCTTAATTAAAAAGATATTCAAATTCACTACGTTTGAACGGTGAGCGGTTTCATAACTTATGCTGATATTATTTTGCCTTTAGCGCTTCCAAGAGCGTTTACTTACGCCATTCCCATTGAGTTAGTTGGTGTGGTGCAAGTTGGGCATCGCGTAATTGTTCCTTTTAAAACTGATAAACTTTACACAGGTATTGTTTCTAAAATTCACAACGAAACACCTGCTGTGAAACCCCGACTTATTGAAACAATAGCAGATGAAGAACCTTTGGTAACGCCAATCCAGTTGAAGCATTGGCAGTGGATAGCAGATTATTATTTGTGTACCATTGGTGAAGTAATGAACGCGGCTTTGCCAAGTGGATTAAAGCTAAATAGCGAAACAAGAATTTACTTTAATGAATATTTTGAAGGTGATTTTAATTCATTAAGTGATGAAGAATTTTCGGTGGTTCAAGCCTTGCGGAATAAAAAGGAAATGGGCTTGCCCGATGTGCAAAATCTATTACAAAAGCGCAGTGTTTACAATATTCTTCAAAAACTTTTTAATGAAGGAATCGCATTAAGTAAAGAAGAATTAACACTAAAATATAAACCTCGTTTTGAAACTTTTATTCGCCTAAATGAAAAGTATAGAAATGAAGATGAATTAGAAAAGCTGTTCGAAGAAATGCAGCGTGCGCCAAAGCAAGTAGAATTGCTTTTGGCTTATATGCAAATAGGAAAACAGAACGCTTTTATTAAAAAAGCAGAACTGCTGAAATTGAGTAACACTGATGCGTCTGTACTAAAGCGCTTAGTTGAAAAACAAGTTTTTATTGAAGTAAAATCTGAAGTCTCAAGGTTGGGGATTTTGCAAAACGAAGTGGTTGAGAATCATACACTCAGCAGTTTACAACTTGAAAGTTTACAATCAATCCAATCACATTTTGAAGATAAACAAACTGTACTTCTTCATGGTGTTACAGGAAGCGGAAAAACCATTGTTTACACAGAGTTAATTCAACAAGTAGTAAGCGAAGGAAAGCAAGCACTGTTCTTACTTCCGGAAATTGCATTAACTGCACAACTCATCAATCGCTTACGAAAATTTTTTGGAAATGAAATAGGAATTTATCATTCAAAATTCAACCTGAACGAGCGTGTGGAAATTTGGCACAAAGTGCTAAATGGAGAATACAAAGTTCTATTAGGCGCACGCTCTGCTCTCTTTCTTCCTTATAAAAATTTAGGCTTAATTGTGGTGGACGAAGAGCACGATAATTCCTACAAACAAACTGATCCGCCTCCGCGCTACCAAGCTCGCGATACAGCAATAATGCTTGCACAAATGCACGGAGCAAAAGTGGTTTTAGGCAGCGCCACGCCTTCGGTAGAAAGTATGTTTAATGCTAAGCGCAGCAAGTATGGTTTGGTTGAAATGAACAGCCGGTTTGGCAATGCCTCTTTGCCATCTATTGAGTTGGTAAATATGAAAATTGCGCGGAAGCAGAAAGAAGTAAAAGGTAATTTTTCGCAAGAACTTTTAGATAATATTCAACATCAACTAAACGAGAAGAAGCAAACTATTTTGTTTTTGAATAGACGTGGTTATGCTGAATATCAAAAATGTACTACCTGTGATTATGTGTACATGTGCAAGAACTGCGATGTGAGTTTAACCTATCATAAATACTTGCACAAATTGGTTTGCCATTATTGCGGCTATCAAGAAAAGTTGGAAACAAAATGCAAGAATTGCAGTTCGCCAACACTTGAAATTAGCGGTAAGGGAACTGAACAAATTGAGGAAGAAATTCAAGAGTATTTTCCGGCAGTTCGTGTGGCGCGATTAGATTTAGATTCGTTGAAAACAAAAACAGGTTTTGCCAATGTAATTGCCGCTTTTGAAAATAATGAAATTGATATTTTGGTAGGCACACAAATGGTGAGTAAAGGTTTGGATTTTGACCGTGTTGGTTTGGTTGGAATTATTGATGCAGATAGAATGATTTATCACCCTGGATATCGAAGTGCTGAGCGTGCATTTCAGCTTATTACGCAAGTGAGTGGCAGAGCAGGAAGAAAGGATAGTTCAGGCAGGGTAATTATTCAAACCTCAAATCCTTCACACCAGATTTTTCAGCTCATTATTCATAATGATTTTAAGGCACTTTACGAAAGCGAAATTATCACAAGACAGCAATTTCTATATCCGCCATTTACTAAACTTTTGCAAATAACAGTTAGCGGTAAAAACGTTCAAACAGTTGAGCAGGCAGCGCTTTGGCTGGCTAATTCTTTAAAGAAAAAAATAAAGGTGCAGGTGCTTGGTCCGTCTATACCTTTTGTGAGTAAAATAAATAACAATTTCTTACGTGAAATTCTTATTAAACCAACAATGGAAACCGGTTCATTGGCAGTAATGAAAAATGCAATTCGAGACGTTGCAATTGACCTTCATCAAATCAAAGATTTTAAAGCAATTCGCATTTCTATTGATGTAGATTTGTGAGCCTACTTTTTGATAGGGTGAAATTGTTTTGTGGCAACTGCAATTCTATTCCAAGAATTAATTTGGTTGGTTGTAATAATAATTTGTGCAATAAGATTATCGCTAAAATGTTGCTGAAGATTAGCAAAAGTTTTATCACTTACCCCATGTTGCGATATATTGGTAACTTCTTCAACAAAGGCTAAAACAGCACGTTCCGCATCGGTAAAAAGCGGACTTTCTTCCCAGGCCGAAAGTGCATAAATTCGCTGCTCTGTTTCCCCCGATTTTCGTGCATCTTCGGTATGCATTTCTAAGCAGTAAGCGCATTTGTTTATTTGCGAAACTCTTATTTTTATAAGTTCTCTAAGTAAATGGTCTAAATTGCATGAATGAAGATATTTCTCCATCTCAATCATTACATTAAAAGCCTGTGGCACTAATTCACTCACGTTTATTCTTTGTTTCATGGCTATAAAAATTTAATGCCCTAAAGTAAGGGCATTAAACTGTACAAATTACTTTTTAAGAAATTTTGAATTAAAGCACAAACAAAGCTACGCTTTAGTATTTTATTTGTTTAGTGTTTCTACCACTTTGCCGCAGTTGAGCATCGAACTGCCGTAGTACGGATTTAATATTTCACTATTTTGACTTAGCCAGTATCCCTTTTTCATTGGGCAATATTGGTAGTAAACGGTTTGCTTGCCTTTTTGAGCTTTTACTGCATCCCAAAAGTTAGTAGAAAGCTCATTGAAAACGGCACGTTGTTTTTCAACGTTTTTAGCTGCTGCAAATTTTGCAATTGCATTAACTAAAGCTGTGTTTTTAGAAAGAGTGGCATCGTTGCTCACATCTTTTTGAAAAGACTGAATTGCAACAGATGCACCTTTGCCATCGCTTTTTACTAATGCGTCTTTCACGTTGTAGTAGCTGTTTAACGGATTGCCAGAATTTTGTGCAAACGAAAATATTCCGAACGTAACGAATGCAAATACTAATAGTAAGTTTTTCATTTTGATTTATTTTAGTTTAAAGATTCAATTTTATATCCTGCTTTTTGAATGGTAGCAATTACTTCTTCTTTAGAAATTTCGGCAGATTGTATAGTTAATATTTTGTCTTTGTTTGTTGTATCAACTGACCAATTTTGATTGCCGACAGCATTGTCTAAAAATGGTTTCACATTAGCTACACATCCGCTGCAATTGATGTTTGTTTTAAATTGAAAATTTTGATTGCTGTTTTCCATAAAGTTTAATCGTTCTGTTTTTTTTAATAATGCAAAGATGCAAATCGAAGCTTTAAAATAATTGTCAAATTCCTACTTTAGTTTGTGAAATTTACAGTTGAGGTTTTAATCTTCTAAATATCCAAATTTTCCGTTTTCAAAATCTTGAAATGCTTGAATAATCTCCTGTTTGGTGTTCATTACAAACGGACCGTGAGCAACTAATGGCTCGTTTATGGGCTCTCCACTTAAAACTAAAACAACCGAATCATTTACTGCTTTAATTTTAAATCCTTCGCCATCGTTTGCCATTAAAGCCAAACTATCAGCAAGTACTTTTTCTGTACCATTTACCAAAACTTCACCTTCAATTACCAATAATGCAGTATTAAATTTCTCAGGAAATGAAAGAGGTAATTCGGTTCCTGATTTTAGTTTAATATTCAATAAATTTACCGGAGAAAAAGTAACTGCTGAACCTTTTACCCCGTTGAAATCGCCTGCAATTACGCCAATCTCACTACCCGCATCATCAATTTTATACTTGTTTATTTCCGCGCTTTTTAGTGCTTGATACTTAGGGGCGCTCATTTTATCTTTAGCCGGAAGATTTACCCAAAGCTGAACCATTTGGAAATCGCCACCCTTTTTGCTCCATTCTTCTTCATGATATTCTTTGTGTAAAACACCGCTGGCAGCAGTCATCCATTGCACATCACCTTCTTCAATTACACCTCCGCCACCGCTGCTGTCGTGATGCTGCACTTTCCCTTTGTAAGCAATGGTTACAGTTTCAAAACCGCGATGCGGATGAACGCCCACGCCACGCGGAGTTTGCGAAGGCGCAAAATGTATTTTGGGATTATAGTCCAATAAAATAAATGGACTCATTCTGTACATATCTAATCGGTAGCTGCTCGGAAAAAAAGTATGAACTCTAAACCCATCGCCAACACTGTGAATAGCACCTGCATTTGCAACTAATTCCACACTTCTGTTTTTCATATTTACTCCTTATTTTTTGTTGAAAGTAAAATGACGAATTTCGCCATAAAGCCTTTTAATATTAGGAGTGGATTAGCTGCTTTTAACTACTTTTTGTAATGTTTAAAAAATAGAGAGAAAACAGATTTTATATCTAAGAACAAGTAATAGCAAGCGTTTATTCATTTTTTGATTATGTTTTAACTATATAAATGCAAATGCAATCGAAAAAATACCGAAATACCTTGTACTTTCGCGCCCTCTTATGATAGCGATTTCTAATGTATTTCTTGCTTTTGGCGGCAGAACAATGTTTGATGAAATAAGTTTCTTAATCAACAAAAACGATAAAATTGGTTTGGTTGGAAGAAACGGTGCCGGAAAATCTACACTATTAAAAGTGTTGAAAGGCATTCAACAAATTGATGGTGGCGATATTATGTATCCGAAAGGAACAATTATTGGCTACTTGCCACAAGAAATCAATTCACAATCGAAACTTACAGTTATTGATGAAACCAAACGTGCTTTTGAAGACACGATGGCAATGGTGGAGCGAAAAGACAAGATTGTTCACGAACTTGAAACCAGAACCGATTACGAAAGTGACTCGTACATGGATTTAATTAACGAAATGCAGGAAGTAGAGCATCAGTTAGAAATTCACGATGCATACAGCATGGACGAGCAAACGGAGCGTGTTTTAAAAGGGTTAGGATTTGAACAAAGAGATTTTGAAAAGAAGGTAAGCGAGTTAAGCGGAGGTTGGCAAATGCGTATTGAATTAGCCAAAATTTTATTGCAACGTCCGGATTTGGTTTTATTAGATGAACCGACCAACCACTTAGATATTGAATCGGTAATTTGGCTTGAAAAATTTTTGAAGGATTATCCAGGTGCAATAATGATGGTGAGCCACGATAGAGCATTTTTAGATAATATTACCAACCGCACAGTAGAAGTGGTAAATGGCGATATTGAAGATTATCCCGTACCTTATACGCAATACACAACTTTGCGCGTTGAACGCAGAGCGCAAGTGGTAAATGCAGCTAAAAATCAGCAGCGCGAAATTGCCCAAATAGAGCGGAATATCGAACGCTTTAGAGCTAAAGCATCTAAAGCAACTTTCGCGCAGTCGCTTATTAAGAAGTTAGACAAAATGGATAAAATTGAGGTGGAAGATGAAAATGTTGCCGCTATCAATTTGCGTTTCCCTCCGGCTCAAGCATCAGGAAAAGTAGTGCTTACCGCTGAAAAGATTACTAAAAAATATGGCGATAGAACAGTGATTGATAACCAAAGTTTAGAAATAAATCGCGGTGAAAAAATTGCTTTTCTTGGGAAAAACGGAATGGGAAAAACTACCTTCTCCAGAATTTTAGTAAACGATTTAGAGAAAAATAGCGGAACAGTAACTTTGGGTCATAATGTAACAATTGGCTACTATGCACAACACGCAGCCGATAGCATGGATCCCAATGATACAGTTTTAGAAACTGTTGATAGAGTTGCTGTTGGCGATATACGAACCAAACTGCGTGATTTACTTGGTGCTTTCCTTTTTAAAGGCGATGATGTTTACAAAAAAGTGAAGGTGCTTAGCGGAGGCGAAAAGGGAAGGTTAGCACTTTGCCGCCTAATTTTAGAGCCACGAAATTTCCTAGTGTTAGACGAGCCAACGAACCACTTGGATATGCTTTCGAAAGAGATTTTAAAAAATGCTTTGAAGAACTACGAAGGCACAGTGCTTGTGATTAGCCACGACCGAGATTTCTTAGATAATCTAACAGATAAAATTTTCGAATTTACACCACAAGGAATCAAAGAACATTTAGGCTCTATAAATGAGTTTTTAGATAAAAAAGCTGCTGAAAATATGCGCGCTTGGGAAGCTGAAAAAGAAGAGAAAGCAAAGCAGCAACAACCTAAGCAAACAGTAGTTGCCAAACCTGCGGAAGTAAATGTTCAAAATGATAAAAAGCTAAAAGCAGAACTACAAAAAACTGAAACTAAAATTGCAGAGTTAGAAGCTAAAATTGCAGATGCGGAAACCAAACTTCAAGATCCTGTTGAGTTTCAGAAATTGCAAAGCACCCAAGAGTTTTTTAAACAATACGATAGTTTAAAAGTTGAACTTGCCGCACAAATGGAAAAGTGGGAAAACACAGTGGCTAAAATAGAAGCATAACAGCATGACAAAAGATAAGGCATTCTATATTTTGTTGCTTTCAAGTATTGGCTATTCTGCATTTATGGTGCCTACTTCGTTTTGGGCGCTTTACAGTCCGTTTATTTTAAAAGGAGAAATTCGAGGCACAATTTTAGAATGGGTAAATTTTCTTTCTATTATGAGTTTTCCTGCGGTAGCGCTTGCGGGTATTTTTGTTTCATGGCTTTACTATCAAGAAAATAAAATAAAAGCAAGCTTTATTTGCATGGCGGCTCCACTTGTAAATTTAGTAATTTACGGCTTCACAGGATTGTTTTTGTAGTTATGATTTACATAAACTTCAACGGCTCTTTACACTTCAAAACAGATGCGATTTTCACATCTCAAAATCGATTCGCTTTTGGTGATGGTTTTATTGAAAGTTTTAGAGTTTTTAATGATAAAATCACTTTTGAAACATTGCATGAAAACAGAATTAAAGCAAGTTGCGAAGTTTTGTTTTTAGAGTTGGAAAAATTTAATTTAGAGGAAGAAGTTTCAAAAGTTCTAATTGCTAATAAGTTGAAGAATGCGCGCGTTCGCATACACTTTTTTAGAGTAGGAAATGGGCGCTATTTGCCAGAAACAAATCAATGTGATTTTTTAGTTGAAGCTGAAGATGATAATGTGCAAGCATTTCATTTACACACTATTGAAACTATTAGTTTAAGTAAGCAATATTTTAAGGCTTCTCATTCTCTTGGAAATATAAAATCGAGTAGTGCTTTATTGTTTGTGTTGGCGGCAAAAGAAGCAAATAAAAATACTTGGAATGATGCCATTCTGCTTAATGAAAATAAAGCTATTTGCGAAGCTACGAGTTCAAATGTTTTTATTAGAAAGAGTGATGGTTTATTACTTACTCCGCCTTTAAATTCAGGTTGTGTGGCCGGTGTGATGCGTCAAAAAGTTTTGCAGTTGCTTCAGCAAAACAGCTATCAAATTTATGAGCAAAATTTTACAGTTTCTGAACTTGAAAATGCGGCAGAAATATTTTTAACCAATGCCACAAAAGGAATTCAATCTGTAGTAAAATTTAATAATAAAAAATTGGAAAATAATATTGCGATTGAATTAGTTTCTCTTTTAAATAAGGAGATTGGATTGTAGTAACTCAACTTAATTTACTATAACGTCAAACGTAATATCTAAGTCAGTTTCACCATCATCAATATTGTTTGTTTTAGGTTCATCGCCTAAATGTTTTAATACAATTCTTAGTGTTCCGTTTTGTTTGGCAAGTGGTGTAAATCGAGAACTTAAACCAAAATCTTTTCCGTTTTTGTCTTTATCTAAATTGTTTATTTCTAAAAATCCGTTTGGTGAAACAATAAAGAAAAATTGATGCTCAGTTGCATTTTCTTGCACTTCGGTTGTGATGTCTTTATCGGGCGTTTGCGATTCATCAACCAATTCTAAATTGCAGGTGTAAACTTCATTTAAAATCAGTTTAATACTATCTTTAGTAACTGTTCCTTTCAAGTTCTTATAGCTGAAAGTTTGGTCGCCATGCGAAAGCGAAGAGAGCGTAACTTTAATGGTTGTGATGTTCTCTTGACCTTCGTTGTTCTTTGGTTTGCAGCTACTCAAAGTGGTGAAAAAGAAGAAAGCAACTAATGCAGCAATTATGAAAGTGGTTTGTTTAAAAAATGTCATCATGTTTTACTTTTTAGGTGAAAAATAAAATGGAACTTTTAATCTTAAAGTTACATCAGCACCTTGTTCCTCACAAAAGTAGCGAAATCGGTTTAAATAATTTCGATAAGCTTTGTTAAGCAAGTTTTTTCCTGAAAGATTTATGCTTATCGGCTGAGGCATTTTGGTTTCTATTTCAAAACCTGCTTCGGCATTTAATAACCAATATGCTGGTGGAGGCGGAGTTATATCTTGGTTTGGTGGCGCTAAATATTGTCTCATTTCATACAAAACATTTAACCCGAAATAGAGATTTGTAATTTTTGTTGAAGGTGAAAATGTGTAGCGAATGCCATGTTCAAAACGCTGAGGCGGCATAAGTATTAAGCCTTCATTCGCAGTGCTATTCCATGCTCTAAGTAGGGAAATTTTATTAGGAAACTCCAAGCCCATAAAAGGTTTTATGATGATATCAATATCGCTTCCGGTGAGTGAAGCATTGGCTTGTGTGTACTCAAAAATTGGGAAAGTACCGCGAATAGTTTCTATGTTTTGCAATGAAGGTTTTGAATAAATAAAGTGATTGATGAAATTTTGGTAGAAGTGGAAATGAACTTGAAACCAGCGCCAATTGGCTTCCAAAGAAGTAGAAAGGTTAAAAGCAATTTCGGGTTTCAAATTGCGATTACCTTTATCGTAAGATGCTGCTCCGTGATGAACGCCATCAGCGAACATCTCAACCATATTTGGCGCTCTCCACGCACTTCCAATATTTACATTCCATTTTACTTGGGGCGAAAAACTGTATTGCAGTCCAATATTTCCTGAAGGAATAAAGTAATTGAAGCTCGGCTTTTCTTTTTGTAAATACGCTTGCTGCCAGCGATAGTCTAAACGAAAACCTGCTTCTAATTTGAGCTTTTTATATTGCCATTGTTCAATAGCAAACAAACTACCATTAAAATTCCAAAACGGTGGAATAATAGTACTGTATTTTTGGTTGTTGGTTTGTGTCATAAAACTTGCGCCAACTTTTCCTGAAAATCGCTTTATAGTTTTGTGCGACCAAACTAAATCCGTTGTAATTGTTTGAATGGCAAATTCCGCGCCTGGTATAGCATTTAGTGTATTGCTGTTGTTGTAAGCGCGCTGTTTATCGTATTCTCTGCGCAAGTTATGTTGAAACGCAAATTGTAATTTCAATTCACCAATGTTTTTAGTGTTTAACCGCGCAGAAGTTTTTAGTAAGTTGTGTGTAATTGCCTGTCTTGGAATTCCAATGTTAAATGAAAAAGTAGCATTGTCATTTGGTTTACCTCTCGTAATTGCATTTTCTAAATCAGCAATATTTCCAAAGTGAGAAGCTGAAAGAATGCCAAGATCTGTTTGAAATCGAGAATAGAAAATTTCAATCCCGTAATTGGATTTATTCCAACCCAAAGTGGCAGAGAAATTACCTTCTTCCACTCCGGTATTTTTCAACCAATAGTTTGCGGTTCTTGCATTGCCGCCTCTTCTGTAAGTTCCTTGAACGCGCCAAGCGAGTGCCGGAATTTTTCTGTGATTTCCTTGTAGCAATCCACTAACGCTTTGCTCTGCATTATTGCTGTGCAACACGTAATTTAATTCTCCGCTAATACCAGAAGTATTAGGCAATAGATTGGGTTCAACCAAAATTACACCGCCAATGGCATCACTACCGTAGCGAACAGCTTCTGCACCTTTTACAATACTTATTTTTTGTGCTAAAAATGGATCTATTTCCGGTGCGTGTTCATTTCCCCATTGCTGCGATTCTTGCCGTATGCTATTATTCAAAATCAATATGCGCACGCCTTGCAAGCCGTGAATTATTGGCTTAGAAATATTGGTGCCGGTATTTAAGGTTGAAACTCCGCTAATAGTTTTTAGCGTTTCTCCTAAAGTTAAACCTCTTAGTTTTTCTAATGCTTTGGTTGGCAACTGAACAATGTCAGAAGTGGTGCTTTGCTTTTCTTTCTGTTCTTGAACTACAATTTCTGTAAGCTCCGTTTCTGAATGTTCCATCAAAAGAACAATTGAAGTATCTTTATTTAAGTTTATCGTAAAAGTTTTAGGCTCGCAACCAATGTGCGAAACATGAAGTGTATAAGTGCCGCCACACAGGTTTTCAAAATTGAATTTGCCATGTTCACTGCTTAGTTTGTTTGCTGTTTTTTCAACCAAATAGATACTTGCAAAGTCTAACTTTTTACCATTGTGAAAATCAATAACCGTTCCGTTAAGCTGAATATTGCAAGGTTTTTCTTGCGCTCTTGCATAGCTAAATAGCAAAGTGTTTAAAATAAATATGAAGACGAATAACCGCATTTGAATAATATAAAATACACGAAGAGGCGCGCAAACGCACACTTCTAACAATAATTAAGTTTAGTAGAGAACCGAAATGGTTCGGAAAAAGTTTATGACAGCGATGGCGGCCCGCGCAATAAATAAACTGAAACAAGCTGTAGAATTACACTCTTAGAAAATTCAGTTTTAAAAGAAATAAAAGTTATAGGAACAAAAATTTCAAAATTTTGCGTGGGTGATTCGGTAGAGTAGGGAAGTGCTATGGCGCAAAAACTGCAAAAATCGTGTTCATCGCCAATGTGGAAGTGATTAGAGCAGTGTTCACTATGTTCAATATCGTGATGTACAAACAAAAAGTGCACATCTTTTATTAGCGAAGCATAGCCAAATACAAAGAGCAGTAGTATGGCGGAAACTTTAGCTAATAAATTTTTCATTTCAAGCAAAGCTAAAAAAATCTTTCAGTTTGGCTTTGTAATTCAATAAAACTTAACGTTTAGTTAGCAAAAACTTGTTCTTCACATTTGTGTATAAATTAACATAAAAGCAGGGCTAATTTCTTAACTTCGCACGTTAAGATTTTTATGGAAGAAAACTCAAGAATAATCCCAATAAATATTGAGGATGAAATGAAAACCGCTTACATTGATTATTCAATGTCGGTAATTGTGAGCCGCGCCATTCCTGATGTGCGCGATGGATTAAAACCCGTTCACCGAAGAATATTATTTGCCATGAACGAACTCGGCTTAAATGCCGGCAAACCATACAAAAAGAGTGCGCGTTTGGTTGGAGAAGTTCTCGGTAAATATCACCCGCATGGCGATGGTGCTGTTTATGATGCAATGGTGCGTATGGCGCAAGATTGGAGTTTGCGCTATCCTTTGGTTGATGGACAAGGTAACTTCGGTTCCATAGATAACGACCCTCCTGCGGCAATGCGTTACACCGAAGTGCGTATGCGCAAAATTACCCAAGAAATTCTTCAAGATATTGAAAAAGATACGGTTGATACCAGGTTAAACTTTGACGATAGCTTACAAGAACCTACGGTTTTGCCTTCAAGAATTCCAACCTTGTTAGTGAATGGCGCTTCCGGTATCGCTGTTGGTATGGCTACCAATATGCTGCCGCATAATCTTTCTGAAGTAATTGATGGAATTGTAAAATACATTGATAATAAGGAAATTACAATTGATGAGTTAATTCAAGTAATTAAGGCTCCTGATTTCCCAACCGGAGGCACAATTTATGGTTACGAAGGTGTGCGCCAAGCTTTCTTTACAGGAAGAGGAAGAGTGGTTTTGCGCGGAAAGGCTGAAATTGAAACACTTTCAAACGGTCGTGAGCAAATTATCATTACTGAAATCCCATATCAAGTTGTAAAGTCAAACCTTCATACCAAAATTGAAGAACTTGCTCAAGAGAAAAAAATTGAAGGTATTTCGGAAACCAGAGATGAGAGCGATAGAAACGGTATTCGATTGGTGATTGAATTGAAGAAAGATGCCATTGCAAATGTGGTATTGAATCAACTTTACCAACACACTGAATTGCAAACCTCTTTTGGCGTGAATAATGTGGCATTGGTGAATGGTCGTCCAATGTTGCTGAACCTAAAAGATATGATTAAATACTTTGTGGAATTTCGCCACGAAGTATTGGTGCGCAGAACCAAATATGAATTGGCAGAAGCTGAAAAACGCGCACATATTTTACAAGGGTTACTTATCGCATTAGATAATTTAGATGCGGTAATTAAGTTAATTAGAGAATCTACCACTGTTCAAGCTGCGCAAGAAGGTTTAATGAACAATTTCGCCTTGTCTGAAATTCAAGCAAAAGCAATTTTGGAGTTGCGTTTGCAAAAACTCACAGGCTTAGAGCGCGACAAAATCCGCGATGAATACGATGCTTTAATGAAGCAAATTGAATATTTAAACCGAATTTTGAACGAAGAACCTTTGCGATACGAAATCATTAAAGCAGAAATGCTTGAAGTGAAAGAAAAATATGGTGATGACCGTAGAACAGGTATCGAATACGCTGCGGGTGATTTTAATATGGAAGACCTCATTGCCGATGAAGAAGTGATGGTTACCATTTCGCACTTAGGTTATATTAAGCGTACACTTTTGGCAAACTACCGCTCTCAAAACCGCGGTGGACGTGGCAGCAAAGGCGGTTCCACCCGCGATGCTGATTTTATTGAGCATTTATTCTCAGCAACAAACCATAACTATTTGCTATTTTTTACGCAAAGCGGCAGATGCTATTGGTTAAAAGTTTACGAAATTCCTGAGGGCGAAAAAACTTCGATGGGAAGAGCCATTCAAAACTTAATGAGCATTCCGAAAGAAGATAAAATAATGGCAATTCTTCCAGTTAAAAACCTTACTGATGAAGAATATTTAGAAGGCAATTATCTTACCTTCTGCACTAAAAATGGAACGATTAAAAAAACCACTTTAAAAGCCTATTCAAATGTGCGCAATGGAGGAGTAAATGCCATTGATATTCGCGAAGGTGATGAATTGGTTCAAGTAGCCATGACAACCGGAGATTCAGAAGTGGTAATTGCTACACGAAACGGAAGAGCTATTCGTTTCCACGAATCAAAAGTTCGTGCAATGGGCCGAACTGCTGCGGGCGTTCGCGGTGTAGATATGGCAGATGATAACGACCAAGTAATTGGTATGATTACCGTGCATAAAGAAGATAAAAATGAAACGGTTTTAGTGCTTTCTGAAAAAGGCTATGGTAAGCGTTCATACTTAGATGATCCAGAAACTGGCGAACCGGAATATCGTATTACAAACCGTGGTGGAAAAGGAGTGAAAACACTCAATATCACAGAAAAGACCGGAAAGTTAGTTTCGATATTAAATGTTACGGATAACGACCACATTATGATTATCAATAGAAGTGGAATCGCTATTCGCACCGAAGTGGAGCAGCTGCGCGTAATGGGCAGAGCAACTCAAGGTGTTAGAATTATTAAACTTGGTGATAATGATGAAATTGCCGCAATTGCAAAAATTACCAATGGTAAAATTTTAGCTCAGGAACAGGAAGAGCGCGACCGTTTAGAAGAAGAAGCAAACAACAATGCTAATGATGAAGGCAGTGAAAATGCTAATGGTGAAACCAACAACGAAAACAATGCGGAATAGTATTGTATTTAATTAAATTCAGAAACCGATGGGTGAAAAGCTCATCGGTTTTTTTATGATAAAACATGGTTGAAATATATACAGATGGCTCATCTCGCGGAAACCCCGGACCCGGTGGCTATGGTGCAATTCTAAAATATGGGAAACATGAAAAGGAACTCTCGCAAGGTTTTCGCCTCACAACTAATAACCGAATGGAACTCTTAGCTGTAATTGAAGCACTAAAAGCATTAAAGGTTGAAGGCTTAACCGTGCACATCACTTCCGATTCTAAATATGTGGTGGATTCAGTTGAAAAAGGTTGGGTATTTGGCTGGGAAAAAAAAGGTTTTGCCAAGAAGAAAAACCCGGATTTATGGCAGATGTTTTTAAAACTATACAGAAAGCACAAAGTGAAGTTCCACTGGATAAAAGGACATAATTTACATCCATACAACGAACGCTGTGATGTGCTTGCTACTACTGCCGCACAAAGCAAAGATTTATTGATAGACTCCTATTTTGAGCAACACCGAGAGGAAGAGTAAAATAAGGGAATTGGGCAATATGCAAATGTACCAATAGACAATTTTAGGTGAAAATTTGTATTCGCGCAAAGTCGATAAATATCGGCTCATAATTTGTATTTTCTTGGTTCTAATATCTTGCTTTTTGACTCTTATTTGAAACCTTTATTCTTTAAAACCGTATTTGAAATGTAGCGAAAAATAAACATCTCATGTCCAGAAAATCCATCAAATCTGTAGAGTCTAAAATCCTTTACGAGAAATACATTTTAGAAATATTGTTTTGTTTTAATGTATAAGTAGTGATAAACAAATATATTATGATGTGTGATTTTTTTTGTTCATTTTTTATTAAAAATAGCCCTTGATTTGGCACAGTAATTGGTATATATTTATCATACTAAATCGTAAAAACCATGAAGAAAGTTTTACAAATCACAGTAGCATTTTTGTTTGTAACATTATTTTCGCTTACAAATGTTAATGCACAATGTAATGGAATTACTGGTGGAACTGGCAACGGCAATACCATTAGTACGCTTCCTGCTTGTAATGCAACTACTGCAAGTGTAAATGTACCGCGAACAGGTTATGCAGAATTGTCTGGTTTAGAAGTAGGCGGCAAATATACCATAACTATAACCAATGGAAACTATATTACGGTGCGTACCGCTGTTTCTGGCGGTACGGTAACCGCTTCTTGTGCTTCTTGTACAAGTCTTAGTTTTACAGCAACCGCAGCAACGCATTATGTTGTTGTAAACCAAGGTGGTTGTCCCGGTACTTGGAGTACTTCATCTGCAACTTTAAATTACAAAAGAGAAAACCCTGCTATATCTACAATAGATGTAACCTATAATTGCACCAATACAGTTTTAGGTTCATCAGGAGGAGAAGGTGCTTACCAATGGCAAGCAAGTAATGGAACCAACGTATCAGGCGCTACAAGTTCAAGTTACACCATCACAAGTTCTACGAGTCCTCAATACACTGCATATCGTTTACGCAGAGCAGCGGGTACTTGTTATAGTTACAGCAGTAATTTAAATGTTGTACCTCGTGCAAATGCAACAGGCAATGTGGTAATATCCAGTAATGGAATTTTAGCAGGAACATATAATTTTAATGGAGACTTTACAATAAATAGTGGCGTTACGGTTACAGTACCCACAGGTTGTGAACTTAATATATCGGCAAACAATATTAACATTGCAGGCACAATAAATGCAACAGGAACAGGCAATGCCGCTTCTTCAGGTGGTGCAGGCGGTACCGGTTATGGAAGCTTAGGTTGCGATGTAAACAGTCAGGCTTACACAGCAGCAGGAGTTAAAGCATCATCTAATGGGTCGGGTACCGGTGGTGGTAAAGCTGCAAGCTCTAATGGTTCAAATGGCGTAGGCTGCGGACAAGATTGTGGAAGTGGTGATGATTATGCCGGAGCAGTACGAGGGGCGGGTGGAGCAGGTGGTGGTGGTGGTGGTGCTTATGGCGGTGCTGGGAGTGCAGCAGGCAGTGGTGGCACTGCTGGTTCGTGGAGTCATAATGCGGTAGTAAATAATGGTTATTGTGGAACACCATTTGGTGGAGGCGCAGGTTCCTCTGGCGGAGCAGCAGGAACTACTTATGGTGTTGCAACTGATGAAGTAATTGATTTTGGTAGTGGCGGTGCCGGTGGAGGTGGCGGAGGTAGAGCTGCATCTAATGGCACTACAGGTGGAACAGGCGGGAGAGGAGGTGGAAAAATCACTTTAGTTTCAAAAAATAACCCTTCTGCACCTTATACATTTACACTATCAGGAACTATTCTTGCTAATGGGGCAAATGGCGCCAACGGTGGCAATGGAGGGAACGGAGGTCGTTCGGCTTCAAATTGCTGTAGCGATGGGTGTGATCAGAAAGATGTAGAAGAGGCAACAACAGTATCCGGAGCAGGTGGTGGAGGTGGCGCAGGTGGTGGTTCCGGAGGCGGAGTGATGTTAATGATTTATGGTAATTCTAACCTAACAGGAACAATACAGGCAAATGGCGGAAATGGTGGAAGTGGTGGAAATGGTGGATCTGCAATTTATGGGAGTTATGGAAGTAGTCTATTTTGTGATGGATCTAATATAACTGGAAATGCCGGAGCAGCCGGTAGTGCCGGAGGCAGAGGTGGCGGTGGTAGAGTAAAGATTTTTACCAACCCATGCCATTCGCACACAGGCACTCCATCTTTACAAGCAAATGCTGCAACAGCAGGCAATGGAACGGCAAGCAATGGAACAATTCACAGAGGTAATATTTCTGCATACTCTACACCGGTTGCAGGCACAATTTCTTCTAATGGTACAGTTTGTTACAATACAAAACCTGCGGCTTTCACAGGTACGGCCTCTACAGGAGGTACCGGAGCTTATACCTATAACTGGTTTAGCTGTGCAGGAGGCTCTTGCCCTACACCAACTACTGGTAATAGTTCGCCTGGAGTGGGTTGGACAGATAGAGGAGCAAACACAACTGGCTTTACAGAAACCAATAATTTAACTCAAACAACCACCTATGTTAGAAGAACTACAACAGGCAGTTGTGTATATTGGAGTAATATTATTACAATAAATATAACTGAAGTTCCGGCTTTAGCCATGTCAAGCAATGTAGATCCTACTATTTGTACAGGAACTTCTATTAACTTAACAGCATCAGGGGCTACAAGCTATGTATGGTCGCCAGGTACCAGCCTAAGTTCTACTACTACTGCAGCTACAACAGCATCTCCTACTGCCAATATTACCTACAATGTAGTAGGAACAGCAAATGGTTGCTCGGCTGCGACTGCTCCAACCAATGGTCTTTTAGCTTGGTATCCTTTAGACGAAGATGCAGATGATGTAATTGGAGGAGTAAATGGAACAGTTACAAGCGCAACACTGGCAAATGCACAAATTCTAAAAGGTTACAATTTTACGGCAGGCACCAATAAAATAACTGTTCCGCACAATGCAGCTTTATCAAGTGCTATTTTCGGCACTTCAAACAACTTTACCATTTCGGCATGGGTTTATCCAACTGCATGGACAAATTATTCTTCAATAGTAACCAAAGCGAATGGAGGCAGTTGGAGTAACACTACAGCAGGTATTTGGTCTGTAGCTAATGGACTTGTGGCGGTAATGGGTGCTAATGTTGGAGGCAACCCGGCAGGTTCTTATATATCAGTTACCTATAAGCCAACACTCAATGAATGGCATCATGTAATAGCAATAGCAGATGGCACAAACCTAAATTTATATGTAGATGGAATATTAAGAGGTCAATCTGCTATTTCAGGAATTACTGCTACCCGCTCAGAAAATACCGCACCAATAACTATTGGCGGTGGCAGGGTGAATAATCAAACTGCTGAGTATTTTCCGGGAATTATTGATGATGTAAAAATGTATAATAGAGGGTTAAGTGAGGCAGAAATGCGAAATTTATACCGTTCACCAAGTGTGAGAGTGAGAGTAACGCCAACAGCCAATGCAGGAACAGTAACAGCAGGCACAACACCGCAGTGTATAGGAGCAACAACGACCTATACCGTATCGGGCGTAGTTTTGGGAGGCGGAAG
>MKTC01000005.1 GCA_001897535.1 Bacteroidetes bacterium 37-13 | reverse complement strand
AACCAAACGCAGCATTAACTGCAAACGGCACAACCGATTCTGTAAAGTGTTTTGGCGATAATACAGGTAAAATTACACTTTCAGTATCAGGCGGAACACCAAGCTATACTTACGTTTGGAGCAATGGAAGTTCAACAAAAGACATTCAGAATTTAGCAGCAGGAAATTATGCTGTTACGGTTCGAGATGCGAATAATTGTTCGGCAACAAAATCGTTTACAGTTGCTCAACCAAATGCAACTTTAACCGCAAATGGCACAACCGATTCCGTAAAATGTTTTGGCGATAACACGGGAAAAATCACATTGAGCGTATCAGGCGGAACACCAATCTACACTTACGTTTGGAGCAATGGAAGTTCAACAAAAGATATTCAGAATTTAGCTGCAGGAAATTATGCTGTTACGGTTCGCGATGCGAATAATTGTTCGACCACAAAATCGTTTACAGTTGCTCAACCAAGCAGTAAAATTTCAAATACATATAATAAGACTGATGTTTCTTGTAATAATGGAAGTAATGGCTCAATTACACTAAGCCCAATTGGTGGAACTCCGCCATATCACTATCGCTGGAACAACGGAAATAATACAGCAACAGCAACAAACTTAGGCTTAGGTAACTATTTTGTTACGGTTTATGATGCCAATAATTGTCCGCTGAAAGATTCATTTAAAATTGAACAACCTGCTGCCATTGTTTTAGTTTCCAATGCAATTCAGCCAATTTGTTTTGGAGAAAAAACAGGTGAAGCAGCCATTTTCCCAACGGGCGGAGTTGCGCCATATCAATACGTTTGGAGCAATAATCAAACTGTGTCGGCAATTAAAAATTTAGCTTCTGGAAACTACCAAGTTACAGTTACCGATGCGAATGGTTGTGCTCAGGTGAAAGCAATTCAAATTCAATCACCCAATGCAATTTTAGTACAACTAAAAGCTGAAAATAACTTATGCTTCGGAGAGCAAAAAGCTAAGATTGCCTCGACTGTTTCGGGTGGTTCACTTCCATATATTTATGAATGGAGTAACAATCAATTTACAAATGAAATTTCTAATCTTTCAAATGGAAATTATTCGCTAACTGTTACAGATAAAAATGGGTGTTCCGTTTCAAAGTTTGCCAATATTACTTCGCCACAAGCAGTAAATGTTTCGCTGCAAATTTCAGGAATAAATGCTTGTGAAACTTTGCAACAAGCTACGATTACAGCGACCCCAACAGGAGGCTCTGTGCCATTTACGTTTCTGTGGAGCAATGGTTCAACAGATAATATTGTTAGAAATATTCCAACCAATTCGATGGTTCAAGTTGTGGTGAAAGATAAAAATGGTTGCATAGCAACTGCACAAGATAGCGTGTTGCCAATTTTGCCACTTAAATCAGAGAAAAATGCAGAAAATATTGGTTGCCAAAACAATGCAAAAGGTAGGGCAGGAGTTAATGTTTCCGGAGGAAGTAAACCATATCGTTTTGAATGGAGTACGGGCAGTAAGAATGCTGAAATTTTCCCACAAGAGGCTGGCATTTATCAGGTAACTATTACAGATAAAAACGGTTGCACAACAACAGCGCAATTCCCCATTTCTAAAGAAGAAGGAATTACTGTAAAAACCATTGAAGCACAAACCATAAAGTTAGGTGAAAGTGTTGAGTTGGAAACGAATGCTTCTTCAAGCAACATTAGTCAATGGTTGTGGATTCCTGATGATTTTAATTCCGGCTTAGATTGCGGAAATTGTCAATCGCCAAATGCGCAACCGAAGAAAACAACCACCTATCAAGTTACGGCAATTGATAATCGTGGCTGTGCTGCGATTGACACAGTGACAATTTCTGTAATTGCAGATCACACCTTGTATATTCCAAATACGTTTTCGCCAAACGGAGATGGTTCAAACGATACTTGGGGAATATTCGGAAACTTAGGCGGCATCAAGGAATATGATTTGAAAATTTTCAATCGCTGGGGCGAAAAAGTATATGAAAGTAGCGATCCTCATTTTCAGTGGAATGGCACTTACCAAGGTGTGTTGCAAGAGCCGGGTGTATTTGTTTACTATATGAAAGTAATTTTTGTAGATGGCTTAAAACCTGATGGCGATGGCAAAGGAAGTATTACTTTGATTCGATAAAACTTAACGGCTCATTGCTCCGCAAACGCTCAACACTTGTCCACTCACATAAGTTGAAAGATCGCTGGCGAGAAACAAAACAGCATTAGCAACTTCTTGTGCACTACCCATTCTGCCAAATGGAATTTGCTTCATAATTCCGGCTTTTACTTCAGGGCTTAGTACTTGTGTCATGTCTGTTTCAATAAAACCGGGAGAAACTGCATTGCAGCGAATACTTCTAGATGCAAATTCATCGGCAATGCTTTTAGTGAAGCCAATAATTCCCGCTTTTGAAGCGGCATAATTTGCTTGCCCTGCTTGCCCTCTCAAACCAATTATTGAAGTAAGGTTAATAATACTGCCTTGTTTGGCGCGCAACATGTGTTTAGAAACGTGTTTCGTAAGGTTGAAAACGCTTTTCAAATTTGCTTGAATCACTTCGTCAAATTGTTGCTCACTCATACGCAACAATAAATTATCGCGTGTAATTCCAGCATTGTTCACCAAAATATCAATCTTACCAAATTCTTTAATTACAGATTCTATTGTTTGCTCGGCTTGTTCATAGCTTCCGGCATCAGATTTTATGCCAAACACTTTTACTTCATCGGTGCTTAATTTATCAGAAATCTGTTTTGCTTTTTCTTCGGAACTCACAAAAGTGAAAGCAACATTTGCGCCTTGTGATGCAAGTGTTTCAACAATTGAATAACCAATTCCGCGCGTTCCTCCTGTAACTAAGGCAACTTTTCCGCTTAGTAATTTTGTCATGTATTTTTAATTATTGAATTAGGTTTATCTGTAAACAAAAACGCTTCCTTCACGCTGTGTCCAAGTTTCATCTATGTATGAAATACGAACTACGTAAGCATACATTCCGGGATCTACTTTTTCTCCGCGATAATATCCGTCCCAGCAGCTTTTTAAATCAGTAGCGGAGAAAACTTGTTCTCCCCAGCGGTTGAACACTTTTAAATCTATGCTCACTACGCCATCGCTGAATAAACACCAAAAATCGTTATTCCCATCACCATTCGGAGTAAAGAAATTTGGAATGTAAATGGTTTTATCAGCCAAAACAGTAAAAGGAATAAAAATAGTATCACCACAGCCATTGGCATCGCGAACTATAAAAGTATAATCTATACTTTTAATTGGTGAAGCCACAGGATTGGGACAATCGTAGCAGCTTAAACCTTTTTGCGGTCGCCACTCGTAGGTGTAATTATTTGAAGCCGGAGTTACATCTACCGTAAGGTTTATTTGCCTTCCAACTTTTACCAATGTGGTGTCCGGTGGCAATGCTACAATTTCATCGGGTTCAGTAACGTTTGCTTGCGCGGTTGCTGTACAACTTCTGCTATCAAAAACTGTAACAGCATAGCTGCCCGCTTTTAGTTTTGAAAGTGTTGCAATCTGTGAATTAGTGTTCCACAAATAGGTGTAGCCAGGTGTGCCGCCAACGCCTGTTGCTACTAATTTGCCATCTTTTCCGCCAAAACAGGTTACATTTTTAATACTATCAATAGTAGCAGAAAATGCCGGTGCGGCCACAATTGTATAAGATTGCGAATCTCTACATTGGTTGTTATCTACCACTGTAACATCGTAAGTTCCGGGAACCAACTGAGAAATGGAAGCGCCTGTTTGGCTGCTACTCCAAGTGAAAGTATAAGCTGGCGTTCCGTTTGCTGCATCTACTGTAATACTCGCATCAGGTAAATTGAAACACTGTTGATCTGTTTGTTTTACTAAATTTATTGTTGGAAGCGGATATGCCGTAACTACAATATCATTACTCAAACCTTCGCAATTATTGGCATCAGTAGTAGTAACATTAAAAGTACCACTTGCGGTTACATTTATGGTTTGTTGCGAGGCTGCATTGCTCCAACTATAAGTTTGGAATGTAGAGTCTGTACTCAAATTCACACTGCCGCCTTGGCAAAAAGAAATTGGCCCATCAGCTGAAATAGTTATTGGCAAAGGAGTTGTAGAAATGTTTACTTGTGCTGTGTCGCTTCTCCAAATACAACCTTGCGCATCTACTGCCATAAAGAAATATCCACCGCTTTGGTTCACACTTAATGAATCGGTGGTTGCCATTGTGTTCCAAACTTTTTGAACAAACTGCTGAGCAGAATAAAGCGTAGTACTTCCTCCTTTGCAAACAGCAATTGGACTTGCCGGCAACACAGGTTCCACTTGTGCAGGATTTATTGTTACTTCCACTGAATCTAAGCCTGAGCAACCTCCGGCAGAAACAATTAAATAGTATTTTCTCACGCGTGGCGTGCTTGTGAAATTGGTGTCGCGTACAGCAGGGTTTGCAACTGTAGAATCAGAAAGTCCGATGGTTGGCGACCAAAAGTAAGTTGCACTTGGCACAGGAACACCGCCAATAGCAGTAATGCCACCGCTACAAACTGTTTGGTCAGTTCCTGCATCAGTAGTTGGATTTGGATTTATGGTTACAGAGCCGGTAGCTTGCGGAATGGTGCAGCCGCCATCGCTAATATCTAAAGTAAGGTTTTTAGTTCCGGTTGAAGCCCAACGAACTTCTAAAGGTCCCGGACCCGATGGATTTCCACTCACCACAGTTCCGCCATCTAAACCCCAAGTGAAAGTTGCGTTTGCAGAAGGTGTTCCATTAAAATTAAGAATAGTACTTCTGCCATCGCAAATTTGTGCAGGTGTTGGAGTAAAGCCGGCATTAAAAGTACCTTGAACATGTGCCATTAGCGTATCGTACTTATAGCAAGAGTATTTATCAGTAACCTTTACAGTGTATTGCTGGTCTTGCATTATTTGCTCTGTTATATTTTGAGTAACTTTTGCGCTCGGTGTCCACACATAAGTGTAAGGTTTGGAGCCTAATACCGGATTGCACTTTAATGTAACAGTTGCACCTGAACATACTGTTGTGTCTTTCGATAAATTAAATAGCGTTTGATTATTGAATGTTGCATTCACATCAGGGCACAAATTCACTTCAATAATAGAAACACTAGTTCGGTCGCAAGGTAAATCGTTCCATGTTCCTCCGCTATAAATTTGAACGCATTGTTCTCCATTGTTACAGCGATATTTATCACTGCAAAAAGGACTTCCGCAACCGAAAGTACAATCGTTATAGCCATTATTATTTGGTTCTCCAGATGCCCAGTTTTGAAATAGCGATGGGGTTGCTGCTCCCGGAGTAAAAGGTCCCGTAGTTCCATCTAATGCATAAAAGGTAGAAGCTGCGGTTCCGGTTCTTTTATATCCAATCCAAATAGTGCCACCGTATTGTCCATATATATTATTAGCATTTAAAGCATTTAATACATTCTGGTTTTCCTGAGCATCATTAAACACAACTAAATTAGCGCCTAAAGTTGAAGCAGAAGCTTGTGCTTGAGCCGCATCTTGCGAGTTTGGGTTTATGAAATACAAACTGCAATCTTGCCCTGAAACCGGCAGTGGAATATATCCTGCACCGGTAAAAGTATTCATGATTAGCTGCATGTCGCAACCTTGTGGGCCGGTTATTGGCGGGCAATTATCAATAGTAATATTTACAGTATCTTCTGAATAACAACTGTATCTATCTGTAGCACGAAAAATATACTGTGTATTTACAGATGGGCTTACAAATATATCTTTAGATGTTTGCCCAGAACTCCAGGTATATGTAAATGTTGGGGAGCCTAAAATTGTATTAGTTTTAAGTTGTACAGATTTTCCAATACAAACTGTGGTATCGTTATTTCCTGTAATTTCAGGGCAAAGGTTTACTTCAATAATAGAAACACTGCTATTGTCGTTACAAGCCTCATCGTTCCATAATCCATTGCTATATATTTGTACGCATTGTTCACCATTAGAACATTTATATCCGTTGCAACCAACACCACATATAGGCGAGCATTGATATCCATTGTTGTTAGGCTCTCCCGAACTCCAGTTTTGGTAAATGCCGGGAGTTGGTCCACCAGTTGTTGGAGTTAAAAATGAGCCAAAAGATCCATCTAGCGGATAAAATGTTGGGGCAGCAGTTCCTGTTCTTTTATAGCCCATCCAAATAAAAGGGCTATTAGCAAATATATTTTGAGCGTTTAAAGCATTTACTACATTTTGATTCTCTTGTGCATCATTCATTACAACAAGGTTTGCTCCAAGCGTTTGTGCGGCTGCTTGTGCAGCTGCGGCATCTTGTGCAGTAGGGTTTATGAAATACAAACTACAATCTTGCCCTTGCACGTTTAGTTGTACATAGCCTTGTCCGGTAAAAGTGCTTACAATTTGTTGAATATTGCAGCCTTTATATTGTGCCCAGCTCGTGGAACTTAATAAACTGCAGTAGCATATTAGAAACCCAAAAACTTTTTTCATCTCTATCCGTTAATTTTGAAAGTTGCCAAAAATATGGAATTAGCGGAAATAAGATGAATAAGTTATACAAACGGTTTGCACACTAAAACAAAAAATGATTATCTATTTATATTTAATAATATTTAAAGCAAAGAAAATTAAGAGCAATCACAGTTGTCTTTGTCTATTTTAACCGCATATCAGGGTCTTCTTTCATCAATGAAATATCTTTTGGCTTTTCTTTCTTCATTATTTCCTCAACTTCTTTTTTAGGATAAACCTCTTCAGGTTTCAAGTGTAACTTCACATCTTTAGTTTTCACGGTAGTGGAATAAACCAAGTTATCGCGTTTGCCGAAAAGTGTTCCCATAGCATAAGTTGTTTGCACTGCATAATCTACTACATACAATGTATCTACGGGTTTAAATGCAATTTGGGCAACTACATTTAAAGTGTCCATTTTTGCTACCAAGAAGAAGCGTTTTGCTCTTTCACTTTTTACATTAAATTCTATATACTCAATAGCCTTTTTTTCTTTAGTGATAAAAACTCTACCACTCACGGTTACAAAATCATTTTTTTTAGTAGGAATACTTTTATAGCCAATTACATCTAACTCTGAATTATTGTAAGTGGTATTTCCTAAGTATGTAAATTCAAAATCTTTTAGTTTATCTTCCTTAAACGTATTTTCAACCATAGCAAATTGCAGAATGTTTTCGGGCTTCATACCCACGGCAAACTCTCCCTTTTTATCATACATTTCATAAGAATATACTTTTGAAAACATTTCCATTTTTTTGCCTTGGTATGATTTAATATAAGCATCTAAATCAAAGTAAGTATAATGACTGCGATGCCCGCTGCGCTTACTAAAATCTTTAAATGTCATACGGATTTTAGAGTAGTCGCTTGGGTAATTTTGCTTGGTATTTGCAATGGCACTTTTTACCATGTCGCGTGCTCCAAATGGTGTAATTACTACTTCTGCCAAATTATATTGTGTGGGCTTTGCTGCAACTACATTTCCCATTTTTTTGAGCGCACCAAGGGTGATGCGAATTTCTTCGTAGCCCAAATGCGAAAACCAAATACTGTCGTTATCTGTTACACCATCAGCTTTTAATTGAAAGATGCCCTCATCATTCGCAAAGCCACCTTCTTTAGTTGCGGGAATAAAAACATTGCTATATGGCAGCGCATAACTGGTTTCTGCATCAGTAATTTTACCTTCAATTAGAGTGCTTTGTGCAATCAATATTGTATAAAACAATAGGAGTGTGGAAATGGAAATAGTCTTCTTCACTGTTTAAATTTTATCTAAAGTAATAAGAGAAGTGAAGTTAGACAAAGGTTATAGATTATTTTTTTGCTGTATGCTTTTTTGAAAGAATAGAATACAGAATTGGAATAAGAAAAATGGCAACGGTAAGCAGTGAAAAAACTAAATCACTCTTTTCATTTTCAAACAAAATGCAGAAAGCAGAAGTTTCGAAATAATGACAAGCGTAAGAAGCGCAAAGTTTTAAGCCTAATAAGCCAACAATAAAAAATGCGATGGATTCTAAAAATGGAAATTTTTCCATGAGCGAAACAAAGTATCCTGCCACAATTCGCATGGTGATGATACCGATAAAAACTCCAGTGCAAACCAAATAGATATTTTTTGTAAAAGCTACTGCGGCAAACACATTGTCGAGTGAAAATGTAATATCCATAATTTCTACTTGCAGCACAATGCTCCAAAAAAGTGAAAGGAATGGGAGTTTCTTTGGGTGTTTTATTTCTTCTGTAATTTCTACTCCTGCTGATTGTGCAAGATTTTTTTTCTGCACGAAATGCTTGTAGAAATAGCTTAAACTTAAATAAATTAAGTAGCCGCCACCTACTAATTTTAGAAAATTTATTTGCATTAAATAACCAGCTAAAACTAATGCTGTGCCGCGAAAAATATATGCTAAAATTAAGCCTATTTTTAATGCTTTTTTTCGTTCTTTTTCAGTTGGTAAATCCATTACCATTGTTGCTAAAACAGCAGCATTGTCTATACTTAAAAGACTTTCGATAATAATGAGGTTTAGCACGATTAGCAAAGCCCCATAAGGATCGCCTCCGGTAATGTCAATAAAAAGAGTTTGTAAAAAATCCAACAGTTAAAAATTGAAATAAAGTAAAGTACAAATATCTAAAAAGTGGTCTGTGCGTATAAGAAATTGATAACAGCAAAATGTCAATAACTCAATAACTTTTCTATTGCAATATTTAGGCGGCTTTTAGCTAAAAAGTTTTGTTCTAAAGGAATTGCAAATGGCACAGGTGTGTCTAAAGATGCGCATCTTAAAACCGGTGCATCTAAATATTCAAAAAGGTTTTCGTTTATCCATGCGGCAATTTCTGCGCCAATTCCTCCGGTAAGTGTGTCTTCGTGCAATATCAATACTTTACCTGTTTTCTTTACTGTTTCGGCTATTGCTTCTTTATCAAATGGCAACAAAGTTCTAAGGTCAAGAATATCGGCAGTAATGGAATTTTCTGCGTTCAAATTTTTCATGGTATCAATTGCCCAATGCACTGCTGCGCCATAAGTAATTATAGAAATGTCGTTGCCTTGTTGAACTAATTTTGCTTTGCCAATTTCAAGTGTATAATACGTTTTAGGCACAGAGCCTTCAATTCCTCTATATAATGCTTTGTGTTCAAAAAACATTATTGGATTAGGGTCTTCAATTGCGGCACACAGCAAACCTTTGGCATCAAAAGGCGAAGAAGGATAAACTATTTTTAATCCCGGTACGTGAAAAAACCATGCTTCGTTACTTTGTGAGTGAAAAGGTCCTGCACCAACTCCGGCACCGGTAGGCATTCGCACCACCACATCGGCATTTTGTCCCCAGCGCCAATAACTTTTGGCTAAATTATTCACAATGGCATTAAATCCTGTTGAAACAAAATCGGCAAATTGCATTTCTACTACACTTTTTATTCCTTTTACGCTCATGCCCAGCGAAGCGCTTAAAATACCACTTTCGCAGAGTGGCGTATTGCGCACGCGCTCTTTTCCAAATTCATTTACAAAGCCTTCTGTAATTTTGAAAACTCCTCCATATTCCGCTACGTCTTGTCCCATAATTACAAGATTATCATGCTTTTGCATGGATTGTTTTAAACCTTCGCTCACGGCATCAACCAATCGGATATTGCGTGTTGCTGTATTGGCTAAATCTTCATTGTGAAATTTTTGCGGTATAAATTCTTGAAACAAATCTTTCACCTCTTCGAGTGTATCGGGAACTATTTCAGGTTCTTTTTCAGTTCGTTCAAATGCTGAAAGAATTTCCACATCCATTTCCTCACGTAAGGAAAGCGGGTAATCGGGTGAAATAATTCCTTCATCTATCAACCAATTTTCATAATTGATTACAGGGTCTTTTTTTTCCCAAATTTCAAACAATTCTTTTGGAACATATTTTACGCCACTGGCTTCTTCGTGTCCGCGCATTCTAAAAGTGTTACATTCTAAAATTACGGGATGCGGATTTTCAAGCATTTCTTTTTTTAGTTGTTTCACCGTGTGGTAAACTTCTAAAATATTATTGCCATCAATGGTTAAGCCTTTCATTCCATAACCGGCAGCGCGCTCTGCTAATTGTTTACATCTAAACTGTTCGTTTGTGGGTGTTGAAAGTCCGTAGCCGTTGTTTTCAATTAAAATAATAATTGGTAAATCCCAAACGGCAGCAATGTTGCAAGCTTCGTGAAAGTCACCTTCGCTGGTGCCGCCATCGCCTGTAAATGCAACGGTAATTTTCTTTTCATTTTTAAGTTTTGAAGCCAAAGCAATGCCATCGCCAACGCAAAGCTGCGGACCAAGGTGCGAAATCATTCCAACGATATGATGTTCATTTGTGCCGAAGTGAAAGCTGCGTTCGCGCCCTTTTGAAAAGCCACTTTTTTTACCTTGAAACTGTTCAAAGAGTTGGCTTAAACTGCAATTTCGTGTAGTGAAAACACCTAAGTTTCTGTGGAGTGGACACACATATTCATCTTGTTCTAAAGCCGCGGTTACTCCAACTGAAATAGCCTCTTGCCCAATGCCGGAAAACCATTTGCTCACGCGCCCTTGCCGCAATAGTTTAAGCATGCGCTCTTCAATTACACGTGGCTTTAAAATAAGTTTATAGAGTTGAATAAGTTCTTCGTTATTTAATTCTCTTTTCTCGAATTGCATAAGTGCAAAACTGTGGTTTTATATTCAATTATAGAAAACAAAAAAGGCTTGCAAAAACAAGCCTTACTATTTTGAAACTCAAAGAGCAAATTTTTAGTACACAATCAATTTTTTACTGTGTGTGCTCCCATGAGTTGTGATGGCTACAACATAATTTCCTGCCGTTAATTCATTGATGTCGAAGTAGTATAAGTGTGTTCCTTTGGTGAGTGAAACGGCTCCTGTTTTTGCTACTTTACCCATTACATCAAAGAAAGTAAATTTGGCATCAAAATCTTCATCGGTGGTGATGTTTATGGCAGTAGAATTTTTAGCCGGATTAGGCGTGAAATTACCAATTTCAAGCACTCCGGTTTTGTTGTGTATTTCTGCTGAAGCAATAGGAGTGAACTCTGAATCGCCATCAAAATCTAACTGTTTCAATCTGTAGTAATAGCGAATATTAGGGTCAATGGTTTTGTCATCATAATTATATACTATAGTTTCTGTAGTGTTCCCGTTTCCGTTTACCCAGCCTATATTGCTAAATTCTTTTCCATCAGTAGAGCGGTGAATTTCAAATCCCATATTATCAATTTCGGTTTCTGTTACCCATTTTAGCCGGATAAATTTATTCTCAATTGGCTTAGCTTCAAACAAAGAAAGTTTTACCGGTAATGCTCCTCCGCCACCATTTCCAATACCAAATTCTGAAAATGAAGTAAGTGTATTTAATGTGGTAGAAAGAGAAGATGTTAATCTATTAACGCTTCCCAATAGAGGTAATAAACCACCTCCTTTCCCCCAGTTAGTTACTGCACTTCTGCTTGGACGTTTTAGTAATCCAAAATTATCATCTACCAAACCGCTAAAATGTTGGGTTGAAACTTTTACATCGTAACTTCCCAAAAGTGGTTGTGCGTTTGGTTCCACACGCCATATACCTTCCGGAGATAAGTTGCTCGCAGTTATTTCTTGGTCTTGAAAATCAATTCCTTGTTTTGAATCTTCAGGAACTGAGTCGAATTCAACACACACATAACTTGTGCCAACCAGCAAATTATTTTTCAATTCAAACCAATATTCCCCTTGCTGGCCATTTCTACCCACCGACCAGCGGTAAGTTTTTCCGCTTTCGCCAATATAGCGGCAAAATTGCCCCATAATAAAACTGGAATCGCTACCGCCTTTTGCAGATGTACTGCTATTATTTCGCAACATAATGGTATCTCTTCCCATATCTAAGCAGCCTTTGGTAAGTGTAATTGTATTGTTTACTTCTATTTTACCTTCGGCAATAAATGCAGGGCTTAAACCCGATGTGTTATTCAGCACTATATTTTGATATTCAATTCCATCATCGCCTTTTCCGCAGCTACTTGGAATTATTTGTTGCTGTGTTCCATTAAAGTAAATGGTTGAATTTGAAGCTGAAGTTATTCTGCCAAAATTTTGTGGTGCTGCATTGCGTTTTAGAGTTCCGCCTAAGTACATTTTTGCATTCCCTGCTAAATTGATTATTGCAGTGCTTTGAGCAGTGGCAGATATTTCAATATTATTGGTAACCGTGAGTGTTCCGGTGCTTTGTAAGTTTACTTTTGCAATGCCGCTTTCATTTGTCATTACCAATAATTTACAAGCAGAGCTTCCTGAAATTGTAATTGTTTTTCCTGAAACAAGAGCTGTATCATTTATTCCGGGATAACCTAAAGGAAGGTTGCAATTTCCGGACCATGTTGATGCTAAATTCCACTCACCGGAGCTAATGGCAATGCAGCCAGATGGGTGCTGATGCTTAATCACTACGGTATCTCGTACAATACAAGCACCGGAAGTTATTTTCCATTCTAAAGCAGCTTCGTTTCCAAGCTGAACAGTAACATTAGAAATATTAGATGAAGGTGTGCTAATAGTTGCCGTGCCACTAACAAGCGACCATAAACCACTCGCCCCGGAGCCCGGAGCATTTGCATTCATTTTGAAGGTTGAAGAACCTCCAATTCTTGTAGTGTCTGTTCCGGCATTAGCAGTTAAAACCGGCCCAATCGGTTCTGTAATTACAACTGCAGTTGTTTTAGTGCAATTGTGTGCATCTTGCACTGTTACACTATAGGAACCTGCAACTAAACCTGAAATGTTTTGTGTAGAAGCACCATTGCTCCAAATGTAAGTGTATGGTGTAGTTCCTCCGGTAATATTTAATGTAATGCTTCCGTTAGATTGGCCTTTGCACGAAACATTTGTGCCGATTGCTGTTGCGGAAAGTACAGCAGGTTGAGCAATGTTTACAGAACTTACTTTCGTACATGTTTTTCCATCTTTTACTGTAACGCTATATGTTCCAATACCCAAATTTGAAATAGAAGCAAGAGTGCTGCCAGTATTCCACTTATAGGTATATGGCGCAAGTGTTCCAGATGCTGAAACAGTAATATTCCCATCAGTCAAACCATTACATGAAATGTCTTCTTTTGCGAAATTTACAGTTGGTGGTTGATTAACGGTAACTGCAATTTGTGATGAAGAAACGCAAGTACTTGTGAATGAAATATCGTCTAACCCAAAATCGTTTCCGCCCGCAATAGTGTTGTCGTTTAAAATTGCAATTTCTGCCGATGTGTTTGCTCCGGAATTCCAAGCGGCAGTAAACTTTGCCCATCTGCCTCGTGTAGTGGAAGCAGTAATGTTTGGACCCAAAACAACACCATTAATTTGAAAACGAAGATTGGCAGGATTTGCTTCATTTACAGAAGATATAAATGTAGAAAAATTATATGCAGTATTTGGCTGAACCAAAATTGTTTGTTTCCAAACTGCTTGCCCTGCAATGGTTGCGCCATTTATTATCATAAATTTCCCAGTTCCGCTATTATCTAAACCAGTGAAATTATTGTGATAGTTTGCTGCACTGGTATCTACTGCAAACCGACCTTCCGGTTGCAAACCTTTTCCTCCGGTTGCGGCATTTGCACTTGGACTAATAAAACCGTAAGCACTCGTAAAGCCAGTGTTTCCAAGGTCAAAATTTCCGTTGGTTACCAAATCGTTTGAACTTGCAACTGTAGAAACAGTATATGTAGTTGTGGTTAATGGTGCTGCTTTTGGGTCTGCAATATTGGTAGCACTTAGCCCTATTGCCGGAGACCAGCTATAAGATAAAGCACCATTGGCAGTTACTTTTACCGTATCGCCTCGGCAAATAACCGGAGCTGATGGACTAAAAGTAATATTCACCATTGTGTTGGAAATGGAAACCGTTTGCACTTTAGTTTTTGCTTGAGCATCTGTAACGGTTACTGTGTAGGTTCCCGATGCTAAATCTGAAATGGTTGGTGATGTTTCACCAGTGTTCCAGCTATATGTGTAAGGTGCTTTTCCTCCGCTTACATTAGCTTGTGCTGCACCTCCATTAGCTAAATTACATGCACTTAAACTCGCTACATTTACAGCTAAAGGTAAGAGAACTGTATCGAATAAAACGTTTGTGCAGCCGGAGTTATCTGTAATGGTTACAGAGTAATTTCCGTTGGCTAATTTTATTCTGTCTTGCAAGTTTGAGCCATCATTCCATGCAAAAGTAAATGGTGTATTTCCTCCAGTTGTTTTAACTTCAATAGAACCATCATTGCATAAACCACAAGTAGTGTTGGTCGCTGTTGTTGTTGCAGAAAAGCTACTGTAGTTAATAATTACATCACTACTGTTTGAAGAGCAGCTATTGGTAAGTGTCCAACGTAAAGTAGCTGTTGTTCCGCTATTTAAAGTTGCGGAAGTAGTTGCTGAGTTTGCTGTAGCAATAGAAACATCGCCACCTACAACACTCCAAGCTCCGGTAGCACCTGAAACAGTATTGGCTGCCATCGTAAAATTTCTTGATGTGCATTTTGTTTGGTCGCTGCCAGCATTTGCCGTAATTGGTTGACAATGATTTGAAGAACAACTTCCGGGTGTTGCACTTAAAGTATCAGATGGCGTAAATGAATTTCTAACTACTGAACTATGTGGTGAAGTTGGTTGGCTATCAAATTTTTTAGAGCCGCCTCCATTTACTGATACATCATAAAAATTTATTCCTTTTCCATCATTGCCAAAATAACCTGAATTGGTTGTGCTTCCGGTAAGGTAGTACTTTCCAAAGCCTTTTACAGTTCCAGAATTTGTGAAGTCTTTTCCTCGCACTTCTCCGTTTGAAGATTGTGTAAAAATTCCGCTATTGGTTATTGCTGCTGAAGAACCTGATGTCCATATAAATCCATTATTGGTAGAACTGCTACCGCTATTGGAAAACGACTTGGTTACCAATCTGCAATTATTTACAAATGTGCCTCCGGTTATGGTGATACCGTTTGCCACAACCATTAAACCGCTATTGGTAAATGTGCCTCCGGTAGAAACAGTTGAAGAAATTCTTGCAGTATTTGTACTTGTAAAAGTGTTTCCGCTTGGCACATTTAATTTTTCATTAAAAATTATGTTTCCGTTATTTGTAATAGTTGAGCCAGCGTTCATATTTACGTCTGTTTCAAAAATCATTGTAGCATTTACCGCATTTGTTATTTCAATGTCTTTATCAAAATCAATTTCATTTTGAAAAATTACTGTGCCGTAGTTATTTATTTTTGCATTCGATTTTGGTGTAAATTCAGGTAAATATGCAGTGCCATACACGTTTATTGTGCCATTAAATTTATCGAGTTCACTTGGCGAAAATGTTGCGTTGCTTCCAACACAAATTGTTCCGTTTGAAGTGATTTTTGAAATTTTTCCCGTGAAAGTTCCGCCTGTAAAGCAAAGTGTTTTATTTCCATTTACACTTTGGTTGCTTCCATTGCTACTGCTAATTGTTGTTGTGCAACTTGTACATTGTGCGTGCAATTTTCCTATTGAAAATGTGAATAGAAATAGAATAGAAATAGATATAAGTCTTTTCATAGAGGGTTCAATATTTTCCTCACTTATACTCTATGTATTCAAAAATGTTGCATTTGTAGAATGTTTTTTCTAGAATAAAGAACAAGCATTATGAAAATCAAGAAGATAGACAGCAGTTTTTGTTTTGTATAGTAATCTATTGCTGTAAAGAAGGCTCGTAAGCTAAAAGGCGCTCTCTAATATATTCCGGCAATACAGAACTTTTACGTGTTTGGTAATCGAAAGAAACCATAGTGGTAGTTCCAATATTTATTAGCGTTTCTGTGCCATCTTCATTTTCGCGCACAATTACATATTCCAACTCTATACTTTTTGTGCCTAAATGCGAAGTTCTTACATAGATATATGCAATTTCAGGAAAGCTTAAAGGAGCAACATAAGTAAGATTAGCTGCGGCTAAAATAGCACCATCGTTTTTCCAATCCCATTGGCAGGCTTCATGAAAATAAAATACACGCGCTTGTTCAAAGTAAGTAAGGTAAACAGCGTTGTTCACGTGGTGCATTTCGTCCATATCGCTCCAGCGTGTATCTACTCTTTTTTTGAACTTAAAGTTTTTTAGAAGCTCTTGTAGCGGAATAGTTTTATCGAATTTCATAAATTAAAATTATATGCAAACGTAAATAAAAGGAGTGATTCTATTCTTTAAGAAAGTTAATATTTCTGATTAGGCCCGTAAATTTAGTTCGCTTTACGGGTGAGTTTTTAAATAGAATTTTAAACTCTTCTTCTGTAAGTATTTCCCATTCATGTTTAGGCTTTTGCAACAATTCTTCTTTAGCTAAAAACAAAGGTTCGTTATGCGTTTTCGATTGTGAATTGATGGGGCAAACTTGCTGGCAAATATCACAGCCGAACATCCAGTTTTCAAACTTGCCTTTCATCTCCGTTGGCAGTTCTGTTTCTCTATATTCTATGGTGAAGTAGGAAATACATTTTGAGCCATTTAATTGATAAGGATTTTCTATTGCTCCGGTTGGGCAGGCATCAATACATTTGGTGCAGTTTCCACAATAATCTTTTACAGGGCTGTCGTATTCCAATTCTAAATCGCAAATTATTTCGCTTAGAAAAAAATAAGAGCCTCTGTTTTTAGTAAGTAGAAGAGAATTTTTTCCAACCCAGCCAATGCCGGCACGTTTTGCCCAAGCTTTTTCTAACACAGGAGCAGAATCTACAAAACAACGGGCGCTAATTTTTCCAACTTTTTCTTCAATAAAGCCGAGTAGCTCAAATAGTTTATCTTTAATTACATGGTGATAATCTTCTCCCAAAGCATACATTGAAATTTTGGGTGCGCCTTCTATTTGCATTTGCGGATTAAAATAATTGTAAGCAAGTACTATTACACTTTTTGCACCTTCAACCAGTTCTCGCGGGTCGGTGCGTTTGTCGAAATAGTTTGCCATGTAACCCATTGTGCCATTTTTATTTTGGTTCAGCCAGTTTTCTAAATAAATGGCGTCTTCTGTAAGCTTTTCTGCTTTGGCAACTCCGCATGAAATAAAGCCCATTTCTGCTGCACGCTGTTTTATTTCTTCGGTTAATTTGAATTTATTCATTTCACGCTTTCAATTAAAAAAACCTAACACATATTATTTTAATGCGCGTTTCGTTTTATTTGATTTTAATAATGAAAAAATTTCTTGCCATTACGATTTTTGCGACTGCAATATTACAGCCATTATTTGCGCAAGTTACAATTTCCGGTAGAATAATTGACGCTGATAGCAAACGAGATTTAAGTAGTGTAAGTATTATTTACCCTAAAAATGGCGTTACATATATTTCTGCACACGATGGCACATTTAGTTTTTCGGCTGAAAAACAAGATACTTTTTTCCTTTTTCTGCCGGGTTATCAAACTATACGTTTCTCAGTTTCTGACTCGATAGCGAAAGATCGCTATGCACTTTTTTTTACTATGGAACCTCTTTATGCCGAATCGAAACCGGTTATTATTCGCCCGAAAAAAGGTTTAGATAAAATTGAAGAAGACCGCAAAAAATTAGGAGAAACTCCAAGAGAATTAGATCCTCCAAAAATTGAACCATTCACCAGCCCAATTAGTGCAATTTACGATTTGCTGAGTGATGATACAAGGCAAAAGAAAAAGCTGAGAACGCAGATAATTGAAGATAATCGAAGGAAATTATTTTACTCTTTATTCGACTTTTACAGAGAAAATAAAGTGGTTGATATTCCTGAAGAATACTATGACAACTTTATTGATTTTATGAATTTGCCAATCGAATTTTTAAAGTACAATACTGATTACGAAATTACCAAAACTGTGGTAGAGCAATACAAACGCTATGCGCGGTTTTCCGGAATACAAAAATAATTATGGCAAACGCATTAATTTACGAAGCACGGTTTGATAAAATGGATTTCACAGACTTGCCTTTACAAAAGGGTGAATACGAGAAATGCGTGTTTGAAAACTGCAACTTTTACAGTTGTGATTTATCGGGATCAAAGTTTATAGATTGTGTATTTAATAATTGCAATTTGAGTGTTGCCTCCACTAATAAAACAAGTTTTAGAAATGTGCGCTTTTCAAATTCAAAAATGCTTGGAATGCGCTTTGATACTTGTTTACAACAAGGACTTTCTTTTAAGTTTGAAAATTGCAAACTGAACAATTCTTCATTTGTTGAAATTCAAATTAAGAAAACACATTTCATAAATTCTGATCTAACTGATGTAGATTTTGCAGGCTGCGATCTAAACCATTCAAAGTTTGAGAATTGTAATTTAGATGGGGCAATTTTTGATAACACAAATTTGAACCATGCTGATTTTTATAGTGCATATAACTTCATAATTAACCCAACACTCAACCGAGTTGCGAGAGCGAGTTTTTCGGTTTCGAGCCTTGAGGGCTTATTGCAACATTTAGATATAGAAATTGTGCATTAGCGAAGCTGTAATTCATGAACTAATGTTGTGTTACGATAGATAATTCGTACATTAAATTGCTCTTGTTCCTTCTGTATATTAACACTATGTGTTTTAAGTAGTTGCTTTTTTATACTTCTTTGTTTTTACAAATGAGAATACATTTAATTGCAATTGGCGGTGCGGTGATGCACAATTTGGCGATTGTTTTATCGCGTATGGGCAACAAAGTTACAGGCTCTGATGATGCCATAAATGACCCCGCAAAAACTAATCTTGCTAACGAAGGTTTACTTCCTGAAAACTTAGGCTTTTTTGCCGAAAATATTTCATCGGATATTGACGTGGTTATTCTTGGAATGCACGCTAGATCTGAAAATCCAGAGTTGTTAGAAGCTCAAAAATTGGGATTGAAAATTGTTTCTTTCCCAGAATATATTTTTGAGATTTCTAAAAACAAAAAGCGCATAGTTGTTGCCGGAAGTCATGGTAAAACAACTGTTACATCTATGATTATGCACGTTTTAAAAGCGTGTGGAATGGATTTTGATTATATGGTTGGAGCCAAACTAAGGGGTTTTGATACTTCTGTAAAACTTACAGAAAGTGCTCCGGTAATTATTTTGGAAGGCGATGAATATTTGGCTTCGCCTTTGCAGCGCGAAAGCAAATTTATGTTCTATAAGCCGCATACTGCCTTAATTACAGGTATTGCTTGGGATCACATAAATGTGTTCCCGGTTTACAGCGATTACGTAAATCAATTTTTGAAATTTGCTAATAGCATTGAGTCAAACGGTACTTTGGTTTGGTGCGCAGAAGATAAAGAGTTGCAACATATTTCAACTGAGTTTAAGAGCGATTTAAAAGTGAAGTCATATAGTGTGCCACCGCATAAAATTGTGAATGGAACAACATTTGTGAGTGCAAAAAATGGTGAAGTGGCTTTGGAAATTTTCGGTAAGCACAACTTAATGAATATGGAAGGAGCACGTTTAGTTTGCGAAGATTTAGGTATTTCTACAGCACAGTTTTATGATGCTATAAAAACATTTGAAGGCGCAGCAAACCGTTTGCAATTGCTTTATAAAAGCGAAACTAAAATTGTATATAAGGATTTCGCACATTCTCCATCTAAAGTAAAGGCAACGGTTGCAGCCGTGCGCGAACAGTTTCCTGATAAAACATTGATTTGTGTATTGGAATTGCACACCTTTAGCAGTTTGAATGAAGATTTTTTGCCGCAGTATGAAGGCGCTTTAAATGCCGCTGATGTGCCACTAATGTTTTTAGATAAACATGCTTTTGAGCTCAAAAAAATGCCTATGCTTAATGAACAAAAAGTAAAAGAAGGATTTAAAAATCAAGCAATAGAAATTTTGCATACTAAAGAAGAGTTGTCGCAAAAACTACAACTATTGCCAAAGCAAAATGTTTGTTTTCTTTTTATGAGTTCCGGAACTTTTAGCGGTTTAGATTTGGGTGAAATTGCTAAGTAAGCTACTCAATAAACAACTCTTTGTTGTTGCTTTCCAGCGAATCTAAAGTACTGCCGATACGAATAAATATGGCAGGCGCATTGCTTTTAAATTTTATATCAACTATTTGGTTGGTAGTGAATTGTTGTGAATTAGAACCAAAAACATTTCTCCAATTGCCTTCAGGAAATTTTACGCTTGTTTTTGAATTTACTGCATTGATATGTGGAGCAACGAGCAAGTCATTTCCTACTAAAAATTCATACTTGAAATTGCTATCAATCTCTTGAAAAAACAAGCTGTTCAAAGGTTTTATATTGCTTCCATTTTCTACACTCTCTTTAAAATAATCTTTCAGTAGATAATGAATTTTTAAAAATCTTGAAGTGTGTTTTTTTAATGTAGCATGATTTACAAAATAAAATGGAAGAAAAGATTGCAAAGCATTCCAATAATCATTTTTAGGAGAATTAAAGTAGAGTAGGATAGGGGCTAAGCCGGAATTTGCGGTACTAAGTATGGCGTTAATAGAATGTTGTAATTCGTTTTTAGTTGTACTGCTGCTTGTTGTAAATGCTTTTGCATAGCGTTCAATTCCTGCACTTCCGCTAGTGTGAAATACTAAACAACTATCATCTAAACCATTTTCTTGTAAAACTTCACGGTTTATGCGTGCCCAAATTACGGTATAAAAATTGTGTGCTGTTTGTGGCGTAAAACCTTCAGATATTTTGGCATTATATGGAAAAAGATTGCCGTGGTTTGCTATCCAACCACTAAAACCAATATTTAGTAACTCCGTTTTTATTAATTGCTTATACCATTCTGCGGCTTCCGGGTTAAATAAATCTACCATAAAAAACTTTTGATTTTTGAGCTCAATTTTGTATGGTTCTCCTAAATAGTTCTGAACTAAATATTGAAGTTTAGTTGAATCTTGTAATATAGTATTTCGCACTTCAATTAAAGGTGAAAAATTGCAGATGGCCTTTATTCTTGCTTTGTTTAGCTGTTTAATATTTTCTCTTAAAATTGTACTATTCCGGAGGTTTAATATTGAAAAATCAGTTATTAAAACTGCTGAAATGGGCAAGTCATTCTGTTTCTGTTTTAGAATGTTATTGACATGTTTTTTTAAGTGTTTAAAATCTGTTTTTAGAATTGCGCCATGAACCCAATCCGGTAGTGAATTTAATGGTTGTTGATTCATTAAACTGCTTTTGTCAAATTCAATATTAAACAACCAATAATCATCTTTTCTGTATGGAAAAATAGAAGTTTCAATTATACCCGAAGTGTCAAATTTTACAGTACATTCAACGGGTTTTAATTCAAAACAAAAATCTTTTTCAGTGCAAAATTTCGGAATAGGAAGTTGAGTTTGTATAGAAGTATCAAATGAAGAAACCGTTCCTACAAATTCTTTTCTACTGAAATCTGAAATAGAACTTTGCAGCCCACCACCCCAAAAATGTTTTGCATCAATTTTGAATCGAAATTGAAGTGTGCTTAATTTTGTTTCTGCATCTTCAACTTTTATGCTTATCCAATATTTATGAGTTACTTTCTCATCAAAGAAGAAGCCAACTTCAAAAGGGAATTTATCGGCTAAAATACCTGTGAGAAAGTAGGAATTGTCAAATTGGTAAATGCTGTCAATTTCAGCATTAAGAAATGTTTTTTGCGGTTTAGTTTCAAAAATGTTTTGTGCCGCTTGCGTATTAACATGCTGTGCTGATAAAAAATTTGATTTATCTAAACTTAGTAAAACAGTAGTATCATTTTCTAACTTAAAATGAATTTGGCTATTGTTTTTAGAAACAGTTACTTGAGCCAAACACGTAATGCCTGAAAATAGAAAAAGCAGCAGTGCTGCTTTTCTCATAGATATTTTAAGTAAAATGGGATTCAAAACGTTAGATATTTTGAAACCAAAGAACAAACTACTTAGTGTTGTTTGCTTTCTTTGCAATGCTAGATTTTAAGTTAGCCGCCTTGTTCTGGTGGATGTAACCTCTTTTTGCCAACTTATCAATTAAAGATGCTACTTTAGGTAATGCCTTAGTAAGGTCTTCTTTTTTAGTAGAAGCTCTAAAATCGCGCAATGCGTTACGCATTGTTTTTGCGAAATAACGATTCTCAAGTCTGCGCTTAGCTGTTTGTCTAATTCTCTTCTGGGCTGATTTATGATGCGCCATTGTTATATTTTATTTTCAAAAATGGAGCGCAAATATAATCTTATGATTTGAAATTCAAAATACTAAAATTTTAAATGAAGGAAAATAACACTTCTTAAAAAGAAAAACCGCCTTGCTAGTTTCCTAACAAGACGGCTAACCCTAAAACCACTATGGCACGTCTTACCCCATAGACGTGCGTTGCAAATGTATGAATTTTTTTTTCTTTTTCTAAAATTGTTGCTAAAGAAATTAACTTCTTTTGGTATTTAAGGTTGGCTATTCAATTAAAAATCAACTAATTCTTTTGAAAGTTGTATTTTACTCTGCTACTAATTTAAAATAAATGCCTTTGCTGTTCGAGATGCGCTATGCTAACATCTCGAAGAGCGAGAGGCACTAAGAAAAAATCTATGCCCCTATGTGGTTAAATGTTTTTTTTGTATTCACCTCTAATTGCAACCTTTTATTGTATTTTATCGTATTGTTTAAGCTACAATAGCTGTATTTCTTATTTGGCAATTAGTGTTCACTATAATAAAACCAACAATGTATTATGAGTTGTACTTTTATTACTAATATATTGATAATAAAGTTAGTACATATATTTGTGGCTAACTATTTTTATGTTGCAGTTAATTTGGCACACTTTTAGATACTAAATTACGGTTAAATACTTTTCATTTATAGTGTACAACTTACTCTTATTGCTCAATGACGTTAAAAAAACAAAACCCGCATTTTCTTTATTTCCAAATAATAGACTGCATTTTGCTTTATATCCCGTAGAATTAACTACTTTCGCGCCCCGTTTTTTAATCTGATTTATTAAATTGAATGAAAAGAAAACACAATTCCCAAACCATAATTAAAGCGCGTTAAAATTAAAGAAGAAATAACGCAAAATGAATCGTGGAGATTTTAAAATAAACGCTGCAAAAAGTTTTGAATAAATACGCTTGAACATAAATGAAAACAAAGAGCCGGCTGTAATAATGATATATTCACATTAAATACCAGCATCAGCGGAGGCGGCAACGGTACAGTGAGCTACCAGTGGGCAGCTTACAATTACGGCAGCAATAGCTATACAAATATAGGCGGAGCAACCAATGCGGCATACACTACCGACCCGCTCACCAATGCTGACCATAACGATAGCGCGCTGTATAAATTCAAAGTAACCTACAACAGAACAGGCTCAGGCTGTAGTGCAGCAAGTGATGAAATAGAGATAACAATATTCCCAACACCGTCATTAACCAGTACTATGGAAGATTGCGCATCAACGG
>MKTC01000004.1 GCA_001897535.1 Bacteroidetes bacterium 37-13 | reverse complement strand
CAATGCTTAAAAGGGTCTTTCAATGAGCCGTGGCAAATTTAACAAGAGTTGTTGTCGGGTGGCACTCCCGTTAGCACGAGAAATTATTTTCTTGCGGAAAAATGGGGAATTGCCTACAACGTTTCGGGGGTTTGCGATGGCGGGGATTTTTAGCACTAAACTTCATTCGGAGAACTGAACTTTCACCTTGCACAAATGTGTCTGCGAAGCACGCAACCCCCGCTATCGCAAACCCCTTGTTATCGGTTCGTTCTTCTTTCCGTCCGTCCGAATATTGCGTCATTAGCACCATTGTCTGCCTGTCGTGGTGCGTTGGCTTGACAGCTCTTTTTATTTTTTCGTGCGGTTGCATAGTGCGAAGTTAAAAATAAAATGTGCTGGCAAATGCGTTGGCATATGTCGTGTTACAGTTTCAAAATGCGGATTGCTCCCCTTGCAACAATTGCAAATACAAGCGTTCCAATAATCAAGTCAGGTAGTTTTGAGTTTGTCAAAAAGACAAGTCCGCCTGCTACAATTACTCCAAGATTTACAATTACGTCATTAGATGTAAAAATCATACTTGCTTGCATGTGTGCTTCCTTGCTTTTGCCTTTTTGCAGTAGATATAAACAAAGTCCGTTTGCAATAAGTGCAAGAATTGAAATAATTATCATTGTCTGAAATGCAGGAACTGCTTCTGTCCCTGCAAATCGCCTGATTACTTCAATTAAACCGAAGACAGCAAGTGTCAATTGAAAATAACCTGCTGATTTTGCAATGTTCTTTTTTCGTGCCATTGTCCCGCCAACTGCAAAAAGTGCAAGTCCGTAAACAATGCTGTCGGCAAGCATATCCAAACTGTCTGCGACAAGTCCCATTGAGTTGGATATAAAACCTGTCGTAAGTTCAAGTGCAAAAAAGAAAAAGTTGATGGCTAAAACTTGCCAAAGCAATTTTCTTTCTCGGCTTGAATTGTCTGTTGTCGCTGTGTAATTGTCTGCCGAAACGCTGTCTATGAGTGAAGTGTCAAAGTTTAGGTTGTCAAGTCGCTGAAAAATTTGGTCGTGATTGTCTGAGTGAAAAACGGTCAGTTGTCTGTTAGGAATGTCAAAGTCCAACGAGTTGATATTTGTAAGGTCGGCAAGTTTCATCCGTATCATTTGCTCTTCGGATGGGCAGTCCATCTTTGATATTTTAAATGTCGTTTTCTGCATGGTTCAAAGTTTTAGTTTAATGCCTCCGTTGATTAAGAAACCGTCAAGCGGTGCGTAAATGTCACGGAAAACGGGATTGGTTACAGTGCCAGTATAAATACTGTCAAATCTTGTTTGCCGAGTGTCGGTGAAGTTTTCAAAGTTCAGGTAAATTGAAAATTTCTCCCAAAGTTTCTCAATCATAAAACCGCAAATGACATATTGTTTGCCCGTAGTTCCATCGCTTAGTTTTTGCGGACTGAAATAATATGCTTCAACACCAACTTTCAATTTGTCTTCAATCTCATACATCAAAATTGTATTCAGTCGGTGCTTTGGTGTCAACGGATTTTCTGTTGTAACTCCATTTTGTTTCAATCGTGTGTCGGTAAATGTGTAGCCCAAAAAGAGTTTGAAATCTGCATAGCCGATTTTGATATTGGTTTCAGTTCCTTTGGTGTTGGTATTTCCATTTGCATTGATGAACTGATACAAGCCGCCTGTTTGTTGCTGAAGCAACAAAGGTTTGTCAATGTAAGTGAAGAAAAAAAGTTGATTGATGCTGAACGTAACTTTATCATCAGCAAACGAAGTGCGGTAATTAAAGTCGGCATTTGCTCCGTAACTCTTTTCCATTTTGTTGGTGTTGCTGTTTATCGCCAACACATTTCTGTATTGGATGCGTTCGCTTTCTTCTGTAAAAATTGTTGGTGCTTTGTAGCCAAATCCTCCTCCAATTCTTGATGTAATTTTCGGAGTGATTTTGAATAAAGCCGAGAGCCGTGGAAGAAACGCAAAACCATAATCAACCACATAGTCAGTTCTGAAACCTGTTTCAAGGTTCAACCATTTAGTTGCCTTCCATGTGTTTTGTGCAAATGCTCCAACGGTAATCAGGTCGTAGTTTCTTTTTGCTAAAGTGTCCAACTGCTTTTCTTGGAAGTTGTCAGTCCAAAGATTTACACCTGCAACCCATTCTGTTTTTTCTTTTGTTTTGGAATAAGTTGCTTCGGTGAAAGAAGCGATTTGCGTTCCGTCAAAAGCATAATCTGGAATTTGAATTTTGCGATTGAAATAACTCACACTGTTTTTGAAACTGAAACGATGCGTTTCATTAAAGTTGTGGTCAAAAGAAAGCTGAGTTGAATAGCGTTGCGTTTTGTTTTCTTCAAAGTAGCTGTGAACACTGTCTGCTTGTCCTTCAATATATTTTATGTCGCCTCCTAAACGGTTTTCAATGGTTGTGTTCACTCCGAAATTCAATTTTGATTTTTCATTGAAGTAAACAAAAAGTTTAGGATTGAAAACATAGCGTTCAAATTTCGGGATGGCTGTCAAGCCGATTTTTGCAGGGTCGTAAGCCCAGTTTCGGTTGTGTGCTGCAAAAATTGTTGTGCCTACTTTCTTGAAACGCTGTCCGTAAAATCCGTTCAGGTCAAAACCTTTTCCTGAACTTCCGTTGAAATGAAATTTCAATTCCCGTTTTTCTTCGGGTGTTTTTGAAATGAGATTTACCAAACCTGCAATTGCACCGCCTCCGTAAAGCGTAGATGCCGAACCTTTGATAAGTTCTACCTGATTTAAGTCAAGTGGTGGCGTTTGCAATAAACCTAATCCGCTTGCTGCACCTGAATACAAAGGAAAACCGTCTTTGAGAATTTGTGTGTATCGTCCGTCAAGTCCTTGTATGCGGATGCTTGCGTTTGCACTTGTTGCAGATGTTTGCTGGGTTTGTATTCCCGTGCTTTCGTTCAGCAACATTCTGATGTCGCCCGATTTCATGTTTCCCTTTTCTTCCAATTCTTCACCTGCAATAAATTCTACTCTTGTCGGAATGTCTTTTATTGTTCGTGTGCTTCGTGTAGATGAAACTACCACTTCGTTTAGTTCGTCTGCCTCTGAAGTCATTAAGATTTCAATCGTGTCTGTCAAAGGAAATTCAAATTCTTGTTCGTGTTCTTCGTAACCGATATAGCGAAATTGAATTTCCTGTTTTCCGTTTGGAATGTTGGTGATGGTAACAAATCCGTTGATGTCGGCTGTTCCTCCGTTTGTAGTTCCCTCCACAATTGCCGTTGCACCGATTAACGGTTCTTTGGTCTGGCTGTCTTTGATGACTGCCTTGAAAGTATTCTGTGCGAATACGCTTGTTATATTAAGTGCTGCAAACAGCAGCACAACGATTTTTTTTGTCATTGCTGAATTGATTAATGTTCATGAAATAATGATTAGCGGTGCGTTAGCACCGCTAAAATTGATTTGTGCCGAAGGCACTAAACATTAACCAAGTTTTGGTGGCTGCCAAATGGAAGAAGCAAACTGCGAATTGAAAGTTTGCTTGTAATGAGAAAACACTTTGTCGTTAAAATGAAAAGTGGGTTGAAATGAAAAACCCATAAAGTTGAAAGTAAAACCGCAACAAGTCCCGCAACTCATAAACGGTGAACAGCAGTCGCTGCAACCCTGTTCGTCATGTCCGCTTTGTTCGGTTTGAGTGTCCCTGCTCAAACATTTGTCCTCCACATAGCAAGGCACGGTTGACATTGTCAACACATACAGAGATAATAAGAGGGTCAAAAGTTTCATTGGGTCAAAGATAGAAATTGAAGTCGGTATTGGTGCGGTTGGGCAAAATAAAATGTGAGGCAAACTGCGTTGGTTTGTGTGTGGCTTTGCCTCTCTTTTTATTTTGCGAAGGGATAGCCAAACGGCTTTGCCGAAATTTGTCAAACGGTTGATTGTCCGCCCAAAAGTTAGATAGTTGCACTGTCGCCATAGAATTCTGACTAACGTTTTTTTATTGTTGTTCATAATCAGGTTGTTGCCAATCCTAAGTCTTGATTAGTGAGTTCAAATTT
>MKTC01000003.1 GCA_001897535.1 Bacteroidetes bacterium 37-13 | reverse complement strand
CAATGAGCCGTGGCAAATTTAACAAGAGTTGTTGTCGGGTGGCACTCCCGTTAGCACGAGAAATTATTTTCTTGCGGAAAAATGGGGAATGACGCATAACGTTTCTGGGGTTGCCGTCAGTGCGGGAATTAAACGCGCTGAACTGTCCGCCCACGACAAAAGTATGTAAAAAGGACTACCGTTCAATTAAGCACTGCACCCCGCATTGCGGCAACCCCATGTTACCGGATGCCCTTCTGTCTGTCGAAGGTGTTGTCGTGTCGGGTTAGCATTAAACTGTCAAGGAAGAACGCTGGAATGGAAAGAGAAACTGTCGGGTTAGGGGGCGGGTGGGGTATTTTTATTTTTTAGAAGGGTGGGAGAAAAAAATTGAAGTTTTTAATTGGGCGGCAGAAAAAAATACTCTCTTGCAAGTTTTGGTCTGCGGGGTGGCTTGCGCGACTTGCAAGAGTGTATTTTTTTAGTGCGTTGCCTGTATTTCTGTCTTTGTCATGGAAGATTTGTCGAGCGTAATGAAAGAATTTAAAATGGTCATGCGAAAAGTGTCTGACAGATTGCGAGAACTGAAAAGTGTCAGTCTAAAAGTATGGAACGTCATAGGAACTTTACCGATTGTCATGTCAACATTGTCAAGTAGATTGCGAAAAGTGAAAAGCGGAACAGCAACTTTGTCAAACGGGTTGTGAAAAAATGAAAACCGCCTTGCAACTTTGTAAATTGTCAAGGCGGCTTTACTAAAAATCATGTGAGATTATTTTTTGCGGGGCTTAGTAAACTTGATTTTGCTCACCTGTTTGTATTGAGGACTTGTCGCACCGAAAACGGACTTTACATATTTTTTTACTTCCTGTGCAACGTCATACAAACCTGTTTTAGGTGCATAAAGTATTTGGTTACGGGTAATACGCGCATTGCTGATAGCTGTCGTTGCGTTAATGACTGCGGTGTTTGTTGTTTTTAAGTTGCCGTGAAAGGTAATAAGTGTCGCTGTCTGCAAGTCCACTTCGTTTGGAGTGTAGGTAGGTTCGGTTGCTACCAGTTGCCCCAATTTTTCAAAGTTCTCAATAATACTGTCGTAGCTCTGTTGTGAAACAGAAATCTGTTTGTCTTCTGCGGCTGTGTCGGGTGGTGTTGGCGGTGTTTCAGGTTTTGTGCCTTTGCTTTTACGCGCCCCCTGAACTTTTCTGTTTAAAGTTTTTGCATCCTTAATCAATTCGTCTGTTGCATCCGTTGCATCCAAGGCGTTTACCAATCGAGTTGCTAAAGGTTTTACAGATGAAAAGGCAATTTGCCGTGCATTGGTTGCATTGATGAATGCAGTGTTGGCTGAGTTTACATCTGCCACCGCATTTTCAGCATTTGTGCGAAGGGCGTTAAGTGATGGTAATTGTATCGCAACTTTTGAAGGATTGTAAGTTGCCCCGTAGCCGGTGCAGAAGGAAATTACATCCTCAAAGTTGGCTACATTTTTTGCGTGTCCGGTTTCTGATGTTGATGCCATGTTGTTTGTTTTTGATGTGATTAAATATTTGTATTCAGAAATTCGCTTAGTGAAACATCAAGCACTTTTGCTATCCTATCTAAATAATCCATCGTAAAATTTTTCCTACCTGCTTCAATGTTCCAAATATGTTGTCTGTCTGTTCCTAATAAAATCAGCTAACTGTTCCAACGTGAGTTGTTTTTTCTCGCGCATCTGCTTTATCTTTTTACCGATAATCTGCCTTGACTTATATGGAAAAGAACTATGCAAAGAAACTTGTATTAAGTGAAAAATTTGTAAACCTTATAGCACTACAAAAAGAAAAGCCCCCGGTGGATGCCGAGGGCTTTTGCTGAACTGAAAAATCATTTCGTTTAAATAGATGTTGTCTAATGGTCATGTCTTTGCCCTGCACCGCTTTTTAAAATAAACTCACTACTAATTAAGTATGAACCGTCCGTAACAATTATCTCCCCTTCTTTTATACCCGATAAAATTTCAATCCAAAACTTATTTTCTGTGCCTGTTTCAACCATGCGTTGCTCAAAGGTGTTGTCGTGCGCCAATATCCAAACGGTTTTCATTTTCTCCAACAGCACGGCAGATTTTGGAACGGCTAAAACGGGTTTTGAATTTTGTTTAGGACTTACATACACCATCATGCCCGGAATGAGATTGTTTTTAGCGTTGTCAATTCTAAGGCGCAACAGTTGCACTTTGCGATTATCTTCCACACCTGGATTGCTGAACACAAGACGACCCGTGTAAACTTCATCGGGGTAGGTTTCGGAAAAAACCTGAAAGGAATTGCTACCGCTTATTTTTTCAATTTCATTGGAGTAAACCTGAGCATCAATCCAAACCTGATTTAAAGTGGTAAGTTTAACTATAGATGTTCCGACTTCAACATATTCTCCTTCTTTTACAAGCACTTCGGTAACATAACCCTCTGTCTGTGCATAAAAGATTATTTGAGGCGAAGCGGATTTATTTTTTCCTAATTCAGCAATTTGTTTTTCTGAAAGTCCCCAAAGCAGCAATTTATTTTTGGACGCAGAGAGCATATCGTCTAACAATTTATTTTCAGTGGTGTTGTTCGTTCTCTTTTCCGACAGGGCAAGAAATTCTTTTTCATCAGCAAAAAGTTGTTCGCTGTAAATGGCGTAAACGGGATTTCCTTTTCGGATGTATTCGCCTGATGTTTTGATGTAGAGTTTGTCTATTCTTCCTTTCACGCGGCTGCTGATAGTTGTTACCTGTTCTTCATCAATGGCGACTGTTCCCAAAATGGTTGAAGCGGGAATAATGGCTTGAAATTTTACCGTGTCGGTTTTTATTCCTGCTAATTGCTGTTGTTGTTTTTCAATGGTGATAAAATTGCCATCTTGCTGTGTGTGTTCGTTGTTTTGTTTTTCAACTTTAATTAAAGACATATTGCACACAGGGCAAGAACCGGGGCTGTTGCTTTTTACGCTTGGGTGCATGGGACAGGTGTAGTATGTTCCGCTATCATGCCCTGCATGATTTTCATTTTTGCTTTTGCAACCTGCCAAGGCAAAAAGAATTGTGATTGAAAGAAATATTATTTTCTGCTTCATGTCAGTTTCCGTTTAAAAATGTTTCGCTGTCGGTTAATGCTCCAGCGTGTAAAGCAATTTCTTCATCAGGCGCAAGACCGTTTATGATGGTAACTGTTCCGTTGTTCGTTGCACCTGTGATAACTTTTCGTATTTCAAAAATTCCCGTTCCGTTTTTGGTTGTTCCTGATTTTACCCAAACAAAAACATTCATGCCCGTGCGGTAAACTGCCGATGAGGGAACTTGACCCAGATAGCCATCGGGGTTCTTTTCAAGCGGAAATTCAGCCGTAACGAGTGAATTGATTTTTAAAGCAGCTTTAGGATTGGGCAATTCAACCCTTACCCTGATGAAGCGTTGTTGTTTTTCCTCAAAAGTTTTTTCCGTCAGTAAAATTTTTCCTGTGAGAATTTGAGCGGGAAACAATTCCGATACTATATTGATTTGCTTGTTTGACTGAACGGATGAATGATATTCAGAGGGAATTGAAATGATTGCCCAAACGGTTTGCAAATCGTTTAAACTGAAAAGCGTTTCGCCTTTGTTGATATACATACCCTCACGAATTTGCACACCTGCCGAACCTGATGTTTGGGTAACGGAAGTATTAGCGGACATGCTCATGCTATTCATTGAAGATTGCTGCGTTGCTTCTGAACCTGTATTGGTTTGCGTTTCGGAATTGAAAAGTATGTAGCCGCTTGCGGGACTGTAAACAGAAATAGATTGTGCGAATGTGCCTTTGGTTTCCAAAACTGAAATTTGCTGTTCGGTAATGCCCAACAGTTTTAGTTTTTCGCGTGATTGTTCAATAAGTGTTTTTCCGGTTTCGGTTTTCAGCAGAAATAAATGTTGCTCCTGAATGGTGTTTAGTTCGGGGCTATAGAGTTCCAAAATTTTATCGCCTTTATTGACGAACTTCAAATTGTATTTCACATAAAGTTTTTCAATTCTCCCGCCAAAGCGTGCTGATACATTTTGATTTCGGTTGCGGTCATAATCAATGAAGCCCTGTGCCTTTATAGATTGAGCATTGTTTTCAGTTTGAAGTTTAACGGTTGCCTGACGTGATAAAACCTGTTTGTTGGGCGAAACCGTTTGCACTAACTCTTCTTCCACCAACTGCAATTTCATTTTACAAACCGGACAGTTGCCGGGTTGCGGATAGGTTTTTTCGCCTTCGCAACGCATGGGACAGATGTAATCGCCTTCTACCTGAACATGATTTTCATGCCCCTGTTTATCGTTTTCGTTTTTGCACGATGAAAACACCGATACTAAAAGCAAAAAGAGGATGATGCTGATTTGACTATTTAATTTCTGTCTCGTATTCATATTCGGCTTCTAATTTTAAGATGTTGAACAGTCGGTCATACATTTCCAATTTTTTCATCAGCAACATTTCCCACGCATCCAACAGCACAAACAAGTCGCCTGTGTTTTGTTTGAAGGCAAGTAAATTGGCTTGCATGTTGTTTTCGTAAGCGGGAATTATTTGCTGACTATAATTTTGATACTGTCCGTTTTCGTAACGGAGCATCGTTAATTTTTCGGTGAACATTTTGGTAGCCATCAGTTGCATGGTTTGTTTTTCCAATTCCATTGACTGAATTTGAAAGCCCATAGATTTTACTTCGGATGAATACATTTTGGAAGACCAAGGCACAATAGGAATAGTCATCATGCCCATAATTGACCATTGACTTGGCATACCTAGCATTTGCATGTGTTCGGCACGGACACCAAAGTCGGGACGGACACCTACTTTCATTACTTTTTGTTCCAGTTTCATGGACTGTATGTATTTCGTAAGAGCGGTGATGTCGCTGCGGTTGGTGATGTTGGCGGTATCGGTAGTTGCAAGTGAATAATTGCGGGGCTGAATGAGCGTATCAATTTCAAAAGGCGTGTTTACATCGCGCACCATGAGGATGTTCAAACCGATGTTGCTTTCTGCAATTAAGCCGGAGAGCATGTATTGCATGTTTTTCAATTCGGCTAAACGGGCTTTGGCTTTGTAAATCGTTTGCAGTTGCGACTGGTTACTGCTGAATTTGGCTTCGGCTGTGGTAAGCAAGAGGTTCAACACTTCTTCGCTTTCTGAAAGTGATTTTTGTTTCTGCTGATTTACAAAACGGTTGTAGTAAAGAATTTTTGCTTCTCTGCGTAATTCGTTTTTTGTCCAGTCGCTTTTAGATTTTTCAACTTCAGCTAATGAGTTGATGTAATCGCGCTTGGCATTCAGCTTTGTTTGGTTGGGTATCATCTGTTCAATTGAAAAGGAAATGCCCGCCCAGTTCATAGGGTCGTTCTTTTCCTTTACCATTGAGAGGTTGTAAGGGAAATTCATAATGCCTGTGGAGAAGGTTGGAGGCATCCATGATTTTGCACCCTGCGCTTTTGCCTGCCATGACTGAATGTTTTGCTGATATTGCAGAATGGCGGGGTAGTTGGTTTCCACCTGCTGCAACAGCTTTTCCAGCGAAATATAAGTTGTGTCTTGAGCGTGAAGCTGGAGCAGACAAACCAATAATACTATTGTTGAAACTATCTTTTTCATGCTCTAAATGTGTTTTAGAATAAAATCAACCCGTTCTTCCGGTGGCAGAACCGGCACATGAACAATAGGGCAAGGGAATGTTTCATACACCTTAATTATCAGGTTATGAATACGGATTTGCTCTGCTTCGTCTTCTAATCTTGCATAGTCGTTGGTAAGCGGCAAACGGTCTAATATGAAAACTTGCTTGTAGCAATATTTATTACACTGTTCTATTAACCTGTCGTCATATTCTAAACCCAAGAACTGATAGTATGCCATTGCATCGGGTAAGGCGCGGTCTAAAAACACCATTTCATTTACATCTAAGGTTGCTTCTTCTTCAATCTGCATATTCAGCACTCCTAACTGAAATTCTTTTTTGTTTTCACGAATTTCTTCAACCGTGCGCCCTTTTATTTTTTGCGTATCAATGTAATGACGTGCATGTTCAATAGTGGTTTTGTAACCTCTTTCGGCAAGCAGGTTTACTACCGTGGTTTTCCCCGTGCAGGGCCCCCCTGTAATTACATTCCAGTTTGTGATAATTTCTTTGTGTTTCATGGCCTTTTGATTTTTAATTCAAATTCGTTTCGCTGATTAAGGACAGGAATTTCACTATCCCATTTATAAACTTCTTTTATTTTTTTCTGCAATCCCTTTGCTCCATCTTCCTCGCTGTGAACAATAAAAATTTTATCGGGCTTAGATTGCAGTTTGCTCATCCAGTCAATCAATCCATTTTGGTCTGCATGACCAGACAACCCTTCTATATTTTCCATGTGGGCTTTTACTGCATAGAATTTACCTCTCATTTTGATTTCGGTTGCGCCTTCCAGCAATGCCCTTCCTCTTGTTCCTTCAGCCTGAAAACCCACCAACAGGATGGTTGCATTTTCGTCCCCTAAATATTTTTCAAAATAAGTAAGCACTCTGCCGCCCGCAGCCATACCACTTCCTGCAATAATTATTTTAGGTGTATTGTCTTCTGCAAGTGCATAAGTTTCATCTACTCCTTTAATCCGCTTGATGGTATTGCACATTTCAGAGCATTCATCGGTGGAGAGTTTATGCCACTCTGTGTTACGATGAAAAACTTCCAAAACATTTCTTCCCATCGGACTATCCATATAAATAGGTATATCGGGAATTTTATTGGTCTTTTTTAACTGCCAAAACAGATACATGAGCAATTGCGTCCGCTCTACCGAAAAACTCGGTATGATGATAGTGCCGTTTCTTGCCATACAACGATTAATAAGTTTTTCCAAATTGTTGATGGCTGGTTCGACAGGATGAAGGCGGTTGCCATAAGTGGCTTCAATAAATAAAACATCCGCTTTTTCAGGCTTTTCCGGTGGAAACAAAAGTGGGTCTATCTCCCTGCCAATATCACCGGAAAAGACTAATGTTTTTTCGCCAATCTGCAATTCAATAAATGTAGCACCAATAATATGTCCGTTGTATCGGAAACGGTATCGGATATGCTCGTTAATTTGTAACCATTGATTGAGGGGTTGCGGTTGAAAAAGCGGCAAAGTATTTTCCACCTCTGGCAAGCCATAAAGCGGCAAAGCAGGTTTGTGTTTTGAGTAGCGGAATTTGTTCGCTCTTGCTGCATCTTCCTCTTGAATTTTTGCACTGTCTTTTAAAATGATTTCAGCAATCTGCAAGGTTGCAGAAGTGCCGTTGATTGTTCCGCTAAAACCATGCTTCACCAATAAGGGGAGGTAGCCTGTGTGGTCTAAGTGTGCATGTGTTAGTAATACTATATCAATAGTTTTTGCTGAAATGGCTAAAGGTTGCCAATTTAGTTGTCGGAGTTCTTTTAGCCCCTGAAACAAACCGCAGTCTATCAGTATTTTTTTACCAAAAGCAGTAACAAGATACTTTGAGCCGGTAACTGTTCCGGCAGCACCTAAGAATTGGATTTTGATTTTATTGTCGTTCATAATTATTGTTTTATACTTTGAAATTTCTTTGCTGAGAATTCTTCACACAATGCCGAACATTCTTCCATTACTTTTTCCAACCGTGGTGAATGGATGCCTATGTTTTGCAACACACTTTGATTGTGATGCATGGTTTTACACAGCACTATTTTTCTGTCTAATAATTGTTGTTTCTCTTTTTGGGTAAGCGTTGTAAGGCAGGTTACGGGGTGTAATCCCGAACCATCAATCCAATCTTTCAATCCATTGTTTTTTGGATAATCCCAACCCACCAAATTCATGTTCATGCACCTGCCGTATTTGGAAGCATCATCAGAAAAGCGGGTGTTGGTAACCACCCAACCCTGATGAAATTTTTCGGCATGACCAGCTAACTGTTTCCATTGTCTTTCTACATCCAAAAATCTTGATTGTATGTAGAGCGGAATTTTTACATCGCACACATAACCCTGGTGGTTATGGAATTTGCACTCAATCATAAAATGGTGTTCGTCTTTTTCGGCAATCACATCTATTTCGTGATTTACACAATGTCCTTTTAAAATTATTCCCACTTGAGTTTTGTAACCTTTATGTTTTAAAAGCTCTCCCACAAATTGCTCAAAAGGGAAACCCGAAGGACCCAACTCCATAATGGCTTGTTTGAGTTTATAGCGTGCTGCTGCCTGGCGTGAATAGTTACGCAATAATCGAAATGCGGTTTTGTAAATCTTCCGTGTGGACATCCCCTCTACTAACATTTCGATTACTTTGTTGGTAATTTCATCTGCCTGTTCGTTAGTTGCACCAGAACGCAGCAACGATTGTTTTAGCTTTCCTTTGTTGAACGGAGCTTTTTCGCCTGATGCCTTAATGATGTTTATATTTTCAGCGTTAATCTTCATCGTGAATTAGATTTGTTCGTTTTAAAATTTGAATAACCAATAGTGAAATCGAAGCAGATACGAAAACAATCAACCAGTCTTCCGCTTTCAGCGACTGAACATTCAATGCTTCACGAGCTGGAGGAATAAAAAATACGGAAACCACGACTAACCCGCTTGTAAGCAGTGCATACCAAACATATTTATTTTGGAATACTTCAGATTTTATAAAAGAAGTTTTGACCGATGCCATGTTGAACACATGGAACAACTGGCAAACAATAAGAGTAAAGAATAAAATGTTGTTGCAGAGTTTCGGGTCAAAGTGTTCGCCTGTATGCAAAACAAAATGGCTAAAGAATACTGCTCCCAATGTGCAAACGGAAATGATTGCCGCATAAATCCAAACAGCATACCACTGTTTTGTTTTTAACAGCGGTTCAGCCGGATTTCGGGGCTTGTGTTTCATAACATACGGACTGCCTTCGCTTACGCCCAAAGCAAGGGCGGGCAACACATCTGTTATTAGATTGATAAAAAGTATTTGCAGCGGAATTAATTGAAAATGCAGATTGGACAACGCGGCTAAAGACACCACAAACAATTCGCTCATGTTGCAGGAAAGCAGGTAAATCACAAATTCCTGAACATTAGTAAAAATAACACGACCTTGCTTTATTGCATGAACTATGGACGAAAATTTATCGTCTTTCAATACCATGTCTGACACTTCCTGTGCCACTTGTGTTCCTCTCACTCCCATTGCGATGCCGATGTCTGATTTCTTCAAAGCAGGAGCATCATTTACACCATCACCTGTCATGCCAACGATGTTTCCTTTTTCCTGCAACACTCTTACCAAATCCAATTTATGAGCGGGTGTAACCCTTGCGAAAACAGAAGTGTCAGCCCAAAGATTTTTTTCCTGTTCGCTTAACTGTTCAAAGGGCTTCATGTTCTTGCCGATGACAGGTTGCGTGTTTTCGGATATATGAAGTTGGTTGGCTATATAATTTGCAGTGGCAGGATGGTCGCCTGTAATCATCACTACTTTAATACCTGCATCTTTACATTCATTGATTGCATCAAACACATCTTCGGCTGGCGGATCCATCATTCCGTATAGTCCGGCAAAAACCAAACTGTCTGTGAGTGCAACATCTTTTGAAGCAGTTTCTTTAAAAGCACCAGCAATAACTCTTAAACCGGATGATGCCAATTGTTCAGATTTGTCTTTCCATTGGTTTCTTGTTTCTTCATTCATCTCTTTAATTTCAGAACCGTTAAGAATATGACTGCACTGTTTGAGTATTTCTTCTGCTGCGCCTTTGGCATAAACAATATATCCATTGTTTCCGCTATGCAGCGTTGCCATCATTTTTGTTTCCGATGAAAACGGGACTTCATCTATTTTAGGAAACTGTTGACGCAACCGCTCAACATTCTCTCCTTTGTTGTGTGCATATTTCAGTAAGCCCGTTTCCAGCGGGTCGCCAATTTCTTTAATGTCGTTTTCTAAAATCTGAATGGATGCGGTGTTGCATAAAACAGCTATATGCTGAAGGAGTTGTTTATTCTTTTCAGAAGTTTCATCAGCAGGGATTAAATCTGTTACTTCTATTTTATTTTGAGTAAGTGTTCCTGTTTTATCGGTGCAAATAACGGTTGTGCCTCCTAAGGTTTCTACTGCCGAAAGTTTTTTTACGATGACATTATGCCTTGCCATTTTCATCATCCCTTGAGCCAATGCAAGGGTTGCCACAATGGGAAGTCCTTCGGGTATGGCTGCTACTGCAAGGGCAATGGCCGTTTCAAGCAATTCCACATAATCGCCATGCGTGAACATACCGACAATGAAAATCAGCACCACTAAAGCAACTGTTATGTAAATGAGTTTACGACTGAATACCTGTAACTTTTTTTCAAGTGGAGTGGCTGATTGCTCTGCTCCCTGCACGAGGTGTGCGATTTTGCCTAATTCGGTTTGCATACCTGTTGCAACCACAAGGGCAGTGGTGTTTCCGTTGGTAACGAAAGTGCCTTTGTGCAACATATTGGTGCGGTCAGCAAGTGGAATATCTCCCGAAAGTTCGCTTGCTGTTTTTTCAACAGGCATGGCTTCGCCCGTAAGCGATGCTTCATTTATGGAAAGTTGTGTAGCGGAAATAATTCTTGCATCTGCGGTAATCATGTCACCTGCTTCAACAAACAGCAAATCGCCCGGAACTAATTCTTCAGATGCTATTTCGGTCAGCTTACCATCCCTGAACACTTTTGCCGGAACACTTGCCATTTTTTTAAGGGCATTCATGGAGCGTTCTGCCTGCATTTCCATCCAAAACCCAATGCTCGCATTTACGAGTATTACAAGCAGAATTGCGGTTGCATCCAAGTATTCCTGAAACCAAAATGACATGGCGGCTGCAAACAGCAACAAATACACCAAGAGGTTATTAAATTGAGACAGGACTATTTTCAAAGGATGTTTTCCTTTATCGGATTGAATAGTGTTTTTGCCGTATTGAGAAATACGGTTGGTTGCTTCAAGTGAATTCAATCCTTTTTCTCTATCACTACCAAGTTCAGTGATAAGTTTCGTTACAGGGATTGTGTAATTGTTGGCTGTTTTCATTATTCTTCAATTTCAAGGTATTCTACTTTACCATGTTTTTTCAATTCGTATTCTTTCACTAACTGATAAACCACAGGTAAAACGATTAACACAAAAAGTGTAGAGGTAATCAACCCGAACACAAAGGGAATGGTGATGGGTTTCATTACATCGCTTCCTACGCCCGTTGCTAATAGAATGGGCATTAGTCCTATCATGTCTGCCATGACAGTCATCAATTTTGGGCGGACACGCATTACCGCCCCTGAAAAAACGGCTGTCTGCACTTCTTCCTGTGAAAGTTCTGCGCTTCCCTTTTTATCCACCGCATCGTGAATGGCTTCATTCATATAAACAAGCATCAAAACCCCTGTTTCTACCGCAATACCGAATAAGGCAATGAAACCAACTGCCACGGCAACCGAAAAATTCACTTCAAAAAAATACATGGAATACACGCCACCAATTAATGCAATAGGAATACTGGAAAGCACAATCGCCATTTCTTTGAAAGAATGAAAGGTGAAATAGAGCACGAAAGCAATAATCAATAGCGTAATTGGAATGATAATTTTCAAACGGTTTTCGGCACGGACTTTACTTTCATACTGTCCGCTCCAGTTGATGAAATAACCTTTGGGAAGGTTTTTGAAATCGGCATCTATTTTTTCTTTGGCATCGCTTACTACGCTGCCCATATCTCTGCCGCGCACATTAAACAGAACTGTTCCTCTCAACATGGCGTTTTCGGAACTAATCATTGGCGGACCTTCGGTAATTTCCAAATCAGCCACTGCTGAAAGCGGAATAACTCCGTAGCCCGATGTTTGAAGGGGTGTTCGTTTTATTTCTTCCAAATCACTACGGAAATCCTGCGCCAAACGCATGGACACGCTGAAACGCTGTCTGCCTTCTACTGTGTTGGTAACGGGCATTCCGCCTAAAGCCATTTCAATGAGCATGTTTACTTCCTCAATGGAAAGATTGTATCGGGCAATTTCTTCGCGCTTAATTTTTACATCAAGGTATTTGCCGCCTGTGAGTTGCTCTACATATAAATCTGCAAGCCCTTCAATGCCCTGCAAGGATTTTTCAATTTGCCTTGCGATGTTGTAAATGGTATCTAATTCCTGTCCGTAAATTTTAATGCCGATGTCTGTCCGAACCCCTGTTGAAAGCATATTGATACGGTTGATGATGGGTTGTGTCCAACCATTTGTAACTCCGGGGATTTTTACTTTCTCGTTTAATTCAGTAATTAGTTTTTCGGTGGTCATTCCTTCGCGCCACTCGGATTTTGGTTTTAATAGAATGATGCTTTCAATCATACTCATAGGCGCGTTGTCGGTAGCGGTATAAGCACGACCTGCTTTGCCCAATACATTCTGCACTTCTGGAACGGTGCTGATAATTTTGTCCTGCACCTGCAAGATACGTTTGGCTTCGTTGTTGGAAACATCAGGAAGTGTAACGGGCATGAACAACAGCGAACCTTCATCTAAGGGCGGCATAAACTCGGAACCCAAACGCAACACAAAAGGAATACTTCCTAACACGATTAAAACAGAAATGGCAACGACTGTTTTTTTCCAACGCTGACACAAGCGCAAGACAGGGCTGTATATTTTGATGAAGAAATTGGCAACAGGATTTCTGCTTTCGGGAATGAGTTTGCCTTTCATTAATGAACGTAACAACATGGGCACGATGAAAAGGGCAACGATGGCAGAACCAATCATTACAAAGGTTTTTGTAAACACCAATGGTGAAAACAGTTTCTTTTCCTGTCCCTCTAAAAACAAGATGGGCGCGAATGAAATGAGCGTTACCAAAATGGAAAAGAAAACGGCTCTTCCAACGGTGCGAGATGAGCGTTCAATTATTTTGATGCGCTCTTCTTCGCTGAGTTCTTTTGTATTTCCTATTCTTTGTTTTTCCATTATTCGTCTGTTTTTAAAACGGCTTTCACCAATCCTTTGTAAGCGTTTTCGGTCATTACAATTCCGGCATCTACCAAATCGCCTATTGCTAATGCAATGCCACCAAGCGACATAATGTTAAGTGAAATGCCAAATAATTTCACAAGCATAAAACCAATCAGCACAGATAAAGGAATAGTAACAATGGCAACTACTGCGCTCCGCACATGAAAAAGAAAAAGCAATACCACTAATGACACTACTGCAATTTCTTCCCAGAGAGCTTCTTTAAGCGTATCAATAGCAGCTTCAATTAAATCGCTGCGGTCGTAGGCAATTTTAATTTTTACACCGGGGGGCAAGCCTTTTTCTACATCGCTTAATCGTTCTTTCACGCGGTCAATTACTTCTTTGGCGTTTTCGCCATAGCGTGCAACTACCACACCGCCTACCACTTCTCCTTCTCCGTTTTCGTCCACAATACCCAAACGGATGTCGCTGCTCATTTGCACATCAGCCACATCTTTCAGTTTTATGGGAATTGATTTGTATGCACCAACGGAAATTTCTTCAATGTCTTTTAGATCCTTGATGTAGCCCAATCCGCGCAGCATATAACCCATGCGGTTCATTTCGTAAATGCTGCCTCCAACATCGCGGTTGTTTTGTTTTAAAGCGTTTGCCACATCCATTGCGGATATGCCGTAATAAACCAATTTGTGCGGATTGATGCTGACCTGATATTGTTTTTGAAAACCACCAAAAGAAGCGACTTCGCTCACGCCTTCCACATTCTGCAAAGCGAATTTCACATACCAGTCCTGCACGGCTCGGAGTTCTCCCAAATCGTAACCATCGCCCTGCAAGGAATACCAAAACACATGACCTACGCCTGTTCCATCGGGACCAAGTGTTGGCGTTACGCCTTGCGGTAATGCTTTTTGTGCGAAGTTCAATCGCTCTAACACACGGGTTCGCGCCCAATAGATTTCTGCATCGTCATTGAAAATGACGAAGATGAAACTCATGCCGAACATGGATGCGCCCCGAATGGCTTTTACATTGGGGATGCCCTGCAAGTTGGAAACCAAAGGATAGGTGATTTGGTCTTCCATGATTTGCGGATTACGCCCCATCCATTCGGTATAAACAATCACCTGATTTTCGGAAAGGTCGGGAATGGCATCAACAGGCGTGGTCATTACCGAATACACACCACCAACTACGATTAGCAAAATACCAATCCATACAAAGAAGCGGTTGTGTGTTGACCAAGAAATTATTTTTTCAATCATGCGCTTGCGGTGTTAAACTGTTTTAGTGATTTGTATGAGTGCTGTCGTGGTTATGTTGCTCATCCATTTCTTCAACTTTTTGCAAATCCATGTTGCACTTGGGGCATTGACCGGGTTTGTCATATGTTTTTTCTCCCTCACATTTCATGGGGCATTGGTATTGGGCAGTTGCGCTTTCCTCTGTTGCCAATTTTTCTGTTTTGGTTTCAGAATTATTGCTTTCGCAAGAAGTGATAAACATTGTTGCTGTAAGTAGTAATGCTGCTGTAATGATTTGTTTTTTCATGATGAATTGTTTTTGGTTTATGAAATTTTTCTTTTTAAAAGTTGTGCATTTATCGCAACCACAATTGTGCTTAAACTCATTAGCACTGCACCAATAGCCGGACTTAGCATGATGCCCCATTTATATAATACACCTGCTGCCAATGGAATAGCAAGAATGTTATAGCCCGCAGCCCACCATAAGTTTTGTATCATTTTGTTGTAGGTAGCTTTACCAAATAATATCAGGTTGGCGATATCTTTCGGGTCTGAGTTTACCAAAATTATATCTGCTGTTTCGGCTGCTACATCAGTGCCTGAACCAACTGCAATTCCAACATCTGCTTGTGCCAATGCAGGCGCATCATTCACGCCATCGCCTGTCATGGCAACATATTCGCCTTTGGTTTGTAATTCTTTTACTTTTTCTAATTTGTCATGCGGTAATACATTGGCTAAATAACCGTCCATTTTCAAATCATCGCTCACCTTCTTTGCCACTTTTTCATTGTCGCCTGTGAGCAGTAGGTTTTTAATTCCTGCTTCTTTAAGAATTTGAATGGCTTCAAAAGAGCTTTCTCTTATTTGGTCAGAGAAGGTAAAATATCCAGCAACGTCTTTGTTTATCAAAATGTAAACAACCGTGCCTGTGAAATTATCGATTGTGTCTGTTATTTTGATATTTTGTTCTTTCAAATAATTCGGACCTACTACCTTTATTTCTTTTCCGTCTACGTTTCCTTCCAATCCTATACCGGGCAGGTAATTGAACTTTTCTGATTTTGGAATTTCAATTTTCAATTCCTTTACTTTTCGCAATAAACCCGCTGCGATATAATGTTCAGAATGTTGCTCTATGCCTGATGCTAGACGGAGTAATTCTTTGTCATTAAATTTTGAGTTCAACACTTTTACTTCCTGTAATTCATGAGAACCTTTGGTTAGTGTTCCGGTTTTGTCAAAAATGATAGTTGAAATCAATCGAGCATTTTCAAAAGCTGTTCTGTTGCGAATGAGCAAACCTTTTTGTGCAGCGATTGAAGTTGAAATAGCTACCACCAATGGCACTGCTAAACCCAAAGCATGAGGGCAGGAAATAACCATAACGGTTACCATTCTTTCCAATGCAAACACAAATGGAAACCCTAATAGTAGCCAAACAACTAGCGTTATTACACCACCACCTAAAGCAACAAATGTTAAAACCTTTGCGGCTCGGTCTGCAAAATTTTGAGTTTTGGATTTTATTTTCTGTGCGTCCTCTACCAGTTTCACCACTTTATTCAGATAACTGTCCTTGCCTGTACTAATTACTTTTATGGTGAGTGAACCATTGCTGTTAATTGCTCCGCCAATTACTTTACTTTCCTTTTCTTTTTTCACAGGTTTGCTCTCGCCTGTGAGCATACTTTCGTCAACATAACTTTCCCCTTCTGTCACAATGCCGTCCACAGGAACTTTTTCACCCGGCTTCACCATCACCATATCTCCAATTTTCAATTCACTGACCGGCATATCGTGAATGTGTCCGTCTTTTAGATGATGAGCAGTAGAAGGCATCATCTTAACCAGCAATTCCAACGAACGGGAAGCACCCATGACCGACTTCATTTCAAAGTAATGCCCAATAAGCATAATGTCTATCAGGGTTGCCATTTCCCAATAAAAATCCATACCCTGCAAACCGAAAGTAATAGCTACACTGTATGCCCATGCAACCGTAATTGCTACGCCAATCAGTGTCATCATACCGATGGCTTTATCTTTTACTTCGTCATATAAACCTTTCAGAAAGGGATAACCACCATAAACAAAAATGAAAGTGGAAAGAGTTGCTAATACATATTTGTCGCCTACAAATGTGAATTCAAATCCTAACCACTGTTGTATCATGTGCGATAATGCAAGCACAGGAATGGATACAATCAAACAGATTATAAATCGCTTCCAAAAATCCGCAACATTGTGTCCTGCGTGTTTGTCGTGACCACTTTCAGCATGTCCGTTATGGTGGTCATGGGCGTGGTGATGGTTTTCTATGTGATGATTTGCATGTTCCATAATTCAATATTTAGTGATTTGTGTGCGTGCTGTCGTGCTCGTGGTGTTCATGGTTTCCTTCCACTTTTTCCAAATCCATGTTGCACACGGGACAAGAGCCGGGTTTGTCATACATTTTTTCGCCTTCGCATTTCATGGGGCATTGATACATGGCATTGGCGGTTTGTTCGGTTGTTGTGTTTTCTTTTTTGCTTTCGGAAGATTGGTTTCCGCAAGAGGCGAAAAACATTACTGCTGTGAGTAATAGTGCTGCTGTTGTGATTTTTGTTTTCATATTGATCTTTTGTTTATTAAAGAATTATTGTTTTTGAAATTTCGATGAATAAAATTTATTTCCTGAACGGAACCATATATGATAAAGCCCTACGTTTAACTGCAAAACCTGAATGGCATTGCCGGAAAAGTTATCTTGTTTTTGAACTACCCTTCCACTCATGTCAGTTATCCTGGTCTTTCTTACAGGAAGAAATGCCAAGAATAACAGCAAGAGCAGCGATAGCTGCTGTTGCAAAAATTGATTTTGTGATTTTCATTTTTACTGATTTTGATTTTGAATAATGATTAAACGTGTTGGGCTGATGAAAGCACAACAAGCCGATACACTCATAAAGTGTCGGCTTAAAAAATCAATGCAGTAAAATCAAATGCGGAAAACGCAATGACGGATGTAAAGCGGATGCTTTAGGTCATCGGGCGGGTGTGTGCTGTGGTCAAACTCAGTAGAAAGAAGCGGAGTGTGATAGTCAAAAGTCAGATTGGTCGGGATGGCAGGTTGAAAGTCTGTAAACTTTACAACATTGCAGGAAATCTGTTGTGTTTTTTGCTGCTCGTCAGCTAACTTAATTGTAGTGGTTTCATCTTTACAACAGTTCTTTGGCATTTTTCTACTGCCGCAGGGACACTTGTGTTTAGTGTCAAATGGATTGAGGGAAACCGATGTTACTTTGCCACCGCAGTAATGAGCCGATACTGTTACCCCAATAGCGGGTATCATGTAAAGGAACATTAAGAGTATGACGGTAATTCTTTTCATAAAGATAAAACGTTATTTCAAAGATAATATTATTTTGAAAACAAAAGTTATTTATTTATACAAATCATTAATCTAATTGTACGTATAAAGTTTGTCCTCGACTTATTTTTTCCAATTACTTTCAGAAATTTTGTATCAACAAAAATTGAAATATAAGCGACAATTGCCGATATCTCTGCGAATTTCATAGTTACAGGAATAGCTTAATGCTGATGATTGTGGCCATCATTATGCTGATGTTCTTCCTTTTTTACTGGAGGGGCTGCGTTCCATTGAAATTTAGCTGTTGCTGTTTCTTCGCCCCACTTAATAATTACAATGGCGTTGATGATGTCGCCTTTGCCTTTATAGGTGAAAACGAATTTGTCATCCCCCGCTAACAGCAGGGTTTCCTGCGATGAGTTGGCATCGGCAGTTTGAATGAAGAGAACCCCTGATTTGCCTTTGTTGGATATTGTTTTTTCGGCTGTATCTAATAAATAGATGGTGAATACATTGCCTGTTTTGTCTTTGGTTTGCACCAATTCAATGTGATAGTTACCGGCAGTTTTTACCACTCCACCGTGGGGCGAAGTATGTTGGTGGTTTTCCCCTGCTTTGTGGTCGTGTTGTGCATTTGCACTGAACGAGATGGCAGTGAACACAGCCACTGCGATTGCGAGAATTGTTTTCATTTTCATTTTGTTTTTATTGTTTAAAAATTATTGATTGTTTATACTGATTTAGAAATTTTATCCATGATGGTAAGGTCAGTTCCGAACTTGCAGATAGCATCGCAATGCAAGCGGAGTTCGGAAAAGAGAATGTATTTGATGTTGATTTTTGAGTTGCGGATGCTTGGGCGCGAGAGTTGCAGGACTACATCTTTTTCGCGGTTATCAGGAATGATAATGTAAAACACCTCATCGCCATCTGCAATGCTGAAAAACAAATCGGCAAGGCGAAGAATGCCGGAATAAATACTGGTGCTTTTTTCCACCTCAAAAGCACCTATAATGTTGTTGGTATTTTTTTGAAACCACAGCACATCAATGAGTTTGATGGTAGCGGCAGTTTCTGCATCGGTATTGATTTCAGGAAAGCGATTAAGGCATAGGAAAGAAAAGTTATTTCCACAATGATTTTTTGACTTGTCATTGATGGCGGTGATAACATCAAATCCAAATGAGTTCCCGATTTTAAGCAAATGGTATTGCATTTCGGTATGCAGGTTTTCCTGCTCTTTATCTTCCAATATTTCGCGCTGCCTTTTTTCAATGGACTTTTCAAAATTTTTCCGTTCGTTTTGGCTGAGGTATTCATCTTTACCTATGAGCATCTTTTGAGTTCCAATCTCAAAGCACAATCCGGCAATGGCTCCAAGGTCATTTGAAAGCTCAGATTTGAATTTAGTATTGGCTTCTATCAATACTTCTCGTATTTTGAGGTATTCGCTCCAACTGCCGAGTTTCTTTTTGTCATTGAAGAGGGCGTTGAAGCCATTTACAATGGCTGTATTAAACGGAGGAAATAGTGTTGGGTGAAGGTAATAGAGAATATTCGCTACCGCTGGACCCAGCCCTTTTATTTTTAGTGCATCTAACCCCACTATTTCTTTGAGCACCTGTTCTTCAGTTTTTGCATTGATGCAGTTTTCAAGAAACTGTCCAAATGCTTTTTTGTTGTTTTGATTTTCGTAAATATCGGGGATGCGTAGTTTGGGTTTCCAGTAAAATGGATGTGCCACGCCTATAAAAACCTGTTTTTGTTCTGCTATGCAATTCAAAACAAATTCCAAAGAGCTTCCTCTAAAATCATTTGGGAAGGTTTTGTTTTTTATATCATCAACGATTTGCATTACCCCTCTGCGAATGGTGCGAAATGCTTTCAACCGCTGGTCGTTGTCAACAAACCAAGTGTTGTAAACCGATTGTGTATCGGTTTTATATTGTGAGATAATATTTGTTAGATTAGGATGCATTATTGTTTTTGAAATTTGGCTGAATAATAATTGTCTGTTGTTTTTATCTGCATGTAATAAATACCCGATGGCAACTGAGAAATATATAGCGACTTGCCTGAATAGTTGCTTTGCCTCATAACTATTTTGCCCGTGAGGTTGGTAATGCTGAAATCTTAAATGGAGTTTGGTTCGGGAAGTTGAAAAATAATTTCGTTTGTCGCAGGATTAGGATAGATGCCTAATTGAAATGTATTGATTTCTGAAATACTGTTTACGGGTTGAACGGGAAGAACAATTTTTCGTGTGTAACTGAAATCGCCTGTGGTAGCATGGTTGTGATTAGCCACTAATGCACCGATGTAAAGTGTAATGGTATCTTCATTGGTGTTGGGTGCAGTCCATGTAAAATTCCAACTGTTGGCATTACTACTGTCAGCACCGCAAGGTGTGTGGCTCACATAGTTTCGGTTTCCATCGGAGTATGTTCGTGTTCTTATAGTTTCCACCAAACCAAAAGCACCGATAGTGTTGTTGTCGGAATTTTTAAGTGCAAGACAAGAAAAGCCGAATTTGTCAAACCCGGATTGCTGAATGCGGACAAAGCCCTGATAGGTTTGTCCGGGAATGTAAGCGGCTGTTCCTAAATCAAAATCAATGATGGCGTTTCCCGAATTGGCAGTTCCGGCATGGCAGCCGTTACAGCCGGTTTCGCCCGGTGCGCCTGTGTGTCCGCCTACATAAGGGCTGTCGCAAGGCGATTGAGTGGAGGTAGTTCCGCTTATGAAAATAAATGCGACAGCGGAGAGAAAAAGAAATGTGATGACCGTTCTTGTTTTCATTGCTTTATAAATTTTAGTTGCGTGTATTTTCCGTTTGACATTACGGATAGGAAATACAATCCGTTGGGCAATTGACTTGTATTAAGGGTTGTTTCAGTTGCGTTAATATTTTTGAGTTGCAGTATTCTTTCACCGACAAGATTTATTATATCAATTTCATTGATGTTTTGGCTATTGTTATTGGCAAGTTTTACAGTAAGCGTAGTTTGTGCAGGATTGGGAAACAAAAGCAGGTTGCTTCTTTCTTCGAAATCGCTTACAGAACTCAGCAAAGTGCTGAAATCAAAATCACCCAGCTTTAAACTGTCAATGTAAAGCGCATTGCCGCCATCGGTTACGTTTACAATTTTGATGTCAACATGGTCGCTGGTGGAATAAGAAGTCAAGTCAATGTTTGCGGTTTTCCACTGTGAACTATTCGGAATAAATAAAGTTGTTTGAGTGGGACCGGATGCCAAACCGTTTCCGGTGCGGTAAAATTTTTGTGTCCAGGTAGTGCCGCAATCGTTTGACACAAGCACAATGAGTTCATCGCTGTAATTTGCATCGCTTCGCGCATACGCCCATTTAAAGCCAAGTTTTATAGGTGTGGGCAAAGCTGTAAAATCAATGCGAGGCAATAGCAGCGCATCGGACTGACCGTAGTTGGTATTAATCAGGTTTTGAATACGAGCAGAAGCGGTGCCTTCGTAAGCCGCATCAGTGGTGCGTTCCCATGTGATGCCTCCATCGGGGTTGTCAATAGTTAAACCGTTGGTCGGGAAATTCCCGTTTTCAAAATCATCGCCCCATGTGTCGGGCATACCCGCAACGGGCACCGATACATTGATGTAGTTGAATAGTTCAAGCGTATCAGTTCCGGTGCTGTCTGAGACAATGAGCGTAACATCGTAAGTGCCGGGCGAGGAGTATGAAATTACCGGATTGGCAACTGTAGAAATAGCGGGATTACCACCAGCAAAAATCCATTGGTAGTTTGTGGGGTTGTTGAGTGAACGGTTGTAGAAAATAATACTGCTGCCTACACAAATGTTCGTGGTGAGTGCAGTAAAGTCGGCTACAGGCGAACAAACAACAGGCGGAATAAAATTCGTATCACATCCGGTGGCAGTTACATTGGCGGCACTCCAAATTTGTGTCCTGAATGTATTAAGTGTAGCATCCATGCGAGCTTTTTGCCCTGCTGTAAACATATTTTTACAGGCATCATCAGAGTAGTCGGTATAGTTGGCAACCTGGTCGTTTACATCGGGAAAATCATTGGAGCAACTGTTTACAATGGGGCAGCCGTAATTTGGATTTGCTGCGGGCGGGGTATCGCAAATATAATCGCCATCGGTGCATACATCTGTTCCGCAACCATTATTGAAGGTATGATACAAACCGAACCAATGACTTATTTCATGGGTAGTGGTTCTGCCAAGTGATGCAGAAGCAGTTCCGGTTTTGCCAAAATAATTGTGGCGAACCACAATCCCATCCTCATCGGGCGGACCACCAGGAAATGAAGAATAGCCTGCTATTCCGCTATTGCCATTAATGCTTTTTACAACATACATATTCAGATAGCGGGTATTGTCCCAATAACTGAGTTGTTTAAGCATAGAGCGTTGGTAGGTTAAATGATTAGCGAGAGTTGATTGCACCCGAACTATACCGTTGGTGCAATGTCCATCGGGTGATATTTTTGCAAGACAAAATTCAATTTCAGTGTCCACACCATTGCCATCGCCATTGGTTCCGGCTATTTTTCTGAAATCTTCATTCAGCACATCCATCTGACTTTGAATTTGCGCGTCAGAAATATTTTCTACCCCGCCATTGTGAATGATATGCACCACCACAGGAATTATTTTGATGTTGTGCGATGAGCGGGAAGCGTCTGCCGGATATTGAACCGCATTGCGAATAATGGTTTCGGCATTTTGAATGACTGCTCGGTTCTGCCTTTGATAAGTATCAAACCAACAAGGTGGGCTGTCGTTTTGTGCAAAAACGCTTTTCGTTATTAAGCAAATACAGATTAAAGCAAATCTTTTCATGGCTTAATGTTTATGATTTGTTTCTAAAAAATTTCCCTGTGCGCCAATGCCTTCAATGTGGACTAACTGCGCTCCGTGATGCCCTGCCATGCTGACACAGATGGATGCTCCTAGCATAATCAGAGCAATAAGAATTTCAGCCCATAGTTTCCTTTTCAGAATAAAATGAGAAATGATTTTAAATAAGAGGGCTGTTCCGCTTAACCAAATTGAAAGGGAAGCGAACCGCTCGTGTTCGGTTAAAACAAGGGCTGCATGTTCGGAAATGGCATTGGTAGTATGTGGATGAACATATTTACCTGCAACGATTGCACCTGCAAAGCCCAAAGCAAGTGTTATCAGCACAACCCAACTCAATGGTTCGCGGAAAACAAACAATGATGCCGCCTGTAAAATAAAAGCCATCAGCAAAAGCACAATAGGAAAGTGAACCACTAAAGGGTGTAGCGTTGGAAAATCGCTGAATGAAGCGGTTGTTCCGCTTGTGTGATGTTGGTGTGAATGAGCAACTGAGTTTTCTTTCTCCTGTGCGGCTTCATGCTGATGCGCTTGTTCCGGTGCGGAAACAAGGGTGTCCTGAAGTTTCTTTTCGTGTTTTACTTTGTCATGTGCAAATGCTGCAAGGACGAAAACGGATAAAAGGAATATGCTGATAAGGTTTTTCATGGTTTAAGAAATTTGTGTTTTTGTGGCTGTGTAATAACTGTATGTTCCGATTTTGGTATTGATAAAGTCCACTTCCGAAACCTGCTGAAAACCTGCATCGGAAATGAATTGAGGCATTAAGCCGTTTACATTGTCGTTGGTGGTTTTGAAACCATCCAACAACTGCACGGCATAAAATGAAAACCGCATCCACTTATTTTTTGCACCGCCCCAATCGCCAATAATGAGTTTGCCGTTTGGTTTGAGAACCCGATGCAATTCTTTGAGGCAATGTAATTTTGTTTCAGCATCTAACTGATGAAACACTAACGAACTGAAAACTTTGTCGAAAGAGTTATCTGCAAATGGCAACGTGTTTCCATCGTAAAGATGAAGCGGCACTTCTAAACTTTGCTTTCGCAATTTGTATTCAGCAATGGATTTAATTTTCGGGTCAATGTCCACACCCTGCGCCAATGCTTCGGGTTTCCTCTGCTTTAACAATATGAGATTTTGAGCCGTGCCGAAACCGAACTCCAAAATACTTTCGCATGAAAGCGGGTTAAGCCAATCAATCAGTTTTGTCCTGAACTTTTTTTCAGGCATGGTAAGTTTAATGGTGAGGTCGTAATACTCACTTAGAAAATCGTAGCCAAGCGCGGGAATGAATTTTTGTTCGGTCATTGTTTAATGGCTATGCCGTTTGGTTTTGTTCCTACTGAAATGGTTTTAGTTACGGTGTGTGTGGCTACATCAATAACCGAAACTGTGTTTGCACCCTGATTGGTAACATACGCTGTGCTGCCATTTGCAGTAAATGCAATGGCATGAGCATCTGCTCCCGTGGTAATGGTGTTTTGCAAATTCCAATTTGAGCCGTCAAAGGTGTAGTAAGCAACTTTGCCGTTGGTAGCATCAGAAACCCATAACTCGCCATTGGTTGAATTGTAGGCAGTATATCCGGGTTTAAAACCAAGATTGGTGGTTGCTGTAACACTCATGGATGAAACGGTAATTTCAGAAATAGTCTGACTTGTTTCATTGTCCACATACATTTTACCGTTGCTTGCTGTCCATGCGCCAACGGGGTCTTGCCCGACTGTGAGCGTGGCATGTATCATTTTATTATTGGCATCAATGAGCGAAACAGTTCCGTCATCGGTATTACAAGCAAAAGCCATTGAGCCATCAGAAGAAAAAGTCACTTCTGAAAGTCCTGCGCCAACATTGATAGTGTTTTTCAAAGTCCAGTCGGAAGTATTGTAAACCAATACCTGACTTTGAACGCTGTCTGACTGACCCAACCAAAGTTCTGTTCCCGAAGAATTGAAAATTGCGTTGTGTGGCATTTTGTTCAGCACAATTTCTTTGTCAATCATGCCTGTAACGGCATCAATGATTTGCACTTTCAAACCTGTAAGCGTTCCGCCATGTCCGCCATGTCCACCGCTTAAATCGGTGCTGGTAATTGCCACCGCCAATTTTGTTTTGGCAGGGTTCAAATAGATGTGGTGCGGATATGTTGCTCCGTTTAGTCCAATAGTTTCGGTAACTGTGTTGTCGGAAAGTTTGATTACGGAAATGTTATTGGAACTGCCGTTGACAATGTAGGCGGCAGGATAGTCAATGTTGAGCATATCCATGTCGTGGTCGTTGCCGTGGTCTTTCTTGCACGAAGAAATGCCAAGAACAAAAGCAAGAGCAGCGATAGCTACTGTTGCAAAAAATAATTTTGTGATTTTCATTTTATTGTTTTTGATTTTGAATGATGATTGAAATTGTTGGGCTGATAAAAGCACAACAAACCGATACACTTATGAAGTGTCGGCTAAAAGTCAAAATCAGTAAAATCAAATACGGAAAACGCAATGACGGATGTAAAGCGGATGCTTTAGGTCATCGGGCGGATGTGTGCTGCGGTCAAACTCAGTAGAAAGAAGCGGTGTATGATTGTCAAAAGTCAGATTGGTCGGGATGGCAGGTTGAAAGTCTGTAAACTTTACAACATTGCAGGAAATCTGTTGTGTTTTTTGTTGCTCGTCATCAAGTTTAAAAGTAGTTGTTTCGTCTTTGCAGCAGTCTTTTTTCATCTTTTTGCTGCCACATGGACACTTGTGTTTGGTGTCAAATGGATTGAAGGAAACGGATGTTACTTTGCCACCGCAGTAATGAGCCGATACTGTTACCCCAATAGCGGGTATCAGGTATAGAAACATTAAAAGTATGACGGTAATTTTTTTCATTCAGTCGCTTAAACGTGATGTCAAAGATAATATTGTTTTATGATAGAAAGTTCATTCTCACCCCTAAAGTTTAATTGAACCACTGCACTAAACAGAGCGTGGGCGGTTTGGCTCTTTTGACTTTGCCTTCGGGTTGGCTTGTGGGCAGGCAGGCAAAGGCAAATGTGCCAAACGTGGGAGGCAATAAAAACTTCAATTTTTTTGCGCGTGGGGAAAAATAAAAATACGAAGCAGGGGTCTGTCGGTGAAAAGGGGTGTGTCCAAAAGTCGGAAAATGGTCTTGTCGCTATTTTAAAAAGTCGTCAGTTTAAAGTTAGCACGGTCGCAAAATAGGGTTTCCGGTAACGTTTTGCAGCTTGACGAAGTGCGGGAATTAAACTTCCAACATTTCACCAAAAAGACAAACTTAAAAAAGAAAAGAGAAAATGGACAATAACCAACATCACCCCGCATTTCGCCAAACTGCTGTGCCTGTTGCACGACTCAAAAGTAAAATAAAAATTAGAATACAAAAAATGTCATAACTATTTGATTGTTAGTTAATTATGTATATCCTTGCACCATGCAGGGACA
>MKTC01000002.1 GCA_001897535.1 Bacteroidetes bacterium 37-13 | reverse complement strand
TTCGCTGTACTTAAATTTGTTTGATGTTTATATCCAAAACGTGGTGGTACTCCGTTTTGCTCATCTTGTTTATCTTCTATTCCTAAGTATTTACTGTTTAATTCTAAAAAGTGGATTATTGGTATTTTTTGTTGATTCGCAATATTATTTTTCCAAGAATATGGAGTTCCACCTATGTTTATTTGAGAAGATATTTTATTGCTAAAAATCAACATTAAATAGGTTAGTATATTTATAGCATTTTTCATAAGAAATTCAATTTTTATTTTACTTTACTAAATTTTGCCTCCTGCATACTGTTATATCTTTTTACTGTTAGAATTTCATCAACGATGGAATAAGTGCTTGCGTTAATCAGGACAATCTCTAAAGTATCGAACCAATCGTCCTGAATAGGTAATGATACCATCCTTGTTATATCTCTACAAGTTATATTGTGCTTAGAATCATAATTAAATATTCCTACTGCACTAATTCCTTCATCGCCAAAAGATACCTGTTTTGTATCTGAAAAAGTGCAGAAATAGAAATGAAATTTATTAGTATTTGTTATGAAGGAATTATTAGTTCCGATACTATCAAACCGCCAACGATAATTTAATAATTCTTTATCTGCATAGGGCTGCTTTTTACAAGAACCAATAAGGAGTAAGCTAATTAAACTAAAGAATAAAACCTTTCTCATAACCCATCATTTTTTAAGTTTATCTAATTCCTTTTTTACCTCTATCAAGTGTAGTGTTAATTCCTCTACTTTCAGTAGTTACTTTTCCCTGATTTTTAGTATTTCTATCATTTGTAGATGTTCAGTCGGGTAATTCGTTGAACCCGGTGGCGTTGGTTCATAGAAAGTGTTTTTACAATGACAGGTGTCATTATAAAATTTAATATTAGCTATATACTCTCTGTTCCAATACTCCCATTTACTTGTAATTGAGTCTGGCAGGGCATACTTAGATTTTAAATTGTTCCATTCGCTATTCACTATTGAAATAGTAGAGCCACATTCTTCAGCACAAGTGTAATCGCCTGAACGTAAATTCAAGTGTATTGTTACATTTTTTTCAATTTGTTCCTTTTTCTCTTTTTTACAAGAGCAAAGTAAAATAGTTACTATCAATGATGTTATGAAAAGAGTTTTCATATTATTTAATTTTAATGATTTTGTGATTTAATATTTCCTGATTATCGAAGGTTACGACAATAAAATATACTCCGCTGGTTAAGTCTAACAAATTAAAGTTTCGGCTGAATTTTTCAGTAGTTAAAGTATATTTTCCTATTTTTTTTACAGTCTTACCGGTATAGTCGCATACTTTAAAATCTACATCAATTTTTGCTGTAACATTGAGATTTACAGTAATAAAATCATTAGTTGGATTAGGGTAAACAACAAAGTCAGAAATGAATTTTGCTGAACTTTCAGATGCGTAATTTGAGAACTCATCTGTTTTGCTGTAGTTAGATGCTTCACCGTCAGGCTGTCCGCAGTCAGTTACTTCAACTATTTCGGCAACAAAGTTGCTACCCACTTCTGCCGTAAATCCGGGTTCTAATACAACCGTTCCTCCTGACCTAAAAGAATAAGATTGTCCGTTTTGAATGGCTACTGTTCCTGATGTCTCAACTTTACTTTTTGCAATAATATCTCCGTCCCTTGCGGCTGCCACATCAGCGTTTTGAACCGTAACCGTATTTGCAGGCTGTAAATAAGACATTGCATTAGGTATTTTCTCGTTTAACACTCTTGCGTTATTGTGTGTGCTAGTTGTTCCCATTGGTAAGCCACCGTATGAAACGTTTGGATTCGACCAATACTGTATCCTTGTGCAACCTCCACAAGCATCCCCATAAGCCATGATTGTTCGCCACTGGTTGTTTGAGGCAACATATCCGTGTCCATAGGGATATGGAGTATTAGAGTTGTCTATATAAGGGTCATGCCTTGTCCCTATAATATGCCCAATTTCATGTGCAAAGGAATAATATCCTGTAGCGCAATCAACATCAACTACACAGAAAGCATACGAAGCGGAAACCTTAACATATTTTGCCGCGCCACAATAATCAGTTTCTTGTGCAATAAGAACACAAATATCTGCCTGATGCTTTGTTCTAAAATTATGAACTTCATCTATATAATTATCTCCATTTCCATAAAATCGATTTAAGTCGGTAGGAGTATTCACTTCTGTGTAATTGGTTTCTCCCACATACACTAACTCTACTTCTCTGTAAACATTACTGTTGATAAAAGACTGTTTCATTTCATCAACTGCAAGTTGTATCGTATTTGAAATGTTTGAAACAGCATTTTTAGCGGCAGGGGTGTAAAGAACAAGTAGCCGTAACCGACAAGTAAACGGCTCTCCCGAAATCATTTTTTGTTGATAGCTTATACTGTCTTCATTGAAAGGATTGTTTGGAACCGCGTTAGTGTCATTATTTTTAGAACCAACGCCACATTCTTCACTTGGATATTTACTGTGGTCAATTTTGGTAATATAATAAATGTCACCAACAGTTTCTATGCGATACACCTCTGTTTTGTGTGTAACAAGTCCTTGTATGTCGTTGTCTGCAACAGTCAGAATAATAGAGGTTGTTTTGTCCTTGTTACTACCGAACCACGAAAAGTTTTTGAAACTTCTAACTGTGAGTTTGGTTTGAAACACCGTTTCATCTATTCCCCAGAAGGAAATTTTTCCCTGCCCCTCTTTCAGAATATCAAGATTGATATTTATTGGTTGATAGTCGGTTACAGCTTTTCGTGTCTCAAATTCCACAACTTTTTGGGGTGTCTTGCCTGTCGTTTCAAGCAAAGTCTGTCCCCAAACAGTCAAACTGCTTGCAAAGATTAAAAGTATTGTAATGATTTTTGTCATTTTCATAATTTATGATTTTTGTCGCTTTGTATTACTGCCAACTAGCACATTTTCCATCTCGCAAACCAGTCAAGACTAAGTGTTGGGAGAAGCAATCTCTCCGTTTTGTTCATCCCATTTATCTTCTTCAGCTAAACGTTGTAAGTCAAGTGCAGGAAAACGAACGATGGGAATTTCTTGTTTGTTACTAATACCGTTCTTCCATGAATATGGCTCGCCACCTATGTTAATTTGTGCGTATAAATTTATTGCAAGACCTGTGAATGCTAAAGTATAGAAATATAGTTTTATATGCTTCATGTATTTTAAATTAAAGTTTAGTGAAAAGGACTTTCCGTTTGTCAGAGGTTTCAATAAGCAGTTGGTCATTATCTATCTTGTATGATTTAGCGATGTTCATCACCTCTAAGTATAAATCTAACCAAGGACCATTGGGCCATCCTCCAAAATCTCCCCGTTGTACAGTAATTGTTATTCCGTTGTTTTTTGATAACGTATAGGTTCCTCCTCCGCTTGATCCATTTTCAAACCAGAATTTATTGCTGTTTTCTGAAAAAGTAGTTACTATTTCGGCAGAAGTAGTATTGGTTGTAACTGCGCCTAACGAGGTGGTAACCGATACCATTTTCCAATTGCCCACAAAGCCGTTTTCATAAGGATTTACAGGTTTATCCTTGCATGACGATATTGTTATCCCAAAAATGATTAGAAACGTTAAGTACTTCATATCGTTATTTTTTAAGATTATCTAATTCCTTTTTTACCTCTATCAAGTGTAGTGTCAGTTCCTCCACTTTTTGCAACAGCAGCCTATTTATAATATTTAGGTTGTTTTGAATTATTCCTCTTTTGTAAACTTTGCAATGCGAGATTCTTCCATATAAAAAATTGAAAGTTGATTACCGCTAATACTGTATGAGTTTTGTCTATCTCCTTGATTATTCATAACTTCCATAAAATAAAATAGCATTAAATATGACTTTAACGGATATGAGGTAAGACATGCGTTAGACTTGATATTATTATACCCGTATTCATTTTTTGTAAGAACAAAAGAGCCTACTCCCTGCCCTCCCATTGTGATATATTCCCACTTAAAAGTATTATCTTCCTGAACCGACATTAGTAGGCGTTTATTGGGAGAGTCTTCCCAGTAAATAGTATCTTTATAAAAGGCTAAAGTTTGTGTTAAAGATATAAGACTATCCATGCGCCAAATTCCAACTAATGCATGGTCTTTAACGATCTTATCTTTATCTCCACAAGCAAATAATCCACCAATACAAACCAACAGTAATATACTCTTCTTCATAATTTATTGATTATGTTGTAAAATGATTTTATGAGAGCTATTATATGTTCCTCCCTTTATAAAAACAATATAAATACCTACAGGTTGGTTAGATAAATCTATCGTTTCTGTTGCTTGTCCTTGCATATATATCTTGCTTAAACTAAATACCGTTTGCCCCATGGTATTAGTAATAGTAAATTGCATTGTTTTATCATTAGGATAAAAATCAATATTGAATTTTCCATTTTCGGCAACCAAAACTTACTATACAAAAAATTTATTGAAAGTGCAGAAGAGCAACTTACTTCTAATTGCCACAACCTATCTCCGTTTGGCAATTCTGTCCAAACCCCAC
>MKTC01000001.1 GCA_001897535.1 Bacteroidetes bacterium 37-13 | reverse complement strand
GGTATTGGTCTGTTTGCCGCTGTGCCTTGCAGTGCTGTAAATCCGCCTCCGCTTGCATCGCCCCAACTGCTTACCGCTCCTCCTGTTAATGTTATTAAGCTATCTGCCCGATACCATGCTTTTAAATTAGGAATGCTTTTAGGAATAGGTTGTGCAAAAAGGGAAGTAGAAAAAATGCAATGAAATAGGAATAAAAAAGAAATTTTTAATATATTGACTTGCATAAGTATTAAAGTAGAAATAAAATATTTTTTTTGAAATCAATAACGTCCTAAACATTAAAAAAAAGACGAATAGCTTAAGTAATTCTAATTACCTTAAAGGTTACAGAACAAAAACCAATTCCTCTCATTACAAAGATAGCAATTATATGAAAACTTGATTGTCAGCATTTCAAAAAACAGCAAAAGAGTGGAATGCGGCATAAAAAAGGTATCACTTTCATTGTAATTTTATTAGGCAACTTTAGACAATTTCAATAAACCTATTGTATTTTGTCTAATACAGTTTTATATATTTCTACTAACCTTTTACCCAAAATTTCTTTATCAAAATTTTCTATAACAAATTCGCGTCCTGCTATGCCCATTTGTTTTCTTAAATTTGGGGATTTAATGAGCAATTCTAATTTATCTGCGAAACCAATAACATCTTTTTCTTTTACCACAAAACCAGTTATATTGTCTAATAGTCCATCTTTCATACCGCCTGCATCGGATACTACTACCGGCAATTGCATACTTTGGGCTTCTTGTATTACTAAACCTTGCGTTTCGGCTCTATTGGTTCCGGGTTCATGAATGCCGGGTAGTAGAAAAATATCTGCAGTATTAAATTCATCAAATACAGTTTCTTGAGTGAGTGCGCCCAATATTTTAATATATCTGTCTAAGTTTTTTTCTTGTATTTTCTCTTCTATTTCTTTCCTTAAAATGCCATCTCCAATTATATGTAAGCAAATATTTTTGTAGTTTCTTTTATTTACTAATTCGTCAATAATATCAACTGTTAAGTTTGGAGCTTTAAAGGGAATAAGTCTTCCACAAAAAATAATTTTCAGGGCACTGTTTTCTTCTTTATTGATTCTATTTCTTGTAAACTTATTTGTATCTAAAGATACCTGCAGGATAGATATGTTTTCCTTTTTATGGATGCTTGTAAGTAGAGAATATAAATATGGACCATTTACTGTGAATTCTTCAGTATAGTTGAATAAATATTTATAGGTTGTTATATAGCTATTAAGTAGATCTGGTCTTAAATCGTAGCCATGAAATGATACTATAAGAGGTATTTTTTTTATTCGTTTTTCTTTAAATAGGTTTACAATTGGAAGTGCATTATCTGCAAAATGAACGTGTATTAAATCAAAGTTATTTTGTGGAATAAAAAATTGCGCTTCGAAAAAACGATTTAGAAGCAGTGCATCTTTTCCATACTTAAAAAAGTTTAATGATTGAAGCAATAGTCCATAATCCAAATGTGGAAAATTCCGTACTATCATTTTAAAGAAGGTGGTAATAGTATGGACTTTTCCTTTATCTTTTCTGTAATAAAAAAGACATTTATTTAGTAGGTTATACTTCTTAATTTCTTCATGGATTTTTTCTTTATTGCCTTCTGAGTAAGCCAATATTGTAACTTTATGACCTTGTTGTATAAGGTATAAAATTTGGTTTAAAATAAATGTTTCTGAAATGGAAGGAAAGATGCCAACAACGATAGCCACATTTAGTTTTCTATTCTGCATTACGGCTGTTTTTTAAAAGAGTTTCTAATGTGTTTTGGCTTTTAAAAAATTGTTGTCGTGCAAAGAGCAGCGCATTTAGTTTTCCCTTTAGCCTTTCGATGTCTAATAATATTTTATCTCCTTCTTGTGCATTCTCCCTTTTTGCTTTAAAATATAAATATCGCCAATCTCTTATGGTGTGTAATAGTTCTACTATAAAGGTTTTTGTTGTTTTTTTATGAAAATAATTTGGATAACAAGAGATGATATAATCAGAATAACCAAATGAGTTCCATAGTCTTTTTAAGTAATCCCATGTAATTCTTTGTTTCGGCATAGCGTGTTGGAAATGCATTTTGGAAGAATAGTATAATTCCCCTCCTATTAATCTTAAGCCATAAGTAAGTTCAGTATCTTCTCCAGCAACAAGAGATTTCCCATCTCTTCCTTTTAAACAAGAAACAAATCCTTTGGAATAAAGAAGGTTTAACCATTGCCTATCTAATATTGCTCCGGCTGTGTACAGACATCCTTTAGAATTTGTGATGTTGCCATCTTCTTTGCCTTGAGGTCCAGTTCCATAATGTCGTTCGTAAGGTTCTATCCATTTGGGCGGAATAAAACCTGTTTCATACTTCATAATACCTATTCCTCCAACTGCTGCAATTTGCTTGTCTTTACTAATTATATCAAAAGCAGTTTTTACATAATCTTGATTCAACCAATTATCATCATCACAATATAAGATATATCTATAATTAGCTTCTTGTATTCCTTTTTGTCTTGCATACATAGTTCCCGGCTTGGGTTCAGAAACTATTCTTAGTTTACAAGAACTGGCTTGTGTATCCCAAAGTTTTTTTACAAAATCTGCGGTTCCGTCAGTAGAATTATTATCAACTAGCAACACTTCCCATTCAAAACTTATGTCTTTTTGATTGATTAGATGTTCTATTGTTGGTTTTAATCTTTCAACTCCATTATAGGTAACAATTACCACAGAAACACCAATTTTATCTATGTTTTTTAAAGGCATTACTTTAAAGTAGTGTTTTTTAAATATTCTAATCCTTTTTCTCTATATGTTTCAATAGTTGTATAGCATTCTAAAAGGTTGTTTTTTATTTCCATTCTTTTTGCAAGTTCTCCTCTGAGCCTTTTATATTCTAGAATATATTCAAAATTCTCTTCGTTTTCTTTTATCCATAGAATTTTTGGGAAATAACTTTTAATTTGTTTTAGTCTATAAAGCCATTGATCATACCAATAAGGTATTTTTAGAGTTTTATTAACTGGTTTAGACTCGCCTCTGATAATTGCTCGGTAAATCTCAAAATAAATGCGGGTTTTACCAAATCCATAATGCCATCGTTTTAAGTAGGTAAATGTTTCACGTCCTTTTGGGATGAAATGCTTAAATGTTAAATCGTTAGATACGCCAACTTGTAAATTGAGTAACATTGTAATAAAACAATATTCTGTATCTCCTCCGGAAGTTAATTCCTTTCCTTTTCTATCGGATAATAAACTTTTAAAGTTGATTGCTTCTAATAATGTAAAAAATGAACGGCAAATAACAATGCCGGCTCCATAAAGGTAAAGTACTTTCTTGTTTCCTAACATCCTGTGCTTTTGTTCTCCAACAGCATAATTTGTGGAATATTTATCAAACCAATTAGGTCTTTGTCCTTCAAAAACAGCTTCTCCTTTACCGCCTAACATTATCCATTCTGGATGTTGTTTCATATTATCCCAAGCAAGTTGCACATAATTTTCGCTTAGCCAATTGTCGTCATCGCAAAATAAAAGGTACTTTCCTGTACTTTCTTCAACTCCCCTTTTACGTGCATTAGAAAGCCCCGGAATGGGTTCCTTTACTATCTTAAATGAAGTATGGTTATTATACTTTCTCCATTCAGCAATAGCTACTTCAGCAGTAGTGTCTGTAGAGTTATTATCTACTAAAATTATTTCCCAAGTAAGTTGGTCTTTTACCTTTTGCTTGGCTAAATATTCTAAAGTTGTGGGGAGGCGTTTTGCGCTGTTGTAGCAGCAGATAATTACAGAAACGTCAATATAGTTCATTCGTTATGTAAAGATATATTATGACAAATTTAGCATTTAAAATAAGCATGTAATGCTAAGTAGGTTAATGTGCATTTATTTTCCATTATTGAATAAATTCTTAATAAATATCTGTTTTTTCTCCTTTAGTTTTAATTTGAACAATGCCAAATCAAAAACTTTTCTGCTTTGTTTAAAGTCTTGCATAGCTCTATTATAGTTTGACTGTTGAATTTTTTTTATGGTATTTATTTGATATTCGTTTATTTTCTTGCCGTAATCTGGATACGTGGCTTCAATATAGTTGTACATTTTAAAAATTCCATTTATTTGCTCTGCTTCCGACATAGAAGACCATACACCTTTATCGTGTTGCCTATAAACGCCTAAAATATCTTGCAAAAAATATCCATTACCTTGTTTTAAAAGTAGAAGTGTAATTGCCCAGTCTCCATAAGAAGTTTTTATTAATACCTCCAAATAGTTACTTGGCAAAGAATCTTTTCTAAAACATAGTGTGCAAGTATTAACACCGAGCTTGTTTCCTTCTAACAAATCTTCAAATTGGATTGTGTTATAGTTTTTAATAAGAGGTGTTTCTACATCTCCTTTTTTAACTACTGTGTTACCGGCAACAAAAGTGTATTCCGGATTTCTTTCCAAAAAATCCACTTGTTTTTGTAATTTCAGGGGGTCTGTCCAGTAGTCATCGCCATCTAATAGAGCAATATATTTACCTTTACAATTCTCTACTATGTTGAAAAAATTAGCCAAGCGTCCTACTCTTTGTCTTTCAATATCGTATTCATCTCCTTTTTTTCTATCTAATAAATTCCAAAGGATATTACTCTTGTTATTTTTCCGAATAAATTCTTTTATAATTTGTAATGTGTTATCTGTAGAAAAATCATCTCCTATTACTATTTCAAATACAAAATTTGCTTCTTGCATAAAAATGCTGTTTAAAGCATCTTCTATAAATGGCTCATGATTATATGTCATTAATCTTACACTTAACATTATACCTTGGCGCTCAATCATAGTTGAATTTTTTTCTTAGTTGTTTTGTTTTGTTGTTTATTTTTTCAATTTGTTCGGCAGATAACTCTCTTTTGTATTTCGCAATATTATTATAATCTAAGGGTTCTAATGTTTTCTTTTTCCAATCTAGAGTTTCTTTGGGTTCAACGCCAAATTTTTTATTTTCATCAAAATAATTAAACATTGCATTCTCAACTTCTATATCTAAAAAATCACACAATTGTTTAATGATAGTTTTGTTATTCAAAATCAAATCTTCATATTTAATAGTAATGTAGTTTTGTTCATTAATTGTTGTAAAAAAGTTTAGCGTTGTTAAGTTGTTTCTTTCCCATTCAGTAGCAATTTCATCTACATCTGATGAAAGTATGGGTTTGTACAAAGAGTCTGTTTCTAATTTCTCAATATTTAAATAGGAGCAGGCAACATCTCTCACATCTCTAATAATATGTATATACTTAGCATTAGGATATAATTTGTTTAATATTGGAATATGCTTAATGTAGTAGTTGTTTTTATCTCCTATAGTCTCTATTGATTTGCTAAATTTTAATGCGTAAGTAAGATATATTACCGAGCATAATTCTGTATAGTTTTTTGGTTTAAATTCAATTATGTTTTTAACAACTTCACTTTTGTTTAAGTTCCATGTTTCAAATTTCTTCGATGCAAAAATATCGTCCAATATAGCTAGGTCATTATCATTTTCATAAGCCCAATTTTTATATTTGTCGTACCACCATATCATAAAACCACATTCAGGAGGAATTGCAATTTTCGAATGGCAATTCAACATTATCCTCAATAAAGAAGTGCCGGATCTTGGGTTTCCTAATATAAAAAGTTGCTTATAGTTTTTCATTTGTTTTTAATTAGTGATATAATATCGTCAGTTTTCGGAGAAACTCTATTTTTTTTTCATAATTGCCATAGCCAATGTTCTATTGTTTTTTCAGAAATATTCATTATTTCAGCATAGTAAGAAATCCTCTCTCCCTGAATTTCTTCTATTACTTTTGGTAATTTATTTACTCCGACATTTACTTTTCAGTGATATTTTGTTTTTGTTGTATACAATCCCTCAGAAACCATTATTAAACTCTTCAAATATAGGTTGTATTACCTCATAATCCTCGTATTTTTTTGGGGATATGGAGAATACCAGAACCATATCGCTCAATCCATCCAATTTCTTTAAATGCTTTAGCAATAAGTTTATTCCTTGATTTGGAAGTGTAGTTGCCACTCAATAAATCCTGGATGTTAATTCCTCCAAATAGTTTTCCTGGATTATAAAACTCAATCCCATCATCAAAAATCTTTATGAGTATACTTGAACCATCCCGATGATCACGATGTGCTACCATATTGATAACAATTTCACGAATTGGAGCGTATTATTCATTAATTAAAGAACATATTTCTTCTATCTTATCTAGTTCAAGTCCTACATATAGAGGTAAACACATAATTCGGCTTGCAATATCTTCAGATATAGGCATAGATTGCCCTTTCACATATTCGATAGTATTCAACGATGGGTAAAAGTACCTTCTTGGAAAAATCTCTTTTTGATTTAATACTTCTTGAACCTTCAATAAGGTAGTTTCAGTTTCAAAAATTATTGGATAATAACTATAATTCCACTCTGTATTTGCTCTGATTTTTAGTTTCTGTATTTTAGAGAAATCTAATAATTTATCATACTGCTCTACTACATATTTTCTCTCTTTAATGATGGTTTCAATATATGGAAAAACAGCTAAACCCATAGCTGCTTGCAATTCACTAATTTTTGCATTGATACCTAAACCATGGAAAGCTAATGGTCCATTATGACCAAAATTGTGAGCATAAAAAAGTTTGTGCTGTAAGTCTTTATCTTTTGCAAACATGACACCGCCTTCTCCTGTATGAAATAACTTAGTTGCGTGAAAACTACAAGTACTCACATCTCCATAATTAAAAATACTTTGATCATTATAGTTAACTCCAAAACTGTGAGCAGCATCGTAAATTACAGATAAACCATATTTTTTAGCAATTATTTCTATTGCTTCGATATGACAAGGGTTGCCAAAAACATGAGTTGCTAAAATGCAAGTTGTTTTTTCAGTTATAGCTTGTTCAATTTTTGTTTCATCTATGGTTAAATATTCCGGATGAATATCAACAAAGACTGGAGTGCAATTTTCCCAAACTATAGAAGCTGTTGTGGCTACATAGCTAAATGGAGTAGTAATAATTTCACCTCCTTTGCCTAATAGTTTTATAGCAATCTGTAGTGGTATTGTTCCGTTATTAGTAATAGTTAGCCAATCAACAGAAAGGTAGGATTTTAATTTCTCCTCTAACTCTTTCACTAATTCTCCTCTATTCGTCAGCCAACGGTTATCAAATGCTCTCTGCACTTGAGCTTGATATTCATCAATAGGAGGCAGGAATGTTTGAGTTACGGGAATCATAAATTAAGTCTAGTTCTTTAATAATTATATTCGCATAATTTAAATTATCAAGATGGTGGTCTAAATAATTTTTATTAAGATATTCATTTTTAATTAGTTGAGTATTATTATCCAGTAAATATTTGTCAAAATCTAAAAAAATATAATTATTCTTCCTGCATATTTCTTTTAATTCTTTATTATATTTTAAAGTTAATTGAGTTCTTTCTACTTGAGAGGCTTTAACTTCCTTTCTTAAATTTGCTACATCTCCTAATGCTAGGTTATCCTTAATTGTAGGCAATGGAACTGACATTACTATTATTGAATGTCCTCTCTCTGCAATGGTTTTCAAAAAATTAGTATAAGTGTTAATAGATTCATTATACTGTTTTTCAACGGATTCATTATATTTCAATGCACGATACCAAATAACAAACCCGACATCCACTTCTCCTAATAAAAAGATTACTGTTTTATTATTATTTATTATTGATATTTTTTCACTAAATTTTTGTAACGCTAATGTTTTTGAGTTAGGATTATTTAATCCATGGGCTGTAGCGCCATCAATTCTCATTACATCAAAAACATAACCACATCTCTTTCCATAAAAGGTATTTATATACGAAAAACACTGCGTATGACTATCTCCAAAGACATATATTTTTTTACAAAATAATCTTTTCTTAATTGTTCTAATTAAATTTAATATCATACTAATTTAATTGTTTTGCCTACAAAATTTGTAGGTCTTAATATACCTGGGACTTTACCCAACCATCCTTCTCGTTTTGCAATATCAACACCTTCAATTGTAAGAATATTTTTTTTATAATAAATTGATTCTGATTGATTTTTTATGATATTTAAATCTATTCCATAAAAAATATTATTTATAAAGTTAGAAGGAATAGTAAATTCAACTGCGTAAATCCCTTTATCTTTAAGTTGAATATCCCTGCTACTCATTGCAAAAACAATCAAGTCTGAGCCATCAGTTATAAATAAATTAGCATGATAGCCCCAAGTTGAATTTTCAAGTATTTGAATAGATACAATAATCTTTATTTGCTCATGTATTAAAACTTTATTTCCTCTATCAGAGGAATATATTTCAATCTCTTTTAAATGAAATATGTTATCAATAGATTTATCAATTATTATTATATTATCTGATGTTTCTTCTGAAGCTAAATATTTCATAATTGCTAACTCTGAACTTGAATTGAAAATCAATTCTCCATTATTAAGTAATATGCATCTACTACACAAACTCTTAACCGCTGCCATATTATGACTCACAAACAAAACCGTTCTTCCGCCTCCGGCAGAAATATCTTTCATTTTGCCTATTGCCTTTTTTTGAAACTCGGCATCGCCCACTGCAAGTACTTCATCAACAATTAAAATTTCCGGCTCTAAAAAAGCTGCTACCGCAAAACCCAAACGCACACGCATACCGGAACTAAAGCGCTTTACGGGCGTATCCACATACATGGTGCAGCCCGAAAAGTCCACTATTTCATCAAATTTTTTGGCGATTTCTTTCTTGGTCATTCCAAGAATTGCACCATTCAAATAGATATTTTCGCGTGCCGTTAATTCAGGATTCATTCCTGTACCAACTTCTAATAACGATGCAATTCTGCCTTTGGCTTTTATGCTTCCTGTGGTTGGTGATGTAATTTGTGAAATCAATTTTAGCAGCGTAGATTTTCCTGCTCCGTTTTTACCGATAACACCAAGTACTTCGCCTTGCTTTACTTCAAAATTTATATCGCGCAACGACCACACATAGTCGCTCTCGGCTTTTTGGCTTCTATCATTTACTTGCCCTACCAAAGCGTAAGGATCTTCCTTACCGCGAATTTTTGCCCACCATCGGTTTAAATCGTGCGAAATAGTTCCTGTACCAACTTCGCCCAGCCGGTATAGCTTACTTAAATTCTCAACTTTTAAAACAATATCACTCATACCTCTTTAATCGCTACTATTTAAACAGTATCCATAAAATCTTTTTCAGTTTTATTAAATACAATTATACCCAATATTAAAACTAATAAAATTACTGCGGTGCTATATAGTAGCCATACGGGATTAAAATATCCTATGCCAAAGAAAGCGTATTTAAAGCCTTCAACAATGTGTGTTATAGGGTTTAGTTTAAAATAAAATTGCAGTTTTTCAGGAATAGTGCTTAGTGGATAAATAATAGGTGTAGCATACATTAGTAACTGAACACCAAACTGAATTAAAAATTTTAGATCTTTATACTTGGTGGTAAGCGAACTGAAAATTAAACCTAATCCTAAGCCAAGTGCTGCCATTAAAATAATAAATAGTGGCAGGCCCAACAAACTAATTTGTGGTTGTAGATTCCCTGTTGTTGCAAAATAGTAAACATATATTACAAGGAAAAGAACAATTTGAATTACAAATTTAATGGAGTTAGATATAACAACAGATAAGGGTGAAATTAAGCGAGGAAAATAAACCTTGCCAAACACTCCGGCATTTTGTACAAATGTGTCGGATGTTTTATTAAAACAATCTGCAAAATAATTCCAGATAACGATACCGCCCATATAAAATAAGGGACCGGGGATTCCATCGGTAGAAATATTGGCTATTCTGCCAAAAACAAATACATAAATAACAGTAGTTAATATTGGCTGAACAAAAAACCAAATTGGCCCCAAAACAGTTTGTTTATATACAACGGTAATATCTCTAAGTACCATCTGTATGAGCAAATCTCTATATCGGAAAAGCTGTTTTAGTTTTATGTTTAATAAACTCCTATTGGGTTCAATAATTAAATCCCAATGTTCTTTCTTTTTTGGTTTCATTTAAAAGGTGCGAAGCTAAAAAAGTATGGCTTATAATCAATAGTGGCCTAAATAAAAAAAGAGAGAAGATTCCTACAAAAGTAATATATTACTCAATGAAATTGTGATAAACTTCACAAAGAATTTGCACGTCCTCCCTACCCTATTTTAAACAATTCTCGCACCGTTTTTTTGCGCTCTATAAAATATTTCCAAAGCACACTGCGCTTGTACATGGTTACAGGCAGGGTGTAAGGTAAATTCACCGCTTTGCGCTTTTTAATAATAGAAGGAATTGATAAATAAAAAGCAAAATGCGCTTTTAAAATTGCCCATAAATCACCAAACGATTTATTCTTAATTACACTTTGCAAAGCCGCCACACCATCTAAAACCAAGCGCTGCGGAAGCAGCCAGCAAAGTCTTCCTACCGATAAATTTTTGCTGAGCATGGTTAAGTTGTTTCTAAAATTCAGAAATGTTTTGTGCGGATTCGCATAGTTAAGTGTGCCTCCGCCAACATGAAAAACTTCAGATGTTGGACAGCTAAAAATTTCAAAACCTGCGCGCTGCAAGCGCCAACACAAATCAATTTCTTCTTGGTGTGCAAAAAAATCTGCATCTAAACCACCAACTTGCCAAAATGCTTCTGCATTCACAAAAAGACATGCACCACTCGCCCAAAAAATTGGCATCTGTTGGTTGTATTGCCCGTTATCTTTTTCAACTGTATCAAACACTCTTCCGGCAGCAAACGGATAGCCATACACATCTAAAAAACCTCCTGAGCCACCGGCATATTCAAAAAAATCTTTTCTATTATAGTCTAAAATCTTGGGTTGTGCAGCCACAATTTTGTCATCACTTTGTAGCAATGCAACTACCGGTAAAAGCCAATCTTTGGTTACTTCCACATCAGAATTCAACAATACAAAGTATGTTGCATCAATCTGCGACAGCGCTTTATTGTAACCTCCGGCATAGCCTAAATTTTCTTCCCAAGCTAACAACTTAATGTTAGGAAAATGTGCTTGCAAATAAGCCACAGAGCCATCGGTAGAGCCATTATCGGCAACCACTACTTGTGCCCAATCTTCATTAGAATTTCCAATTACATTCGGCAGAAATTGCTGTAAAAATTTCTTTCCGTTAAAGTTTAGAATTACAATGGCGACCAGCGGATTATCCATGTTATTTTCTGGTTGCTACAATAACTATTTGTGCGCCAAAAAATTTCTTTAACAACCAAAATTTTTCTAAAAATGGTTGAAAGAAATAAATAACTTTTGCAGGAAAAGTAGGAAAAAAAAACGGAACAAAACCAATTACGGTAAGCGATTCAACTTTTAAGTTTTTCTCCTCGCACCACTTGCTTAGCAATGCTTGCGAAAACGATTGCTCTTCGTGTTCAATATGGTATTTTGAAGTTTTCTCAATTACTTTAAGAATTGGGTTATTGCCATTGGGTTCAATAATAATAACCTTACGCGCAATTTTTGCAGCATTTTCTATTGCCAAAGCAGGATCGGTTAAATGGTGTAGTACTCCGCGAATTACAGCAATATCAAACTGTTGCGTTGGCATAGAAGCTGCATCTAATAAATTGGCAACCTCAAAATTTATATTTGGAAACTTCTCTTTTGCTAAACCTATTGCAACTGATGCCGGATCGAAACCCGTGATTTTTAAATCGGGACGAGCCTTTGCAATTTCTGAGGTATAAGTGCCATCGCCACAGCCAATATCCACTAAAGTTTTTGCAGATTTATCTATCAGTTTCAAGGTTTCTTGCGTTGGTCGCAAATTGGCTACTACTGAAGAAAATGGTGCATTGTTTGTGTAGCGGTAGCCTTGGTTTGCAGCCACATCGCTATTAAATGCAGTTACGTTTTCTTTTTCAAGAATTACTTCTTTATCACTCATAAAAACGAAAATAATAAAAAGCTAAACTAAATATTCAGTTTCACCCAAATTAGCAATTATACTATGCGAAAACCTACAACTAAATGTAAGCGTTTGCGCCTTTTTTCTTAGCAATTGCTCTATCCGTTTCTCTCAACAATATTTTGCGAAGGCGAATCGAAATTGGTGTTACTTCAACGTATTCATCTTCTTGGATATACTCCATAGATTCTTCCAAACTCATAATTATTGGAGGCGTAACCGAGGCTTTATCGTCAGTACCCGAAGCACGGAAGTTGGTAAGCTTTTTTGCTTCAGTAATGTTTATCACCAAGTCGTTATCTTTATTGTTTTCGCCCACAATTTGACCTTCGTAAACTTCTACTCCCGGTTCAATAAAGAACACGCCTCTATCTTGAAATTTATCAATTGAATAAGCAGTTGCTCTGCCCATTTCTTTTGAAATTAAAGTGCCGTTCATTCTTGAAGTAATATCGCCTTTCCAAGGTTGAAATTCTTTAAAACGGTGTGCCATAATTGCTTCTCCGGCACTCACGTTTAATATTAAAGTTCTTAACCCGATAATACCGCGCGAAGGCATTTCAAACTCCATGTGCATTACATCACCTTTCGGTTCCATGATAAGCAATGCACCTTTGCGCATCGTTACCAATTCAATACATTTTCCGCTGGTTTCTTCCGGGCAGTCGATGGTAAGAATTTCCACCGGCTCACATTTTTGGCCATTTATTTCTTTCACAATTACGCGCGGGTTTCCGATGCACAACTCAAAGCCTTCGCGTCTCATGGTTTCAATTAAAACGCCTAAGTGCAAAATACCTCTACCAAACACGATAAACGAATCGCCATTTGGAGAATCTTCTACACGCAAAGCCAAGTTTTTCTCTAACTCTTTTTCTAATCTTTCGCGTATTTTTTGTGAGGTAACGTGCTTTCCTTCTTTACCAAAAAACGGTGAATTATTTACAGTAAACACCATGCTCATGGTTGGCTCATCAATGCTTATTGGTGGAAGCGCTTCAGGATTTTCGTAGTCGGCAATGGTATCGCCAATATCAAAACCATCAATTCCCACAACCGCACAAATATCTCCGCACTGCACCGATTCAGTTTTCATTTTTCCCAAACCATCAAAAATATAAAGTTCCTTTATTCTTGATTTCACCATTCCGCCTTTGCGCTTAATAAGTTGCACCGGAGCACCGCTTTGCAAAGTTCCGCGTGTTACTCTGCCCACGGCAATTCTACCTATATAGCTTGAGTAATCAAGTGAAGTTATTTGCATTTGAATAGTTCCTTCGCGCTTTTCAGGTGAAGGAATTTTCTCAACAATTAAATCCAATAAGTAAGTTACATCATCGGTAGGTGTTTTCCAATCTGCACCCATCCAACCATTTTTGGCGCTGCCGTAAGCTGTAGGGAAATCGAGTTGGTCTTCATTGGCTCCTAAGTTAAACATTAGGTCGAAAACACTTTCGTGAACTTCATCGGGGCGGCAGTTCGGTTTATCTACTTTATTTACCACCACAATCGGCTTTTTGCCAAGTGCAATAGCTTTGCTCAACACATAACGTGTTTGCGGCATAGCGCCTTCAAAAGCATCAACCAAAAGCAATACACCATCAGCCATATTCAATACGCGCTCTACTTCTCCACCGAAGTCTGCGTGGCCCGGAGTATCAATAATGTTTACTTTAAAACCTTTGTATTCCACCGCTACGTTTTTCGCCAAAATGGTAATTCCGCGTTCGCGCTCAATTTCATTGTTGTCTAATATCAACTCACCACTTTGTTGATTATCTCTAAACAGTTTGCATTGGTGTAGCAGTTTATCAACTAATGTAGTTTTGCCGTGATCTACGTGGGCAATGATGGCGATATTTTTAATATTCATATATTTTGTACTAAACCGTATTTATTTATTTTGAATGATTCTTTATTTAAAAAAGTTTTACACGGTTTCTTTTTTGCGGGCGCGAAGGTAGAAATTTTCTAAAGAAGCTACTAATTATATAACATATTTCCATAAAAAAAGGCTAAACATGATGCTTAGCCTTTTTACAATTCGATAAGAATTACAATAATTACTTAACACCTAAAGCTACACGCTTAAAACCTGTAACGGTTAAGCCTGTGCTGGTAGAGCCTAAGAATTGTGCAACTGTTTTGCTACCGTCTTTTACGTATGGTTGGGTAAGCAAAGTATTTTCTTTAATAAAACTTGTTGCTGCACCTTCTGCAATTCTATCTAAAATATTTTCAGGTTTGCCTTGAGCAACTGCTTTTTCGCGAGCGATACTTTTTTCTCTCTCAATTAATTCAGCAGGAACACCAGAAGCATCAACCGCAGCAGGGTTCATAGCTGCTACTTGCATAGCAACATCTTTAGCTGCAGCAGTAATAGCATCGGTAAGTGGTTGGTTTACGGCAACCAAAACACCAATTTTATTACCCATGTGGTTGTAAGCTACTAAGCTTTCGCCTTCTAATGTTTCGAAAGAAGAGACATTGATAAGCTCGCCAATAGCAGAAACTTTTTCTTGCACTAATGCTTTTACTGTAGAACCGTTTAAATTAGCTTCTAACAAACTATCTAAGTCTGCGATATTGTTGTTTAAAGCTAAGTCTGCAATAGATTCTGCCAAAGAGCGGAAGTCTTCGTTTTTAGCAACAAAATCTGTTTCGCAAGAAAGATAAACTGCTACACCTTTTTTGTTATCGGCAGTAGTTTTAGCAATAACTACGCCTTCAGAAGCAGCGCGACCTGCTCTTAGTTCGGCAACTTTAGCGCCTTTTTTTCTTAAATAATCAATAGCTTTTTGAACATCGCCTCCGCTTTCGGTAAGTGCTTTTTTGCAATCCATTAAACCGGCACCGGTAAGGTTACGAAGTTCATTTACTTGTGATGCTGTAACTGACATTTTTTTTCTCCTTTTAATTTACTAATCAAATTGCGCCTTTTGTGCGCTTATTATTACTTTCTTGGACCTGCGCCACCACCTGAACGGCTACGGCTTTTGCCTGCACCACCAGTTCCGGCTCCACCTCCATGACCACTTCCGCCACTTCTGCGTCTGCGACCTTTTCCGTCTTCACCGCTTTCCTCTTCTTTAATTTCGTCAAAGTGATTTTTTTCGTCATCAACTTCTACATCGTTTTCTTCATCTTTGTTTAAAGCGCGCTCTGCTAAACCTTCTGCAATGGCATCAACAATAAAATTGGTGATGATAGCGATAGATTGAGCAGCATCATCATTTGCAGGAATTGCAAAATCTACTTTAGTTGGATCGCTGTTGGTATCCACAATACCGAAAGTGTTGATGTTTAAGCGTTGAGCTTCTTTTAAAGCGATATCTTCGTGAGAAATATCTACTAAGAAAATTGCATTGGGAACTCTGTTTAAAGCGCTTATACCGCCTAAAACTTTTTCCATTTTATCTTTCTCGCGCGTTAAAACCAATTTCTCTTTTTTGGTTGTGCTTTCTAAAGTGCCATCAGCAAGCATTCTTTCGATGGTTTGCATCTTTTTAATGCTTTTGCGAATGGTAGAAAAGTTAGTAAGCATACCACCTAACCAACGTTCGGTTACAAATGGCATATTTACACGCTTTGCAGCTTCTTTCACAATTTCTTTGGCTTGCTTTTTAGTAGCTACAAAAAGAATTTTTTTGCCGCTTTTTGCCATGAAACGAAGTGCACTTGCTGCCTCTTCTAATTTTTCTTGTGTTCTGTTTAAGTCTATAATGTGAATACCTTTCTTTTCAGTGAAAATGTAAGGTAACATTTTTGGATTCCATTTGCGCTTTAAGTGTCCAAAATGAACTCCGGCTTCTAAAAGTGCTTCCTGAGATAATTTTTGCATAATATTTTTGAAATTAAAATCTTCGTGAATAAATGATTAACGTTTGCTGTATTGCTCTCTCTTACGTGCTTTGCGCAATCCGGTTTTCTTTCTTTCAACCACTCTTGCATCTCTGCGAAGCAATTTCTCTTTCTTAAGAGCTGGTCTTTTATCTTCGTTGGTAACGATGATGCTTCTTGCAATAGCTAAAGAAATAGCTTCTGCTTGACCTTTTACACCTCCACCAAAAACATTGATAGAAACGTCTAATGAGCCTTCTAATTCAGACACTTTCAAAGGTGCTTCAACCTTGTGTTGAAGATATGCTTCAGGAAAATAATCTTTATAGTCTTTTCCGTTAATAAGAATTGACCCTTTTCCGGCTTTAACGGTAGCGCGGGCTACAGCCGCCTTGCGTCTTCCTACGGTTACTTTATCCATTCGGTTTGTTTAATCTTTTTTTAATGAATTTAGTTTAGTGATTTAGGTTGTTGTGCACTTTGCAAATGTTCACCGGTGCTGTACACATACAATCTGCGAAACATTTGGCGACCCAATGCAGTTTTAGGCAACATTCCTTTTACTGAAAGTTCAATAAGCTCATTTGGGTTTTTAGCTAAAATTTCGCGTGGAGTACGGAAACGCTGACCGCCCGGGTGACCTGTGTAGTGAACTAATTGCTTTTCGCTTAGTTTGTTTCCTGTTAAACGAACTTTTGCTGAATTTACAACAATTACATTATCGCCACAATCGCTGTTTGGAGTGAATGTTGGCTTGTGTTTTCCGCGCAAAATGGCAGCAATTTTGCTCGCCATGCGCCCAAGAGTTTTTCCTTCGGCATCAATAATAAACCACTCGCGCTGTATTTCGTGAGCAGGTACCGATTTTGTTGAATAGCTACGTGATTGCATAATTTTTTCCGTGATAGTTTTTAAAAACGGGCTGCAAAGGTAGCAATATTATGAGAGTATTACCAAATATTTATGCGAAAATATTAAGCACGTACCATAAACCTATTGATTATCAATACAAAAAAAGTACTTTATGTATATTTTTAAGTTTGAAAGAGAGTGCTTTTCTATCGGTAAAATCGGCAAGAAAAGTTACTTTGTAATGAAATAGAGAAAGCAAGTTACTTCAAAAACTTAAAGTTTTTGCCGGGATAATATGCTGTATGCCCCAACTCCTCCTCTATTCTAATCAATTGGTTATACTTAGCAATTCTATCGGTTCTTGAAGCCGAGCCGGTTTTAATTTGTCCGCAATTTAATGCTACAGCTAAATCAGCAATGGTTGTATCTTCTGTTTCACCGCTGCGATGGCTCATTACAGAAGTGTAGCTGTTTTTTGTAGCTAAAGAAACTGCTTCAACTGTTTCGGTTAAAGAGCCAATTTGGTTTACTTTCACCAAAATAGAATTGGCTACATTTTTATCAATTCCTTGTTGCAAACGAGTTGAATTTGTTACAAATAAATCATCACCAACCAACTGGATTTTATTTCCCAATTTTTCGGTTAAAAGCGCCCAGCCTTTCCAATCGTCTTCTGCCATTCCATCTTCGATTGAAAGTATTGGATATTTTTTGCACCACTGTGCCCAATAATCAACCATTTCTTCGCTCTTTAATTTCTTTCCACTGCTTTTTTTGAAATGGTAAAGTTTAGATTTTTCATCATAAAATTCGGTGCTTGCAGCATCCATTGCAATGTACACATTGTGTCCCGGCTTGTAACCTGCTGCTTCAATCGCCATGAGTACAATTTCAATAGCCGCTTCGTTGCTGGCAATATCAGGAGCAAAACCGCCCTCATCGCCCACATTGGTGCTGTAACCTTTCTTTTTTAAAACAGCTTTTAAGTGGTGAAAAATTTCTACGCCCATTTGTAATGCTTCGCTAAACGTATCGGCACCAACCGGCATCACCATAAACTCCTGAAAATCTATTTTGTTATCTGCATGAGCGCCACCGTTCAAAATGTTCATCATTGGCACCGGCAAAGTATTTGCGCTCACTCCGCCAACATAGCGGTAAAGCGGCATACCCAATTCATCGGCTGCGGCTCTTGCTACGGCTAAGCTAACTGCTAAAATTGCATTTGCACCAAGCTTTGCTTTGTTCGGTGTGCCGTCCATCAATAGCAATGCTTTATCAAAAGCATTTTGCTCAAACACATTAAAACCCTTTAATTCTTTGGCGATAATTTTGTTGATGTTATCAACTGCTTTTAAAACACCTTTTCCTAAATAAGCATTCTTTTTACCATCGCGCAATTCAACTGCTTCGTGCTTTCCGGTTGAAGCGCCACTCGGCACAGCCGCTCTTCCAAATCCACCGTTTGAAGTTAAAACTTCTGCTTCCACAGTTGGGTTTCCTCTTGAATCTAAAATTTGACGTGCGTGAATGGCTGTAATGATGCTCATGATTTTTTTGAAAATTTGAACGGCAATAATAAAGCGAGATTACTCAGTTAAAAAATAATTTGGGTTGAAAACTTTTAAAGAGGATAAAACAACATATAGCTGGAGGCAAAGTTTAGCAAAATCAAATTGAGTTTCTTGTAAAGATTTCTCTTTCACATATCAAACTGCGAGGCAAACTCATCACTTACTGCACAATTTTCCCACTCAAGCGGAGCAGTTCAGTTTCTGCTTTCTTTAAATCGTAGCGCGCTGAAACCAAACGAAGCAAAGCGTCTTCATAGCTTTTTTGTGCTTCGCGAAATTCTATTGAAGTGCTTTGCGATAGCTTAAAACGCTCTGTGGCAATCATTACATTTTCGCGTGCATAACCAATATTTTCTTCTTCTAATTTTAATACATCAGCAGCAAGTTCAAACTCACGGGCAGCTTTTTTCTGCAACAAAGAAACTTGCAGTTTTATTTGCTCCGTATTTGTTTCTGCTTGCAATGTGTTCATCTTGGCAATTTTTACTTGCCTATTCAAATTTAAGCCATTAAAAATTGGGAATGCCAATGTAGCACCAAGCGTGAGACCATTTTGCTGGTTGAATAAAGAAAATCCTGCTGCACTTTTTGAATAATTATAGCTGTAAGCTGCATTGCCCACAATTACAGGAGAGCGAAGTGCCTGCGTTTCTTTTAATAACTGTTTAGAAATTTGCGCCTGTACATTTGCCGCCTGCACAGCAAAATTGTTGTTTATTTCTTGAAGTGATTGCACACTCAATTCATTATTAAAAACGATTGAGTCTTCTACTTCAAAAGGAGTTTCAACATTGCGTGCCAAAAGCGTGTTTAGTGTTTGCTTCGTGTTTTCTAAAAGCACTAACTGTTTCAACAAACCAGATTTTATAGCATTCACATCTACTCTTGCTTGCAATGCATCTGTTTTTGAAGTAACGCCTAACTCAACTTTTGAAGTTGCAATTTTCAATCGCTCTTCAGCAAGTTTTAGCGCTTCTTGATATGCTGCTACATTTTGCTTTTGCTGCACAATACCGAAATAACTGTTTAACACATCTGCAACACTTGCTTGCACTCGGTCTTTTAGCAATAAAGTAGAAAACGACTCTTGCATGGAAAGTCTTTTCTTAGCAAAAAACATTTTTAACCCATCGAACAAAGTCCAGTTTAAATTGGCAGAAGCATTAGCATTAAGGGAGTTTACACCATTGCGATTTATTTCTGTGCCGTTGGTATATTTTTGGTGCAAATTATTTAACCCGTAATTTACTCCAGCATTTACAGAAATGCTTGGCAACATTCCTGCATTGCCAATAGTATTATTTCTTTTGGCAATGGCAGAATCTGTTCGTGCCAAAACAATATCGAAATTCTTTTCTAAACAAATTTCAATAGCATCTTGCACGGTTAGTTTTTGAGCATGCAAACAGCTTGTAAACGCAACTAAAAATATAACAAAAGGCAATATCTGTTTCAGGTTCATAAAATTAATGTTTTACAGTTTTTGCTCTGCTCATCATGGCATACATGGCAGGGATTACAAACAAGGTGAGCAATAGCGAAAACATAATGCCACCAATAATTACAACACCAAGCGGAATGCGGCTTTGCGAGCCGGCTCCGATAGCAAAAGCAATTGGCACTGCACCTAAAGCAGTGGCTAAACTTGTCATTAAAATCGGGCGCAGACGCATGGTAGAAGCGGTAACAACTGCTTCAATTTTTTCCATTCCTTCTTCTCGTTTTTGGTTGGCAAATTCCACAATTAAAATACCGTTTTTAGTTACCAAACCAATAAGCATAATAATGCCTATTTCAGAAAATATATTGATGGTTTGGTTAAACATCCAAAGGCTGAGCAAAGCGCCAGCAATAGCCAATGGAACAGTGAACATGATTACCAATGGATCGATAAAACTTTCGAACTGTGCAGCTAAAATTAAGTACACCAAAATAAGTGCTAACAAGAATGCAAATGTGGTATTAGAAGAACTCTCAGCAAAGTCGCGCGATGCACCATTCAAATCGGTGCTAAAAGTTTCGTCCAGAAGTTTATCGCCAATTCTGCGCATTTCTGCAATGCCATCGCCCATTGTTTTTCCGGGAGCTAAACTTGCAGAAACTGTTGCAGACTTATATCGGTTAAAGTGATACAACTGTGGCGGATTGCTCACTTCACGCATACTCACTAAATTATCTAACTGTATCAATTCACCTTGATTATTGCGCACATAAAGTTTAGTAATATCAATCGGCTCATCGCGATTATCGCGGTTCACTTGCGCTATCACTTCATACTGCTTTCCGTTCATAATAAAATAGCCTAACCTGCCCGCGCTAAACGCCAACTGCAAAGTATTTGAAATATCTAAAACACTCACGCCTAATTCATTTGCTTTTAAGCGATTTATATCAATTTCCAATTCCGGCTTATTGAACTTCAAATTCACATCAGAGATAAGGAATACCGGGCTTTTTTGTACTTCTTCCATAAACTTTGGAAGCACTTCTTTTATCTTTTCAAAATTCATATTTTGAATAACAAACTGAATAGGTAAACCGAAACGCGCAGCACCACCGGTGGAAATGGTTTGCTCTTGAATGGTAAAAATTTTTCCATCATTAAATTGCTTGATGCCTTTGTTTAAGTAATCTACAATTTGCTGCTGCGACATATTTCTTTCCTCAGGGTCTTTCAGCGAAACTCTGGCAAAGCCGGAGTTTGCCGCACCACTACCGGAAAATCCCGGAGAAGTAACAGTAAGCACTTTCCGCATTCCGGGAGTTGAATCCACTAAGTAAGTTGTAATGCGGTTCATAAAATTATCCATGTAATCGTATGAAGTTCCTTCGGGCGCTGTCATGCTCAAACGCAACATGCTGCGGTCTTCTAAAGGTGCTAATTCGCTCTGCAAAATTTTCCCAAACAAGCCAATTAAAAACATACAAACTACCAATGCCACTACGCCCAACCATTTTCGTTTCATAAAAGAGTGTAAAGTATCGTGATAGCTATTGTCCATCCATTCATAAAACGGTTCGGTTTTTTTATAGAACCACGATTTGCTTTGGTTATCTTTTGTAAGCCACACGTTTAAAACAGGTGTAAGCGAAAGCGAAACAAAAGCTGAAATAAGCACTGCACCTGCTACCACAATACCAAATTCGCGGAATAAACTTCCCACAAAACCTTGTAAGAAAATAATAGGCAAAAACACTATTGCCAAAGTGATGGAAGTGGCAATTACTGCAAAGAAAATTTCTTCGGAACCTTCTTTTGCAGCTTGGTGCTTATTCATTCCCTTTTCGAGCTTTTTGAAAATATTTTCAGTTACCACAATGCCATCGTCCACCACCAAACCTGTTGCTAAAACAATACCTAAAAGTGTGAGTACATTTATGGTAAAGCCACTGATGTACATAATAAAAAATGCACCAATCAGCGAAACAGGAATATCAATTAACGGGCGAATTGCAATTAACCAATCTCTAAAAAACAGATAGATAATAAGCACAACGAGAATGAAAGCAATGAGCAAAGTTTCTTCAACTTCCGAAATTGATTTTTTAATAAAGCGCGTGCTATCGTGAATAATATCCAATTGATAATCTTGCGGAATATCTTTCTTTATTTGCTCAAAGCGTTTGTAAAATTCATCGGTAATGGAAATATAGTTGGAACCAGGCTGTGGCACTAATGCCAATGCTACCATCGGCACACCGTTTAGCTTTAAAATAGTTTCTTCGTTTACCGGACCTAAAATAGCTTCACCTAAATCGCGCAAACGAATTACTGCATTGTCGCTTTGCTTTACTATCAAGTTTTCAAAGTCATCTTCGGTGGTTAATCTGCCATACGTTTTTACGGTTAGTTCAGTTGCGTTGCCATAAACTTTTCCTCCCGGCAGTTCCACATTTTCTCTCTTCAATGCGGCACTCACATCTTGAAAAGTAATATTTTGGGCAGCCATTTTCATTGGGTCTAACCACAAGCGCATGGCATATTTTTTTTCGCCCCAAATTTGCACTTGGCTCACACCCGGAATAGTTTGCAGTTTTTCTAAAAGCACATTAGAAGCATAATCGCTTACTTCTAACAATGCGCGTTTATCGCTCTGCACGGTCATAGAAAGTATGGCATCGCTGTTGGCATCAGCCTTCGACACCACCGGAGGCGCATCAATATCTTGCGGCAACTGCCGAACTGCTTGGCTCACTTTATCGCGCACATCGTTTGCAGCTTCTTCTAAACTTACGCCTAAAGTAAATTCAACCGTAATTACACTGGAACCTTGGTTGCTCGAAGAAGAAATGCTTCTAATGCCCGAAATTCCGTTTACCGCCTTTTCTAACGGCTCTGTAATTTGCGTTTCAATAATATCGGCATTAGCTCCGGTGTAAGCTGTGCGCACCGTAATTACAGGAGGATCTACGGAAGGATATTCGCGCACACCCAAAAACGTGAACCCGATAATACCAAATAGCACAATAACAATACTTAGCACGAGTGCTAAAACAGGTCTTCGCAAACTGAGTGAAGGTAAACTCATTAAATTCTGAACTTAAAAAAGAAAAATAGTTTCTGCGCGAATATAAATACCTAACTACCCCAACCTAAGATTGGAGTAATAAACTTAAATTGTTTAGCGAATTTTAGGAAGGCTAATTTCCCATAATTTGTGCAAAAAACCTTGGTAATAAAGCAGGTTGAAGCAAGAGCGGAAACACAAAACCAATTACACTTCCGGTAAAGTGCGCCACATGTCCAATATTATCATTTCCCTGCTTTGCCATATATGCACAATAAGCAAGATAAAGCGGTCCAAAAATATAGGCAGGAATTGAAGGCAGAAACATGATAGAAATTCCACCCATCGGATGAATTAAAATACTTGCAAAAACTACTGCTGAAACGCCACCGCTTGCACCCAAACTTCTATAACCCGGATTATCTTTTTGCTTGAATAAATTATAGCCATCAGCTAATGCCACTGCGCCAAAATACATTACCAAATACAATGTTCCACCAAATGGGAAATAGGCTCCAAAATATTGCTCTACAAAAGTTCCAAAACTCCAAAACGCAATCATATTAAACAGCAAGTGCATCATATCTGCGTGTACAAATGCACAACTAAACAAGCGATGCCATTCATTGTAACGCCACATTCTGTAAGGATAAAAAAGTAGCTTATCCACTAACTCATGCTTATTGAACGCTGCAAAAGAAACGATGCCGGTAATAATTGCGATAATGATTGTAAGACTCATAAAATATAATACTGTAAACACAGCAAGAATAATGAAAACTAATATAGGTTAAACCCAGATTATGAAATAGATTCTTTACTACGATAAAATACTACTTTATATCTGCTTCAACTGCTCAGAAACCATAATTCATTATGCTTTTATCGCAGTTTCGAAGCTATTTTGTACTATTTCATCTCGCTTAAATTTCTATTGCATAATCAGGGTTAAACCTTTTACGCAATTTAGCTTCGTACAATTTTTACTTGTTGAAATAATTTCTACTTCCTTTGCTCAATTCAAAAATATTTATGCTGAAAAAGCTATTAAAAAACAGTTGTTTAATACTGCCATTTTTTCTTCTCACAATAAATTTTTGCAAAGCTGCTCCACCCGATACTTTAAAGTATTTTGACGGCTCTTACAAAGCACTAAAACGCGAAGCGCTACGATTAAAGCAGCCTTATATTTTATTGTTTGGAGCAAGTTGGTGTGCGCCCTGCAAAACATTAAAAAACGAAGTATTGAGCGACAATGCCATCGCTTATTTTGCCAACGGACGCTACTTAATTAAATACATTGATCTTGAAAGCTTTGAAGGCTTGGAAGTGAACAACGAACAAAAAGTTAGCCAACTGCCAACTATGCGTTTCTTTGATATGAATGGGAAATTTTTAGAAGATGTGGTTGGTTTGGTTGAAGTAAATTTGCTCTACAAAAAAATGCGCATTCATTCAGGAATTCCAATTAGCAGAGTTTACGAACAAAGCACTAACGACACTTTATTTGAAGAGAAAAAATAAATAGCTTAACGCCATGTTTAAATTGCTCAAATTCATCATTGTAGGTATAATTTTTCTACATAGTTTTTCACTACTTGCGCAAAAGAACTATCAATTTCGAAGCAATTTTCAATACAACGGAACACTTGCAAATATTTGGGGCTACTACGATTCGCTTCACCAAAAAGAATATGCTTTAGTGGGTGTAGAATATGGACTTTCGATTGTGGACGTAACCAACCCAAGCAACCCGCACGAAATATTTTTTATTGAAGGAGACAGCAGTTTGTGGCAAGAACCTAAAACATGGAAGCAATATGTTTACATGACTAACGAACATGGAAGAAAAGGCTTAATGATTGTAGATATGAGCAATTTGCCAACTTCGGTAAATGCCGTTTTTTGGAAAGATGAAACAATATACAAAGCCGGACGTTCGCACACTTGCTTTGTAGATGAAAAAGGATTTTTGTATTTGAATGGCAGTCAAGTTTCGGGAGGCACTATGATTTTTGATTTAAAACCAGACCCTATGAATCCAACTTACTTAGGCGCATACAATGAACATTATGTGCATGATTGTTTCGTGAGAAACGATACGCTGTGGACGGCAGAAATTTCAAACGGAGATATTACCATTTTAGATGTAAAAGATCGCAGCGACCCAAAAATTATGGCACGTTTCCAAACACCATTTTTGTTTACACATAATTGCTGGCTCACCAAAGACGGAAAATATCTTTACACTACTGATGAAAAGCCTTTTGCAACAGTTGCTGCTTATGATGTAAGCGACTTGAGCAACATTACTTTGCTTGATGAATATCGCCATTCTTATTACGATAGTTTAATACCGCACAATGTGTATGTGTTACCCGATAGTTATTTACATGTGAGCTATTATAGAGCCGGAGTTACTATTGTTGATGCACACAAAAACGACAATTTGGTTGAAGTAGCACAATACGATACTTCGCCATTTTCTGATGCTTCCGGTTTTCAAGGTTGTTGGGGAGTTTATCCATTTTTGCCTTCGGGAAATATTATTGCCAGCGATAGAGAAGAAGGTTTGTTTGTGCTTACGCCAACCTATAAACGTGCATGCTATTTAGAAGGGAAAGTAAAAACACAGCAAGGCACAAATTTAGCAGGAATTGAAGTGAGTTTTGTTGGTTCAAACAATGTAAAACGCAGTAATTATCTTGCAGATTACAAAACCGGTATTGCAGATTCCGGAAGTTATGACGTGCGGTTTTATGACCCGCTTGGTCGCTGCCAAACAAAAATTGTAAGTAATGTGCAAATGCAAAATGGAGAAGTTACACAACTCAATACTTTCTTAAATTGCACGGTTTCCGGTATTGGTGAAACAGAAGAATTACAAGCCTACTTTGCACCTTCGGTATTTTCAAACTCAACACATTTTTACACTCAACAGCCTGCAAATATTCATTTTTTTGATGCTGCCGGAAAGTTGATTGATGCAATAGATAATGCCTCGAACGCAACTACTATTGGCATGAATTGGCAAAGCGGAGTTTACACTGCAAAAGTATTTAACAAGCAGCAAACACAAATACTGCGAGTAATAAAAACTAATTAAATTGAAACTCAAGCAAACGGCTCTATTGAACCATTACTTTTAGCCTTCCTCCTACTTTATTATTTATTAGAACTACTTCTGCAATGTAGCTTCCCGCTTGCAAGTTTGAAGTTTCAACCACTGCATAAGCATTATTTTCATTCACTGCGGTTTCGCTTACTATTCTTCCGCCTAAATCTATTAAACGAATAGTTTTTACACCCATTAAAAACGGCAAATTATTTTTTACATAGAAATAACCGGAACTTGGGTTAGGAAAAATTTTGTATAAAATATCTTCTTCCACTTCATTTATTCCCAAGCAAGAAAAAGTGAATTGCCTGCAAGAAGAATCAACTCCAAATTTATTGTAGGCATACAAACATAAATTCCCCCCAAATGTCAAGTCATTTGTTTTTAAAAATAATTGATTGCCAGAAGCTATGGTATCACTTATATTCATTCCGGAAGTTAATTTCCAAACTACAGAATCGGCATTTTGCGAAGTGCTGGTATAAAATCCTTGACCACAAGTCATGCTATCAATAAATGATGCTATTGGCAATATTATTTGCTCTTTCACTTCAATAAAAACATAAGCAGTATCGCATAAAGAAGGCGAACCATTATCGCAAATTTTATATTGTAAAGTGTCAAAGCCTACAAACGCAGAATCAGGACTGTAATAAACTTTATTACTTGTAACAGATACAGTTCCATGATTGGGTAATTTCACAACACTCACAACAAGTGCATTTTGGTCAGGGTCGGTATCGTTTGCCAGCACATTAACTAAAACAGTATTCGGTTGTTCAACAGAAGCAGAATCATTTTTTGCAGTTGGTTTATTATTAGTTGCGCCAATCGTTGTAACTCGAACAGAGTCGCAAAAAACATCGCTTCCGCCATCGTTTGTTACAGTTAAGCACACATAGTATTTTCCATTTGCAGTATAGGCATGCGAAGGGTTTTGCGAAGTTGAAGATTGAGAACCATCACCAAAATTCCAACTCCATGTTTTAGGTAAATTATCGCTTGTATCAGTAAAAGTTACCAAGCCATTTGTAGAAACAGAATACTTAAAACCTGCGAGCGGAGCGTTTGGCAAAATCATACTCCATGCTGCTTGGCTCAATGCTCCCGATGTGTCGTAAGAAAATGTGAGTGCGCTGCCTTTGGTTTCTTTGGTTAAGTATGTGTAGCGTTTTGTTGTATCGTAAGTGTTGCTGAAATTGCTAAAAATATTTGGAATAAAAGATATTTCAATTTTAGTGTTGCTGGATTCGTATCGCTGATCGCGCAAGCATTTATATTGTGTGAATGGAGTAATTACTTTTCCCCAACCATCAATAGTATCGGTATATTTTCCGGTGTAAGTAACACGCACTTGATTAACCGAAGGTTGCCCAACCGCAGAGCCGGCAACTGTTTTAGTAAAACCCCAAGTGCCACTGTAGGTGTTACCATATTTTGTAGGAAATTTCGCAACAATAGGTTCAGGGCTAAAAGTAACATCAGTGCTAAAACCTGGCATCACTTCGCCATCTAAGCCTTGCCAAGTAATATTGCTCGAAGTTGTTTTAGAAAACAAAAACGACTTGCCATCTTGTGTAGTTGCAATCTTAGAGTTTGGAAATTTACTTAGCTGTGATGAAGTTAAAGCACGGCACTCAATCGTATCATAACCGAACAATGTAAAATTGCTAAAGTCGTAAACTTTATTTGCACCTTTTGATCCGTAGTTGGCCGCGGGCAACGGAAAAGTATCGCGCGCAATTCTTTGCTTAAAACCAATGTATGGCATATCAGCTGAATCTAACTGTATTGGTTGCTGACTAAAGCCAAAAAGAAAACTGAAAACAAAAAGCGGAAGTGCATAAAACTTTTTCATTGTGCTGTTGTACTTGTTTTTAATTTTTCAAGCAGTTTCAAATGTAAACGATAAAATTTATTGAACAACGTAACTTTTTCAATTGCCACTGCGTAACACCACATCAAACAGTCTTAATCTGAAACAAAAACTGAAAAACATGAGAAAAATTTATCTCACCGAAATTACCGAAAGCACACTTAACCATGAAATGATGCCACCGCAGCGTTCTTCAAAGGTAGCTACTTCGCCTCCGGCAGCACCGCCAATGGAAGTTCCTGCACCGCACGGAGTTTCGTACATGTGCTAATAGCGCAATATTAAAATTCTATTTCGTGAAAGAATTTGAGTGAAAGTTTATCTATAACATTCACTTATTTTCTGCAAAAGAACTTCTGCAATTTTCCTTTTAGACTCGTGTGTCCAGCCTGCGATATGCGGTGTTATCAATACTTTTCCAGTTTCAAGTAATTGCTTAAAAATTTCATTTTCTGCATCCGTATAGGTCTCCAATTTCTCATTTTCAAGCACATCTAAAGCTGCACCTAAAATTTTCTCTTCTTGAATACTATTGAGCAAATCCTTTGTATTTACACAGTTTCCGCGTGAGGTATTTACAAACCAAATAGGCTTTTTGAATTGCAAAAAGAAATTTTGGTTTGCAAAATATTTGGTTTCTTCTGAGAGAGGCAAATGCAAACTCAACACATCAGCGTGCTCAAAAATTTCGTTCAAATTTGATTCTACAATATAGTTGTTTCCAAATTTTTTTCGGTATTTATCATAAGCTAAAATTGTGGGGTTAAAACCGCGCAGCACTTCTGCAAATGCTTCACCTGTGTTTCCAAAACCAATAATACCAATCGTTTTAGCGTAAAGTTCAAAACCTCTATTCTTTTCACGAAGCCATTTTTTTGCTGCAACTTCTCTACTTGCTTTATGAATATTATTAAGCAACGAAAGCAACATTCCAAGTGCATGTTCTGCAACTGCTTGCCTGTTTCCTTCCGGTGAAGTAATTGGTATAATTTCATTTTCTACACAGTATTTAAAATCTATAACCTCTTTACCGGAACCGCAACGTGCCACAAACTTTAATTGAGTTGCTTTTAATAATAGTTCACGATTGGCTACTACTTTACTGTTTATTATTAAGCCTTCAAAATCTTGAATAACCTCTAATGCTTCTGCACGTGTAATTTCCGGCAAATGCACTACTTCAAAACCTAATTCTACTAACCCTTTTGGCAATAGTTCGTGAACCGGTTCTGTTATTAAAACTTTACCTTTCTTCATAAAGCAAACCTACTCCAAAATAGATTTTATTACCGCTTAATATGGAGAATTAGTTTTTTGTTCTTGGTTCTTTTGCTCACGCTTAAAATCCTCTAACTCTTTTCTATTTTCTTCCATTTGCTTGCGTTGTATTTCACGATTCGCCTTATTTTCTTCTTCTTTTATTTTTTTACTTTTTTCTTGCTCCTGTTTTATTCTTAAAGCATTCTCCTCTCCTGTATTATTATCCAGTAGTTTTGTTACAGGGAAACGCAAATCTTGATATTTACTTGAATAATTACCACGCTTTTCATCTGCTCTGTTTGCAGAAGCAAACCAAGTAAATTTCACATTAGAGTTGCCTCCTTTTAACTCCACCACTTCAAATCCTTTAGATGTTTCGTTGGTTACATAAACGCCATTGCAATCGCCTTTTAGCGTTACCAAAACACGCAATGGATGTTTGGCATCAACAAAAATGTTTTTAGCAAATATTGGATCTAACATAATTTGCGCTTTTCCATTCACAAGCTGCCCTTCGCCAAAATCTTGGAATAAGACTTCCGGTGCTTCCGGTGCAAACATTATTCTGCCTTTATCCTCAGCATCTCTCACAATAGTGGACATTCCACCCGTGCCTAAAATTTTGAAAGCAGTACCATTTTCATAAACACCTACTTTTGCTTCAGCCAAGAAAAAGGATAGAGAATTATCGTACACCCCAAATATGCCACCAGCATGGTTGCTGGTAGTATTTCCATCTTCAACTGCATAAGATTCAATCCCTGCCCCTACACCACTTGTAATAATTCCACGATTACCCACATAATTATTCGCTGTATTGCTAAGGTTATAACCATTTGTACGCACCCAAATACCTGCCGGAGCTGTAGTAGTCGAAATCAACAATCCATTTTGTATACCAGAACTTAACTCTGCCTGGAAAGTTGCGTTAGGCTCTACATTTCCAAGTCCTATACCAATCCTTCCTGCCGAAGTAATAGATAAGCGTTTATTATTTAATGTGTATAAGTCTATCCCATTTTGGTTTTGTCCTGCAATTTGCCTATTGGAAATTATACCTGTATTTGAGTTCCCCAATTTTATACCTCCACCGAGTGCATTGATACCATTATTTTGTCCGGTTCTATCAGCAAATATGTAGCCATCTACCATTAGTTTATCAGCAGGAGCAGCAGAAATACCACTTAAAACTCCTCCAATAGACATATTTCCATTCGCAGCAATAATTGCATTTACTGTAGATCCCGTACCCATAGGCTGAGCAGTTGCAAAAACAAGCCTGCCTCCAGCCCCAAAAGTATTAACGCCTTCTGCAAAAGCGGTAATATATGCACTTGTAGAAAGGCTTCCGGTTGGAGTTGCTGGACCGGTACCATAATATGAACGCCACTGTATTCTACCTAATTCGTTTCCTGCAACAACACCAGTTGCACCATTATTTAGAAAACTACCACGTGTTCTAAAAAACACCAACTTAGCATTGTCTGCACTTCCATTTGATGACATACGAAGCAATAAAGCATCTGAGGCATCTGCTGCGGATTTGTTAGTCATATTTATTTGAACTTTTGTGCCTGTCCAACCTGAATTTATATTGTTATCAATAGCATTTGTATTGCCAATAATCACATCGCTATTAGCGGCTACCCTAATAGCTTCACGCCCAACAGTTCTAATAGAAAGTGGAGTACTATCGGTAGTACCTATATAGTTTGTGAGCGGATTTGTTAATGCATTGCCCGTCAACTTCCAAAACTGTCCTCCAAGGCTATCAATTACCCATTTTGTACCATCGTATTTTATAACACCATTAGTAAGTTTAGGACCAACAATTGTGTCTCCTAAAATTCCATCAACTATTGGATTAGGATAAGTTCCCCTTAAATCGCCACCGGCTGCACCATTCATTGTGCCTGTTGCTCCTGTTGCTCCTGTTGGACCTGTTGCGCCAACCGCACCTGCCGGACCTTGAGGACCAGTATCGCCTGTTGCACCTGTAACGCCATTTGTACCGTTAGTTCCTGCTGCGCCTGTGTCTCCTG